>NZ_NFMA01000013.1 GCF_002161175.1 Flavonifractor sp. An100 | reverse complement strand
GGGCAGCGAGGGGGGCTGGAGGGGGGAGACCTTCTGGGACACCCTGCAAACCTCATTGTCATCCTGATTGGAAGAGTGAAAATCAAAAAGGAGGGCCCGCCGCGTATTGCGGCGGGCTCTCCTTTGTTATAAGCGGCTGAGCCGGTTTAATAAAAATTGGGCACACAGGCCGGTGAACAGCCCGGTGAGGATGCCTGAGAGGATCAGGTAGGGCAGGTAGGCCATGACCACCCAGGTCTTCATCACCCCGGCGGCCACCAGCAGCTGCCCCAGGTTGTGGAACAGGGCGGCCACGGGGCTGCACAGCCAGATCTGCTTGGAGGTGAGGAGCCGGGCCAGGACTACCATCACCAGCCAGGCCAGCAGTCCCCCTCCGGCGGAGTAGAGAATGGTCATCATCTGCCCGGAGAACACCGCCCCCAGGAAAATCCGTCCGGCCAGAATGAGCAGAGCGTCTCCCGCCCCCAGGACAAAGACGGCATAGACGGTGACGATGTTGGCCAGTCCCAGCTTCACGCCCTGAATGGGCACCAGAGGGGGCAACTGGGCCTCGGCCATGAAGATGGTCAGGGCGATGGCGGTGAGGAGGGCCAGACGGGTGAGCCGCTTGGCTCCCTTAGCCGGTGGCTGCGTCAAAGGCTTCCCCTCCCCCCGCGATCTCAATGACCAGGTGGTTGGGCAGGCACACGATGGGGACGGTGCCGTCGGAGATAAACCCCTGGTCCACACAGATCTGGTCGGGGCAGTCGGCCTCCTCCACCCGGATGCGGCCCTTTTCCACCAGAATGGTGTTGGTCAGGCCTGATGCCCCCGTCACCGTGAAGGAGAAGGAGGCCCCCACCTGATTGAGTTTGATTTCCTTGACCAGCTCCCCATCCAGGGTGATGCGGGCCACAGGGTCCTCCTCCTGCTGTTTTGGGGGAACGACCAGGGCTGCGGTGGCCAGGACGGCGGCTGCCGCCAGCAGGGCCAGCACCCATTTGGCACTTTTGCTCATGAGACCACCGTCACCTCCCGTCCCTCCTGGGCCAGGGTGAAGGAGTCCTCCAGGCCGGGGGTGAGCACCAGGGAGCCGTCCTCCAGGACAAACAGGATCTCCATGCCCAGCTCCGGGTGGTCCCGCCAAAGCTGGATGCCGTCGTCCACACCCAGGACGAACAGGGCGGTGGACAGGCCGTCGCACACCAGGCCCTTGTCCCCCACCACCGTCACTGAGGCCACCCCCGACCGGGCGGGAGCGGCGGTGTCCGGGTCTAAGATGTGCCAGTAGCGCACCCCGTCCTCCTCAAAGTAGCGCTGATAGCCCCCTGAGGTGCCCATGGCCTGTCCGGAGAGGGTGATGACCCCCAGGTAGCTCTCCCCCGCCGGGTCCTGGACCCCGATGCGCCAGGGGGAGCCGTCGGGCTTGTCTCCCACGGCCAGGATGGTGCTCTGGCCCAGGTCCAGCAGGGCGCTGGTCACCCCCGCCTGCTCCAGCTGCCCCGCCAGCACGTCCCCGGCGTAGCCCTTGGCCACCGCCCCCAGGTCCGCCTCCATCCCCTGGGGCAGACAGGCGGTGTGGGCGAAGGAATCCAGCTGAAGCTGGGTATAGTCGATGTGTTGGGCCAGTTCGGTCAGCTCAGCTGCCCCGGGCAAGCGGTATTCCCCCGTGGTAAAGCCCCAGGCCTTCACCGCCGGGTAGGCGGTGAGATCCAAAGCGCCCCCGGTGAGGGCGCACAGCTCCAGGGCGGCGGAGAGTACCTCCTCCGTCTGGGCGGAGAGGGAGACGGGCTGGCCCGCCGAACGGTTCAGGGCGGAGAGCTCACTGGCCTCATCGGTGACGGAGAGGGTGTTTTGCAGCTGATAGAGGGTGTCCACCAGTCCGTCCAGGGTGCCTTGCAAGGAGGTCTGGTCCTCCCCGTAGAGGGCCAGGGACATCACCGTGTCCATGGCGAAAATCTGGGTCTCCACCTGGGCCGGCCCCCGGGAGGCGCAGCCCGTCAGGCCGCCGGTGAGCAGCAGGGCAAAGGCCAGGGGGAAGGCAGTCAGGCGGCCCAGCATCCGGGCGGGCACCTCAGAGCACCTCCTGGTACATGGCGGCGGCGTCGTTTTTGCCCACGTTGTCCGCCACCACCAGCACCTCCACCCGCAGGGTGCGCTCGCCGAATTTCAGTTCCAGAATGTCCCCCACCTTCACGTCATAGCTGGCCTTCACCGGCCGGCCGTTGGCGGTGACCCGGGCGTTATCGCAGGCCTCGTTGGCCACGGTGCGCCGCTTGATGAGGCGGGATACTTTCAGCCATTTGTCCAGTCGCATAATCTTGTTCTCCTCCTGGGGCGGAGCTCCGCCGGTGTGTGCAAAATGGGGACGCTGAAGTCAGCGTCCCCATTTCCTGTTTCAGTAACCTTACTTAATGGAGTCCTTCAGCGCCTTGCCCGCCTTGAACACGGGAGTCTTGGAGGCGGGGATCTTAATGGTCTCCTTGGTCTTGGGGTTGCGGCCTACCCGCTCGGCGCGGGCCTTCACCTCAAAGGAGCCAAAGCCAACCAGCTGCACCTTCTCGTCCTGGCTGAGGGCCTCGGTAATGGCGTCGATAGTGGCGGTAATGGCGGCCTCCGCGTCCTTCTTGGACAGCTCGGCCTTCTCAGCCACAGCAGCGATGAGTTCGGTCTTATTCATGGTCATTTTCCTCCTGTGCATGGGACGGCCGCCCGGGGCCGTCAAAAAATATACTTAAATCCCCCCAAGTAGGGAATATTAAGTTGCCTGCTGTTCCTGCTCCTTGGCCTGGCGCCACAGCGCCTCCAAAGAGGGGACGTCCAGCTCCTGGAGGGGCTTGTCCGCCAGAGCCTCCACCGCCCGGAAGCGGCGGATGAATTTCTCGCAGGCGGCGTGGAGGGCCAGCTCACTGTCCAGGCCCAAAAACCGTCCGGCCTTGACGGTGACGAAGAGCAGGTCACCCAGCTCCTCCTCCATGTTGGACTGATCCCGGACCGCTTGCTCCAGCTCCCGGGCCTCCTCCGATATCTTGTCCAAAACCGGGCCCACACACTCCCAGTCAAAGCCCGCTTTTGCCGCTTTGGCCTGAATTTTTTCCGCCCGCATCAGGGCAGGCAGGGAACGGGCCACCGCATCCAGGGTGTCCCCGGCGGTCTTCTGCCCCTTCTCCTCCCGCTTTTGGGCCTCCCAGGTGGTGAGGGCCCCGTCGGCGTCGGCGGCGTTCACCGAGCCGAAGACGTGGGGGTGGCGGAAGACCAGCTTTTTGCAGATGCCATCCACCACGTCGTCAAAGGTGAACTGTCCGGCCTCCTCCGCCATTCGGGCGTGGAAGACCACCTGGAGCAGCACGTCCCCCAGCTCCTCCTTCAGGTGCTCGGGGCTCTCCTCGTCGATGGCCTCGGCCACCTCATAGGCCTCCTCCAGCATGTTGCGCCGGATGGATTGGTGGGTCTGCTCCCGGTCCCAGGGACAGCCCTCCGGGGCACGGAGCAGCTCCATGATGCGTTTCAGGTCGTCCATGCCGTAACGGTCCATACATTGAAAATCTACCACAGTTTCGCTTCCTTATCAAGTTAATTTTCCGCAAGTCTGCCAAAAATGAGAAAAATGTCCACAAAAAAGATAAAATTACCAAAATATAGGCGATTTTTATAGCCGAAGCAGCTTGGCCAGCTTGTCGCCCTTGGGCATCAGAGCCAGGTCGTCCCGGGAGATGCACCGCAGAGCTACGACCAAAACAACATACAGTACCACAGCCACTCCAATAGCCAGCAGGGTGGCCAGGGCGTTGCCGGTGTTGCTCAGTACCCGCTCCGTGCCCCCCTCGGGGACACGGCTGAGCAGGCGGGACACCAGGCCGTACACCGCCCAGGCTCCCCCACCCATGAGGGCGGAGGCGGCCAGGGGCTTCAGGAAGATGGGCAGGTAGCTGGGGCGGTTGGGGATGACCCGGGCAATGACCACCAGCCCCATGGCCAGGCACAGGCCGAAGCACAGGATGTTGCCCAGGGGGGCGCCGTAGATGCCCACGCCGGGCAGGGCCACCACATTGTAGTTGGCAAAGATCTTGACCACGCCCCCCAGCACCATGATGAGCACGGGCAGGTTGACAAAGCCGTGGGCCTGGAGGATGGAGTTGCACACCAGCATCATGCACACAAACACGGTGGCCAGGCCCAGGGTGGACAGCAGCGGACCGGCCAGGTCCACGTCCAGGCTGGCGGAGAACAGCAGGCGCATGATGGGCTTGCCCAGCACGAACAGCCCCACCCCCATGGGGAAGGCCAACAGGGCGGTAATCCGCAGGGCGGAACCGGTGATGCGGGCGGTGCCCTTCCGGTCCCGGCGGGCCAGGGAGGCGGAGACGGCGGGAATCACCGAGGCGGTGATGGCGGCCATGAGGGAGGTGGGCAGGTTATAGATGTTCAGGGCGCCGGAGTAGTTGCCATAAAGGGTACGGCTGATGTCCTCCAGGGTGGTGAGGAGGGTCTGGGCGGCGCTCTGGGTGGTGCCGGAGGCCAGCTCCGTCTGAATCTGATCCTTCAGGGCGGAGAGGGTAAGGGCGGTGTTGGCGGGCAGAGAGGCGGTCCAGCTGTCCATGGCCTGCTCCAGGGTGGAGAAGTCCACAAAGCTGGTGTACAGCTTCCAGCTGTCCGTGTTTTCCAATAGCACCCGCTGTAGCTGTCCCTGGACCAAGGAGGAGTCGATGACGGTGACGATGCCCACCATGGAGGAGCTGAGGGTGATGGGGATGGCAATGCGTAAAATGTCCTGGAGAATGGTCCGGGGGGCGTCGGGGACGTCCCGGCTCAGAGGAGTCTGATCCCGGCCCATGAAGAAATTGAGCACCATATAGGCCAGGGCCACGATGGTGCCCACGGTGACGCCGGTGATGGCTCCGGCGGCGGCCATATCCTCTCCCTGACCCGCCTTGATGATCCAGAAGGCCAGACCCAGGCCCACCACCAGCTTGCACAGGGCCTCAATGATTTGGGAGACGGCGGTGGGGGTCATGTTGCTGTGACCCTGGGAGTAGCCCCGGAAGGCGGACAGACAGCCCACGCAGATGACGGCCGGGGCCAGAGCCCGGATGCCAGGGGCGGCCTTGGTGTCGTGCATCATCTCGGCCAGCCAGTCGGCCCGGAAGAACATGATGAGGAAGGACAGCACCCCTAAAGTGAGGAACAGGGCCAGGGCCAGGCGGAAGATCCGCCGCACCTGGTTGTGCTTGCCCGTGGCGCTGGCCTCGCTGACCAGCTTGGATACCGCCACCGGCAGGCCGGCGGTAGAGATGGTGAGCAGAACGGCGTAGATGTTGTAGGCGTTGTTGAAGTCGGCGGTGCCCTGGTCCCCGATGATCCACACCAGAGGGATTTTATAGAACATGCCGATGACCTTCACTACCATGATGCCCACCGCCAGGATGGCGGCGCCGCCGAAGAAGGTATTGGATTTGGATGTGCCGGCACAGCGCCGGGGGGCCTGACGTTGATGGGCCATAGTGTCCTCCTAGCGGACCGGCGGGGAGCCGGCCTTATCGTCCAAAGATATGGGGCAGGGCGTATCCTTCCAGCTGGCTCCGGATGCGCTCCAGGTCCAGGGTCAAAAACGTCCCATTCTCATATATGACCTTACCCCGGGCCATATTCATCACCACGTCGGAGCCCCGGGCGGAAAAGACCAGATTTTCCTCCACGCCGTGGCAGGGGATGAGGTTGGGGTGGGTGAAGTCCACCAAAATGAGGTCTGCGTCCTTCCCCGGGGCGATGACCCCGGTGTTCCGGCCCAGGGCCCGGGCCCCGTTGACGGTGGCCATGGCCAGAGCCTGGTGGGCGGTGACGGCGGTAGGGTCCCGGCGCACCCCCTTGTGGAGCAGGGCGGCCAGCTTCACTTCCTCCAGCAGGTCGTGGCTGTTGTTGGAGGCCACGCCGTCGGTGCCCAGGGCCACGTTCACCCCCGCCCGGAGCAGGTCGGGCACGGGGGCGATCCCCGAGGCCAGCTTCAGGTTGGACACGGGGTTGTGGACGGCGGTGATCCCCCGCCGGGCCATGAGGGCCATATCCTCCTCGCTCACCCACACACAGTGGGCGGCCACCCCACGGGCCTGCCACACCCCGTACTGGTCAAAGAGGGCCAGGGGGGTCTTGCCGTGGCGCTGGAGACACTTGGCGTGCTCCGACTGGGTCTCGGAGATGTGGATCTGGATGCCCAATCCCCGGTCAGCGGCCCAGCGGCCCGTCTTCTCCCACAGGGAGGGACAGGCATAGGAGGTGTACTCGGCGTGGACGGAGGCGTCCACCAAGATACGGCCGTCGTCGTAGCCGTGCCACTGGCTGTAGAGCTCCTCCATCTCCTTCCAGGAGGCCATCTCCTCCACCGCCTGGTCCTGGAAGGCCACCAGAGAGCGGGACAGGTTGGCGCTCAGACCGCTGTCCGCCACCGCCTGGGCGATGTCGGAGCAGAAGTAGTACATATCGGCCACACAGGTCACGCCCCCGGCGATGAGCTCGGCCAGGGCCAGGTCGGTGCCCGCCCGGACGCTAGGAGAATCCAGCTTGTCCTCGGCGGGGAAGATATATTGGTTGAGCCAGGTCTGGAGGTCGCAGCCTCCGCCGTAGCCCCGCATCAAGGTCATGGGCAGATGGGTGTGGGCATTGATGAGGCCGGGGAGCATCACTCTGCCCCGGCCGTCAATGACCCGCTCCGCGTTCACCTGGGGCCGGGTCTGGCTCACCTGGGCCACCCGGCTCCCCTCCACCAGCACGTAGCCGTCCCGGAGCAGGGGCCGGGACGGGTCCATGGTGACGGCGGTGACATGTTCAAACAAAATGGACATGGGCGGAAGCCTCCTTGTGTAGTTACAGCTTGCTTAGACAGGCCCGGACCAGACCGGAGAATCGGTCCTTAGCGGCCTCGGCGGCAGCCAGTACCTCTGCCTCGGTGAGGGGCTTATCCAGAATACCGGCGGCCATATTGGACAGCAGGGTCAGGCCCAGCACCTCCATGCCGCAGTGGCCGGCCACCGTGACCTCGGGGGCGGTGGACATACCAACCGCGTCGCCGCCCAGGATACGGATGGCCCGCACCTCGGCGGGAGTCTCGTACTGGGGACCGTAGCAGTAGAAATAGACACCCTCCCGCAAGGTCAGGCCAAGGGACTGGGCCTGCTCCCGGGCCAGCTGCTGTAGCCGGGGGGTGTATAGGTGGGAGGAGTCGGGGAACCGGGTGCCGAACTGGCTGAGGTTGGGGCCCCGGAGGGGGGACTCGGAGAAGAGCTTGATCTGGTCGGTAATGAGCATCAGGTCCCCGGGCTGCCACTGGGTATTGACGCAGCCGGCGGCGTTGGTGACAATGAGGGTGCGGCAACCCAGCAGGTACAGTACCCGCACCGCGAAGGTGATCTCCTCAAAGGAGTAGCCCTCGTAGTGGTGCATCCGGCCCTGCATCACCGCCACAGGCTGGCCCTCCAGGGTGCCGAAGACCAGCTGGCCCTTATGGCCGGGGGCGGTGGCAATGGGGAAATGGGGGATGTCTCCGTAGGGGACAGTGATGGGATTTTCCACCTGGTCGGCCAAAAAGCCCAGCCCGGAGCCCAGGATCATAGCTACCTTGGGCACAAAGCCGTTGAGATGAAGCCAGATGGATTGGGCGCTCTCGACATAGTAATCCGTGGTGTGAAGCATATGGTTCCTCCTCCTTTATTCTAGTGCCGCCCCGCACTGGCGGCAGAACTTATCCTCCTTGCCACAGGGGGCGCCGCAGGAGGGGCAGGCCTGAGTTTGACGCAGGTCGGCGATCCGGCCCTTCACCTCGGCCACCCGGGCCGCGGCGGCATCCGCCTTTTCCAACAGGGCGGTGACCGAATCTGCGTCTCCAGCCCGGCCAAGGTGGGTGTCGTACATCACCTGGCCCAGCTGGCGCAAAATGTCGTTGAACTCTCCGTTGAGGTCAAAGAGCTGGACGTTGAGCTTGGCCACGTCCACCATCTGACCCGCCCGCCGGCCCGCCACCCGGGCGGTGTCCGCGGCGGCATCGGCGGCCAGGTCCGCGGCCCCCCGGATCTTGTCCAGCAGGTCTTTTACCTTGTCGTCCATTCCATTTGCTCCTTTCACAACCAAGATAGAGTATTCCAGTTTGCATATGGATTTATTTTACATCAAATCCTCCCCAATTGCAACCAAACACTGGCAGAAACAAGACCAGGGAGGGGCCCAACCGGGCCCCTCCCTGGAAGGAAGAGGAGAGAAGAAACCTCAATAGGCGGCAAAACCAGCTCCAAAGGAGCGGCATTTGGCCAGGCCGTCCTCGTCGGGGGCTTCGTTGATGATGAGGCCGTCCCCGTAGAGGTTGGCGTTGGCCCCCTCGGTGCGCAGCTGCCAGTCCCGCATCCACTGGCCGTCGCCCCAGCCGTAGGAGCCGAAGAGAGCCACCTTTTTGCCCCCAAGCCGGCCCTCCAGGGCGGCGAAGAAGGGCTCAAACTCCGTCTCCTCCAGTACCTCCGCCCCCATGGCCGGGCAGCCCAGGGCCAGCTTGTCATAGCCCAGGGCCTGGTCCACCGTCACGTCCGTGACCGCCAGCACCTCCGCCTGGGCTCCGGCCTCCCGGGCCCCCTGGGCGATGGCCTGGGCCATGGCCTCGGTGTTGCCCGACATGGACCAGAAAATAACCGCAATGTTGTTCATAATAAACCCTCCAAACATGGTTTGTTTCCGCAATACAAACGCCAGGGGCGTGTGCAGCAAAGAGAACGTTAGGCGGGAAATACCTGGCTCAGCGGCACCCCCAGGGCCAGACGCCGGGACAGGGCCGCCCGGCAGCGGCGAAAGGTGGAAAACCGCCGCCGGGCCTGCTCCACGTCCCCGTAAACCTTCCAGGGTCCGCACAGCTTGCAGTTTCGGCCCTTGTCCCGGAGAAACCCCTCCACATCCACCGGCGGGTAGCCCAGAAACAGACCGATCTCATGGGGAAAGTCCGCTCCCGCCAGCCTCCGGCCCAGGTGGTCCAGCAGGGCGGACAGCCCCTCCCCCACCGGATAACCCGCCTGGCCCAGCATGGCCGACACCTGGGGCTGGCACAGCCAGTCCCACAGCCGCTCCCGGCGAAACACCAGCAGCAGCGTCTTTCCCCGGTATTCCCCCAGGATCCGCAGATGAATCCCCCGCCGGGCCAGCATGGAGCCGTAGCTGTGCAGAAGCTCCGATTGCCCCTGGCCCGGATGGCTCCAGGCCACCAGATCCGCCGGCTTGATCCCCGTCAGGGACGGGGCGCAGTGCCAGGCCAGAGTCTGTTCAAACCGCCGCTCGGTGGGTGACATCGCATATCCTCCTTTTTGATAGTTAGCGTTAGCTAACCAACGGGGAAATCATATGGGACCTTAGGCCCTTTTGCGTAAGTTAGCAACAGCTAACTTACGGGTAGAAGATACCACACCCAAAAGGAAATGTCAAGGGGGGGAAAGGAAAAAATAACTGCCGCCCCCGTTCGGTTAGGGGCGGCAGGAGAAATGGGAACTATACGGCGCCCATCCGGTCCAGGGGCCACAGGGCGAAGAGGACCTTCCCCAGGACAAAGTCCTCGTGGATGGTGCCCAGCTCGGCGTGGCGGCTGTCGGTGGAGCGGTTGCGGTTGTCTCCCATGACAAAGATGCAGTCCTCGGCTACCTCCCAGTGGGTCTGCTGCATCATGGGGTCGCCGGGGCGGAACATCTCCTCCTTGATGTAGGGCTCGTCCAGGGGAACGCCGTCCACATAGACGGTGCTGGTGGCGTAGTCGATGTCCACGGTCTGTCCACCTACGGCAATGACCCGCTTGACCAGGGCCCGGTGGTTGAAAAAGTCGGTGGACTTCTTGTTCACCACCACAATGTCCCCCTGCTGGGGCTCGTAACCCAGGGACCAGACCAGGGTGAGCTCTCCGTCCTGGAGGGTGTCGTCCATGGAGTGGCCGTCCACACGGGTGAGCCGGGCAAAGCAGTTGAACAGCACCACCGCCGCCAGCACGCACACCATGAGCATTTGCAGCCACTCAAACAGCTCCCGGCCGGGGCGGCGGGACTGGGCGTCCTCCACCTCCGCCTCCTCCCGGGCGCTCTCCTCCACCTCGGGGTCGGGGGAAGGGAGATCCTCGTTTGGCTGGGAGGTCAGGCCCTCCGGGGCCTGGGGGGTCAGGTTTTTCTCTTCATCGGCCAAGGGCGTGCCCTCCTTTTCGTTTCATACGGCATACTATTATAAGCCGGAAGGGGAAAAATTGCAACTATTACAGCGCGGTTTGATGGACGCCGGGGGTGTGGGCCAACAGCTCCCCCTCCCGGTTTTGGCAGGTGAACAGCAGCACCTGTCCCTCCTCCGCCAGCTCCCGGAGCAGGTCCAGGGCCTGGGCCAGACGCCCGTCGTCAAAGGCGGCCAGGGCGTCGTCCAGCACCGCCGGAGGCCGGTCGGGCAGGCACAGCCGGCAGACCGCCAGCCGCACCGCCAGGTACACCTGGTCGGCGGTGCCCCGGGACAGGGCCAGCACGCTCCGGGGCAGCACGTCGCCGGGGCGCTGGGCGCTCCCCTCCAGCTCCCGGTTCAGGGTGAGGGAGGCGTAGGCCCCGCCGGTGAGCCGGGCCAGATAGTCCCCGGCCAGACGGCTGAGCTTGGGGGAAAACCGCTCCTGGAGCAGGGTGTTGGCCCGTTCCAGGGCGGACAGGGCAGTTTGAAGGGCCTGGTGCTCCTCCTGCCGCCGCCCCAGCGCCTCCTGCAGCGCCTCCTGCTGGGCGTGGAGGGCGGCGGGGTCCCCCTGGGCCCGCTGACGGCCCAGGGCCTGGTTGAGCTCCCGCTCCACCTGCTCCAGCTCTCCCGTCACCCGGGCCAGGGCCCGGTCGGTCTCCTGGGGGGTGCGGACCGGAGCGGGGCTCTGGGACAAATTCTGGCATTCCCGGCCCCCCTGGGCGGCCAGATCCTCCGCCCGGCGGCGTCGCTCCTCCACCCGCTCCCGGGCCAGGGCCAGCTCGTGGTCCAGACTCAGGGCCCGGGACAGGGCGGCGGAACAGCCGAAGAGGTCAGTGATTTGAGGGGCAAAGGTGTGGACAAAGGCGATGAGGTCCGTTTGACTGTTGTCCCGGCGGGCCTTCCGGTCGTTGAGGGCGCCCCGGACCGCCTTGGCCTGGGCGGCGGCCTCCTCCGCCTTCCGGCAGCGCTCCCGGTAGTCCTCGGCCAAATCCAGGGCCTCCTGGGGGGTCTGGACCCCGTAGCGGCCCAGAAGTTTTGCCGCCTTGGCGCGCCAGTCCCGGGCGTTGCTCCGGGAGACCAGGGCGGAGAGCAGGGTGATGCCCAGCACCACAAGCCCCAAATACAGGGGGTAGGTCACAAGGGCGTGCTCCCGGACAAAGCCCACCAGGGCGCACACCACAAGGACAGCCAGGCCAAACAGGGGGAAGACCCGGCTGCCCAGGTCCTTGGCCCGGGCGGTGTTCTCATACACGGCGTATTCCTGTAAATCCTTCTGTACCCGCTGACCCGCTTCCTCCCCGGACAGCCCCTGAAACAGGGGGTCCTGGGCGTCGATCTGGGCCTGGACGTAGGCGTCCTCCGCCTGCTTCAGGGCGTCCTCCCCCTGGCGGATCTCCTCGGTGAGGACTTTTAGGTACTGCAGTTCCCCCTGAGCCCCCTTCAGCTTTTCCTTGTCCGGGAGAGGGCCGTACTTCCCGGCCTCCCCCTCCAGGGCGGCAAGCTGCTGCCGGGCCTGGTCCAGCTCCCCCTTGGCCTGGGCAAAGCGGGCGTCCAGGGCGCTCTGGGCCTGGGCGCGGTGGAGCCGGACCTCGGCGGTGAGGGCCTTTTGCTCCTCCATCAGCGCCTCCCGCTCCCCGGAGAGCTGGGAGATGCGCAGGGCCACCTCCTCCTGGGCCCGGAGGGCCTGTTCTACCTGCTCCAGCTCCCCCTCCAGCTTGGGGATGAGACCCACGCTGCGGTTGACCTGGCGGCGGTTGCGCCACTGGCTTAGTGTGGCCTGGGTCTGGGAAAAGGATACATCCTCCTCCCCGGAGGAGACCAGGGCGGCGATGCGCTTTTCCAGCTCCGGGGCGGCAGTGACGGTGAGGTCGCCCCCGGAGCCAATGAAGGCCGAGCGCTCAAAGACCTCTTTCCCCACCCCGGTGAGCAGTTCTCCGCAGGTGGCGGCGGTGAGGTCGGGCACCGGCTCCCCTGTGGCGGTGTACACGGCGGAAAAGGCCCCGAAGGGGGTGTTCCCCCTGGGCCCCCGGCGGATGGTGATGTCCCGGCCCTGCCAAATGAGCCGCACCTCCCCCTCCATGGGGGCGCCCGACCAGGGCTGGTAGCGGTTTTTGTCCGCCAAATAGCCCTTCCGGTCCCGGTCCCGGGTGTCGATGCCGTAGAGCATGGCCTTCCAGAAGGCGCACCAGGTGGACTTGCCCCCCTCGTTGGGGGCTTTTATGAGGTTGAACCCCTCCTCCAGCTCCAGATGGGCCCGGTCCAGCTTGCCGAAGGTGGCGGTCATGGAGCGGATGGTCACAGCCACGGGTCTTCCCCTCCTTCCAGGGCGGCCAGCCCAAACCGGGCGGCCAGCTGATAGATGCGGTTGTCCGGGTCAGCCTGGCACAGGGGCCACAGCTCCCGGAGAAAGAGGCCCGTGAGGGTGTCCTCCTCCCGACGCCGCCACAGGTCCACAGGCAGGCGGGTGCGGTCCCGGAGCTGCAGGGAGAAAAAGCGGGGGGCCAGGGCCTGCTCCAGGGCGGCCAGGTCGGGGGCCTCCCCCTCCCCGGTGAGGATGAGGCGGTAGATGTCCTCCCCCGTGTCATCGGGCAGGGCGGCCAGGATGGCGGCCAGGGGGTCTGGTTGGCCGGTGAGGTCCACCGTCCTGCGCCCATACCGCCGCTTGCACAGGGAGACAAATTGGGCCGTCACCCGCCCCGGCTCCCCCTCCAGGTACAGTACGCCCTTCTCCCCCAGCTCGTCAAAGCCCCGGCCCTCGGGGCAGCCGGGGTAGGCCCAGAAGGTCTCCCCCGCCCGCTGCAGGCCGCTGGCCTGGTGGATGTGGCCCAGGGCCAGGTAATGAAGGCCGCTGGCGGCCATCTCCTCCTGGGTGAGGGGGCCGTAGGGGCTGTTGGGGGCGGTGTCCCCGTGGAGACAGCCCAGGCGGAAGGCGCCGTCCTCCTCCGCATGGAAGCCCGCCAGAGGGGAGCGGTCCTGCCGGGGCTCCAAAAAGGCCCGGCCGTACACCGTGCAGTTCAGCTCCGGCAGATCCACGCGCTCCATGGCATCGGAGAAGAAGATGTGGACGTTGTCTGGCCAGTCCAGGGTGGAGTAGACCGACCCGGGGACCAGACAGTCGTGGTTGCCCGGGGCAATCAGCACCGGGCAGGGGATGGAGCCCAGACACCGGCTGAGGGCCTGGGCGGTCTCGGCGTAGACCTGTTGGGAGTCCAGCAGGTCCCCGGACAGCAGCACCAGCTGGGCCTGCCGCTCCCGGGCAAGCCCGGCCAGACGGTCCAGCAGCTCCCGCTGTTCCCCACGCCGCTGGGCGGCCTGTTGGGGAGTGAGGCCGGAAAAGGGGCTGTCCAGGTGGAAGTCAGCCCCGTGGATGAATCGCACCATGGGTCAAGTTCCTTTCTGGGAGGAGAGGGGTTCTCACTCCTGAATGTCGGCGCGGCGGACGGCCACGCAGCGTTTTTTCTCCGTGTCCAGGGTAAACAGGCAGGCGTTGAGCTTGCAGGGGCCCTCCGCCTCCTCATACCGCCGGGGCAGGCCGCCCAAAAACAGGTTGATGGAGTGCTCCGGGCGTATGCCCAGCACCGAGCGGCTGGGTCCGGTCATCCCCAGGTCGGTGACAAAGCCGGTGCCCTTGGGCAGGATCTGGCAGTCGGCGGTGGGGACGTGGGTGTGGGTGCCCCAGACGGCCTGGACCTTTCCGTCCAAAAACCAGGCCATGGCCCCCTTCTCGCTGGTGGCCTCGGCGTGGAAGTCCACCAGGGCCAGGTCGTAGTCACTCCCCCGGAGGAGGAAATTGGTGGCCTTGAAGGGGCTGTCCAGGTTGGGGTTAAGCTCCACCCGGCCCATCAGGTTGAGCACCGCCACCCGGAAGCCCTTGCAGGGGTAGATGCCAAAGCCCCGGCCGGGCACCCGGCCGGCGTAGTTGGCCGGACGGAGGATGCGGGGCTCCTTGTCCAGGTAGTCCCCGATCTGAATGCGGTTCCAGGTATGGTTGCCCAGGGTGATCACGTCCGCCCCGGCCTCCAGAATCCGCCGGGCCTGGGCGGGGGTGATGCCCACCCCGGAGGCGTTCTCTCCGTTGACCACCGCAAAGTGGGCCTGGGTCTCCTCCCGCAGCTGGGGCAGGCGGCGGGCCAGAATGTCCTGGCCTCCCTCCCCCACCACGTCGCCCACGGCCAATATATTCAGCAGCATAGCAGTTCCTTTCTCGCCCGGGCATGCAGCCCGGGGACTGAAATCTTCTCGGCCCATTATAAAGGATTTTCCCGCCCGGCGCAACTGCTCCCCGGGATAGACAGCGGGGGTGGGGATGGCCTTTTATGGGGATGTGGCCAGCCGGGGACTCACCTTTGTGGACGAACAGGGGCAGTTCCACTGCATGAGCATCCACATGAGCGGAGAGGACGGCTCCATCCTGCTGGTGGAGGAGGAGATCTCGGTGCCCCAGGAATAAAGGAGAAAGCCCGGAACGGCAAGAACCGTTCCGGGCCTTTTTGCACAAATGGGTCCCTTCATCGGGCAGCGGCGGTTTTCCGGCGCTCCCGCCAGGCGGCCTTTCCCTCCTCCACCAGGCGGTGGAGGAGACAGCCCAGGGCGATGTTGAGAAGGATGGAGCCCAGGTAGTATACCGGAGCCGGGACCGGACACCCCTGGGGCAGGGCCTGGAAGGGGACGAAGAGGGAGACGTTGAGCAGGTAGATTTCCAGGCTGTTTTTCCCGATGAGCTCCAGCAGCTGGCTCAGTCCCCCCAGGGGGAGCCGCTCTAGACAAAAGGCCAGCACCAGGCACATGGGGACGGTGGTGAACAGGAACAGGTGGCACTCGGGGAAGTGGACGGGCCAGGGCTCCCAGATGGCGGTGAGGCTGACGTAAAGGTAGGCCGTCCCCACCACCAGGGCGGCCGCCCAGAAGGCGTAGTCCCGGCGGGACAGCCGCCGCCCCTCCCCCACATAGAGGCCCATGAGCAGCCCCAGGAAGAACACGGGAACGCGGAAGAAAAGGTCGGTGACATGCCAGTACCCCTCGTGGGTGAACAGCTGGCACAGGGCCAGGGCGGCCACGCAGGCCGCCGCCGTCAGCCCCTCCCGGTGTCGGGAGGCCCGGAGGCGGCGAAAACAGAAGGGGGTGATGGCATAGAGGGTCATGGCCCCCGCCACATACCAGTTGAAGGCCCCGGAGGGGCGCACCCAGTAGTACAGCAGAGAGGCGTTCCAGAACAGGCTGGACCAGGTGGCCCCCTTGGTGAGGATGAGCCAGAGGGTGTAGGGCACCATCACCACGAAGTAGGCGGGCAGCAGCCGCTCCCCCCGCCGGGCCAGAAAGGCGGCGTAGTCCTGGTCCCGGCGCTCCAGGGACAGGGCCAGGCCCATGGCGGACAGGAGGATGAAAATGTCTACCCCGCCAAAGCCCGCCGCCCGGATGAGGTCGGGGAGGGAGCCCTGGGGGGCCAGATCGGGGGCGTGGAAGAGCATGACCCACACCATGGCCGCCCCCATCAGCTGGGAGCGGTAGCGGCTGAGCAGTCCATAATCCATAAAAGCACCTCTTGGGGCGGGGGAACTGTACCCCGGACGAATGGAAAACGCCGGCCGGGCGGAGTGCCCGGCCGGCGGAATGCGGCGGATAGGGAAACCTTACTTGATGGGCTCGCCGGCCTCTTTCTTGGCCTTGATCTCCTTCAGCGCGTCCTTGTAGCTCAGGTTGACGCGGCCCTTGTCGTCGATATCGGTGACCTTGACCCAGATCATATCGCCGATGTTCACCACGTCCTCCACCTTCTCTACCCGGTGGTCAGCCAGCTTGGAGATGTGGACCATGCCGTCCTTGCCGGGGGCCAGCTCCACGAAGGCGCCGAACTGGAGGATGCGGACCACCTTGCCGTAGTACAGGCCGCCCACCTCGGGGACGAACACGATGGTCTCGATCATCTTCTTGGCGGTGTCGCAGGAGGCGGCGTCGGGGGAGGCGATGTGGATGGTGCCGTCGTCCTCGATGTCGATCTGGGCGCCGGACTCGGCGGTAATCTTCTGGATGACGGAGCCGCCCTTGCCGATGACCTCACGGATGCGGTCGGGATCGATTTTAAGGGTGATCATTTTGGGAGCGAACTTGCTCACCTCAGAGCGGGGAGCGGAGATGCAGGGGAGCATGATCTCGTCCAGGATGGCGAAGCGGGCGTCCCGGGTGATCTCCAGGGCCTGCTTGATGATCTCGTGGGACAGACCGTCGTTCTTCAGGTCCATCTGGATGGCGGTGATACCGGACTTGGTGCCGGCCACCTTGAAGTCCATCTCGCCGTGGAAGTCCTCCACGCCCTGGATGTCGATGAAGGTGGTGAAGCCGCCGTCGTCGTCCTGGATCAGGCCGCAGGAGATGCCGGCCACAGGGGCCTTGATGGGCACACCGGCGTCCATAAGGGCCAGGGTGGAGCCGCAGATGGAGCCCTGGGAGGTGGAGCCGTTGGAGGAGAGAACCTCAGACACCACGCGGATGGCGTAGGGGAACTCCTCTACGCTGGGCAGCACGGGCACCAGAGCCCGCTCGGCCAGAGCGCCGTGGCCAAACTCCCGGCGGTTGGTGGAACGGGGAGGCTTGGCCTCACCCACGGAGTAGGGCGGGAAGTTGTAGTGGTGCATATAGCGCTTCTCGTCCTCTTCCCAGATGGTGTCCAGCTTCTGGGAGGCGGAGAGGGTGTTCAGGGTGGCCACGGAGAGCACCTGGGTCTGACCGCGGGTGAACAGGCCGGAGCCGTGGACCCGGGGCAGCACGCCCACCTCGGCGGCCAGAGGACGAATCTCGTTCTTGGCGCGGCCATCCACGCGGTGGCCCTCCAGCAGCCAGGCCTTGACGATCTTCTTCTGGAACTTGTAGGTGAACTCCTCCAGGTACTGGTCCATATCCGGATACTCTTCCAGATACTTCTCGTGCCAGTGGTCGATCATGGCGTTCCAGCGCTGCTCCCGGATGTTCTTGTCGTCGGTGTCCATGGCGGCCTTGGCCTCGTCCATGAACTCGGAGACGATCTTGTCAAACAGCTCCTGGTTGAACTGGGCGTGGTCGTACTCCATCTTGGGCTTGCCGATCTCGGAGACGATCTGGTTGATGAAGGCGATCTGCTTGCGGATCTCCTCGTGGGCCTTCACGATGCCGGCGTACATGATCTCATCGGGGATCTCGTCGGCGCCGGCCTCGATCATGACCACCTTCTCCTGGGTGGCGGCCACGGTCACGTCCATGCGGGAGCGCTTGCGCTGCTCCTGGTTGGGGTTGAAGACGATCTGGCCGTCCACATAGCCCACCTCCAGGCAGCCGATGGGGCCGGCGAAGGGGATCTCGGAGTAGCTCACGCAGGCGGAGGCGCCGATCATGGCGGCCACCTCGGGGGAGCAGTCGTAGTCCACGCTCATGACGGTGCACTGGATGCACACGTCGTTGCGGAAGTCATAGGGGAACAGGGGGCGCATGGGCCGGTCGATGAGGCGGCTGGCCAGCACGGCGGGCAGAGAGGGACGGCCCTCCCGGCGCATGAAGGAGCCGGGGATCCGGCCCACGGCGTACAGCTTCTCCTCAAAGTCCACGCTCAGGGGGAAGAAGTCCACACCGTCCCGGGGACGGGGGGAGACGGTGACGGCCACCATGACGGTGGTGTCGCCGTACTTTACCATGGCGGAGGCGTTGGCCAGCTCGGCCACCTTGCCCACCTCGATGGTCAGGGGACGGCCGCACAGGTCCATGGTCCAGGTCTTGTAGTTGGGGAACTGCTTGTGCTTAATAATGGTTGACATGTCCTTACTCCTTTTCTTTGTAGTGTTTGGGTCCGGAGCCTTGACCAACCTTTTAGCACTTGAATCCGGGGTGGACAAATCCTTCCACCCTGCATTCAACTGCTAAAACAGCGGCGCAGCTCCGGGATGTGGTTTTGGTTTTATATGTGAACATAGGGCAGCACGCAAAAGGCGCTGCCCTATGAGGCACATCATGGTCACGCTGCGGATCGGGCAATCCGCTCCTCGTGATGTCACGCTGCGGATTGGGCGCGCGGCCGGGTCGCTTTCCCTGCGCCTCCGGACACAAACAGCTGGGCCTTGCCCCGCTTGGTTTGTATCCGTCGCTCCGGTCCAAGCTCCCCTGCGCGCCTATCCTACGCGCTTCTTCTTACTTACGGATGCCCAGCTTGGCGATGATGGCACGGTAACGCTCGATGTCCTTAGCCATCAGGTAGTCCAGCAGCTTGCGGCGCTTACCGATCATCTTGTACAGGCCGCGGCGGCTGTGGTTGTCGTGGATGTGCACCTTCAGGTGCTCGGTCAGCTCGTTGATGCGAGCGGTGAGAATGGCGATCTGGACCTCGGGGGAACCAGTGTCGGTCTCATGGGTGCGGTTGGCCTCGATAACGGCCGTCTTCTCGTCCTTACGGATCATGGGAAATTCCACCTTTCAAATTGTCTTGCCCTTAAGCCGGGTAGCGGGCGGGTGAAGCCCCGCGCACCTGCGCGGGCCATATCCCGGAACCAAGCGGGAGGGCGAATGGGCAGCAAATGATTTGCATGCTTGGATAATATATCATAATTTTCCCCGCATGTAAAGGAAAAAGTCCCGGTTTTCCAAGGAAATTTCGGAATTTTGTCCCCGTGTACAAGATATTGGGCCGCTTTGTACCCTCCTCCTCAAAAGAGGACCGGGAAAAGAGGAGACACCAAGCCAAAAAAGAGGTATAATAAGAAAAAAGCCCAGTTGGGCGGCAAAGGAGGAGCCGGCATGGCAAAGCAGGACGCCCAGATCAGCTTCCGGGCCACCAAGGAGTTTAAACAGGAGCTGGAGGAGCGGGCCCGGCAGGAGCGCCTGAGCGCCTCGGGCCTCATTCTCAAGGTGCTCCAGGCCTATCTCCACCCCGAACAGGAGGGCTGAGGGAGCATCGGCCAGTCAAAGAAATCCGAACACCCGGGGCGGGGGCAAAGTTGCCCCCGCCCCTCTTGACATTGATCTTCTACGACTGTAGAATATAATTGAAAACTACAATTGTAGAGGAGGGATACCATGTCACGGAAAATCGACCGTCTCCCCGATGGGGAGCTGGAGGTGATGCAGGCGGTGTGGGACTGCCAGCCCCCGGTGACACGGGGGGATGTGGAGGAAAAGCTGAAGGACACCCACCCCCTGGCCTCCACCACCATCCTCACCCTGCTCACCCGGCTGACCCAGAAGGGGGCCCTGGTGATGGAGAAGCGGGGCAGAGTGAATGGCTACACCCCCACCTTCACCCGCCAGGAGTATCTGGCCGCCCAGAGCGGGCGGATGATCCGCAAGCTGTGCGGCGGGGACCTGCACCTGTTCGCCACCGCCCTGTGTGACAGCGGCCTGAGCCGGGAGGAATTGGAGGAGCTGAGCCGCCTGCTGGAGGAGGGAGAGCTGTGAACGCTTGGTTGGTTCTCTTCGCCCTGTTTGTGGGCGGGGTGACGGCCCGGGCCTTTTCCGGCCGCCGGGAACTGGAGGATCAGCTGCAGTACGGCCCCCTGAAGCCGGGGCATAAGACCTACCTCATCGAGCCGCTGATGCTGCCCCTGTACATCCTGGTGGTCCTGGGGATGGGGCTGGTGGTACCAGCTGTGTTCTGGATGGACAGACGAGGCGTGTTCCACCTTGTGGCCGGGCAGCTGGGGCTGCTGTTTCTTCACATCAGCGCCTACTACGCCCTGCTCCTGCTCCTTCTGCCCCTGCTGCGCCGGGTAATCAGCGCCCGAGCCTGCGCCGCCCTGTGGCTCACCCCCACCTTTTTGTATGTGATGACCTACCAACCAAACCTCCAGCGCACCGCCCTGGCCGCCCTTCCCCTGCCCCGGCCCCTCCTCCTCCCCGCCCTGGCCCTGTGGGCCCTGGGCTTTGTGGGGGTGGTGGGCTGGCAGGTTCTGTCCCACTTGAGCCTGCGCCGCACCCTCCTCCGGACTGGACAGCCCCTGGAGGACCCGGAGGTGCTCCGGCAGTGGAACATGGAGTGTCGCCGCCACGGGGTGAAGCGGGACATCCCCATTCTGGTGTGGCCCCAGGTGGGCACCCCCATGACGGTGGGCTGCTTTGAGCGCACCATGGTGCTGGCCCTCCCCCGGGCCTCCTACTCGCCCAAAGAGCGGGAACTCATTTTCCGCCACGAGCTGCGCCATATCATCCGCTGCGACAGCCGCACCAAGGTGTTTTTGGGCTTCTGTGCCGCCATGTGCTGGTTCAACCCCCTGGGCTGGCTGGCCTGCCGGAGGGCGGCGGAGGACCTGGAGCTCAGCTGCGACGAGGCGGTGCTGGAGGGGGCGGACGAGGGCACCCGGAAGGAGTACGCCCTTCTGCTGCTGAACAGCGCGGGCACCGGACGGGGCTACACCACCTGCTTGTCCGCGGCGGCGGGCAGTCTGCGCTACCGCTTGAAACGGGTGATGAAGCCGGGACGGCGGCTGGCCGGGAGCCTGGCGGTGGGGGTGAGCATGTTCGCCCTCTTCGTCACCTTTGGGTCGGTGGCCCTGGCGGACAGCCCGGCCAGCGCCCGGGAGCTGATCTTTGACCGGGCCCCCCAGGGGATCACCCTGGACCGGGTGACTGTGGATAGCTGGCATGAGCCGGAGGAGAAATACCAAGATGTGTTCGGCTATGACGCCGGGGCGATTACCGAGTATCTCGTCTCCCTCCCCCTGCGGCAGGTGTACGCGGGGCGCTATGAGTTAAAGGAGGGGCGGCAGCTCTGGCTGGACTACATGGAACAGGCGGATGGAGAGGATGTGAGCCGCACCTATATTATCTTGAGTGACGGGGTGCTGACGGCCGGCATCCCCTATGACGGCCAGGGGGATCTCACCTTCCTGGTGGATGGGGAGATCGACTGGGACTATCTGGACTCCCTGCTGGACTTTACCGTCCCCGACCCGGACCCGCCCCGTTCCAGGCCGGAGCTGCAGCTCTCCTTCGACGGCCCCGATGGAAACCCCCAAGACCCGCCCCTGTCTGCCATGAGCCGGGTGTGGTCCATCACCGACGCTCAGGGCACCCGGGTGCCGGACGATGAATCCTTCGGGGTGGGCGGGACCTTTGGCCGGACCCTCACAAAGGCGGTGCTGATGTTCTCCCCCTCTCCTTACGACGGCTACACCGTCACCGTGGAGCGGTGGGACGGCAGCGAGCGCTACACCCTCTCCTCCCAGGAGCTGGAGGGTGACCTTCTCCCCCTGGCCCCCTACAGCGCCCACTACACGGTGCGGGGAGAATTTGCGGTGGGGGACGCCCTCTACGACATGGACTTTTACTTCGACATCGGCCAGCAGGCCGACCAGGAGGTGTGGCAGACCGGCTGAGGCCGGGCCACACGGTGAAAAACGCCCCGCCGCCCAAATGGGCGGCGGGGCTTGCTATTGGATAGGGTGTACGGAGCGATCACTCCACGTCCAGAGCGGCTACCACCTTGGCGCAGCGGGGGCACAGGGTGGGGTGCTTGGGGTCGGAGCCCACCATGGGGTGGCGCTTCCAGCACCGCTCGCACTTCTCTCCCTGGGCGGGAGCCACCTGCACCTCAGCGGCGTCCTCGGACACCTCCACCTGGGAGACGATGAGCAGGTCGGCCAGCTCCTCCAGGTTGACCTGACGGGCACCGGCCAGCTTGGCGGCGGGGATGGTGACCTTGGCTTCCAGGCTCTTGCCGATCTTCTTCTCGTTCCGGGCGCTCTCCAGGGCGGCGTTGACCTGGTTGCGCACGTCGATGAGACCGGCCCAGGCGGCCATGGCGTCCTCGTCCAGGGCGTAGGCGGTGAAGGGCTGGTTCATCTCGTTGAGGACCACGTTGCGGCCATCGTCTCCATCCCGGTGGGGCATGGACAGCCAGATCTCGTCGCAGGTGAAGCAGAGGATGGGGGCGAAGAGCTTGGTGATGGTGTCCAGAATGAGCCACAGGGCGGTCTGGGCAGAGCGGCGGGAGAGGCCGTCGGCCTCGTCGCAGTACAGCCGGTCCTTGATGATGTCCAGATAGAAGCTGGACAGCTCCACCACGCAGAAGTCGTTGATGGCGTGGGAGACCACATGGAACTCATAGTTGTCATAGGCGGCGAAGCACTTGGCAATGAGCTCATTGAGCTTGGTCACCGCCCACTTGTCCAGCTCCAGCATCTCCTCGGGCCCAACCAGGTGGTTGGGGTCGAAGCCCGCCAGGTTGCCCAGGCAGTACCGGGCGGTGTTGCGGAATTTCAGGTAGTTCTGGGACAGCTGCTTGAAGATGTTGTCGGAGCAGCGCACGTCCACATGGTAGTCCGCGGAGCCCGCCCACAGACGGAGCAGGTCGGCGCCGTATTTCTTGAAGATGTCAGCGGGGTCCACGCCGTTGCCCAGGGACTTGTGCATGGCCTTGCCCTCGCCGTCCACCGTCCAGCCGTGGGTGACGCACTCCTTGAAGGGAGCGCCCTGGCCCAGAGCGCCCACAGCGGTGAGCAGGCTGGACTGGAACCAGCCGCGGTACTGGTCCAGGCCCTCCAGGTACATGTCGGCGGGCCAGAAGCCCTGGTCCTTCTTCATGGAGGCGAAGTGGGTGGAGCCGGAGTCGAACCAGCCGTCCAGGGTGTCCTCCTCCTTGGTGAAGCCGGACTTGGACAAGCAGTGGGGGCAGGCGAAGTCCTTGGGCAGGATGTCGGCGGCCTCCATCTCATACCAGGCGTTGGAGCCCTTCTCCCCAAAGAGCTTGCTCACCGCGGCGATGGTCTCGTCGGTGCAGATGGGCTTGCCGCAGTCGGCACAGTAGAACACGGGGATGGGCAGGCCCCACCGGCGCTGACGGGAGATACACCAGTCGGCACGCTCCCGGATCATGGACTTCATCCGGTCGATGCCCCAGGCGGGCACCCAGCGCACGTCGTCGCAGGCGGCGCAGGCCTCGTCCTTGAAGGCGTCCACGGAGCAGAACCACTGGGGGGTAGCCCGGAAGATGATGGGGTTCTTGCACCGCCAGCAGTGAGGGTAGGAGTGAACGATGTCCTCGCTGGCAAAGAGGGCGCCGCTCTCCTTCATGTCCGCCAGAATGACGGGGTTGGACTCGTCGGTCTTCATGCCGGCGTACTTGCCGGCGTAGTCGGTGTGACGGCCCTGGTCGTCCACGGGGACCACCATGTCGATCTTGTAGCGCTTGCAGGTCTCGTAGTCGTCGGCGCCGAAGCCGGGGGCGGTGTGGACGCAGCCGGTACCGGAGTCCATGGTCACGTACTCGGCGCAGCACAGCTGGGAGGTCTTGTCCAGGAAGGGGTGCTGGGCCAGCATATACTCAAAGTCGGAGCCCTGGAACTGCTTGACGATCTCGTAGTGCTCGATGCCGCCCACCTTCATGACCTTGGCGCACAGGGCCTCGGCCAGGATATACTGCTCGCCGTTGTCCGCCTTCACCAGCACGTAGCTCTCCCGGGGGTGGACGGCGATGGCCAGGTTGCCGGGCAGGGTCCAGATGGTGGTGGTCCAGATGAGGAAGTACATCTTGGAAAGATCGCCGTACTGGCTGAGCTTGCCCTGGTCGTCCTTAACCTGGAACTTTACGTACACGGTGGTACAGGGGTCGTCCTGGTACTCGATCTCCGCCTCGGCCAGGGCGGTCTCGTCCTTGGGGCACCAGTACACGGGCTTGAGGCCCTTGTAGATGTAGCCCTTCTTGTACATCTCCCCAAAGACCTTTACCTCCTCGGCCTCAAAGCCGGGGTCCATGGTCTTGTAGGGGTGCTCCCAGTCCCCCAGCACGCCCATGCGCTTGAAGCCGTCCATCTGGATGTCGATGTACTTCTGGGCGTAGTTGTGGCAGGCGGTGCGGAACTCGGGGACGGACATGTTCTTGCGGTTGAGCTTCTGCTCCTTGATGATGGCGCTCTCAATGGGCATGCCGTGGTTGTCCCAGCCGGGGATGTAGGGGGTGTAGCGGCCCCGCATGGCGTACATCCGGGTGATGAAGTCTTTCAGGGACTTGTTCAGGGCGTGGCCCATGTGCAGGTTGCCGTTGGAGAAGGGAGGGCCGTCGTGGAGGGAGAAGCGGGGCTTGCCCTCGTTCTTCTTCAGCAGCTCGTGGTACAGGTCCATCTGGTTCCAGTGCTCCAGCATGCCCGGCTCCCGGTTAGGCAGGCCCGCCCGCATGGGGAAGTCGGTCTTGGGCAGCTGGATGGTCTTGTTGTAGTCCATGTTTGTGTGCCTCCGTCTATGTGAAAGTTTGATTTGTTTGCTGTGGGTTTCCGGAAAGAGGGCAGGAAGTTTTTTCGGTTCCTTTTTTTCAAAAAAGGAACAAGAAAACAAAAAAGCCCTTGTCTCCAACAAAGAGACAAAGGCAAACGAAACCTCTGCGGTACCACTCTTCTTGCCGGAGAAAGGGGCTCCTCCGGCCACTCAAGTCCGGCCCGGTAACGGGGGCCGTCCGGAAAGGCTTACTGCCCCAAAACCGGGGGTTGGGCCCTCTGCTCCGAGGTGATCTTCCGCCCTCTCCCCCGTCCGCCTTGCACCAAACGGCGGCTCTCTAAAACGGGGAGCGGAGGGTGTACTTGTCCTCATCCGCGCGTGTAAACCATATAAGCTCTCTTATCTTATCGGTTTCTTTGCGGGATGTCAAGGGGGAAGGCGCTGGACTTTAGGGGTATTTTACCCAATCTTCAAGGAATTTTAATTCCTTTTTCTCTGGGAATGTGTTATACTGACTATTATCATTCCGATAATACACGGTCCCGGCCCGGGGCCGGAAAGGTGGGATATCCCATTGCAGAATCCATTTGACGTGCTGGTGGTGGGTGCGGGCTACGCCGGCAGCGTTTGCGCCCGCTGCCTGGCGGAGGGCGGCAAGCGGGTGCGGGTGCTGGAGCGCCGCCCCCATGTGGCGGGCAACGCCTACGACCGGCTGGACGAGGCCGGAGTGCTGATCCATCAGTACGGCCCCCATATTTTCCACACCAACGACCAAAAGGTCTATGATTGGCTGTCCCGGTTCACCCAGTGGCGGGACTACCAGCACCGGGTGGTGGCCGACATCCCCGATGAGCAGGGCGGCCGCCTGCGTTACCCCGTCCCCTTCAACCTCACCTCCCTGGAGACCGCCTTCGGAGCGGAGGAGGGAAAGCGGCTGGGGGAAAAGCTCATGGCCGCCTACGGGGCGGAGAAAAAGGTGACCATCCTGGAGCTGCGCCAGAACTCCGACCCGGAGATTTCCGCCCTGGCCGACTACGTCTATGAGCACGTTTTCGTCCACTACACCATGAAGCAGTGGGGCCAGAAGCCCGAGGACATCGACCCCAACACCACCGCCCGGGTGCCCGTGTTCCTCTCCCGGGACGACCGCTATTTCCAGGATACCTACCAGGGCATGCCCCTGAAAGGCTACACCCCCATGTTTGAGAAGATGCTCTGCCACCCCAACCTCACTGTGGAGCTGGGGGTGGACGCCCTGGAGCGGCTGAAGGTGACCGAGGGCGGGGTGACGGTGGATGGGGAGAACTTCCCCGGGGCGGTCATCTACACCGGACAGGCCGACGAATTGTTCACCTTCCGTTATGGTCCCCTCCCCTACCGCACCCTGGACTTCCGCTTTGAGACCCTCCCCCAGGACGACTTCCAGGGCTACGGCACGGTGAACTACACCGTGGACCAGGACTACACCCGCATCACCGAGTTTAAGCACCTCACCGGCCAGACCTTGCCGGGAAAGACCACCATCGTCAAGGAGTACTCCAAGGCCTATGGGGGGATCCTGGAAGAGGTGCCCTACTACGCCATCATCAACCCGGAAAATAACGCCCTGTACGCCAAGTACAAGGCCCTGGCCGACGCCATCCCCAACCTCCACCTGCTGGGACGGCTGGCCGAGTACAAATACTACAATATGGATGCCATCGCCGGCCGGGCTCTGGCCCTGGCGGAGGAGCTGAACAAGTAATGGTGGACGGCGGTCCGCCAATCACATAGGAGAGAGACCATGATGGATAAGCTGATTACCTTTGCTGTCCCCTGCTACAACTCCGCCGCCTATATGGAGCACTGTGTGGACACCCTGCTCCAGGGGGGCGACGACATTGAGATCATTCTGGTGGACGACGGCTCCACCAAGGACGACACCCCCGCCATCTGCGACCGCTACCAGGAGCAGTACCCGGACATTGTCCGAGCCATCCACCAGCCCAACGGCGGCCACGGAGAGGGGGTCAACCAGGGCCTGCGCAACGCCCGGGGTCAATATTATAAGGTGGTGGACTCCGATGACTGGGTGGACGTTCCCTCCCTGCACAAGGCTCTGGACAAGC
Organism: Flavonifractor sp. An100; assembly: GCF_002161175.1. GTDB lineage: Bacteria > Bacillota > Clostridia > Oscillospirales > Oscillospiraceae > Lawsonibacter. Next base: position 60,675 of record NZ_NFMA01000013.1, on the reverse strand, counting down.
TGCGCCAGTTTGAAAAGGACGGAAAGCCCATCGACATGATGGTGTGCAACTACGTCTACGAGCACGCCGAGACCAACACCCAGCGGGTGATGCACTACCGCAACGTGTTCCCCCGCAACCGGGTCTTCAACTGGGACCAGATCGGCCGCTTCCGTCCCTCCCAGTACCTGCTCATGCACTCGGTGATCTACCGTACCCAGATGCTTCGGGACTGCGGTCTGGAGCTGCCCAAGCACACCTTCTATGTGGACAACATTTTCGTCTACCAGCCCCTGCCCTCGGTGAAGAACATCTACTACCTGGATGTGGACCTGTACCGCTACTTCATTGGCCGCTCCGACCAGTCCGTCAACGAGAAGGTCATGGTCACCCGGGTGGACCAGCAGCTGCGGGTCACCTACCAGATGATCGACTCCCACGACCTGAACCTGGTCTCCCAGCAGCACAAGAAGCTGGGCCGGTACATGTTCAGCTACCTGGCCATGATGATGGCCATTTCCTCCATCTTCCTGGTCATTGACGGCACTCCCGAGGCCCTGGGCAAGCGCACCCAGCTGTGGGAGTATCTGCGGGGAGTGGACAGCGGCATCTACCATAAAATGAAGTACCGGGCTGTCTCCGCTTTTACCGCCTTCCCCGGCTACCAGGGACGGCGGCTGTCCGTGGGTCTGTACCGCCTGGCCCGGAAGATCTACAAGTTCAATTAAATGACCTCCCTCTGAAAGCCCATGCCGGCGGACGCATCCCTCCCATGCGTCCGCCGCTTTTTTTGTGTTGACATACCTTGATTCTCTAGGTATACTATACCTAGAGAATCAAGGTATTATCTTTGGTGCGGGGATATTCCCCGGGAAAGGATGGCGGAGCATGAAATTTGACAAGGGACTCATCGCCGGAAGCAGCACTCTGCTGGTGCTGGCACTGTTGGAGAAGGAGGACATGTACGGCTATCAGATGATCGAGGCCCTGGCCCGCCGCTCCAACGACGCCTTTCAGATGCAGGAGGGGACCCTCTACCCCATTCTCCACGCCCTGGAGAAGGAGAAGTACCTCTCCTCCTACCAGCAGCAGGCGCCCACGGGGCGGCAGCGGAAGTATTACCGTCTGACCAAAAAGGGCAAACGGCTGCTGGACGAGAAGCGGACGGAGTGGGCGGCCTTCCACAAGGGGGTGGAGGACGTGCTCTCCGGGGGAGCCAACGCCCTCTCCTATTCCTGAGAGAAGGGGAGCAAACAAACGTCCTGCAAAATTTCGTTTCGCCTCATGAAGGCAAGGGGGGAGACTATGGGAGCCGACAACCGAAGAGAGGCAGAATGGCTGGACACCGCCACCAAAGGCATCCGCTTTGGCCCTGACCGGGCAGCGGTGCGCTCGGAGCTGGCCGCCCACCTGGAGGACAAGGAGGCGGATTTCCGGCGCATTTTTCCGGACATGTCTCCGGAGGAAGCCCGGGCGCGGGCGTTGGAGGAGATGGGGCAGGCGGAGGAGATTGGCCGGGAGCTGGGGCGCATCCACACCCCCTGGCTGGGCTACCTGTGGACGGCCAGCAAGTGGACCCTGGGGCTGACCCTGACCCTGGCGCTGGTTCTGTGGGGCTGGCGGGGCCTCTCCGCTCTGGATACCTGGCGAATGCTGGAGGAGGCCAACGAGGGCAAGGTGCCCTATGGGGCCCTGGTCTATGAATACTACCTCTCCGGGGATCCGGAGGCCCCCTTCCCCCGGCAGGAGTGGGAGACGGAGGTGGAGACGGGGATTACCCGCACCCCCATACGCTGGGTGGAGGGGACGGAAACGGTCCGGGCGGGGCTCTATGCCCTGCAGGTGACCCGGGGTGCCCTGTGGCAGTTTGAGGGGGAAAGCGTGGAGGAGCCGGGGGTCCAGTCCCCCCGGTACGCCCTGGAGTGCGAGCTGACGGTGACGGGCCTGCCCGGCCTGTCCCTCCATCCTGAGGCGGCCTACTACATTTCGGGCACCGACAGCTTGGGCAACACCTATCAAAACACCGGCCAGGGACACGGCACGGGGGAGCCCTACATTCTGGCCATGGAACTGGAGGGGCAGGGGCTGGAGCAGCGGTTCCGGCTGTCCGTGTGGGAGGTCCCCCCGGAGGCGGAGTGGTTTCGGCTGGACTATGACTGGGGCGGCGTAGAGTGGGCCATTACCGTCCCCCTGAAGGAGGAGCGGACATGAGAGAAAAACAAGGCTGGTCCCTCCCCCGCCTGGGGCGGAAGGGAAAAATCCTTCGCAATCTGGCCCTGACCCTGGTGCTGGTGGGGCTGGTTTGGGGGGCGCTGGGCTGTCCCCTCCCCCCTGCCCTGGCCTTCCGCCGCCTGGAGCTGCGCTATCTGAGGGAACCATCCCAGATCGTGGCCCAGGTGGAGCAGAATGGGGACCCCTTTGTGGTGGGCTTCACCTCCGAGGAGGTGGTGCTGGGTGACCTGGAGGGCGGCGCCCTCTCCTTCTGGAACTGGCCGGAGGAGGGGACGGGGCTGATGGTGGCGGCGGGGCTGCGGAACGCCTATGTGCCAACCACCTGGCTGCTGTCCATGGACGCCCCGGAGAAGGCGGTTTCCGCCCGGCTGGAGCTGGAGCTGTCCGCCTGGATGACCCGGATCGGGTTTGATGGGGAACTCCTTGTTCTGGCGCTGCCCACCGCCCTGGATGGGGACTATTGGCAGGAGAGCTGGACCTACTCCGTGGAGGGGGAGCGGCTGCCCTGCGGGGAATTTCTGTTCCGGATAGATGCCCAAGACCAGACTCCCTGGCAGGACGCCCCGAGGAACGGGGTGGGGGAGCAGATGGCCCTGGCCCAGCTGAGTTGGGAGAGCCTGTACACCTGGGCCGAGCCCGGAGGGGAGCATAACCCGGAGTTTTTAGCCCTGGCCACTTTTTATGACCAAACCGGGGCGGAGGTGGGCCAGGCCCGCCTCTCCCCTCTGGAGAACACCATCCAAGGCGGATAGAAGGGAGGCAACCGCGATGGAACCGAATGAGAAAAAAGAGAAGTGGCTGGACCAGGCCACGGGGGCCATCCCCTTTGGCCCCGACCGGGCGGAGGTGCGGCAGGAGCTGGCGGGCCACCTGGAGGACAAGGAGGCCGACCTGCGGCGCATTTTCCCCGACCTGACAGAGGAAGAGGCCGGGGACCGGGCTCTGGGGGAGATGGGCGACCCGGCGGAGATCGGCAAAAAGCTGGCCCGGCTCCACCGGCCCTGGCTGGGCTATCTTTGGATCGCCTCCAAAGTGCTGGCAGTGGTGACCTGCCTCTGGCTGGTGTCCTTCCTGTTTCTTATGGGAGAGGACGCCTATCTGGGGGATGACCCCTACGCCGAGTGGTGGGACTTTGACGGCCTGCCCCGGAATACCGGGTTTTCTTCCGGTATGTCGGAGTGGATGTGCTATGAGGGGGACGGGGATGAGCCCGGGCGGCTGATGAGCGCCCAACCGGGGCTGACGGAGAAGGTGGAGGGCCAGAACGTTTCCCTTCTCCGCACCGCTTTATGGCAGCGGGAAGGGCAGCTGGAGCTGTACTGTTACCTCCGGGTGGACTCCTGGCGTTTCTGGGAAGGAGGCGCTTTGCGGGAGGAGTGGCTGCAGGTCACCGACAGCCAGGGGAACGTCTACCCTCTGGGAGTGGACTCCCCCGAAGACCCGGAGAGCGGAGCAGTTTTAAATAGTCTGGACTTTACCGCGGGGTATGGACCCTTCCACCGAGGGTATGAGCTGGTCCTGGGAGACCTGGACCCGGAGGCGGAGTGGGTGCGGCTGGACTATGGACCGGTGGAGACCATATTCTCCTTTACCGTGGAACTGGAGGAGGGGAGCACATGAGGGAACACAAAGCAAATGCCGGTCCGGCCGGGCCGGAGGCGTCCAAGAAGGGCTGGGAAGGGCCCTCCCTCCCCCGGTTGGGCCGGAAGGGAAAGATTGTACGCAACCTGCTGCTGACGGCGGTGTTTGCCGCCTGCATCTGGGGACAGTACGGCTGCCCCTTACCCACGGCGGAATTGAATTTCCGGCGGCTGGAGCGGCAATATTTTATGGAGCCCTCTCAAATCGTATTTACCCAGTCCGGGGAGCGGGACTTCCAGGCGGAGGACGGCACCTGGCTCACCCTCTCCCGCACCGCCGTGGCGGGCGTGGGGGAAGAATGGGTGGCGCTGGGGTACAACCAGCGGGCGGAGGGGCCCATGAATGCCCTGGACTATTTTCCCCTGGAGGAGGGCCCCTCCCCGGTGCCCATGGGGAGTATGACCTTGTGGTGGGTGCCCCGGCCGGGAGAGACAGCGGTGTCCTCTCCCCTGCTGTTGGTACAGATGCCGGAGGAGGCGGTCTCCGGGGAGCTGGAGGTGGAGGTGACCTACCGGGACCGGGAGGTGCACCAGGACTGTCCCCTCTTTGACCTGGGGGGCGGCGTGTGGTTAGGGGCGGTGGACACCCCGGAGGAGGGCTATGCGCCGGACTGGATGGAGGGCGGGAGCTACTGCCTGCGCCTCTATGATGCTCAGGGCGCACTTCTGCTGGAGCAGCAGGGCATCATCCCGGAGCCCCTGTGAGCTTCCTTTATCATAAGGTAGACCGGCCCGGCCCGCCCTCCCGGCGGGGCGGGCCGGGCGTTTGTTTCTTAGACCCTTGTGCCAGGGGCAGAGCTTGGACCACAAGGGATTGTGCCCAAAAGAGAGGGCGGCAAGAAAGGAAAAATCCGCCAAAATTTTTTTGAAAAAATTCTTGACACACACGGGGGTGTTGATGTATCATAGTCAAGCGCCTGCAAGGGCGCAGTCTGCGATGATGCGGGAGATTGCGGTGAAAACCGGTAACTTCCGCGGAGTATGTCCGACGATCGGGCGGCTGAGCGAGTTTCTGTACACGGCGTATATCGTCCGGGTACGGAGAGAACCGGCCTGTCATTGTGCCGGTTTTTTCGTGGCCGGGAGTGATACGCACGGTAACGTGTATAGCTTCGCTCACCGTACGAAGGACGAGCCAAACCCCATTACTCAACTTCGTATGTATTTAAGGAGGAACAACCCAATGGCAGCTCAGAAAGAAATGATCCGCATCCGCCTGAAGGCCTACGATCACCAGCTCATCGACCAGAGCGCTGAGAAGATCGTGGAGACCGCCAAGCGCACCGGCGCCACCGTGTCCGGCCCCATCCCCCTGCCCACCAAGAAGGAAGTCGTCACCATCCTGCGCGCCGTCCACAAGTACAAGGACAGCCGTGAGCAGTTCGAGCGCCGCACGCACAAGCGCCTGATCGACGTGGTGAAGCCCTCCCCCAAGACTGTGGAGGCCCTGATGAGCCTGGAGCTCCCCGCTGGTGTGGAAATTGAAATTAAACTGTAAGATATAAGATAGTTTAATTTCAACCAAATTCCCTCGTTAGTACCGCAGTCCGTCGCGTTATTGAGACGGACGGGTCAAGTCGTCGTAGCAATGGCCCCCAGCCCAATGGGGAGACCAACTACTCCGACCAATAACCTTTATAGGAGGAAATCCAAATGGAGAAAGCGATCATCGGCAAAAAGATCGGCATGACCCAGATCTTCGATGAAGCCGGCCATGTGGTGCCCGTCACCCTGATTGAAGCCGGCCCCTGCACCGTGGTGCAGAAGAAGACCGCCGAGAAGGATGGCTACAACGCCATTCAGCTGGGTTATGAGACTGTTCCCGAGCGCAAGCTCACCAAGCCTGAGATCGGCCACCAGAAGAAGGCCGGCCTGGAGGAGTTCAAGAAGGTGCTCAAGGAGTTCCCTCTGGAGGACTGCTCCAAGTATGAAGTGGGCGACGAGCTGAAGGCCGACGTCTTCGCCGAGGGCGACTATGTGGACGTCACCGGCATCAGCAAGGGCCACGGCTACCAGGGCGTTGTCAAGCGCCACGGCGCCGCCCGCCTGAAGGAGACCCACGGTACCGGCCCTGTCCACCGTCACGCCGGCTCCATGGGTTCGGGCACCGATCCCAGCCGGATCTTCAAGGGCAAGATCGGCGCCGGCCAGATGGGTAACGAGCAGGTCACTGTTCTGAACCTGGACGTGGTCAAGGTAGACGCCGAGCTGGGCCTCATCGCCGTTCGGGGCGCCATTCCCGGCCCCAAGGGCGGCGTGGTCTTCGTGAAGAACACCGTCAAGCACAATGTGGAGAAGAAGGGCGCCGCCGGCATCAGCGTCAACCCGCAGAAGGCCTCCGCCCGCGTCAATCCCCAGAAGGCTTCCGCCCGCAACAAGTAAGGAAAGGAGAGATTGAGTCATGCCTAAAGCGAACGTGTTTAACATGGCCGGTCAGCAGGTCGGCGAGATCGAGCTCTCCGAGGCCATCTTCGGGATCGAGCCCAACCAGGTCGTGGTCCACGAGGTGGTCAAGAACCACCTGGCCAACTGCCGTCAGGGCACCCAGAGCGCCCTGACCCGTGCCGAGGTGTCCGGCGGCGGCAAGAAGCCCTGGCGCCAGAAGGGCACCGGTCACGCCCGTCAGGGTTCCACCCGGGCTCCCCAGTGGACCCACGGCGGCATCGTGTTTGCCCCCAAGCCCCGCGACTACAGCTACACCCTGAATAAGAAGGTCAAGCGTCTGGCTCTGAAGTCCGCCCTGTCCGCCAAGGCCGCCGAGGGCGCCATCCTGGTGGTGGATGAGCTGAAGCTGCCCGAGATCAAGACCAAGGCCATGAAGGACTTCATGAACGCCGCCGGCGTCACCAAGTCCGTGGTCATCACCCCCGAGGTGGACGAGATCGTCATCAAGTCCGCCCGCAACATCCCCGGCGTGGTCACCACCACCGCCAAGATCCTCAGCGTCTACGACATCGTCAACGCCAAGCAGATCGTCATCGACAAGGCTGCTTTGGCGATCATCGAGGAGGTGTACGCGTAATGGCTACCACTGCTTATGATATCATCAAGCGCCCCATCATCACCGAGCAGTCCATGGAGCAGACCGAGGGCAAGCGCTACACCTTTGAGGTAGCCAAGACCGCCAACAAGATCGAGATCGCCAAGGCTGTGGAAGAGATCTTCGGCGTGAAGGTCGCCAAGGTCAACACCCTGAACATGCAGGGCAAGGAGAAGCGCATGGGCGCCCGGCCCGCCGGCCGCCGTCCCAGCTGGAAGAAGGCTATGGTCACTCTGACCGCCGATTCCAAGACCATCGAGTTCTTCGAGGGTATGGTGTAAGGAGGAGAATGAGAAATGGCTATTAAGACGTATAAGCCCACAACCCCCTCCCGCCGTCACATGACCGTGTCCGCCTTCGAGGGGATCGACAAGAAGGCCAAGCCCGAGCGGGCTCTGACCGAAGTGCTCAAGAAGCACGCCGGCCGCAACAGCTACGGCCGCATCACCGTCCGTCATCACGGCGGCGGCAACAAGCAGAAGTACCGCATCATCGACTTCAAGCGGGACAAAGAGGGCAAGGCCACTGTAGTGAACCTGCAGTACGACCCCAACCGCTCCGCCAACATCGCCCTCATCGAGTATGAGGACGGCGAGCGCCGCTATATCCTGGCTCCCAACGGCCTGAAGGCCGGCCACATCATCATGACCGGTCCCGACGCCGACATCCTGCCCGGCAACTGCCTGCCCATCGCCAACATCCCCGTGGGCGAGCTGATCCACAACATCGAGCTCTACCCCGGCAAGGGCGCTCAGCTGGTCCGCGCCGCCGGCGTGGCCGCTCAGCTGATGGCCAAGGAGAACGGCATGGCTCAGGTCCGTCTGCCCTCCGGCGAGGTCCGCTACGTCCGTGAGAACTGCAAGGCCACCATCGGCCAGGTTGGCAACACCGACTGGGCCAACATCCAGATCGGTAAGGCCGGCCGTAAGCGTCACATGGGCTGGCGTCCCACCGTCCGTGGCTCCGTCATGAACCCCAATGACCACCCCCACGGCGGCGGCGAGGGCAAGAGCCCGGTTGGCCGTCCCGGCCCTGTCACCCCCTGGGGCAAGCCCGCCCTGGGTTACAAGACCCGCAAGACGAAGAACCGCACCGATAAGTTCATCGTCAAGCGCCGCAACGCCAAGTAAGGAGGCAGTGAAAGATGAGCAGAAGCATTAAGAAAGGCCCCTTTTGCGCCCCCGAGCTGCTGAAGCGGGTTGATGAGATGAACCAGAACAACGAGAAGAAGGTGCTGAAGACCTGGAGCCGCGCCTCCACCATCTTCCCCTCCTTCGTTGGACACACCTTCGCTGTGCACGATGGCCGCAAGCACGTGCCCGTCTATGTCACCGAGGACATGGTCGGCCACAAGCTGGGCGAGTTCGTGCCCACCCGCACCTTCAAGGGTCACGCGGGCAGCAAGACCGGTAAGTAAGGAGGAGAGAGACGATGGAAGCTGTTGCGAATCTGAAATATCTGCGGATCTCTCCCCGTAAGGTGAAGATCGTCCTGGACCTGATCCGGGGCAAGGACGTGGCCACCGCCACCGCGATCCTCATGCAGACCCCCAAGGCCGCCTCTGAGCCTGTGCTCAAGCTGCTGAAGAGCGCCGCCGCCAACGCGGAGAACAACCACCAGATGGATCCTGAGAAGCTGTACGTGTCCGCCTGCTACGCCAACCCCGGCCCCATCATCAAGCGCATCATGCCCCGGGCCCAGGGCCGTGCCTATCGGATCAACAAGCGCACTTCTCATGTCACCATCGCCGTGAGCGAGCGCTAAGGGAGGAGGAACAATATGGGACAGAAAGTCAATCCCCACGGTTTGCGCGTGGGCGTCATTAAGGATTGGGACTCCCGCTGGTATGCCCGCAACGAGAAGGTGGGCGACCTGCTGGTAGAGGACAAGAAGATCCGTGACTACCTGAAGAAGACCCTCTACGGCGCTGGCATCCCCAAGATCGAGATCGAGCGGGACAACGCCAAGGTCCGCATCTACCTGCACTGCGCCCGTCCCGGCGTGGTCATCGGTAAGGGCGGCGAGGACATCAAGAAGATCGAGGCTCAGCTGGTGAAGCTCACCGGCAAGCCCGTGGACCTGAAGATCGTTGAGGTCCGCGACATCGACACCAACGCTCAGCTGGTGGCCGAGAACATCGCCCAGCAGCTGGAGAAGCGTATCGGCTTCCGCCGCGCCATGAAGAACTCCATGGGCCGGGCCATGCGCGCCGGTGCCAAGGGCATCAAGACCTCCTGCTCCGGCCGTCTGGGCGGCGCTGAGATCGCCCGCACCGAGCACTATCACGACGGCACCATTCCCCTGCAGACCCTGCGTGCCGACATCGACTACGGCTTCGCTGAGGCTGCCACTACCTACGGCCGCATCGGCGTGAAGGTGTGGATCTACAAGGGCGAGGTCCTGACTCAGGCCCTGCGCACCACCCCCCGTACCCTGGACACCAGCAAGCCCTACCAGGAGCGCCGTGACCGTCCCCGCCGCGACCGCCGGGATGGTGACCGCCGTCAGGGTGGGTTCAACCGCGACCGTCAGAACGGCGGCTTTAACCGCGGCCCCCGTCCCGCCGGCCAGGGCTTCAACAACAACCGTGGCCCCCGCCCCGCCGGTCAGGCCAATACCCCTAAGGAAGGAGGCGCTCAGTAATGCTGCTGCCGAAGCGCGTGAAATACCGCCGCGTCCACCGCGGACGCATGAAGGGCAAAGCCAGCCGCGGCAACACCGTCACCTACGGTGATTGGGGCCTGCAGGCTACTGAGCCCGCTTGGATTACCAGCAACCAGATCGAGGCCGCCCGTATCGCCATGACCCGTTACACCAAGCGTGGCGGTAAGGTCTGGATCAAGATCTTCCCCGATAAGCCCGTTACCGAGAAGCCCGCTGAGACCCGCATGGGTTCCGGTAAGGGTTCCCCCGAGTACTGGGTGGCCGTGGTTAAGCCCGGCCGTGTGATGTTCGAGATCGCTGGCGTCTCCGAAGAGGTCGCCCGCGAGGCTCTGCGCCTGGCCAGCCACAAGCTGCCCGTCAAGTGCAAGATCGTCAAGCGTGAAGAGACCGAGAAGGGTGGTGAAGCGTAATGAAGGCCAATGAAGTTCGCAAGATGTCCAGCGCCGAGCTGGAGACCAAGCTGAAGGACCTGAAGAAGGACCTGTTCAACCTCCGCCTCCAGCACGCCACCAACCAGCTCGACAACCCCATCCGCATCGCTGAGGTCAAGAAGGATATCGCCCGGGTCAAGACCATCATCCGCGAGCAGCAGCTCGCCGGCCGCTAAGAGGAGGAATAGAAGATGGAAAACAGAACTTCTTCCCGTAAGACCAGAGTCGGCCTGGTGGTATCGGACAAGATGGACAAGACCGTGGTGGTCGCCATCGCCGACCGCGTGGCCCATCCTCTGTACAAGAAGATCGTGAAGAGAACCTATAAGCTGAAGGCTCATGATGAGAACAACCAGTGTGGCGTGGGCGACCGCGTCAAGGTCATGGAGACCCGCCCCCTGTCCAAGGATAAGCGGTGGCGCGTGGTTGAGATCATCGAGAAGGCGAAGTAAGGAGGTGTCGGTATGATTCAGCAGGAAAGCTATCTGAAGGTTGCCGACAACACCGGCGCCAAGGAAATTAAGACCATCCGTGTCCTGGGCGGCTCCAAGCGCAAGTTCGGCAACATCGGTGATGTGGTCGTGGCTTCCGTGCGCAAGGCTCAGCCCGGCGGCACCGTGAAGAAGGGCGAGGTGGTCAAGGCCGTCATCGTCCGCACCAGCCGGGGCGTCCGTCGTGCCGACGGCTCCTATGTCCGGTTCGACGACAACGCCGCCGTCCTCATCAAGGAGGACAAGAACCCCCGCGGCACCCGTATCTTTGGCCCAGTGGCCCGCGAGCTGCGTGACAAGGACTATATGAAGATCCTGTCCCTGGCTCCCGAAGTGCTGTAAGGGAGGGCATGAAAGATGAATAAGATGAGCATCAAGAAGGACGATCTGGTCATCGTCCTGTCCGGTAAGGACAAGGGCAAGCAGGGCAAGGTCCTGGAAGTTATGCCCAAGGAGGGCAAGGTCGTGGTGGAGAAGATCAACATGGTCTCCCGTCACACCAAGCCCCGCAAGCAGGGTGATCAGGGCGGCATCATCCAGAAGGAGGCCCCCCTCTACGCCTGCAAGGTGCAGCGCGTCTGCCCCAAGTGCAACAAGCCCACCCGGCCCGCTCACAAGCTGCTGGCCGATGGCAAGAAGGTCTGCGTCTGCAAGAAGTGCGGCGCTGAAATCTGAGAGAGGAGGAGTGAATCGAAATGGCTAACACGCCCAACCTGAAGAAGCTGTATCAGGACGAGGTCGCTCCTGCTCTGATGCAGAAGTTCGGCTACAAGTCCACCATGCAGATCCCCCGCCTGGAGAAGATCGTGGTCAATGTGGGCTGCAGCGAGGCCCGCGAGAACGCCAAGGTGCTGGACGCCGTGGTCAACGACCTGACCACCATCACCGGCCAGAAGGCCGTGATCACCAAGGCCAAGAAGTCCGTGGCTAACTTTAAGCTCCGTGAGGGCATGCCCATCGGCGCCAAGGTTACCCTGCGCGGCAACAAGATGTGGGAGTTCCTGGACCGCCTGTTCAACGTGGCCCTGCCCCGCGTGCGTGACTTCCGCGGCATTTCCGCCGACGCCTTTGACGGCCGCGGCAACTATGCCCTGGGTGTCAAGGAGCAGCTGATCTTCCCCGAGATCGAGTACGACAAGATCGACAAGATCCGCGGCATGGATATCGTCATCTGCACCACCGCCCAGACCGATGAAGAGGCCCGTGAGCTGCTCAAGCAGATCGGCGCTCCCTTCGCCGGCCGCTAAGGAGGAGGAAGAATTATGGCTAAGAAATCTATGATCCTCAAGCAGCAGGCTGAGCCCAAGTTCTCCAGCCGCCGCTACAACCGCTGCAAGATCTGCGGCCGTCCCCACGCCTATCTGCGCAACTACGGCATCTGCCGTATCTGCTTCCGTGAGCTGGCTTACAAGGGCCAGATCCCCGGCGTGAAGAAGGCGTCTTGGTAAATCTCGCTCCCCGTTCCCCTGCCCTTCGGGCGGCGGGATGAGGGAAAAAACCGGATAAGATGATCCCCGGGAAGGGGCCGTAAGGTCCCTTCCCGGAATAATCTTTCCACGCGTTCGTGTGTGCGGACGCAAAAAACCTTGTAATCTCAGAAAATCTGGGGTATAATTAGTCGATTGCGCCGCAAAGGACAATCGCAATAAACTCCCAACGCTGTCGGGAGTGCGCACCCGGGACCGGTTACTCTAAAAAAGAAAAGCCGGCTGCGGGGATTTGCCCTGTCAGGGTGAAACACGAAAGCCGGAGACCGGCGCGCGATCCGCGCCCCGTCCGGGTGTCTCCCCCAACCGGGCACGACCAGTTTGGTCAACTCCGCCGGAATACGGCGGTTTTGATAGATCCAGCGCCTGCCCCAACCAGGCGCGAAGGCGATCAATAGGTCGGAGAAGGACCTAATCTCCGATACCTTATCGCCTGTACCGAGAAGCGCTGAGCCGTTGTGAGCCGCGCGGATGGACCAGAAGCGAGGGATACAAACCAAGGAGGGCCTCAGGCCCGAATGTTTGTGTCCTGAGCGGGCGGGAAGCCGCGCGCAGCGAGCAGGTGAGGCGTGACAGGTAATCTAAATAGGAGGTAAAAGACTCATGCAAATCACTGATCCCATTGCGGATATGCTCACCCGCATCCGCAACGCGAACAACGCCAAGCATGACACCGTGGACGTCCCCGCGTCCAACATGAAGAAGGCCATCGCGCAGATTCTGCTGGAGGAAGGCTATATCAAGAACTTCCAGCTCATCGACGACGGCACCCAGGGCGTTATCCGCATCACCCTGAAGTACGGAGCCGGCAAGGAGAAGGTCATCTCCGGCCTGCGTCGGGTGTCCAAGCCCGGTTTACGCGTGTATGCCGGCGCTGAGGAGCTGCCCCGTGTCCTGCGTGGCCTGGGCATCGCCATCGTATCCACTTCCAAGGGCGTCATGACCGACAAGAAGGCCCGTCAGGCCCATGTCGGCGGCGAAGTCCTGGCATTTGTCTGGTAAGGAGGGTTATAGGAATGTCCAGAATTGGTAGAGCTCCTATCGCCATTCCCGCCGGAGTGGAGATCAAGGTAGAGGACAACAACGTTGTCACCGTCAAGGGCCCCAAGGGCACCCTGACTCAGCAGTTCAACCCCAACATGGCCATCGCCATTGAGGAGGGTGTGCTTCATGTCACCCGTCCCAACGACGCCAAGGAGAACCGTGCTCTTCACGGCCTGACCCGCACCCTCATCCACAACATGGTGGTGGGCGTGACCGAGGGCTACAAGAAGGAGCTGGACGTCAACGGCGTAGGCTACCGTGTGGCCAAGGAAGGCAACAAGCTGGTGATGAACCTGGGCTTCTCCCATCAGGTCACCATGGAGGAGACCGACGGGATCACCATCGAGGTTCCCGGCCCCAACAAGATCATCATCCACGGCTGCGACAAGCAGAAGGTGGGCCAGTTTGCCGCCGAAGTGAGAGAGAAGCGTCCCCCCGAACCCTATAAGGGCAAGGGCATCAAGTATACCGACGAGGTCATCCGCCGCAAGGCTGGTAAGACCGGCGCCAAGAAGTAAGAAGGAGGTGTGCCACTATGATCAACAGACCCGATACCCGCTCTCAGCGGCTTAAGCGTCATAAGCGTGTGCGTGCGAAGATTTCCGGCACGCCCGAGCGTCCCCGTCTGAACGTGTTCCGCAGCGAGACCAACATCTACGCCCAGATCATCGACGATGTCAACGGCGTGACCCTGGTCTCCGCTTCTTCCCTGGAGAAGGACTTCACCTGTGAGGGCACCAAGTCCGACGCCGCCAAGAAGGTGGGCGTCACCGTGGCTGAGCGTGCCAAGGCCAAGGGCATCGACACCGTGGTGTTCGACCGCGGCGGCTATGTGTATCACGGCCGCGTGAAGGCTCTGGCCGAGGGCGCCCGCGAGGGCGGCCTGCAGTTCTAAGGGAGGAGGAAAGGTTAAATGGCTAGATTTGAGAGAGAGCCCAGCGAGTTCGTCGAGAAGCTGGTCTATCTGAACCGTGTATCCAAGACCGTCAAGGGCGGCCGTGTGAACAAGTTCTCCGCCCTGATGGTGGTGGGCGACGAGAAGGGCCGCGTGGGCTTCGGCCTGGGCAAGGCCGCTGAGGTGCCTGAGGCTATCCGCAAGGGCATCGAGGACGCCAAGAAGAACATGATTACCGTGACCCTGTCCGGTACCACCATCCCCCACGAGGTGATCGGCGAGTTCGGCGCCGGCCGCGTGCTGATGAAGCCCGCCGCCCCCGGTACCGGCGTGATCGCCGGCGGTCCTGTCCGTGCCGTGATGGAAGCCATCGGCATCAAGGACATCCGTACCAAGTGCCTGCGCTCCAACAACCCGCAGAACGTGGTCTCCGCTGCCTTTGAGGGCCTGAAGGCCCTGCGCAGCCCCGAAGAGGTGGCCCGGATCCGCGGCAAGAGCGTGGAAGAGATCGTGGGTTAAGGAGGGCTTTGAACATGGCTAATTTGAACATTAAGCTGGTCAAGAGCCTGAACGGCCGCATCGCCAAGCATCAGGCGACCGCCGAGGCCCTGGGCCTCCGTAAGATCGGCGACTGCACCGTGCAGCCTGACAACCAGGCCACCCGGGGCAAGATCGCCCAGATCGGGTACCTGCTCCAGGTCACCGAGGAAAACTAAAAGGAGGCGCGAGTTACTATGAATCTGCATGAACTCTCCCCCGCCGCCGGCTCCAACGCCAAGGCGTATCGCAAGGGCCGTGGCAACGGCTCCGGTAACGGCAAGACCGGTGGCCGCGGCCAGAAGGGCCAGTGGGCCCGTTCCGGCGGCGGTGTCCGCGTGGGCTTTGAGGGCGGCCAGATGCCTCTGTCCCGCCGCATCCCCAAGCGCGGTTTCAACAACATTTTCGCCAAGCCCCTGGAGGCCGTCAACGTCTCTGTTCTGGAGAAGTTTGAGGACGGCGCCGTGGTGGACGCCAAGGCTATGCTGGAGAAGGGCATCCTCTCCAAGTGCGAGTACGGCGTCAAGATCCTGGGTAACGGCCAGCTGACCAAGAAGCTGACGGTCCAGGCGTCCGCCTTCTCCGCCTCCGCTAAGGAAAAAATCGAAGCTGCGGGTGGTAAGGCGGAGGTGATCTGAGATGATCCAGACGATCCGTAACGCTTGGGCTGTGCCCGAGCTGCGCAAAAAGATCCTCTTTACCATCTTTGCGCTGCTGATCTTCCGTTTGGGCTCCGCGATCCCCGTCCCCTATATCAACAACGACGCCCTGGAACTCCATCTCATGAGCCAGAGCGGCACCATCCTGGGTCTGATGAACGCCATGAGCGGCTCCGCCTTTGCCATGGCTACGGTCTTCGCCCTGTCCATCCAGCCCTATATCAACAGCTCCATTATTATCCAGCTGTTGACCGTGGCCATCCCCGCCCTGGAGCGGCTGGCCAAGGAGGGCGGCGAGGAGGGCCGCAAGAAGATCGCCTCCATCACCCGGTACACCACCGTGGCCATCGCCCTGCTCCAGGGCTTCGGCTACTACTCCCTGATCAAGAGCTACGGCCTTGTGGACGGAGGCAGCCTGAACGCGATTTGGGTGGGCGTGGTCATCGTCCTCTCCTTCACCGCCGGCTCCGCCTTCCTGATGTGGCTGGGCGAGCAGATCACCGAGTTCGGCATCGGCAACGGCATCTCCGTGCTGCTGTTCGCCGGCATTGTCTCCCGTTTCCCCAACATGGTCACCGACTGCATCAGCGGCGTGTCCCTGTGGAGCAAGGTGCAAAACGGCACTGTCACCGCCCAGAGCATTCTGGACGCTAACCCCACGGTGTACGCCAACCTGGATGAGGCCCAGGCCTATCTGGACCGGGCTGCCCTGGCCCCCTGGATGATCCCCCTGATCATCATTGGCATGCTGCTGCTGGTTGTCTTCATTGTCTATATCTCCAACGCCGAGCGCCGTCTGCCCGTGCAGTACGCCAAGCGCGTTGTGGGCCGGAAGATGTACGGCGGCCAGTCCACCCACATCCCCATGAAGGTGAACATGTCCGGCGTTATGCCCATCATCTTCGCCCAGTCCATCGCCTCCCTCCCCGCCACCATCGGCGCTTTCGCCGGCTGGACGGTGAAGAGCGAGGGCTTTGGCGGCGGCATGATGCGGCTGTTCGACACCACCAAGCCCTTCTACAGCATCCTCTATTTCATCCTCATTGTGGGCTTCAGCTATTTCTACGCTACCATGCAGTTCAACCCCATTGAGGTGTCCAACAACCTGAAGAAGAACGGCGGCTTTATCCCCGGCTTCCGTCCCGGCAAGCCCACCGCCGACTTCATCGCCAAGGTTCTGGGCAAGATCACCATGTTTGGCGCTTTGTACCTGTCTGTGGTGGCCATCGCCCCCATTATTACGGGCAACATCGTGGGCTATAGCTCCCTGGCCATCGGCGGCACCTCCATCATCATCGTGGTGGGCGTCGCTCTGGAGACCGTGAAGCAGATGGAGGCCCAGATGCTCATGCGCCACTATAAGGGCTTCCTGGAGTAAGAGAAAGGTTGGAGAAGTATGGGAATGAAGCTGATTCTGCTGGGCGCCCCCGGCGCCGGCAAGGGAACTCAGGCTGAGATCCTCAGCGCCAAGCTGGGAATCCCGACCATCTCCACCGGAAATATCCTCCGTGCCGCCATCAAGGAAGGCACCCCCATCGGCTTGGAGGCCAAGGGCTATATGGACGCCGGCAAGCTGGTGCCCGACTCCGTCATCATCGGCATCGTGGCCCAGCGGCTGCAGCAGAGCGACTGCCAGAAGGGCTTTATCCTGGACGGCGTGCCCCGCACCATCGGCCAGGCCGAGGCCCTGGACGCTCAGGGCGTCACCTTCGACCACGTGATCTCCATTGAGATCTCCGATGAGGAGATCGTGGAGCGCATGGCCGGCCGCCGGGTCTGCCAGAGCTGCGGCGCCCCCTACCACGTGAAAGCCAAGCCCCCCAAGCAGGAGGGCGTGTGCGATTCCTGCGGCGGGGCCCTGGTGCAGCGGGAGGACGACAAGGCCGAGACGGTTCTCAACCGCCTGACGGTCTACCACAATGAGACTGAGCCCCTCAAGGGCTACTACCAAGGCAAGGGCATTCTGGTCCCCGTGGCCAATCAGCCCACCATTGAAGCAACCACCAAGGTTCTTCTGGAGGCGCTGGGCATCTGATGGGACTGGAAATGATCTCGCTGAAATCCCCGCGGGAGATTGAGGCCATGCGTCGGGCCGGGCGAATTACCGCCCAGGCCCGGGCCCTGGCCGCCTCCATGATTCGTCCTGGCGTGACCACCCATGAGATTGACACCGCGGTGCGCCGCTTCATCGAAAGCCACGGCGCAAAGCCCTCCTTCCTGGGCTATGCCGGCTTCCCCGGCTCCGCCTGCATCTCCGTCAACGAGGAGGTCATCCACGGCATCCCCGGCCCCCGGAAGCTGAAGGAGGGGGACATCGTCAGCGTGGACGTGGGCGCCTTTATCGGTGGCTTCCACGGCGACTGCGCCGGCACCTACCCCTGCGGACAGGTGAGCGATGAGGCCATGCGGCTGATCAAGGTCACCGAACAGAGCTTTTGGGAGGGCATCAAATTTGCCCGTCAGGGCAACCGGGTGTCCGACATCGGCCACGCGGTCCAGGCGTATGTGGAACAAAACGGCTTTTCTGTGGTCCGCGACTTTGTGGGCCACGGGGTGGGCGCTAAGCTCCATGAGCCCCCCGAGGTGCGCAACTACGGCCCCGCCGGCCATGGCCCCCGGCTTCTGCCCGGGATGACCCTGGCGGTGGAACCCATGGTCTGCGCCGGAGACTGGCAGGTCAAGGTATTGGCCGACAAGTGGACCACCGTGTCCCTGGACGGCTCTTTGACCGCCCACTATGAAAACAGTATCCTGATCACCGACGGTGAGCCGGAAATTCTCACCGTCACCGGAGAGTAAGCCATGTACGACTACACCGGCTGGCTCGTCCGCGCGGAAGCGGGACGGGATAAGGGCGGGCTGTTCTGCGTGGTGGGTATGGAGGGGGATCTTCTGCTCCTGGCCGACGGCAAGCGGCGGAAGGTCCTGCACCCCAAGCGGAAAAAGCTGGGGCACCTCACCCCCCTGGATTCGGCCCGGTTTGACCACCCGGCCATCGGGAAGCTGAAACAAGGAGAACCGGTATCGGACCGGGAACTGAGACGGGCGCTGGCCGCCTTCAAGGAGGGAATCACCCTTGGCTAAGGACGATATGATCGAACTGGAGGGAGTGGTCACCGAATCGCTCCCCAACACCACATTCCATGTGGACATTGGAAATGGCCACATCATTTTGGCACATATTTCCGGCAAGCTGCGGATGAACTTTATCCGCATCCTGCCCGGCGACAAAGTCACCGTACAGATGTCGCCCTACGACCTCACCCGAGGCCGTATCACCTGGCGTTCTAAGTAACTATAAACGACCGAATCGTCCGGCTTTTCCCAGAAGCCTTGCCTTCAAGGGATCCGTAAGACTCCCGTCCCCCCGCAGGGACAGCGGCCGCAGGCCGCTCCCAAATGCGAGCCCAGCGAAGTGGGTCGCATTTGGAGAGGAGAAACAGCGGAGTGACTGAGCCCTCGCACTCGTGCGGGGGCGAGGGATACGGAGCTTGTTTCGACGAGGAGGGGCCATCAAGGCATTCATCAGGAGGTTTTAACAATGAAAGTCAGACCGTCCGTGAAGCCCATGTGCGAGAAGTGCAAAGTCATTAAGCGCAAGGGCAAAGTCATGGTAATTTGCGAAAACCCCAAGCATAAGCAGAGACAAGGTTAATTGGAGGTGCTGTAACAAATGGCTCGTATTGCCGGTATTGACCTGCCGAAGGAAAAGAGAATCGAGATCGGCCTCACTTATATCTACGGCATTGGGCGCACCAGCGCCAACAAGATCCTGGCCCAGGCCGGGATTAACCCCGACACCCGCGTGAAGGATCTGTCCGAGGAGGACGAGGCCAAGCTGCGTGACATCATTGGCCATGAGTACACCGTGGAAGGTGACCTGCGCCGCAACGTGGCGATGGACATCAAGCGGCTGACCGAAATCGGCTGCTACCGCGGCATCCGTCACCGTAAGGGTCTGCCCGTGCGTGGTCAGCGGTCCAAGACCAATGCCCGTACCCGCAAGGGTCCCAAGCGCACTGTGGCCAACAAGAAGAAGTAAGGAGGGATAAGCAATGGCTACTGCTAATACCAAGGGCAAGAAAGTTGTCCGTAAGCGCCGTGAGCGCAAGAATGTGGAGAAGGGCCAGGTGCATATCCGCTCTTCCTTTAACAACACCATGGTCACCGTTACCGATTCCCAGGGTAACGCCCTGTCCTGGGCTTCCTCCGGCGGCCTGGGCTTCCGTGGTTCCCGTAAGTCCACCCCCTTCGCCGCTCAGACGGCTGCTGAGACTGCCGCCAAGGCCGCGATGGAGTATGGCCTGAAGACCGTGGAGGTCTTCGTCAAGGGCCCCGGCGCCGGCCGTGAGGCCGCCATCCGGGCGCTGCAGGCTGTGGGTCTGGAAGTCACCCTCATCAAGGACGTGACTCCCGTTCCCCACAACGGCTGCCGGCCCCCGAAGCGCCGCCGCGTCTGATCAGAGAAGGAGGTTTTTGACACATGGCTAGAAATATGCAGCCCATCGCCAAGCGGTGCAAGGCCCTCAACCTGTCTCCCGCCGCCATGGGCTATGCCAAGAAGAACACCAACCGCAACCAGACCAACATGCGCAAGAAGAAGTCCGAGTATGCCATGCAGCTGACCGAGAAGCAGAAGGTCAAGTTTGTCTACGGCATCATGGAGAAGCAGTTCCATATGTACTATGAGAAGGCTTCCCGCATGCAGGGCAAGACCGGTGAGAACCTGCTCACCCTCATCGAGCGCCGTCTGGACAACGTGGTCTACCGCCTGGGCTTCGCCCAGACCCGTCGTGAGGCCCGTCAGCTCACCACCCACGGCCACTTCACCGTCAACGGCCAGCGGGTGGACATCCCCTCCTACCTGGTCAAGCCCGGCGACGTGATCGAGGTTCGGGAGAAGAGCCGCTCCTCCGTCAAGTTTAAGCGCCTGCTGGGTGAGGACGCCCCCGTGGTGAACCTGCCCAAGTGGCTGGACCGCGCTAAGAACACCCTCCAGGGCACCGTCGTTGCCATGCCCACCCGGGACGACATCGACTTCCCCGTGGAAGAGCACCTCATCGTCGAGCTGTATTCTAAGTAATGCTTTTCCGCCCCTCCCCTCCGGAGCCTTCCGGAGAGGAGCGGCGGCCTAGACTTAGACAACCCTCAGATATTGGTGAGCTGAATCAGGCGGCCGCAGTGGGCCGCCGAGAAAAGGAGGGTATCCTAGCATATGGTAGAAATCGAAAAGCCCCGCATCGAATGCATAGAAAATCCCGGCGACGCCTCTTACGGCAAGTACGTGGTGGAGCCCCTGGAGCGGGGCTACGGCACCACTCTGGGCAACTCCCTGCGCCGGATCCTGCTGTCTTCTCTGCCTGGCACCGCGGTGACCTCCATCAAGATCGCCGGTGTCCAGCATGAGTTTACCTCCATCCCCGGCGTGAAGGAGGACGTGACCGAGATCGTCCTCAACGTCAAGGGAATCATTGCCAAGCTGTACTGCGAAGGCACCAAGACCGTCCACATCGAGTGTGCCGGTGAGTGCAAGGTGACCGCCGGAGACATCAAGGCTGACTCCGACGTGGAGATCCTCAACCCCGACCTCCATATCGCCACCCTGGGTCCCGACGCCACCCTGTCCATGGAGCTGACTTTGTCCCACGGCCGGGGCTATGTCTCCGCCGACAAGAACAAGTCCGCCCAGACCGTGATCGGCGTGATCCCTGTGGACTCCATCTACACCCCCGTGCGCAAGGTCAACTATACGGTGGAGAACACCCGCGTGGGTGACGCCACCGACTACGATAAGCTGACCCTGGAGGTGTGGACCAACGGCACCATCGACGCCCGCGACGCGGTGTCCCTGGGCGCCCGTATCCTGTGCGACCACTTCACCCTGTTCACCGACCTCAGCGAGACCATGGGCAACAAGTCCACCGTGGTGGAGAAGGCTGAGACCCAGCGGGACAAGGTGATGGAGATGACCATCGACGACATGGACCTGTCCGTGCGTTCCTATAACTGCCTGAAACGGGCCAACATCAACACGGTGGAGGACCTGATCTCCAAAACCGAGGAAGAGATGATGAAGGTTCGGAACCTGGGCCGCAAGTCCCTGGAAGAGGTCATCAACAAGCTGGCCATGATGGGCCTGTCCCTGGCCAGCGACGATAACAATTAAAACGCTCCTCCCTGAGGGCGTTTGGGGCAGCGAGGAAGGTATGTAACGTTCCGCTTCCCGTGCGGCCCAAGGGCCGTCCCGATTTTGGGTGTCCCGGACCCCGTTTGGGGTCCGCTGAACGAATTTATGTTGGATCTCGCCACGCGAGGTCGAAGGAGAGTTTGCTATGTCTCTGAAGAATCGTAAGCTGGGCCGCACCAGCGATCAGCGCAAGGCTATGCTCCGCGCCATGGTGACCTACCTGCTGGAGAACGGCCAGATCAAGACCACCGTTACCCGCGCCAAGGAAGTCGCCCCCGTGGCCGAGAAGATGATCACCCTGGCTAAGGACAACACCCTGACCTCTTACCGTCAGGCTCTGGCCTTCATCACCAAGGAGGATGTGGCCAACAAGCTGTTCAAGGAGATCGGGCCCAAGTACGCCGACCGCAACGGCGGCTACACCCGTATCGTCCGCATTGGCCCCCGGCGTGGCGACGCCGCCGAGATGGCTATTATTCAGCTGGTGTAATCCAGGTCCGGCTGACCATCCCAAAGGCAACACAAAGCGCCCGTCCCTCTGGGGACGGGCGCTTTTTTTGTGGCGGCGCCGCGCCGGGTAGGAATGGGGGCCCCGGGAAAGGGCAAAGCCCTTTTCTGGGGGGAGGAGGAGCCGCGGACTGAGTGAGCCCTGCCGCTGACGGCGGGGCGAAGGATAGGGAGCGGGCGACGACGAGGTGACGCCGCCGAGATGGCCATCATCCAGCTGGTGTAATCCAGGTCCGGCTGACCATCCTAAAGGCAACACAAAGCGCCTGTCCCTATGGGGACGGGCGCTTTTTTTGCGGCGGCTAGGCGCAAAACAGGAAGCACAGCGGCGGCAGGCCGCAAGGGCAGTGGCAAAGTTGCCGGCAGTCTGCTATAATGGGGAAAAGGAACCTTGTCAAGCAACCAAAGGAGCGAAGACCAATGAAAATTATTGATGCCCACCTGCACCTCTTCCCCCCCGACCCACGTACCGATGAGATGGCCCGTGGGGTAGGACACGAAAATTCTGTGGACCACCTGCGGCAGGTCTATGGGGAGCTGGAGATGGTCCACGGGGTGGTGATGGGAAACCGCAGCCTGGAGGTGAGCTACCACAATTACCCCTCCGACCTTTTCCACTACTGCGTGGGTCTGGACAGCACCTTGATGGAGGGGGGAAAACGGCTCATCCCCGACCTGCCCGACATCGTAGAGGAGCACCTGAAGCGGGAGGCGTGCTGCGGGGTGAAGCTGTACCCGGGCTATAACCGGGTGTGGCTCTACGACCCCATGTATGAGCCTATTTATCAGCTGTGCGCCCGGTACGACAAGCCGGTGGCCATCCACATGGGGCTCACCGCCTATCCCCGGGCCCATTTGAAATACTGCCACCCCCTGGTGCTGGACGAGGTGGCTGCCGATCACAAGCGCACCCGGTTTGTCATGTGCCACTTCGGCAACCCCTTCCTGGAGAGCGCCGCCGCCGTGGTGGAGAAAAATCCCAACGTGGCCACCGATCTGTCGGGACTGCTGGAGGGACGGGTGGATCTGGAGCGGTATTTCCAGGAGCAGGCGGGCTATGTGGGGCTGCTGCGCACCTGGCTGACCGCCATCTGCCAGTGGGACGATGTGATGTACGGCACCGACTGGCCCATTGTCAACCTGGGGGAGTATATCCGCTTTATCCAGGGTATCGTTCCCCAGGAGCACTGGGAGCAGGTGTTTTTTCATAACGCCAACCGCATTTACGGTCTGGGACTGGAGGAATAAGAATCAGGGCCGCCGGAGTTCCGGCGGCCCTTTCTATTTGGTCAGAGACTATTTCAACAACCGCCGCAGCCACTTCATCTGCTGAGGGGTGTAGGGCGGGTAGCGCAGGGGCATGTCCACTGTAGTGGAGGCCTGGAAAATCCCCTTGGTATGGGAGAAGGTGTCGAAGGAGTATTTGCCGTGGTAGGCCCCCATGCCGCTGTTCCCAACGCCGCCGAAGGGCAGACGGGAGGAGGCCAGGTGGAGGATGGTGTCGTTGACACAGCCGCCCCCGAAGGGCACCGTGCGGAGGATCTCCCGCCGGACCGCCCGGTCCTCAGAAAAGAGGTAGAGGGCCAGCGGGCGGGGTCGGGACCGAATGAAGTCCACCGCCTGGGAGAGGTGGTCGAAGGAGAGAATGGGCAGGATGGGCCCGAAGATCTCCTCCCCCATCACCGGGTCGTTGGGGGTCACCCGGTCCATGAGGGTGGGCTGAATTTTTCGGCGGTCCGGGTCGCTTTCCCCGCCGAAGATCACCTTCTCCCGGTCCATGAGCCCCAAAAGGCGGTCAAAGTGCTTTTGGTTGATGATGGAGACATAGTCGGGGTTGGACAGGGGGTCCGGGCCGTAGAGGGCGCTGCACCAGTGCTTCAGCCGCTCCACCAGATCCTCCTTCACCGAGGCGTGGACTAGCAGGTAGTCCGGGGCCACACAGGTCTGCCCAGCGTTGAGCAGCTTACCGAAGGCGATGCGCTTGGCGGCCAGGTCCAGCTTGGCGGTGGCATCCACCAGGCAGGGGCTCTTGCCCCCCAGCTCCAGGGTGACGGGGGTGAGATGGGCGGCGGCCTTCTCCATGACCTGCCTACCCACGGCGGTACCGCCGGTGAAGAAGATGTAGTCAAATTTCTCCTCCAGAAGGGCCTGGTTCTCCGCCCTTCCTCCCTCCACCACCGCCACATAGTCGGGGGGAAAACAGGCGGAGAGGAGCTTTTGCAGCACGGCGGAGGAGGCGGGGGCGTAGGCTGAGGGCTTGAGCAGACAGCAGTTGCCCGCCGCCAGAGCTCCAATGAGGGGCTCCAGGGAAAGGAGAAGGGGGTAATTCCAGGGGGCCATAATGAGGGTCATCCCGTAGGGCTCCTGGTACACCCGGCAGGAGCCGGGGAACTGGGCCAGAGAGGGACGGACCGGGCGGGGCTTGACCCACCGGGGGAGATGACGGCGGACGTGGGACAGCTCAGCGCGGAGCATCCCTACCTCGCACTGATAGCCCTCCCCGGCGGACTTGTTCAGGTCCGCCTTTAACGCGGAGAGCAGCTCCTCCTCCCCTTCCCGCAGGGCCCGGTCCAGCTTAGCCAGCGCCTCCAGGCGGAAGGACAGGTCCAGGGTTGCCCCGGTGCGGAAAAAGGCCCGCTGCCGGGCTACAAGGGTGTGAATATCCATAGTGGTCTCCTTTGGAATATAATTGCCTTTATTATATCCACTTTCCCGGGAAAAGAAAAGCTTGACAGGATGGGAAGGGGGAACCTAGAATCGAAGGAAAGAGCAAAGGAGTGTGTGCCATGGAAGGACTGGAACAGGCCATTGCCCGGCGGATCGAGGAATTTAGCCGCTTTACCGCCACCCCCGGCCAGGGGTGTACCCGTCTCCCCTTCAGCAAGGAGACTAGGGCGGCGGCGGAGTACCTGAAGGAAGCGATGGGGCAGCTGGGGCTGGAGGTATGGGAGGACCAGGCCGGAAGCGTCTTTGGGCGGCTGGCCGGCCGGGACCGGAGCCTGCCCTGTGTGATGTGCGGCTCCCATCTGGACTCGGTGGTCTCCGGGGGCAACTACGACGGGGCGGGGGGAATCATGTGCGCCCTGGAAATGGCTCGCCGCCTGGACCGGGAAAAGCTGGAGCGGGACTTTGTGGTGTGCGCCCTGATGGACGAGGAGGGCTGCCGCTTTGGCGGGGGCTACTTTGGTTCCTTGTCCGTCATGGGAAAGATCGACGCGGCATACTGCCGCCGGGTGAAGGACCCGGAGGGGGTGAGCGTGGCGCAACAGATGAAGGCATACGGCCTGGACCCGGAGGACATCGCCCAGGCGGCCTGGGCCCCCGGCTCCATCGGGGATTACCTGGAAATCCACGCCGAGCAGGGGCCTGTGTTGGACCAGCAGGGGGTCCCCCTGGGTCTGGTGACGGGGATCGTGGGCATCCGCCGGTATGAGGTGACCGTCCTGGGCCAGAGCAACCACGCGGGGACCACCCCTATGGACCAGCGGAAGGACGCCCTGACGGGGGCGACCCGGGTGTTTCTCCAGGTGGAGGAGCTGGCCCAGGCGCGGGGGGACTGTGTGGCTACGGTGGGCCGCATCCAGGCCTTCCCCGGCTCCTATAACATTATCCCCGGCCGGGCGGAGTTCCTTTTGGAGATGCGGGCCCTGGAGCAGGAGCGGCTGGAGGAGCTGGAGGGGGCGCTGAACCAGGCGCTGGAGGAGGCCCGGGCCGCCGGGCTGGAGGTACGGCTGGAACCCACCTCGGCCTCGGAGCCGGTGCGCCTCTCCCCCACCCTACTGCGGTACAACCGGGAGGCCTGCACCCGGCTGGGCATCCCCTGCCTGGAGCTGGCCTCAGGGGCGGGACACGACGCTCAGATTATCGCCGGAGGGGCCCGGGCGGCCATGCTCTTTGTGCCCAGCCGGGGCGGACTGAGCCACTGTCCCCAGGAGTGGAGCGACAGTGCCCATCTGGCCCAGGCCGTTCAGGTGGGGCTGGAGCTGGTGGGGCAGCTGCAGCAAGAAAAATAATCTCGGAGGAAAATCATCCCAGCGGGACCGTCTGCCTTCCTAGAGAGAGGGCCGGACGGTCCCGCTATTTTTGTGGGTTTTGCGCATAGAAAAAGGGGGGCGATTGTTGTAAAATACAACAGTTGAGTTTTGCAACAAAGGAGGGAGAAGGATGCAAGACCGAGTGGATGTTTTTCGCCGGGTGGAGCGACAGTATCTTCGGGACCGGCTGGGAGACAAGGGCTTGCAGGTGTTGGACAGCATGGTCATCCGGCTGCTGGCCCGGCTGGGCCGAATGCGCCAGGAGGACATTGTCCACAAGCTGGTGCTGGACAAAAGCGCGGTGGCCCGGACGCTGGCCCGGCTGGAGGAAGCGGGATTGGTGGAGCGGGCGGTGAGCGACCGCTGCCGGCGGGAGAAGCTGGTGGCCCTGACCCAAGCGGGTATGGAGTCCTGCCAGTATATTGAACGTGTGCTGGAGGAGTGGAAGGAGATCTGCTACCGGGGGTTTTCCACCTGGGAGCGGGAGCAATATGACGCCTTCTTGTCCCGGATTACCGACAATGTGACCCAATACAAGTGGAGTGAGGAAGAAAGAGAGGAGACCCATGGTTAAAAATCTGACACAGGGCAAGCCCCTGCCCCTGCTGTTTTTCTTTTCCCTGCCCATGGTGGCGGGCAACCTGTTCCAGCAGCTGTACAACATGGTGGACACCGCCGTGGTGGGCAAGTTTGTGGGCGAGGACGCGGTGGCGGCCGTGGGCTCCTCCTTCCCCATCGTCTTTCTCTCCGTGGCAGTGGCCTCGGGACTGTCCATGGGGTGTAACGTGGTGGTGTCCCAGCTCTTTGGAGGCAAGCGCATCCATGAGATGAAGTCCACCATCTCCACCGCCATTATCGCCCTGAGCGTGCTGGGCCTCATCATCATGGCCCTGGGCACCGTGCTGGCTGGTCCCCTGCTGACTCTGCTGGGCACCGACGCCGACATCATGGCCGACTCCCAGACCTATTTACGCATTTACTTTGGAGGAGCGGTGTTCCTCTTCCTCTACAATACCCTCAACGGCATCTACAACGCCCAGGGGGACAGCCGAACCCCCCTCATTTTCCTCATGATCTCCAGCCTGACCAACATCGTGCTGGACCTGCTTTTCGTCATCCGGTTTAACATGGGGGTGGCGGGGGTGGCCTGGGCCACCCTCATCGCCCAGGGGATGTGCGCGGTGGCCTCTCTGCTGGTGATGTACCGCCGCCTGAAGCGCATGCCCTGTGAGCCGGGCAAGGAGGGGGTCAAGGTGCCCCTGTTCCACATGCTGGCTGTGCGCCGCATCGCCAAGATTGGCCTGCCCTCCATGCTCCAGCAGTCCCTGGTCTCCCTGTCCATGATGATGATGCAGGGACTGGTCAACTCCTTCGGCAAGGTGCTGGTGGCCGGCTACACCGCTGCTACCAAAATCGACACCCTGGCCATGCTCCCCAACATGAACTTCTCCAACGCCATGTCCAGCTACACCGCCCAGAACATCGGCGCGGGCAAGTATGAGCGGGTGAAGGAGGGCCTGAAGGCCTGCCTGTTCATGGTGGTGGTCTTCTCCCTGCTCATCACCATTATCATCTTCCTCTTTGGTAGCCAGCTCCTCTCCCTGTTCCTGGACCCGGGGGATACCTCCGGCGCCCTGGGCTATGGCCTGACCTATATGAAGACGGTGTCCATGTTCTATATCCTCATGGGCCTGCTCTTTGTCTCCAACGGCATGCTCCGGGGAGCGGGAGACATGGGAGCCTTTACCCTGAGCTCCATGGCCAACCTCTTCTCCCGGGTGGCCATCGCCTATGCCCTGGTCTACCTCACCCCCCTGGGGGCTAACGCCATCTGGTGGTCCATCCCCGCCGGCTGGGCGGTGGGCTCGGTGGTCTCCCTGCTGCGGGTGAAAAGCGGTAAGTGGAAGCGGGACTCGGTGGCCGAGATGGAGTGAGCAAACATCTTTGGGAACAAAAACCCCCGGAAGGACCAGCTTGGTCCTTCCGGGGGTTTTTCATGGAGGTGCGGCCTCAGGATGCCGCACCGTTTTCATAAATGATGAGGGTTTCTGTGGAAGTGACCATGGGGATGGGTCGAAAAAACAGATGAAGCGCCCAGGCGGCGGCGAGGAGACAGAGAAAAATTAAAAAGAGGAGTACGCCCCGGCCAAGATATTTACGGCGGCGCTGATAGCGCAGCAGAGACTCCTGGTCCAGGGTGTCCAGGTAGCCCCGGGCCAACTCCTTTGGGTCGCCCAGGAACGCGACAATCTGGCTGGGAGAGACCCCGGGGTTGCCCAGGCGAAAGTCCTCCGCCATGCGGCGGGCGTCAGCCAGAAACCGCCTGCGGTCCTTAGATGGACAGGGCAGCAGCTCTCGGAGCCGGCGGAAGTAGTGTTTTAATTCCCCTGTGCGCTCCATGAAAGCGGCTCCTTCCGTTTCAGGTTGAGGATCTGGTCCACGGTGCTGGTAAATTGGAGGTATTCCGCAGTAATTTGCTCCAGATAAGCGGCTCCGGCTTCGGTAATGGTAAAGTAGATGCGCACCCGGTTGTCCTCCGACACCACCTTGCCGTACTCCTTAATAAACCCAAAGTCCTGCAGGCGGTAAATGGACAAATACAGGGTGTTAAAGGTGATGGTTCCGCCGCTGAGGGATTCAATCTGATTCATCATCTCATAGGTGTACATGGGTTTTTGCCCCAGCAGATGCAGCACCAGCATCTCGGTGGTGGCCTTTTTGAGGGATTCCCGGATTCCGGCAGGGGTCCCGCTGTGCTTTGCTTTTGGCTCCATCCTGGTTCCCTCCTTTCTACTGCCATCAGTATAGGTGGATAAATACTTATTTGTCAACCATAATTTTTATTGACAAATATATATACGGGTGATATCTTACAAGCAAGAGAACCCTGAGGGAAAACGATTGATGAGGAGGTATGATCCATGAAGAAAAGCAAAGTCAGCGGACAGAAACGGGGATTTGTGGCAGGGCTGGTGACGGCGCTGGCCCTGTGCGCCTGCGTCACGGCGTCCCTGGCGGCCACGGGAGCGGTCCAGTTCAACCAGATGGAATTGAGTCTGAACGGTGGAACCCTCCTGCCCAAGGGGGAAAACCTGACCACGGAGAGCGGAGCGTCCATCCCCTCCTCCATCCTCTACACCGATGAGCAGGGGGGCGGCACCACCTACATCCCCATCCGGGTGCTGACGGAGAAGCTGGGCTGGGAGACGGTCTGGGACGGACAGCAGGGGACCCTGGACGTGCGGCTGACCGGAGATCTGGCGCTGAGCCTGATGTCCCTGAACCAGGCGGGGAAGACCTGGGTGGGCCTGATGGAGGAGGTGGAGCCGGTCCAGCCCCAGGAGGGATACAAGCTGCTGGACCAGGTGGAGCACAGCGGCACCCAGCCCTACTGGCACTCCTTCCAGAACCTGGACCTGGAGAAAGGGACCTGCCTGAGCATCACGGTGACCAACAGCGGCAGCGCACCGGTGCGGTTTGACCTGGGCTTTGGGACCTCTGCCCAGGCGTTTACCAGCGACGCCACCCAGGTCCCCGCCGGGGAGACGGTGACCCGGACGGTGAAGCTGCTCTCTCAGGAGGCAGTAAACGAAAGGCTCCTCTCCATCCAGCTGCGGGGGGCGGAGGGGACCGACCACACCCTGGACCTGACGGTGGACGCCGTCCAATTTGACGGCTGACCCTGGGACAAGGACAGACAGCTCCTCAGGCCGGGGCTGCCCATGGAGGCGGCCCCGGCCATTGAGCGGCTGGGCAACGAAAGAGGACCGAGCTGGGGAAGCACCGGAAACATCACGGAGAACGGCCTGGAAAAGGGGAGAAAAACGGGCAGGTTTTTTTCAAAAAAACCTGTCTTTTTTTTGTTGCCTATGATAAAATGACTGGAAAACTGATTTGAAACGGAAAAAGGAGCAAGAGCAAGTCTATGATCACTGTCACCGACCTGAGCCTCAATTACAGCGGCACCCCGCTGTTTTCCCACGTGGACCTGCAGTTCCTCCGGGGCAACTGCTACGGCATCATCGGCGCCAACGGAGCGGGCAAGTCCACTTTCCTGAAAATCCTCTCCGGGGAGCTGGACTCCACCTCCGGTGAGGTGTCCATCCTGCCCAACATCCGCATGTCCGTGCTCAAGCAGGACCAGAACGCCTACGACGCCTATAACGTGATGGACACGGTCATCATGGGCAACCAGCGCCTGTACGACATCGGCAAGGAGAAGGAGGCCCTCTACGCCAAGGAGGAGATGACCGACGAGGACGGAATGCGGGCCTGCCAGCTGGAGGAGGAGTTTGCCGAGCTGGGAGGCTGGGAGGCGGAGTCCGACGCCAGCCGCATCCTCCAGGGCCTGGGCATTGGCACAGAGCTGCACTACAACGACATGGCCACCCTGGACGCCCGCCTGAAGGTGAAGGTGCTCCTGGCCCAGGCGCTGTTCGGCAACCCCGACCTTCTGATGATGGACGAGCCCACCAACAACCTGGACATCGACGCGGTGAACTGGCTGGAGGACTTTTTGCTGGACTTTGAGGGCACCGTCATCGTGGTCAGCCATGACCGCCACTTCCTCAACACCGTGTGTACTCACATCGTGGACATCGACTACGGCAAGATCAAGATGTACGTGGGCAACTACGACTTCTGGTACGAGTCCTCCCAGTTGGTGCAGCAGCTGATCAAGAACCAGAACAAGCGCAACGAGGAGAAGATCAAGGAGTTGCAGGACTTTATCTCCCGCTTCTCCGCCAACAAGTCCAAGTCCAAGCAGGCCACCGCCCGCCGCAAGCTGCTGGATAAGCTCACCGTGGAGGAGATGCCCGCCTCCTCCCGCCGCTATCCCTGGGTGGGCTTCACCCCCGACCGGGAGGTGGGCAAGGACATCCTCTTTGTCACCGACGTGAGCAAGACCATTGACGGGGTAAAGGTGCTGGACAAGGTGTCCTTTATTGTGGGCCACGGGGACAAGATCGCCTTCGTGGGCGACAACGAGAATGCCCACACCGCCCTGTTTAAAATTTTGGCCGGGGAGATGGAGCCCGACGAGGGCACGGTGAAGTGGGGCCAGACTGCCACCTTCTCCTACTTCCCCAAGGACAACACCCCCTACTTCCAGGACAACGACGACAACCTGGTGCAGTGGCTGCGCCAGTATTCCTCCGATCCCCAGGAGCAGTACCTGCGGGGCTTCCTGGGCCGGATGCTCTTCTCCGGGGACGAGGTGTATAAGCCGGTGAAGGTGCTCTCCGGCGGCGAGAAGGTGCGGTGTATGCTCTCCCGGATGATGCTCTCCGGTGCCAATGTCCTCATGCTGGACCAGCCCACCAACCACCTGGATCTGGAGTCCATCGCCGCCCTCAACAAGGGCCTGGAGGCGGTGAAGTGCAACGTGCTGGTGGCCTCCCACGACCATCAGCTCATCCAAACGGTGTGTAACCGGGTCTTTGACTTTACCGCCGACGGGAAGCTCATCGACCGTAAGACCACCTATGACGAATATCTGGAAAGCCAGAAGGAACAGGCCTGACGCCTGGTACAAGGGGCGGGAGCGGTAAGCTCCCGCCCCCTTTGTTTGCCCGGGGTGTTATGGAAATGTTAAATCCTCGTAAAATCTGTTGACGCAGTTCCCCTCAGCCCCTATAATAATACTGGGAACATTTGAGAATCATAAAAAGGAATGGCGGCCAATGGCGGGCCGTGGGAAGGACCGCCGCTCTGTAAGACAGGACATAACTTGGACCAGGTAGGTGCGGGCTGTGTCTTTTTTCTTGGCCGCAAGGAAGGAACGAAAACGAAATGGGAATCACAGATATCCTATCCCTGCTGGGCGGACTAGCCCTGTTTTTGCACGGGATGCAGATGATGAGCTCCGGTCTGGAGGCCGCCGCAGGCAGCCGCATGAAACAGATTTTGGAGCGGCTGACCGCCAACCGCTTTTTGGGCGTGCTGGTGGGTGCCCTTATTACCGCAGTCATTCAGTCCTCCTCCGCCACCACCGTCATGGTGGTTGGCTTCGTCAACGCAGGCATGATGACCCTGAACCAGGCCGTTTGGATCATCATGGGCGCCAACATCGGTACCACCGTCACCGGTCTGCTCATCGCCCTGGACGTGGGTGAGCTGGCTCCCATGTTCGCCTTCCTGGGCGTGGTGCTGATGGTCTTTGTAAAAGAACCCAAGCTACAGCACATCGGCCAGATTTTGGCCGGTCTGGGCGTGCTCTTCATCGGTATGGATATGATGAGCGCCGCCATGTCCCCCCTGCGGGAGTCCGAGGGCTTTATCAGCCTCATGTCCACCTTCTCCAACCCCATTCTGGGCATTCTGGCCGGCACCGGCTTTACTGCCGTCATCCAGTCCTCCTCCGCCTCGGTGGGTATCCTCCAGGCCCTGGCCAACAGCGGAATCATCCAGCTGTCCAGCGCGGTGTTCGTCCTCTTCGGTCAGAATATCGGTACCTGTATCACCGCCGTTTTGGCCGCCATCGGCACCAACCGCAACGCCAAGCGGACCACCATCATCCACCTGATGTTCAACGTCATCGGCACCATTATTTTCACCACCCTCTTTATCCTCTTCCCCATTGCCCATATCATTGACGGCTCCCTCATCCTGCCCGGCGGACTGGGCCAGTCCATCCACGCCCTCATGCCCGGCACTCCCGCCGGCCAGATCGCCCTGACCCACACCAGCTTCAATATTATTACCACCATCATCCTGCTCCCCCTGGGCAATTACCTGGCCAAGCTGGCCGTGCGCATCTTGCCCGAGCTGCCTCAGGAGGAGAGCGACGAGCAGCAGATGAAGCTGGCCTATTTGACCCCCGTCTCCGCCTCCGGCAAGGAGGGCGGCCTGGGTGTGTCCGCCATCGTCATCGACCAGCTGCGCAATGAGCTCAACCGCATGCTCTCCATGGCCCGGGACAACGTGGCCGACAGCTTCCACGCAGTGCTGGCCCGGGATACCGACCAGCTACAGGAGATTGAGGAGCGGGAGGAGTATATTGACTTCCTCAACCGGGAGATCTCCCGCTATGTCTCCCACCTCATTTCCATCGAGACCAACGAGCAGGGCTCGGCTACCGTGAGCAGCTACTTCACCATTTCCGGCAACATTGAGCGAATCGGCGACCACGCCGACAACCTGGCCGGCTATACCCGCCTGCTGGTGAGCAAAAATATTGCCTTCTCCGAGACGGCCCAGGGTGAGATCGTCGCCATGCGGGACATCTGTCTGGAGGCCATCTCCGCCCTGCTCCACCACCGGGCCGGAGAGATGGTCTGGCTGGCCGATGTGGCTCAGCTGGAGCAGCGCATCGACGACATGACCGCCCAGTACCGCCGCAACCAGCTGGATCGGATGCGCACCGGGGACTGCGATCAGGAGTCCTGTATCCTCTACTCTGAGCTGCTCACCGACTTTGAGCGAATTGGCGACCACGTGCTGAACATCGCCCAGGAGCTGACCAAGTCCCAGAGCCACCTGTAAGAAAACCCATCAGATGCCCCATAGACGCGCTGCCCGGAGGAAAACGGGCGGCGCGTTTTTCCTCGCCCTTGACGAACGGTGCCGGGGGCGGTATGATGGGAAAGAATTGAGAGGAGGAGTTCCCCATGACCTATCAGGAAGTTTTGGAACAAGCCCGGGGCTGCATCGGCCCCTATTGTAAAGCCTGCCCGGTGTGCAATGGCCGGGCCTGCAAAAACACCATGCCCGGTCCCGGCGCCAAGGGCAGCGGCACCGTGGCCATCCGCAATTACGACGCCTGGCAGGAGGTGTGCCTGAACATGGACACCATCACCGAGAATGTGCCGGTGGACACCCACTACACCTTCTTCGGCGAGACCTACGACCTGCCCGTCTTTGCCGGACCCGTGGGAGCGGTGAAGCTCCACTACGGGTACAAGTTTACCGACTCGGAGTACAACGCGATCCTGGTCCCCGCCTGTGTTCAGGCTGGCATCGCCGCCTTTACCGGGGACGGCACCGACCGCACCGTCTTTGACGCAGCCTCCAAGGCCATCGGCCAGAACGGGGGCAAGGGCATTCCCACAGTGAAGCCCTGGGACCGGGACACCGTATTTGCCAAGCTGGACGCCGCCAAGGCCTCCGGCGCCAAGGTGTTTGCCATGGATATTGACGCCGCCGGTTTGCCCTTCCTGAAGGGCCTGACCCCTCCCGCCGGCTCCAAGACGGTGGAGGAGCTCCGGGAGATCATTGACTACGCCGGGGTGCCCTTCATCATCAAGGGCATCATGACCGTGGCCGGGGCGAAAAAGGCCCTGGAGGCGGGAGCTGCCGGCATCGTGGTGTCCAACCACGGCGGCCGGGTGCAGGACGGAGTGCCCGCCACCGCCGCCGTCCTCCCTGCCATCGCCGACGCGGTGAAGGGTAAGATGACCATTCTGGTGGACGGAGGCATCCGCTCCGGTGTGGATGTGTGCAAGGCCCTGGCTTTGGGTGCCGACGCCTGTATTCTGGCCCGGCCCTATGTGAACGCCGTCTACGGCGGCGGAGCCGAGGGCGTGAAGGTGCTGACCGACAAGCTCCGCGGGGAGCTGGCGGACACCATGGCCATGTGCGGGGTCCACAGCCTGAGCCAGATCAGCCGGGATCTGATTTTCTAATTCCATACATATTGGTTTTGTGCCGGAACGGCCGCCTCTTTTCGGGGCGGCCGTTTTTTTTAAAAAATTTTCCTTTCTGTGCAGCAAAAACGCTCCCTCACACGTCTAATGGGGTGAAAGGAGGTGGCCCTATGGCTCAGCAATCCAGCCGGCCGGTGGATTGGGAAAATCTGGTCACACAGCATACCCCAAGCCTCTATCGCACCGCTCTGGCCATTCTGGGGAATCCCCAGGAGGCGGAGGACGCGGTGCAGGACGCCTTTCTCACCTTTTTGGAAAAGGCGCCGGACAATTTGGAAAAGCCGGGAGCCTGGCTGACCCGGGTACTGGTCAACGGCTGTAAGAGCCGGCTGCGCCTGGCCTGGCGGCGGGTGGGCCCCCTACCCGACACCCTTCCCGCGGCGGACCCCCAGGAGCGGGCAGAGCTGGAGGAGCTCTTTGCCCTGCCGCCCGCCGACCGGGCGGTAATCCACCTCTATTATTACCAGGGGTACTCCACCCGGGAGATCGCCCGCCTCACCGGCCAGCGGCCGGGGACGGTGCGCTCCCGTCTTGTCCGGGCCCGTTCCAGACTGAAACGATTGCTGGAAGGAGAATCGACATGAATGGATACCGACAGTATATGAACCGGCAGGCCCCATCCCCCCAGCTGATGGACCGACTGCTGGAATTGGAGCCCGGGAGGTCCTCCCGGGGGCCCAGGCCCTGGCGGGCCTGGGCGGCGGCTGCGGCCTGCTGCGCAATCATCCTCGGGCTGTGGCGGCTGGTCCCGTCCCTGGGGCTGGCCACACCCTCCGGCCCTTCCCCCAATCCGGGGACTGTGGCGGGAAGCGGCCAGGGAAATCCAGCGGAACAGGAGGAGATCACCAAGGACTACCTGGTCATGCCCCCGGAGATTCATTATGCGGACAAATCCGCCTCCATGGATCTTGCAGCCTCCATTGCCTTTCCGGACGGCTCCTATGATGTGGAGCTGGGGCAGGAGGAGATTCAGAGTATCTTTACCTCCCGCCAGGAGGAAAACAGCTCCCCCAAGGGGGAGGAGCGGGACTGGATGGAGGTTCTGGGCTGGGAGGACTACGTTCTCACCGGCCGGGCCACCTACGACGGAGAGGGACAGCTGTTCTGGCTCCACATCTGGGGGGAACACCCCAGCGGGGCCTCCTTTACCCTCACCCTCTCCCCCGACCACCTGCCCCCTAACTGTCTGCTGGAGCCCGGCCGCCAGACCAATGAGGTGGGCGGCGTGGCCGTCACCGCCTGGGCCGAGAGCTACGACCAGGACGGAGACGAGGAAACCGAGCATGTGTGCGGCAGCGAGTTTTTAGCCGGGGACGTGGGGGTGCGCTTTGAGAACACCGACAGCCCCTTCGGCTCAGAGTATGACGGACAGACTGATTTAGCGGCGGGGGGCGCCCGGATGCTCAACGCCCTGCTGGTGGGCTATGCCCTGGAGGGAGAAGGACTCCATCTGGATGGGCTGCTCACCAACGGGGATATCCCGGCCTGGGAGGAGCGGGAGTTTGCCTCCCTCCGGCAGGCTCTGGGGGAAGCGGCCTTTGCCCCCTACCTGCCCCAGTCGGAACCGGCGGGCTACGGCGGCTTCTACGGCCGGCGGTCCTACCAGGAGGGAAACTATGACACCCTCTGGGTGCGGTGGAGCCGGGGGTACGACGACGTGGAGGTGCTGGTGCGCTGCCCGGAGGACGGGCAGCTGCCCCAGACGGTGGACGTGGAGCACACAGAGGAATATGACCTGCGCCGATACTCCATCCCCTGGTCTGAACATGTGCCAGAGGCGTACCGGGAGAGCGTGAACTTCCCGGTGTTCCGGGCCCAGGACATGTCCCAGTCGGTGGTGGAGGCCCGGGGCAAGGAAAAGGACACCGGCGGTCTGGCCTTTGACTTCGGCGTTCTCTTCCCCAACGGCGTCACCGTGGAGTACCGCTGCGACGGCCTGAGTGTCCAGGCGGTGTGGAAGATGGTGGAAGGGGCCATCGATGGGGGCAACCTTTAATTTTTTATGAAAAATTTTCCCGCCTCTTGCCGAATAGAACAGATACAGGTATACTAGAAAGGAATTTGCACAGGGAGGGACCAGCACTGGAACAGAAATATATCAGCGTATCCCGCCGGGGAAGCCGGCAAGAACCAGCGCCGCCCTCCAGACGCACCAGCCGCTCCGCTCCGCCCCCCAGGCCGGAGGGCAAGGGAATGCGGCGGAAAAAGCCCCTGCCCGCCCGGCTGTTTTGGGCCTTTTATAAGTTTGCGGTGGTCCTCTCCGCCGTGATCGTGGCGGGGTTCGTGGCCTATCAGATGTTCATTAAGCCCCCACCCATCCCCCAGACCTCCGACCCCGGAAACACAGGCACCGCGCTGCCCACCGGCGACACCAGCCAGGTGGAGGAGGAGCCGGTGCGTGAGCGCCGGGAGGGGGTATACAACTTCGTCCTGCTGGGCAAGGACGTGGACAGCGGCAACACCGACAGCATCATTGTGGTCAGCTACGACGTGCCCAACAAAAAGGTGGGTATGATCTCTATCCCTCGGGACACAGCGGTGGAGCGCACCTGGCGGAAGCAGCCCAAAATCAACGGGGCCTTCTATGGAGCGGGGGCCGATGTGCTCAAGGAGGAGATCGAGCACACCTTTGGCATCCCCATCGACTACTACATCCTGGTGGACCTGAAGGGGTTCATCGCCCTGGTGGACGAGCTGGATGGCGTAGAGGTGGACATCCCCCTGGACATGAACTACGACGACCCCATCCAAAACCTACATATCCACTTCTCCAAGGGCACCCAGACCCTCAGCGGCCAGGAGGCCATGGAGGTGGTGCGCTACCGCCATGACAACAAGGACAGCCCCAATTACCTGGCCAACCAGTGGTACACCGATGTGCAGCGGGGAGAGATGCAGCGCCAGGTGCTGATGCAGCTGGCCAAGAAGGTGGTCTCCTGGAACTCGGTGGCCAAGGTGACGGAGTTTGTCTCCATTTTCAATGAGTACGTGAAGACCGATCTATCAGTCACCGACATGATCTACTTTGCCACCCAGGCCCTCCAGGTGGACCTGTCCACCGGCGTGACCCAGGGCACCCTGGAGGGGGACGGAAATGCCACCTGTAAGGGATTCCAATACTGCTTCGTCTATGAGGCGGAGGACATCCTCCCCGTTCTCAATGAGCAGGTCAACCCCTACAACATGCCCTTGACGGAGGAGGACCTCCATCTCATGAAGCCCGACAGCTGAATCAAACAAAAAAACCCCGGAGGACGGCCGTCCTCCGGGGGTTTTGCTTCTATGGGAAGGTTATTCCAGACCCAGGGTCTGAATGAGCAGATTGCGCAGGGAAATGGCGCTTTGCTTGTTCATCACGATGGAGGCCACCTGCTCGGCGTTGGGGGTGGCCACATTCTCCAGGCCCTTGGGGGTGATGGTGATGGCGGTCTCCATGTACTTATAGGTCATGTCCAGGGTGACCTCCAGGATTTCTCCTTCCTTGTCCGACACCTTGCGGATGCCGAAGGTGTTGGCGTACTGGGGCTTCATAAGCCCGCCTCCTTTGTAATTGAAATAGTGAGGGGGATGGAGCGGCTGGAACGCCTAACCGGGCAACGGCAATGCCTTGCCGTCCAGCACGGCCTGGGTCAGCTCCTCCCCCTGGTAGCACAGCTTTAGGGAAAAGAAGGGGGTGTCCGTCCGGCCAATCAGGTCCAGGAAAATGGCGTCCCCCGCCCAGTGGGGCAGGGAGAGGAGGGTGGAGCGGGGAATCCACTCCAGCACCCCCTCGTCGCACTCCTTCAGCTCCCCCGTCCAGCCGTCGGCGGTGAACAGGTGCATATATTCCGTGGGCCAGCGGTCGGAGACAAAGGTCACCAGGCCCCGGTAGCGGTAAGAGGTGAGGGTCAGGCCCGTTTCCTCCCGCACCTCCCGGAGCAGACAGTCCTCAGGGCTCTCCTTGTCCTCAAACTTGCCCCCAATGCCAATCCATTTATCGTGGTTGAGGTCGTTTTCTTTCTTGATCCGGTGGAGCATCAGGTAGTCCCCGCCCCGCTGGAGGTAGCACAAGGTGGTATTGATCATGGAAGGTTCCTCCTGTCAGCCCACGTCCGAGGCGTCCACCAAGGCCACATCCACCGTGTAGACCTGCCCGTTGCGCAGGTAGGTGAGAGTGACCATATCCCCCGGGCCCAGGGACAGCTTTAAACGGGCCAGATCCTGAGTGGAGGTCACCTCTTGGCCGTTGGCGGTGAGGATGATGTCGCCGGGCTGGAGGCCCTTGGCGTAGGCGTCACTGTTGGGGTCCACGCTTTGCAGCTCCAGTCCACCCCCCGATACCGGCCGGATGATGACGGTGAAGCCGAAGACGCCGGTGCGAATCTCCTGGCCGTCAATGAGGGAATCTACCACATATTTAACCCGCGTGGAGGGAATGGCAAAGCCCAGTCCCTCCGCCGAGCCGTCGTCGGTGACGATCTTGATGGTGGTGATCCCCACCACCTGGCCGTACTGGTTGATAAGGGCGCCGCCGGAGTTGCCGAAGTTGATGGCGGCGCTGGTCTGGATGAGGACCATGGTGCTCCCGTCCACATCCACCTCCCGGTCCAGGGCGGAGACAATGCCGTCGGTGATGGTGGAGCGGTAGCCCAGAGGGTCGCCGATGGCGGCCACCGGGTCCCCGCACTGGAGCAGGGAGGAGTCCCCAAATTCCGCCGGCGTCAGGCCCTGAGCGTCCACCTTCAGTACCGCCAAATCCTCGTCGGAGTCAAAGCCCACCAGACTGGCTTCCCGGACGGTATTGTCATAAAACACCACCTGAACCTGTTCCGCCCCGGCCACCACATGGGCGTTGGTGACGATATAGCCGTCCTGGGTGAGGACGACGCCGGTGCCGGTGCTGTACTCCTTGGGGGTCTGGGCCTCGATGGAGACCATGGAGGGCAGATTCTTCTCATAAATCTCCGTGTAGGAGAGGGTTTGCCCGCTGGAGGGGGAGAGGGTGAGGGTCACCCCTGTCCCGGTCTGGGCCCGGGGAATGGAGGGGGGCTGGGTGGAATACTCCTGAGTCTGGGAGGGCTGTCCTCCGCTGGGGGGAGACAGAGAAATGTCTCCGCCGGTGGTCAGGAGGAAGAAAACTCCGGTGAGCAGAAACACGCCCAGCAGGACCCCGGCCCCCAGGGCCAGGAAAGGCCACAGATGCCGGCGCCGGCGCCGAGGGCGCAGCACAGGCCGGGCTGGGCGGGCGCCGTCGGGCAGAAAAACGGCCGGCGGCGGAGAAAAGGAGGGGGAGGGCTGCTCCCAGGGCCCTCCCTGCCAAAGATCTGAGTTGCGGTTGTCCAAAACATCCATCGCCCCCTTGGGTGATACTGTGGAAAACGGTTACGCCAGGGTGAGGGTAAAGGTGAACTCCGTCACGCCATCCTCGCTGGTTACGGTAATGTTCTCCTTTAGGTTGCCCAAAATGGTCTTTACGATATACAGACCTAGGCCCACCCCTTCCCGGTCCATAGAACGGGAGTAGTCCGCCTTGTGGAAGCGGTCAAAGAGCAGGGGTAGCTCTTCCGGGGAGATGGTGGCTCCCAGGTTGCGGACACAGGTATAAGCCTTGCCATCCTTTTTAGTGATCTGGACGGTGATGGTGCTGCCCTGGGCGGCAAACTTGGCGGCGTTGTCCACCAGATTGTAGCACACCTGGGTGATGGAGTCCGGGTCGCCCCAGACCATCAGCTTGTCCTCGGGCATCTGCACATCCACATCCAGTCCCCGGCTGGTGATCTTGCCCTCCAGACTGATGAGTACCCGGGAGACCACCTCGGTGAGGTCAAACTGCTCCTGGGCGGTGAGGGTATTTTCTGCCAGGGCATTGAGCCGGCTCAGATCCAGCATCCGCCGCACCAGGCGGGATAGGCGCCGGGTCTCCGAGACGATGATCTGTAGCGACTCCTTCTCCCGTTCCGGGGGGATGGTGCCGTCCAGAATGCCCTCGGCAAAGCCGGCAATGGTGGTCATGGGGGTTTTCAGCTCGTGGGAGACATTGGCAATGAACTCCGAGCGCTGGCTCTCCACCTTGGCCAGGGAGTTTGCCATGGAGTTAAAGGCCTCGGCCAGGGTGCTGATCTCATCGCACCGGCCCTCGTAGCCGGTGACCCGCACATCAAACTCCCCTCGGCCAAACTTTCGGGCCGCTTCCGCCATCTCGTTCAGGGGCCTGGCCTGGTGGGCGGAGGTGATGGTGCTGGCAATGACCGCGATGAGCAGCACCACCACG
The DNA here is from genome assembly GCF_002161175.1 of Flavonifractor sp. An100. Lineage (GTDB taxonomy): Bacteria > Bacillota > Clostridia > Oscillospirales > Oscillospiraceae > Lawsonibacter. Next base: position 19,953 of record NZ_NFMA01000013.1, on the reverse strand, counting down.
GCGGAGAAGAAGAAAATGGTGGCGGTGGCCGACCACATCTCTGCCAGGCTGGAGGCGTCCGCTGACACCAACACCAGACCGTGGACAATGGTGTTGCCGGCAATGGTGGAGGAGAACACCGGGCGGGCGGCCATGTACCGCCGTTCGGGATAGATTCCGCCCAGATTGGTCATTCCGGTATAGCTGCCCTGGTCCAATACCTGGGAGACCAGGTTCTCGGGGACTTTGGTGTTTTTGTATTCGTAGAAGTTGTGGCCGTCGGTGGCGTAAATGATCTCGCCGTCGGGATTGGCTACGATGACATAGGAGTCGGAAATCAGGGCGATGGAGGCCACATAGCTGCGGTAGAAATCGTCCTGAATGCTGAGGTAGCGCTGGTAGTAGGAGGACGTGAAACTGACAATATAGCCGGCGTTGCGCTCCATGGAGTCCCGCTTTTCCGAAATAATATAGCGGTAGGACAGGAGCATAAAGGCGGTGGACAGCAGAGTAAAGGAGAGAACGGTGACGCCCACCATCATAGCCAGCTGCCGCTTATACAGGGATCGCAAAGGCGGTCACCTCCTTTGTGTCAATTGGTTCCGCCAACCTCAAACTTATAGCCCACGCCCCACACAGTCTTCAGACGCCACTGGTCGCTGACCCCTTCCAGCTTTTCCCGCAGACGTTTGATGTGCACATCCACCGTCCGGCTGTCTCCGAAGTAGTCAAAGCCCCATACCTCGTCCAGCAGCTGGTTGCGGGTAAAGACCCGGTTGGGGGCGGAGGCCAGGTGGTAGAGAAGCTCCAGCTCCTTTGGGGGGGTATCGATCCGCTGGCCGTCCACCAGCAGCTCGTAGGAGTCCAGGTTGATGACCAGCTTGTCAAAGGACAGCTTCTTCTCCCCCGGCTCCTCCTCCGCTCCCGAGCGGCGCAGCACCGCGTGGATCCGGGCCAGGACCTCCTTCATCTCAAAGGGCTTGACGATGTAGTCGTCCGCCCCGCCCTCCAGGCCGGTGACCTTGTCCTCGGTCTCCCCCTTGGCGGTGAGCATGATTACCGGGGTCTTGTCCGATTCCCGGATCTTTTTCAGCACCGACCAGCCGTCCATCACCGGGAGCATGATATCCAGCAGCACCAGGTCGGGCTGGAAGGTGCGGAAATATTCCACGCCCTTGCCCCCGTCCTTGGCCACCTGGGTCTCAAAGCCCTCTTTTTCCAGGTAGAGGTGGAGCAGCTCGGCGATGTTGCCGTCGTCCTCTACAATTAACACCTTCTTGGGCATAGCAGACACCTCATTTTATGATATAGTCCTTCCTATTTATTATAGCGCGAAACCCTTATCTTGGGTGAATAATTTGTAAATTACCGCCAAAAGGACCCGTTCACCGGTGATCCACATAGGAGTGGTCCACCTGAATGACAGGGTAATAGCGGTCGGAGAGAGCCTTGATTTTGGCCGACAGCTCCCCGCAGACCTGGCTGTCACTCATGGAAAAGCCGTAGGGCACCACCACGTCAAAGATCAGGTTGGTGTGGATGGGCCCGGGGGTGATGCGGAAATCGTGGATGGACAGGGCGGGGTCAATGGACTGGGCCAGGTCGGAAACCTGCCGGCGCAGACCGTCGGTGCGCTCGTCCTGGACCACCGGGTCCATGTGGATGACCGTCTCGATGTGGTGCTTGGCCTTCATTTCCCGCTCAATGTGGTCAATGATATCGTGGATCTCCAAAAAGTCCGCGTTGGCGGGCACCTCGGCGTGGAAGGACATCATGGCCCGGCCGGGGCCGTAGTCGTGGTACACCAGGTCGTGGATGCCCAGAATGGGGCTGTGCCCCGTGGCCAGCTCGTCGATGTCGGCGGCCAGGTCCGGATCCATGGGCCGGCCCAGCAGGGGGTCAATGGTGTCCTTCACCGCCTCAAAGCCCGTTTTCAAAATCAGCAGGGCCACCAGCATGCCCGCCAGCCCGTCGATGGGCAGGGAGGTCAGCCCGCTGGCCAGGGCGGAAATCAGAACCACGCTGGTGGAGGCCATATCCGACAGGGAGTCGGCGGCAGTCGCCTCCATGGCGGCAGAGTGGAGCCGGCGGCCCAGCGCCCGGTTAAACAAAAACATCCAGAACTTCACCCCAATGGCCGCCACCAGAATCACCAGGGAAATGGGAGTGACAGAGACCTGGGAGGGGTGGATGAGGGCGTCCAGGGAGGACTTGCCCACCTCGAAGCCCATAAGCAAAATGGCAAGGGCTACGATCAGCCCGGTGATGTACTCGATCCGGCCGTGGCCGAAGGGGTGGTCGGCGTCCGCCTCCTGGCCGGCCAGACGAAACCCGATGAGGGTGACGATGGAGGTGGCCGCATCGGACAAATTGTTCACCGCATCGGCGATCATGGCCACCGAGGAGGTGAGAATCCCCGCCAGCAGCTTACCCAAAAACAACAAAATATTCAGTCCAAGCCCCATTCCCCCGGAAAACGTTCCGCAACGACGGCGGGTTTCTGGGTCCTGGGCATCCCCGCCTCGCAGGCAAAGTTCAACAAAAAAATCCATCTCTTCTGATCCCTCTCTATAGCTCCCCGCCCAGTTAGCAGGAAATCTTTTTCTGGTAACATTTTATTATCGCATACGGAGAATAGACCGTCAAGGGATATGGCACACATAACAAACACTCTTTTCGGAAATCATAGAGGGAGCCAGAGGGAAAAGAGAAATAGTGGAAAAACGTACTCTCAGCAAAGACACAACAAAAACGGGCAAAAAGAAAGACGGAATTATGCAAAATCACAACGGGTGTGCTTTAACACGATGCTGCGCTAGCGCAGCTACATTGACGGGGAAATTGTGGAAATGATACAATAAAATTGCTGGGCCCCCAGCCCGAGAGAGACACAAAATGGAACATGAAGGAGGGCAGGAGTTTTGCGTTCCCCCTTGGACTCGAAATGAGGGCACAACAAATTTATAAGGAGAGAACAACATGTCAAATCGTTCAGGAGAGAAAAAGATCAGCTTGTATAACCGTTGGCTCAATGGCATTGAGGCGGTGGGCAACAAGCTGCCTCACCCCATTGCACTGTTTGCCCTTTTGGCTTTGCTGATTGTGATCATTTCTGCGGTGTGCGCGGCGATGGGCGTATCTGCCACCGGCGAACTGATTTCTGGGGATGAGCTGAAGGAGACTACAGTAACCGCAGTCAGCCTGCTGACGAAAGATGGATTGGCGTACATCTTCTCCAAAGCAGTGAGCAACTTTACCTCTTATGCACCCTTGGGAATGGTGCTGGTGGCCATGCTTGGCGTGGGCGTGGCGGAACAGTCCGGGCTGATCAACGCTCTGCTCAAGCAGACCGTGAAGGTCACCCCCAAGGCCTTTATTACCCCCGTGGTGGTGTTTCTGGGTGTTATGTCCAACATCGCCTCCGACGCCGGCTACGTGGTGCTGATCCCCCTGGGGGCTATGGTATTCCGGGCCTATGGCCGGCACCCCATGGCAGGTCTGGCCGCCGCCTTCTGCGGTGTGTCCGGCGGATTCTCCGCCAACCTGTTGGTAGGCACTCTGGACCCCCTGCTGGCGGGTATTTCCCAGACGGCTGCCTCCATCATTGATCCCAACTACCATGTGGCGGTCATGGGTAACTACTATTTCATGTGTGCCTCCACTTTCCTGATCACCATATTGGGCACCATTATCACCGACAAGCTGGTGGAGCCCCGCCTGGAGGCCTTTGGCGGCGAGCTGCTGGCCGACGAGGACACCTCCCTGACCACCATTACACCCGAGGAGAAGAAGGGCTTAAAACGGGCGGGTATCGTGGCTTTGATTTTTGTCCTGGTGATTGTGGCCGCCTGCATCCCCCAGAACTCCTTCTTCCGCAATGCCAACGGCTCTCTGTTGGGCCGGCCCGCCTCCCCCCTCATTGACGGCGTGGTGGTTCTCATTGCTCTTTTGTTCTTCTTTCCCGCCGTGGCCTTTGGCAAGACCGTGGGCACCCTGAAGGACCACCGGGAGGTCTGCAACGCCATGTCCAAGTCCATGGCCGCTATGGGCTCCTTCCTGGCCCTGGCCTTTGTTTCCTCCCAGTTTATTCAGTATTTCAACTATACCAAGCTGGGCACCATCATCGCCCTCAACGGCGCCAACTTCCTCCGGGAGGCCAAGGTGGGCCTGATCCCGCTCATGGTGATTTTCGTCCTCTTCTCCGCCTTCATGAACCTGTTTATGGGCTCGGCCTCCGCCAAGTGGAATATTTTGGCCCCCGTGTTTGTGCCCATGTTCATGCTCCTGGGCTACAGCCCCGAGCTGTGCCAGCTGGCCTACCGCATCGGCGACTCCAGCACCAACATTATTACCCCCATGATGACCTACTTCGCTGTGATCGTGGTCTTTGCCCAGCGCTATGACAAAAAGGCGGGCATCGGCACCATTACAGCCACTATGTTGCCCTACAGCATCTGCTTCCTGTTCTTCTGGACCATTATGCTGGTGATTTGGCTGTCTCTGGGGCTGCCCATCGGCGTGGACACCGGCCTGTTCTACCCCGCGGTATAACTATACTTTGTGTAAATCCAACTTTGTGTAAATCCAAGGCCGCGGCCGGAAAACCCGGCCGCGGCCCGTTTTAGCAAGGAGGACTTTTGTTTATGATCAACCGACAGCGTCTATTGGAGACCTTTTTGGACTATGTGCGCATCGACAGTGAGAGCACCCATGAGGGGGCCATGGCAGACCGTCTGGCCGTCGATTTGGAGGCCATTGGCTGCCGGGTGGAGCGGGACAACAGTCAGGCCCAGACGGGCAGCGAAACGGGCAACCTGTTCTGCACCCTCCCGGCCACCGGCCCTGGCCAGCCCCTGCTGTTGTGCGCCCACATGGATACGGTGACCCCCGGCGTGGGGGTGGAACCGGTCATCGAGGAGGGAGTGATCCGCAGCAAGGGAGACACCGTCCTGGGCGGCGATGATAAATCGGGAGTGGTGGCCATTGTGGAGGCTATGCGCACCGTAGTGGAGCAAAACCTCCCCCACCCGGAGCTGCAGGCAGTGTTTACCGTCTGTGAGGAGATCGGCCTGAAAGGCTCCCGGCACATGGATTACAGCCTGCTGGCAGGGAAACGGGCGGTGGTTCTGGACAGCAGCGGGGACGCGGGCAAAATCATTACCAGCGCTCCGGGGCAGTATAAGCTCAATGCCACCGTGGTGGGACGCCGGGCTCACGCCGGTGTGGCTCCGGAGGAGGGGATAAGCGCCATCCAGGTGCTGGCCCACGCCATCGCCAACATGAAGCTGCTGCGCATTGACGAGGAGACCACCGCCAACATTGGTTCCGTCTGTGCCCAGTATGCCACCAACATTGTCCCGGAGCGGGCCCAGATCCAGGCCGAAGCCCGCAGCCGCAGCGATGAAAAGCTGGAAGCCCAGGGCAAGCATATGATGGACTGCCTGGAGCAGGCCTGCCAGAAGTTTGGAGCCACCCTGGAGGGCGGCTTGAGCCGGTCCTATACCGCTTATTCCTACCGGGAGGACGATCCCTTTGTGCTGGCTGTATCCCAGGCCTGTCGCCGGGCGGGTCTGACCCCCTCCCTGGCGGCCAGCGGCGGCGGAAGCGACGCCAATAATCTCAACGCCCACGGAGTCCAGGCCCTTGTGCTGGGTACGGGAATGACCAAGGTGCACACCACCCAGGAGGAGATTACCGTCAAAAATCTGGAGGATACCGCGGCTCTGGCCCTGGCCTTGATGACGGAATAAGAGGAGAAAATGGGGCGTGGGAAAGTTCACAAAAAATTCATACTGGAGTCACGGTTTTGACGTAAATGTTTGGTACTTTATACTCGTAACCAGTGATTCAAAAAATATCTCCCATTTCTCCCTCTCCTTTACAACACACACAGGTAAAAGGCCCCGGGTTAAAAACCGGGGCCTTTTGCTGTCAATTTTTCCCCTTTCAATGGGGTGGGATGTTAACAAAAAATTCACCTGCGATACATAAAATCGCCATGTTTCTCCGATAGAATAAACGCGTACCCAGACAAGAGGTACCTCCCATTTCTCCCTCTCCTTTACAACACACACAGGGAAAGGGCCCCGGCTCAAACCGGGGCCCTTTGCTGTTCCAACCACAGGGAACGTTTGTTAACAAAAAATTCACCTGCGATACATAAAATCGCCATGTTTCTTCGATATTATAAACACGTACCCAGACAAAACTCTTCCATTTCTCCCTCTCCTTTACAACACACACAGCAAAAGCCCCCGGGGGTAACCCCGGGGGCTTTTGTGTTATGGAGCCGTTTCGCCATTAAGGCGCTTTTTTATGCCGTCCCGGCCCACAGCGCCCCGCTCTTCCTCCAAACGGGTCATTTTCCGTTTGCGGGCGGAGGAAAAGGCCAGCTTTTGGGCCAAGGTGTTGAGATCCCCGCTCTGGATGCACTGCCGGTAGGAACGGAGATTTTCCTCCAGCTGTTCCAGAGCCGCCCCCAGTGCGTGGGCATTCATGGAAAACAGCTGGGTCCACAAGGACACATCCAGGGCGGCCACCCGGGTGCAGCCCCGGAAGGAGTCCCCCTCAAAGCCCTGGTACTGGAACAGGCTGGGGTCATCACAAACCGATACTGCGATGATGTGCATCATCTGACTGGTGTAGGCGATAATGGCGTCGTGCTGTTCCGGAGTGGTTTTGACCACGTCGGCACAGCCGATGTGACGGGCCAGCCGTTCCATCAGGGCCACATGCTCGGGAGAGGACTGCTGGTTGGGGGTGAGAATGTAGTGGGCGCCCTGGAACATATTGACCAAGGCGTGCTGGATGCCGGAAAACTCCGTTCCCGCCATGGGGTGTCCCCCCACAAAGGAGACGGTATCGGGGAGTACCTTTGCCCCCTCCAGAATGGCCCCTTTGACGCCGCAGACATCGGTGACCATGGCTCCAGGTTTGAAGTGGTCCCGGTGCTGCTCCATAAACTCCACAATCCCCCTGGGATGCAGGCACAAAAATACCAGATCCCCCTCCCGCAGGGCGGGAACGGGGTCGTCCCATGCCTGGTCTACAATGCCGTTTTCCAGAGCGTAGCGCAGGGTGGGCTGGCTGACATCTACCCCCACGATCTCGTAATCTTCAAAGCCATGGAGGGCCTTAGCCAGGGAGCCGCCAATGAGGCCCAGGCCCACAATGACAAGATGTTTACTCATAAATGGTTCCTCCGTATTCTCCGCCACGGGTGGATATGGTCACTGTAGCACGTTTGTCGGTTTGGGTCAAGGAAAGGATTTTAAGGAGATAGTTGTGCTGCAAGTTCCAGAAAATGTATAAAAACGTCTTACAAACTCGCAGGTACTGCCTATGGGTAGAGGGGGCGGTGAGCCGCCCGAACGACAAAGGAGGAATACAGCATGGCAAGCGGACAAACCAGCCGCTATGGACTCAGCCAGTGGCAGCCGGAGGACAAGGTGCTCCGGGAGGAATTTAATGGGGACAACGGCAAAGTGGATGCCGCCCTGGGAGGTCTGGCGGACCAGATGGACACCAAGGCGGGCCAGGCAGACCTGGATGGGGTGAAGACTCAGTTGGCGACCAAGGCAGCCCAGAGCGCTCTGAACAGCCTGTCGGCTTCGGTGACGGCGGGGCTGGCTAAAAAGTATGGGACGGACAACTCCTATATCAAAACGGGGAGCTATGTGGGTGACGGTACATTTGTCCGGTCCATCACAGTAGGCTTTCGTCCTTCGCTGGTAATGATTTTTTCTATGGATTGTGACAATACGGACTATAATCATGCGTTTTTATTGGGCGACGACAGTGTTCAAGTGGTAATTCCCATTAAATTCCGCACAAAAATCTGCCAAGATTGGCTTCAATTTACGGATACCGGGTTTACCCTACATTTGGAAACCACATCCTATTCCCACTTTAATAGCCAGGATTTATCTTTTTATTACATTGCCCTTAAATAGCGATAAGAAAAGCAGCCCCCCAATTGGGGGGCTGCTTTTGATTTGCCCAAGTTCGACAGCAATCAGATCAAAATCTGATTAGCCCTTGACCTCAGTGATCATGACAGCAACCAGAGCGCCGTCGTCAATGATCAGGATGGTCTCGTCGTTCTTGTCGGTCTTGATGCCGTCAGCATCGGTCACGGACAGCACGTCGCCGTCGAAGTAGCCGACCACAGCCACATTGTCGCCGGAAGGACGATAGTTGTAGTTCTCACCATCGTAATCGAAGCCCAGGATACCAGCGGAGGTCATAGCCTTAGTGCCCTCGTAGGTATAGATTACCTCGACATCCTCAGGATCGGGAACATTCTCATCCACGTCGGTAACAAAGCCCTTGGTGTTGTAGGTGATGCCGAAGTAGACACCGATCTCCTTCTCGTCCAGCTCGAACAGCTTCTCCATAGCGTTGGTGTCGGCCTTCACGTTCAGAGTGGTGACCTCACCGTCCACAATGGCGTCATACACATAGTAGGTGCCGGAGGAATCCTTGATGGGCTTGCCCTCGTTGGCAGCGCTCAGGCCCACGACGAAGGCAACATCCTTGGCAGCACCCTTGACGGAAGCGCCCTCAGTGGTGACCACGATCACCTTGGCGATGCCGCTCTTGGTGTAGGCAATGACGTTCTCGCCAGCAGCGCTGATCTCAGGAACATTGTTGTAGCCCACATACAGGTTGTACTCATCCTCGCTGACGTCGTCAGCCACGATGAACACGGTGTTCTTGTCGGCGTTCAGGTACAGGTTGCCGTCGTCATTGGTCAGCTTAACGCTGGAGTTGCCATTCTTGGTCATCTCAGCGGTGCCGGTGCCGTTGGCGTTGGTCTTGACGGACATGGTGTAGGTGCCGTCATCCTCCTCGGAGTAGGCAACGATCTGGTTCTTCAGGTTGTCGAAGTTCTCCTCAACAGCGTCGCCGTTCTCGTCCTTCAGCTCATACTTCTTGGCGGTGTCGCCGTCGATCTCCACCTTGGAGAGGATGGTGCCGTCAGTCAGCAGCAGCTTGGCGTAGAACACGTCGTCAGCGTTCTGGAAGGTAGCGCTATCCACACCGATGTCCATGACATAGGCGTAGTCGTTGGACTCGAAGGCCTCGTCCATCTTGATGATGTTGCCCTGCTGGTCCACATAGAAGGCCACACTCTGGCCAACGGAATCGGTGGTCAGCTTGTCGTCGGCAAAGGTCTTGCTGTACTTGTAGGTGGTCTCGTCGATGGTCACGCTGTCGTTAGCCTTAATCTTGCTGGCCTCACCCTCAACGCGCTCAGCCAGGCCGATCACGGACTCCACGGACCAAGTGTCAGAACCCTCGTCATAGGACTTGGTGTAGAGGATGATGTCCTCCTCATCATAGCCCTCGATGTCGAACTCCAGGCTCTGATCATCGATAGTGATGGTGCCATCGTCAACCTTATTGACCTCAGCCACGAAGGTGTCAACGATAGAAACAATTACCAGAGAAATGGAGACAGTCTCACCGTCCACAACAGTGGTGAAGTCGTCATCCACATACACATAGGTAGTAGCGCCGCGGTTGATGCCCTTCAGATCCTTGGTGTCGTTAGCGACCACGTCAGTCTTGGTGAACATATCCTTGTCCTCACCAGTCTGCTCGTAAGCCTCTTCGCCATTCAGGAACATAATCCACTCATAGTCCTTGGCCACGTTCTTGCCCACGGTGTCATACATGACGTTGCTCTTCACAGGGCCCTCGAACACATAGTCAGCATCCTTGGCGTAGGTGCCGATCTCCACATTCTTGTAGGTCCACTTGTTGGAGGGAGCGCCGAAGTTGTTGAAGGCAGAGTCATCCAGCTTCAGGGAGCCCAGGTACAGCTTCTCGCCCAGTTCCACAATGCGCTGGCCGGAGTTGACCAGGCTGCCGGAAACATTCAGGCTCTTGATAGCGCCGGAGTAATTCTCACCGCTGGTGATGTAGTTGTAGGTGACCTTACCAGCCTCAACGGACACGCCGTCAGCCTCCACCTTGATGGTGTCATCGTCAGCCTCAACCATGCCGGACTTCAGGGTGTTCAGAACCAGCTGAGCCACGTCGTTACGAGTCATGGCCTCGCGGACACCAGACTCCACGTCCACAAACAGGTCGATCTTGGTGCCCTGGCTCACGGTGGCCAGCTGCCAGTCATCGCCGAAATCGGACTGGTACTGGAAGTAGCCCAGAGCCTTCATCAGCATCAGGGCAGCCTGAGCAGTGGTGACGGTCTGATCGCCGCCGTAGATAGTGGCGCTCATACCAGAGGTGATGCCGTTGGTGTAGCAGGCAGCCACATAGGGCTCAGCCCAAGAGGGGACATCGGTGAAGGGAGAGGTGCCCTCATAGCTGGCCACACGGTAGTCCATGAGGTTCGCCATGACAACAGCCATCTCGTTACGGGTGACGTTCTGGTCAGGATTGAAGTCTCCATTCTCGTCGCCAACCATGACGCCGATCTTCTGGAGAACCTCGATGGCTTCCTGGTTGTCCTCGGAAGTCACATCCTTGTAGCTCGCGCCGGTGCCGACGACCATCATGCCCAGCAGCATGACGGAAGCCATCGCCAGGCTCAGAGCCCGCTTCAGGTTTCTCATTCGGAATTCCTCCTTAAATTTTTCTTGGCTCGCAAATGTAACTTTTTGAGCCTCATTTTCGAGAAAAATTCCCGAAAACTTGGGGTTTGGGAACTATTTTGACCAACTAGTCAAGTATAACTCCCCTTGCCTCGGCATTATAATATCAGATGCCAGAGGGGAAGTCAACAGCTCCGGGGCAAGTGTAACAAAACCGTAATATTGCGCCCCCACTGTTACAATGGGGGAAAACAGCAACTTTTCCGGGGGTATTTTGGGGTTTTCCTCGTGGCTGCCACAAGATATAGTCCCCCCTCCCTTTGGGCGGGGGAAGGGAAGATGTTTCACACACACGTACACCCAAAGGGAACCTGTCTGTCAGCAAAAAACTCCCCCAGGTCTGTATGACCTGAGGGAGTGGTGCTGCCTTATATATAATATGGTATGAAAAAATCGGCGTCACACTTCCATAATCACAGGCAGGATCATGGGGGAGCGCTTGGTCTTTTTATAAAGGTAGTTGGACATATCCCCCTTGATGACCCCTTTGATGGCGGACCAGTCGGTGGCGTAACGGGTGTCCACGCTCTGCAGGGCCTCCAGGGCCACCTGGCGCAGCTCCTCCAGCAGGCCCTCGGACTCCTTGACGTACACAAAGCCACGGGTAATGATATCCGGGCCGGAGACCAGGCTGCCGTCCTCTCCCGACATGGAGAGCACCACCACGATCATGCCGTCCTGGGCCAGGTGCCGGCGGTCCCGGAGCACCACGCTGCCCACATCGCCCACGCCGTAGCCGTCCACAAAGACCTGGCCGGCGGTGACGGTCCCCGCCAGCTTGGCGGACTTGGGGGTGAACTCCATCACCCGGCCGATGTCGCTGATGAGCACATGGTTGGGGTCCATGCCCATGCTCTGGGCCAGCTTGGAGTGGATTTGCAGCATCCGCTGCTCGCCGTGGATGGGAATGAAGAACTTGGGCTTGACCAGAGCGTGGATGATCTTCAGCTCCTCCTGGCAGGCGTGGCCGGAGACGTGGAGGGCCAGCTCCCGCTCGTTGAGCACCTCGGCCCCCTTGCGGTAAAGCTCGTTGACCACGTTGCCGATGGCATTTTCGTTGCCGGGGATGGCGGAGGCGGAGATGATCACCCGGTCCCCGGGCATCAGATCCACCTGCCGGTGGGTGTTAAAGGCCATCCGGGTCAGGGCGGACATGGTCTCGCCCTGGCTGCCGGTGGTGATGATACACACCTTGTGCTTGGGGAGGGACTTGATGTGGTTGAGGTCCATGAGGATGCCGTCAGGGATGTTCATATACCCCAGCTCGGTGGACACCTTCATAATGTTCTCCATGGACCGTCCGGTGACCGCCACCTTCCGGCCGTACCGGGCAGCCACATCGATGATCTGCTGGATGCGGTCCACGTTGGAGGCGAAGGTGGTGACGATGATCCGCTCTTCGCAGCCCCGGAACAGAGCGTCGAAGGAGGCACCCACGCTGCGCTCGCTGCGGGTGTAGCCCGGGCGCTCCACGTTGGTGGAGTCGGCCAGCAGGGCCAGCACGCCCTCCTTGCCCAGCTCGCCCAGACGGGCCAGGTCCATCATGCCACCCTGGATGGGGGTGGTGTCGATCTTGAAGTCGCCGGTGTGGACGCACACGCCCACCGGACACTTGATGGCAAAGGCCACCGCGTCGGCAATGGAGTGGTTGACGTGGATGAACTCCACGGAGAACTTGCCCGCCTTCACCGTGTCCCCCGCCTCGCAGGTGATGAGCTTGGTCTTGTCCAGCAGGCGGTGCTCCTCCAGCTTCAGCTTGATGAGGCCCGCACTCATCCGGGTGGCGTAGATGGGGGCGTTGATGGACCGCAGCACATAGGGCAGGGCCCCAATATGGTCCTCATGTCCGTGGGTGATGAAGATACCCCGGATCTTGTTCTGGTTTTTGATCAGATAGCTGACGTCGGGGATGACTACATCGATGCCGTACATGTCGTCATCGGGAAAGCCCATGCCGCAGTCGATGACCACGATGTCCCCGCCGTACTCGTAAACCGTCAGGTTTTTGCCGATCTCGTTCAGGCCGCCCAGGGAAATGATTTTCAGTTTTTCTGCCATAAATACTCCTTACTCCTATAAATTTGAGATGTATCCCCGCGTCAGCCCAGCACAAGAAAGCCGTGCTCTTCGCACAGCGAGAGGACGAAGGACGCCCCGCCTGTCCGGCCCTGCCTCGCCGGAGGTGAGCGCGCCCCTTCGCCTTGTCTGAAACAGAAACGCGGATTGTGCCCCGGAACCGTCCCCGCCTGTGGTCGCGGTTTGTGGCTTCCAGGATATATTTAGACGCGCGGGGCGGCTGCTGCCGGCCCCAAACGCGTATAAATCGAAAAAATGGTACTCTTAGTATAGCACACCTTCCGGGGAAAGTATACTAGATGTTTCCAAAAAACAGAAGTGCTAATTTTTTGCTTCCCCTTGGGTAGATTGCGCACAGTTCTCCCGGTCGGCCTGGATGGCCCGCTGGGCAAAGAAATCACACAGCTCCGCCGCCAGCTCCAGGTCAGGCCCCTCCGCCAAAATCCGCAGGGCCTGCCGCCGGGCCAGAGGGGTGAGGTAGACCCAGCCGTTCCCCGTGCGCACCCGCAGCCCCTCCCCGGAGCCCGGCCGGGCCCGGTCCCCCGCCAGGGCCTGCATCACCCGACCCCGGTCGGAGAGCAGAGGCACCTCCCGCCGCCAGGCATGGAAGCGGGGGGTCTTGGCCATCAGGGCCTCCAGCTTCTGCCCCGAGGTCCCCATCCGGGCACAGATCCGGGCCGCCGCACTGGGGGCCGCCCACAGCCAGGGCAGAGAGGCATATAGCCCCCGGGCCTCCTCCCCGTTCCGGTCCAGACGGAGGACCGTCCCCCCGTAGCCCGCCGCCACCAGATCCACCGCAGCGCTCCCTCCCGGGGGCACCGCCACCTTGCCGCCCCCGTTTTCCATCTCAATGAGGGTAACCAGGGTGAGTAGCTGCCCCGAGTCCAGCAGCACCCCCTTCTCATCCTGGGCGGTGAGGCGAAATCCCCCGTGCCCGGCGGAGAAGGCGGGGATACCCGGCCGCCACTGGTCCTCCACCTGACACCCCAGGGCCTTCAGCACCAGTCCCAACGCCCGGTCCTCGGGGGTGTCCCGGCCCACCCCCACCGTTGGACGGCGGAGGAAGGGCCGGCCCAGGGCTGCCTGGTGGGCCACCGTCTCCGCCCACAGCCGAACAGACAGCTCCAGCCGCTGGGGCTCCGTCACTCGCCCTGCCCGCACCCGGCGCAGCTCCCCCTGGGCCATGGCGTGCTCCAGCTTCCGCTCCCAGACCCGGTCCGGGGGCAGGCCCCGGGAGTCAAAGAAGTGGAGATAAACCGGCCCCTCCCCCTCCGCCTCCACGAAGAGGGTGATGGCCAGCTTCTCCTTGCCTGCCGCCCAGGCCCACTGAACGGGGCAGTCCAGCTCTCCCGTCCGGCTCACACCCCCGGCGGCGGAAATCCCCGCCGCCGCCGCCCGGGCCAGCATCCGCCCGGCGGGGGTGTTGGAGCAGCCCAGCCCCACCGGACCCTCGGTCCCCAGAATGCTGCCCAGGGTGAGCAGGGCCTCGGGGCCCAGGTCTTCTCCCAGTACCCCCTGAATGGTCCCCCCATCCCCAAAGCGCAGGCTTCCCTTCTGGCTCCCGCTGGTCACCGACCGGGTCAGGCGGCACCCGGACTCCGCCCGTTGGCCGGGCCACAGCTTCACCCGCTCCAGCAGCTGGGCGCCCTCCTCTGCCAGGGCATTTTCCCCCAGAACCGCCCCCTCGTTGAGCACCGCCCCCCGGCGGGCGGTGGAGTTTCGGTCCAGAATGGCTCCATATAAGGTGGCGTGGGGGCCAACCCCCGCCCCTTCCAACAGCACCGACCTCTGGACCATGGCCTTCTCGCCCACCCAGGCCCCCCGGTCCAGCACCACATGGGGACCAATGAGGCAACCCGGCTCCAGCCGCACCTGGGGAGCGATCCAGCAGGGGGGCACCAGCGCCACTCCCTCGGGCACCGGCTGGTCCGCCCAGATGCCCGGGGCGCGGAGGGGCAGGCCGGGGTCCAGCTTTACCTTGCCCCCTAACGCATCGCAGACGCACCCCAGGTAGTCTCCGCAGTCCCCCATGTCCCGCCAGTAGCCCTCCAGGGGGCAGCCGTACAGGGGGGCGTCCTCCGCCAGCAGAGCGGGGAACAGGTCCCGGCCGAAGTCCCAGGCCCTCCCCTTGGGCGCCCGCTCCAGGGCGGCGGGGGAGAGGACATAGATCCCCGTGTTCACCAAGTCGGAGACCACCTGGCCCCAGGCGGGCTTTTCCACAAAGCGCTCCACCCGGCCGTCCGGCCTTGTGACCACCATACCGTACTCCAAAGGGGCCTGGTGGCGGGTGAGGGCCAGGGTGGCGATGGCGCTCCGCTCCCGGTGAAAGGCGGCCAGCCGCCCCAGATCCAGGTCGCACACACAGTCCCCGCTGAGCACCAAAAAGTCCTCGCCCCCCAGATTGGCCCCGCAGTGGGCCACGCTCCCCGCCGTGCCCAGGGGCTCCTCCTCCAGCATGTAGGTAAGCTGAACCCCAAAATCCGTCCCGTCGCCAAAGAAGTCCATCACCGCCTGGGGCTGATGGCCCAGGGTGATAATCAGGTCGGTGACCCCGTGGCTCTTCAAAAGTCCAATGAGGTGCTCCAGCACCGGCCGCCCCAACAGGGGCAGCATGGGCTTGGGGCTGCCCAAGGTCAGGGGACGCAGGCGCGTCCCCTCTCCCCCTGCCATGATCACTGCTTTCATATGGATGATCCCGCCCTCTCTGCATCAATTCTGTGAGAGTTAGTATGGCTCCGCCGCCCTTCTTTCATCCCCGGCCCTTGTCCCGGAGAGCGGGGCATGGTATACTCGTCTCAACCACACCAAAAAGGAGCGGAAACGGCCTTGAACATTCAGATTTTCGGAAAAAGCAAGTGCTTCGACACGAAAAAGGCGGAGCGTTATTTTAAGGAGCGGCGCATCAAATTTCAGGCGGTGGACGTGAAAAAGTTCGGCATGAGCCGGGGGGAGCTGGCCAGCGTGAAGAACGCGGTGGGTCTGGAGGCCATGGTGGACCCCGGCCACCCCGACGCCGTGCTGCTGTCCTACCTGGCCAGCGATCAGGCCAAGCTGGACAAGCTCTTTGAGGACCCCACCCTGCTGCGTACCCCCATCGTCCGCAACGGAAAGCAGGCCACCGTGGGCTACTGCCCCGATGTGTGGGCCAAGTGGGAGTAAAGTCCGGTCTATCGGACAATTCTTTCGGTATGCTGGTGGTATGACCAAAAAAGGAGAGGATATTCGTGGCAAAAAGTTCCAATCAAAAGACCAAACTGCTGCGCCTTTCCCAGCTGCTGCTGCGGCAGACTGACGAGGACCATCCCATGCCCGTGGCCCAGATCATTGAGGAGCTGGGGAAGTACGACATCAAGGCCGAGCGCAAGAGCATCTATGACGACCTGGAGGTGCTGCGCCAGCTGGGGATGGACGTGCAGTGCCGAAAGGGCCGGGCTCCGGGGTGGTTCATCGGGGAGCGGGAGTTCCAGCTGCCCGAGGTGAAACTGCTCATGGACGCGGTTCAGTCCTCCCGCTTTCTCACCCAGAAAAAGAGCGACGCCCTGCTTTCCAAGCTGGAGTCCCTGGCCAGCGTCCACCAGGCCCGGCAGCTGCAGCGGCAGGTGTACGTCAGCGGACGGATCAAGGTGATGAACGAGAGTATCTATTATAATGTAGATAAGATCCACACCGCTCTGGGACGGCAGCGGGCCATTACCTTTAAATATTTCGATTACGACATCCACCGGGAGAAGATCTACCACCGGGACGGGCGGCGGTACACCGTCTCCCCCTACGGCCTCATCTGGAACAACGAGAACTATTACCTGGTGGCCTTCGACCACCTGAACCGGGAGATGCGCCACTACCGGGTGGACAAGATGACCGACATCGTGGTCACCTCCCTGGACCGGGAGGGGCGGGAGCTGTACCCCAACTTCCAGATCGCCCAGTACGGCCAGAAGCATTTCGGCATGTACTCCGGCCGGGAGGTGACGGTGACCCTCCGGGGCCGGCGCTCCATGGCGGGGGTGGTGTGGGACCGCTTCGGCCAGGAGGTCATTCTGGTGCCCGACGGGGAGGACCACTTCACCGTCACCCTGCCGGTGGTGATGAGCCCCCAGTTTTTCGGCTGGCTCTTCGGCCTGGACGGGGGACTGGTGCTCACCGCACCCCCCTCGGCGGTGACGGAGTACCGCAGGCGGCTGACCTCCGCTCTGGAGGAGTCCGAACCCTGAGACCCTTGCACCCAACAAAAAGCCCCCGCCCTGTGCCTTTGGCACGGGGCGGGGGCTCCTTTTATAATTTCCCGGGGAATGGCTTACAGCAGGATGGCGCCCTTGTCGGCAGAGGAGACCAGCTTGGCATAGCGGGCCAGGTAGCCGGTCTTGATCTTAGGCTCGGGGCACACCCACTTGGCCTTCCGGTCGGCCAGGGTGGCTTCGTCCACCTTCAGGGTGATGGAGTGGTTGGGGATGTCGATGGCGATGAGGTCGCCCTCCTCCACCAGACCAATGGGGCCGCCGGAGGCGGCTTCGGGGGAGACGTGGCCGATGGAGGCCCCCCGGGTGGCGCCGGAGAAGCGGCCGTCGGTGATGAGGGCCACGTCCTTGTCCAGGCCCATTCCCGCAATGGCGGAGGTGGGATTGAGCATCTCCCGCATGCCGGGGCCGCCCTTGGGGCCCTCGTAGCGGATGACCACCACGTCGCCGGCCACGATTTTACCGGCGTAGATGGCCTCGATGGCCTCCTCCTCGGAGTTAAATACCCGGGCGGGGCCCTCATGGACCATCATCTCGGGGGCCACGGCGGACTGCTTGACCACACAGCCGTCGGGGGCCAGGTTGCCCTTGAGGACGGCGATGCCGCCGGTGGGGGAGTAGGGGTTGTCGATGGGCCGGATCAGGTTGGTGTCCCGGTTGACCACGCCCTCCAGGTTTTCCGCAATGGTCTTTCCGGTGCAGGTCATCAGGCTGGTGTCCAGCAGGTCCTTTTTGCTGAGCTCCGCCATGACGGCGTAGACGCCGCCCGCCCGCTCCAGGTCCTCCATGTAGGTGTCCCCGGCGGGGGCCAGGTGGCAGAGGTTGGGGGTCTTGCCGGAAATCTCGTTGGCCATGTCGAAGGACAGCTCAATGCCGCACTCGTGGGCGATGGCGGGGAGGTGGAGCATGGTGTTGGTGGAGCAGCCCAGGGCCATGTCAATGGTCTCGGCGTTGTGGAAGGCCGCCTCGGTCATGATGTCCCGGGGGCGGATGTTCTTGGCCACCAGGTCCATGATCTGCATGCCCGCGTGCTTGGCCAGGCGCAGCCGGGCGGAGTAGACGGCGGGGATGGTGCCGTTGCCCCGGAGGGCCATGCCGATGGCCTCGGTGAGGCAGTTCATGGAGTTGGCGGTGTACATGCCGGAGCAGGAGCCACAGGTGGGGCAGGCGTTGTTCTCGTACTCCTCCACGCCCTCCTCGTCCAGCTTGCCGGCGTAGTAGGCGCCCACCGCCTCAAACATGTGGGACAGGCAGGTGCGGCGGCCGCTGTTCAGGGTTCCGGCCAGCATGGGACCGCCGGAGACGAAGATGGTGGGGATGTTCACCCGGGCGGCGGCCATGAGCAGACCCGGCACGTTCTTGTCGCAGTTGGGGATCATCACCAGGCCGTCAAACTGGTGGGCCATGGCCATGGCCTCGGTGGAGTCGGCGATGAGGTCCCGGGTGACCAGGGAGTACTTCATGCCCACGTGGCCCATGGCGATGCCGTCACACACGGCGATGGCGGGGAACTCCACAGGGGTGCCGCCGGCGGCACGGATGCCCGCCTTCACCGCCTCGGCGATCTTGTCCAGGTTCATGTGACCGGGGACGATCTCATTGTAGGAACACACCACGCCGATGAGGGGCCGCTCCAGCTCCTCCTTGGTGTAGCCCAGGGCGTAGAGCAAAGAGCGGTTGGGGGCGGTGGGGATACCTTTTTTCACAACGTCGCTGCGCATGGAAAACCTACCTCCTCATAAAATCAAAATCAGTTGTCTGATTTCTCTTGCATTGTCTGACTACATATTATATGATAGGGCTAGAAATGTCAAGCCCAACCGGGGGCGCAAGGAGGAATTTTCATGGAAAAGCAGAGCCGGTCCCAGCAGGCGGCCCAGACCCTGTACCGCCAAATCGTGGTGGAAAAGGCCCTCTCCCCGGGGGAGAAGCTGCCCAACGAGGTGGAGCTTTCGGCCCAGCTTGGGGTGAGCCGGGCCACCCTGCGGGAGGCCATCCGGGAGCTCACCGCCCAGGGGGTGCTGGAGGTGCGCCGGGGCAAGGGCACCTTTGTGGCCCAACAGGTGGGGGAAATGGGGGACTTCGGCTTTGGCGGACTGGCCCGGGTGAAGGGACAGCTGCGGGACCTGTTTGAGCTGCGGTCCATCTTTGAGCCCCAGGCCGCCCGGCTGGCCTGCGGCCGGGCCACCCCGGAGGAGCTGGCCGACATTCTGGCCAAGGGGGAGGCGGTGGAGGTCTGTATCCGGGCGGGGAGCGACCGCACCCGGGCCGACCGGGCCTTTCACGCCGCCATTGTCCGCTCCACCCACAACGAGTTTATGGTCCGCCTGCTTCCGGTCATCAACCAGGCGGTGGAGACCGCCATCGGCACAGGGGAGAACCGGGAGGCCCTGGCCCAGGTCACCCTTCAGGACCACGCTCTGCTCATGGACTTCCTCCGCCGCCGGGACGAGGAGGGGGCGGAGCACGCCATGGCCATCCACATGCGCCACGCCATGGACGAGATGGGGCTGGAGTGACCGCCCCTTAACGGGAGAAATTGTCCTTCTCCCGTTGACGTTTTGCCCTTCCTTTGTTATTCTGGACAGGACACGTCCAACGATCGACAGAAACGGAGTCTTTTCATGGAGCAGTTTATTTTTGTCATCAACCTCATCGGCACGGTGGCCTTTGCCGCCTCGGGTGCCATGATCGGTTTGCAGAAGAAAATGGACATTTTTGGGGTGTGCATTCTGGGGCTGACCACCGCCGTGGGGGGCGGGATCATCCGGGACCTGATTTTGGGGCTCACCCCCCCGGCTGCCTTCCGGGACCCCACCTGCGCCATGGTGTCTCTGGCCACCTCCGCTCTGTTTTTCCTGTGGCATATCCGCCGCCTGCTCATGCACAACCCAGACCACTTCAACCGGCTGCTGTTCTGGATGGACGCCCTGGGACTGGGGGCCTTCTCGGTCATCGGGGTACAGATGGCCTATGAGCAGGTGGACCACCCCACCCTCTTTCTCGCCGTATTTGTGGGGGTGCTCACCGGGGTAGGGGGC
>NZ_NFMA01000012.1 GCF_002161175.1 Flavonifractor sp. An100 | reverse complement strand
CATGCGGCAAGTGAAGCTGGGCGGCATGGCGAAAGGCTGGCGGAGCGTCCCCTACGAAAATACCGAGCAGTATGTGACCGATCTCTTGACACTGGAATTGCAGGAACGAGAAACCAACCGGATTAACCGCATGGTAAAGACGACTGGTTTCCGGGTGATGAAGACACTGGATGATTTTGTGTGGAACTCCGCCATTGAACTTCCTGGCGGCTTGCCACAGGAATACATGACCGACCTCCAGTTCCTTGCCCCAAAAGAGAACCTGATTTTTATGGGGAGCGTTGGGACGGGAAAGAACCATCTGGCTACAGCGCTTGGTCCCAGAAGTTCCATTCATGGGCGCCTTCGGATTCTTCGTACTGAACTGCCACGCCCTTGCTTTCGAGGTAATCCTTGAATTTACGGTTGCACAACAACAGGAAGTCGCTGGTACCCACAGCCTGATAGATTTTTGGAGTATTTCCGGCGGCAACACAAGTGTCCACCAGCTTGTAAATATCGTTCCGGGGGTCCAGATTCTCCAGGCTGCCCACACTGCTCTCGTAGAACTCCGCACGGGAGATGGGTTCTCCAGTGCTTCCACGGTGGATCAGCTGAGTTCCCTTGTCATCTACGGGGGTATTGTCTAACATCAACGCACTGGAGAAAGCGCCAATGTAACCGAACGTGTTTGGATACCGCAAACCGGTAAGCAGCGCGCCCAAGCCACCCATGGATAAGCCTGCTACATAAGTATCTTCCCGAGCGGTGGACAGGTGGAACAGACTACGGGTAAAGCTCACCAGCTCTTCGCCCACAAATTTACCGAAATTGTCGTTGGCATCTTCGATATCGCAATAGAATTTATTTTCCCCGGAGGGCATGATAACGGCCACATTCATGTCCTGTGCCCAAAGTGCGACGCGGGTAAAGTTTAGCCACTCCGTATAATCCCCGTATACGCCATGCAGCAGATATAGGGTCTTCATGGGAGAATCGGGTTCCCGGACCTTGTTTCCATCGATGGAACGCTTATCGACTGGAATGATCGCGTTGAATGTCACATTTCGTTTGAGCGTTTCGGAGAAAAAATGCACTTCCATGGTTGCCATAAAACTCATCCTTCCTTTTTCCTCTTAGTGCGAGTATTCATTACAAAGTACTTCCATTGTGCCTGGATCCAATAGCACATAGCGCGCAAATTAAGAAGCGGTGTTTATTAGGAGCGCCTTGGGACAAAACAAATGACTTCTCCGACAAATTCTCTCTTTTAATCGAACTAATCATAGTAGGCAAAAATGTAATTATCAATTAAATTTAAAAGTAAAAAATAAAATATATTACATTTTACAAAAAAGACCACCTACATTTGTGTAGATGGCCTAGGGGGAATTTATTAATTTTGCTGAAGAGGCCAGTTCCCGGACAATCGGTGGGCCTTCAGGAAGGAGTCGACCTGAATAACGGTTCTGCCTTGTTCAGTGGCCTTCTGTTCCATCAGTGCATAAAGCACTTCGATAATGATTTGTTCCGCGACTCGTACGCTGATGGCTGTGGATTTCTGTTCATTAGGTACAATGCTGGACATCAGTTTGATGTCTGCATACTTCTCTGCCGGGCTTCCAGGTACGCCGTACAGAAGAATGACTGTTGCGCCGTTGGCGCGGGCGGCTTTCATATCTTCCACCAGGATGCGGTTACTTCCGGTATACATGATGGAAAAAAACACATCTTCTGCCGTCAACAGGTTTGCCATGTAGGTAGCTGTGACAGGGTCTGAATAGTATTGACAGGGGATTCGCAGATTTAAAAAAGAGTCCATCATCATACCAGCGGTCACTTGAGATCCACCGACACCGCTAAGTAGGACCTTATTGGCATGGAGTAGTGAATTGGCCGCAGCTTCATAGGATTTTTCGTCAGAAGCAGACAAAACATTGCGTAGGACCGTCTCGTGATATGCCTTCACCTTTTGTTTCACCACGGAGACTGAGTCATTTGTTTGAATTTCGGTATGTTGGCTGCATTCTGTCAGAACCTCTCTGGAAAAATATAGTCTTAGTTCATTAAGGCCAGTAAAACCACAACTTCTACAGAACCGCACCACTGTTGCGCTACTGGTTCCGCTTTTTTCAGCCAATTGTACCGCAGTGCAACTGGCAAGAGACTCTGGATTCGCCAGGATGTAATCGGCAATTTTACGTTCTTTATTGCTTAAACTGTTTCGCACTGCCTGAATTTTGGAGGATAAAAGCAGATCAGATCGCTTCGCAATCATAAATAATCTCCTATTCTATACGGTTTGAGGCTTAGAGGATGGCTGTATTCGTCCGAAGTACCGTTAAGCCACACCCCATAATCGGCCCAGAGCTCTTTTAGATAAGGAAATACATGCGTAATATAGAACGTCAAAATGAAATTCATTTCAAATGTACCACGAAATAGGCTGAGAATCAAGATAAGGCCCATATTCTATGCTGAGAACAACATGGACAGGCTTGGGACAGATGGTATATATTTTGACATACTTTGAACGAACAAAAGGCTGCCCCTTTCTAATCAGTCATTTTAGCTACCAGGGGTTTTCAGTTCTTTTTATAGAAGTGGAGATGCCTAATGTTTATGCGGTTCGGCACACAACTTTTAGGGGATTATAATCTCTTCATCACGGATATCCTTCCCCAATTTAAAATTTCGCAACATAGTCAATGGTGCTTATTGAAGCAAAAACGGACAACCAATTTGGCTGTCCGTTTTTGCACAGGAATAAATAGAAAGGAGAAAATAAATGGTATTGCAGTTTATTCTTTAGTCCATGTGGGAACCACCGTTGATGTCGATTTCCTCGCCGGTGATGTAAGAAGCCTCCTTGGAAGCCAGAAAGACGATCGCATTAGCTACCTCCTGGGTCTCGCCGGGGCGGCCCATGGGAATGCCGGCGATGACGGCGTCAGCCTGCTCCTGGGGCATGGACTTCCAGATCTCGGTGTTGATCAGGCCGGGGCACACGCAGTTGGTGGTGATGCCGTACTCAGACACCTCACGGGCCAGGTTCTTGGAGAAGCCCAGCACGGCCGCCTTGGAGGCAGAGTAGTGTGCTCCGCCGAACACACCACCGCCCCGTTTGCCGGAGACCGAGCTCAGGTGGACAATCCGACCGTACTTCTGTTTTTTCATCACTTCGCATACCGCCTGGGTAATGAGGAAGAGGCCAAACATGTTGACATTGAAGATGCGCTTGATATCCTCTAGAGTCATGTCAGCCACAGTGACCTTCTGAGAAATGCCAGCATTGTTCACCAGCACATCGATGCGGCCAAATTTTTCTACCACAGTCTTTACCAGAGAGTCCACCGAATCCTTGTCACAGATGTTGCCCGCAATGCCGCAGGCCTTCCAGCCCTGCTCCTCCATCTCCTTCACATTGGCGTCCAGGCCGGCCTGGTTGATATCGGTGATAACCACCTGAGCTCCCTGACGGGCAAAGGTATGGGCGATGGTACGGCCGATGCCCTTGGGGGAACCAGCACCGGTGATGAGAACGACCTGTCCATTAAAATCTAACATAATGTATATACTTCCTTTCTACCATTATAAATCTGCTGTTGTCTGTGATAAGTTGTTAGACATAGAGAACGAAAAAATTATTGCAGCTCCTCCGCCAGCTCCACAATGTGCTCTACGGTAATGCCGTTCATGGCCAGCAGGCGGTCGTAGGGGGCGGACATACCAAACTGATCCTGGATGCCTACCCGGCGCAACACTGCCTTGCCACTTTCGGCCACCACGTCGGCCACGGCGCTGCCTAGGCCGTTGAGGATGTTGTGGTCCTCTACGGTAATAATCTTTCCAATCTCACTGATGCAGTCAGTCACAGCGGCGGTATCCAGAGGTTTGATGGTGTGCATATCCAGCACTCGGGCGGAGATACCCTTCTGGGCTAGAATCTCAGCGGCCTGGAGGGCTAGACGGACTGTGTCACCGTTGGCGATGATAGCCACGTCTTTGCCTTCCCTGAGCTGATTGGCCTTGCCAATCTCAAACTTGGCGTTCTCATCGTAAAGGACAGGGATGGCATCTCGGGTAAAGCGCAGGTAGACGGGACCGTTCAGCTCAGCGGCCGCCCGTACCAGTTTTCGAGCAGCCCAGTAGTCGGCGGGCATAATGACGGTCATATTAGGGATGGAGCGCAGGATACCCATATCCTCAATGCTCTGGTGGCTGGCACCGTCATTGGCGGGGGTAACGCCGCCGTGGGAGCAGGCAATCTTCACATTGAGATGGGGATAGCAGATTTCCTGGCGGATCATTTCGCACATCCGCATGGAACCGAAGGCAGCGTAAGTAACTACGAAGGGAATCTTTCCGCAGGTGGCCAGACCAGCTGCTACGCCAGCGGCATTTTGCTCAGCGATGCCCACGTTCAGGTACTGCTCGGGCAACTCTTTGCGGAAGGCACCGGTTTTACACGACTTGCCAATGTCTACATCCACGACCAAGATGTCGGGATTCTCTTTGCCCAGGACTACGATTTCTTCTCCAAACCCGTCACGGGTGGCTTTCTTCATCATTTCGCTCATGTTCGTCTCCTCCTTCAGCACTGTACATACTGCCGGTCCAGCTCTTCCATGGCCTGCTTGTATTCTGCGTCGTTGGGGGCCACGCCGTGCCAGCCGCACTGGTTTTCCATAAAGGATACGCCCTTGCCCTTCACCGTATGGCCGAAGATACACTTGGGCTTGCCATTTTTGGTTACCGCCGCCAAATCCAAGGCGGCCACCATCTGCTCCATGTTATTGCCGTCGATCTCGTACACATCAAATCCAAAGGCGCGGAACTTCGCGGCCAAGTCGATGGGGGGCATAATTTCCTCGCAGGTGCCATCCAACTGCAGGTTGTTGTAGTCCACAAAGACAATCAGATTGTCCAACTGATACTTGTAGGCAGTCTGGCAGGCCTCCCAGATTTCACCTTCATTGCACTCGCCGTCGCCCAGGGCCACGAATACCCGGTAATTCTTCAAATTCATCTTACCGGCAATGGCCATGCCGACACCGCAGGCCAGGCCCTGGCCCAGAGAACCGGTGGAGATATCGATGCCGGGGCACTTTTTCATGTCGGGGTGGCCCTGGAGAATGGAGCCCTCTTTGCGCAGGGTGTCCAGGGTCTCCATGGGGAAGAAGCCACGCATAGCCAGGGCCGCATACTGGGCGGGACACACATGGCCTTTGGACAGAACGAATCGGTCCCGATCCTCCCAGCGGGGATCCTTGGGATCCAAATCCATCTGGCTGAAGTAGCAGGCGGTAATAAACTCAGCTACAGAGAGGGAGCCACCGGGGTGACCAGATTGAGCCTTGTAAATCATGGAGATTACATTTTTCTTCAGATCCACGCAGGTATTTTTCAGCTGAGCCATATTTAAATTTTCCTTCATAACATTCACCTTTCTTCCAAGTTCCGATTAGGTAAACAGGGTAGAGATGCCAGGAACATAGGTCACGATTAGAAGCACAATGAGGGCCGCAATCAGAAGAGGAACCACTGCTTTGGAAATCTGCTTCAAGTTCACATTTGCTACGCCGCAGGCTACATACAGGTTTACGCCCACAGGAGGAGTGAACAGGCCAATGGCCAAGTTTACAATCATCACCACACCTAGGTGGATGAGGTCCACACCCAAGGCCTGGGCCACTGGAACAAACAGCGGGGTAAAGATGTACAGCGCGGAGGTAGAATCCAGGAAGCAGCCTGCGATGAGCAGGATTATGTTGACGATAAGGAAGAAGATAATTGTGGAACCTCCAGTCACGCTCTCCAGGGCACTGCTGATGGCCACATCCAGACGCGCCCGGGTAAGCACATAGGCAAAAAGACTGGCCGCGGCGGTAATGAACATGACAGTGGCGGTGGTGCTAGCGGAGTTGATAACGATGGCCCACATCTCTTTGAGGCGTACAGTCTTATAAATGAACACGCCTACAAACAGGCCGTACACCACGGAGACGGCGGCTGCCTCGGTGGGAGTGAAGATGCCGCCATAGATACCACCCAGAATTATGACCGGCATCAGCAGGCCCCAAAAGGCGTCCTTGAAGGCCAACCAGCGCTCTTTACCGGTGGCTCTGGGCAGAGACTTGAGCTTCACCTTCCGGCCAATAATGAGCGCAGCAATAATAAGGGCCGCACCCATGATGAGACCGGGGATAACGCCCGCCTTGAACAAATCGCCGATGGAGGTATCTGCGATGGAGCCGTATACCACAAAGGTGATGGACGGAGGAATGATCACGCCGATAGCTCCCGCGCAGCCCATAAGTGCGGCGGAAAAGGAGGGACTATAACCGGAGCGGATCATGCCAGGAATCAGGACCAGACCCAGAGCGGCTACGGTAGCCGGTCCAGAGCCGGAGATGGCTGCAAAAAAGCAGGCCACGATGACACATACGATAGCTAGGCCGCCTCTCAGATGGCCCACACAGGTCTCCGCCAAACGAATAAGTTTTTTGGAAATCTGAGCCTTGTCCATGATGTTGCCGGCCAGAATAAAAAAGGGGATGGCCAGCAGAACGAACTTACTGGTGGATGCCGAGAATAGCTGGGGCAGACTACTCATAATGGTTTCCACGGGACGCCCAGCACCTTGGATGAGCATAGCAACCACGCTGGATACGCCCAGGCAGATGGCGATGGGAGTGCCGATGAGCAGGAGTACGGCAAAGCTGATAAACAGTACGGCAGCGATCATGTTCTGGGGGCCTCCTCTCTGTGATCAAGCTGGTCCCTATGGGATTCCAAAGGAGCCTTCCACTCCTGGATAGTAGCCTGTGCAAAGCGAATGGTAACAAAGAAGGCGCCAAAGGGAATAAAGGTTCCGTAGATCCACTCGGGCCACTGCATAGCAGAGGTTTCCATGCCCAGGTTGTACTGGTTGATAACCATTAGGATACCGTAGTAAAACAGGGCAGCGGAGAACAGAGTGCCAATTGCAAATCCCAACACCAGCAGGGTTTTCCTCATCGAGGGAGACACCGCATCGGTAATAATGGAAAGCCCAAGATGGGCCCGCCGCTTAGCTGCAATAGCTGTGCCCATCATGCTGAGCAAGATGAACAAGTAGGTGGTGATTTCATCGGAGAAGGATAAGGAGTAGTGCAACAAATAGCGGGAGAGCACGTTGGCAAAGACTAGGATGGTCATCACCGCAGTACACAGCACGCACAGGATTTCTTCAATCCAGTCTAGTAATTTCATATGATCCCCCTCCTTACGCTACAATTCCAAAGGCCTGGCAGGCCTCCGGGCCGAACTCCGCGATCATCTCGTTTTTGAACTCCGAGATTGCCTCTTCAAAGGCCGCCTGTTCCTCGTCGGTGAGGTAGGTAATGGTCATGCCGGCGGCTTCAAACTCCTGCAAAATCTCCTGCTCCTCAGCCTCCAGGGTATCCCGACCCCAGTTACAGGCCTCGGTGGCGCACTCTTGGAGCAGTTCTTTGGTCTGATCTTCTAGGTTTTCCCAAACCTGGGTGTTAGCTAGGAACAAATCATTTTCATAGGAGTAATTCCACATGGTCAGATAGTCCTGCACCTCTTGCATCTTTGAGGTGGAGGTAATACTCACGCCGTTTTCCTGTCCATCAATGGTTCCCTGTTGGATGGCGGTAAACACCTCGCTCCAGTTCATGGAAGTGGGATCGGCCCCCAGGGCCCGGAAAAAGCCCATGTACACCACACTGCCCGGCACTCGAATTTTCAAATTCTCCATGTCCTTCGGGGAGGTCACCTCATGTTTGGAGTTGGTCAGCTGGCGAAATCCGTTGTGGAAGGAGCCCAGATAGGTCATATTCTTGGCGGCCAGCCGCTGGGCGTAGTATTCACAGCCGGTACTATCGATAACCTCACGAGCCTGGGAATAATCATCAAAGATCCAGGGAATGGTGGCCACTGGAAGCTGACTGTCCACCACAGCTAAAGTACAGGTGGCATAGGCCGCTAGGTCCACACTGCCTGATGCGATCATCTCAATGCCACGGGAGGCGTTGCCCCCGGCCAACTGATCATTGGGGAACACTGCTACTGTCACGTTACCGCTGGAGCGCTCTTCCACCAGCTCTGCAAAGTAATCAGCCACTCGGGCATCGATCTGGGTATCGGTGCCGTTGACTGCCATGGTCAGCTCAATCACCTGATACTCGCCCTCTTCCCGCTGCGCAGTTCCTTGTGTGTTCCCGCAGCTAGCTAGAAGCAGAGTCAGAGCCAAGGAGATTGCTGCAAACCGTATTCCATTCCTTCTCATAATCACCCTCCTGCAAAATTTTTTGGGCGGTGGGGAAGAGGGCCCATCTTCCGTCTGCCCCTGTTTCGATTTGTACTATGTTATTTGTCTGACATAGTATGTATTATCACCTTGGCAAAGAAAAGTCAAGGCACTTGCAGAATATTCTATTTAATGTTGAATTTCAGACCTTGATTTTAGATAAGATAACCAAAAAGCTGCTCGTTCTTAAAAGAAAGAACGAGCAGCTCGGCTAGAAGGTTGCAATTTATTTATTTGTCACATCGAGGAAATAGGTGTTGTGAATGATCTCATCCAGTCCCTCCATGTTTCTGGTACTTAGAATTTCATAAATTTTCCAATGCGCTGCTAACAGCTCCTGTCCCCGCCCAGTCTGGATCATTGTGGCCACTGTCTCCCGTCGTACAGCGTAAGTCAGTACCCTCACCACCCGGTTAATCTTATCTACCAAAGCGTTCTGGCACAGGGCGGAGACTGCGTCGTGAAAATCGTTGTCCGCCTGGAAAGCAGCCTCCACCTCATCCTCTCGCGCTACCGCCTCCTCAAAGGCGGCCAGCTTGTCCCGGATGAGCTCCAGCCCCTCAGGTTGCTGCTTTTTGATGGCCAGGCGCAGAATCCCAACCTCAGTGAGCTCCCGCAACTCCATAAGGCTATCAAAATCTTCTCCTTTATTCAGAATGATACCATATACCATGGGATCGATCATGCTCTCCTGAAAGCCGCTGGAGACAAAGGTCCCCTCTGCACGGCGGCTCTCGAGTACGCCCAGATAAGTCAGAATCTTGGTAGCCTCCCGCACGGAGGTACGAGCCACCCCCAGGGAGGCGGCCAACTCCGGTTCCGTGGGAAGTTTATCTCCCGGCTTTAATTCGCCGGAAACCATCCCGTCTGTCAGGCAGTTAATCACTCGCTGAACAACCGATTCGCTTTTCAAATTTTTCAAATATCCAGGCTGCTCCGCCATAATGGATCCCCCCTGACTATTATCCTTTGCAAAATGTGTTGTATCCACTTGAATGGTAATGTTCATACAAATATTTTCCTACCTCATATGTATGACACTATTATAATTTAGCATACTCTTTCCTTGCCGTTTCGTCAAGTAGAGAGCAAACGAAAGGATCGTATCTTTCCGTTTTGAGAGAGCATAGATGTCGTGTTCAACTCTGATCTACCATATGAAACTGCGCCTGAGCCTCTGTGCGGACGGAGGACTGTGCGCAAGCCTTTTATTTTTTACTTGTGTGATTGAGGTAAATGCAGTAAAATTATTAGTACCGATGTTTCATATTTTACTTTAGGAGTATGGCAATGGCAACGTTAAAAGAAATTGCAAGCATGGCCGGAGTATCGTCTGCAACGGTATCCAGGGTTTTGAATCAGGATCCCTCCCTCAGCGTTACGCAGGAGACGAGACAACGGGTTTTGGATACGGCAAAGGAACTTGGATATCGGACCGTTCAGCAGCGATACAACTCGGTCCAGAGTCCGGCAGAAACGGACCAACAAAGCCAACCAGTAACGGCAGAAAGACGGATCGGTATTGCTCAGATGTTTGAGACCCCGCAGCTGCTGGAGGACATCTACTACATGCTGCTCAAGAATGTTTTGGACGAGATTTGCTTTGAGAAGCGGTGGTCCACGGTGATGCTTTTTCGCAATGCCCAGGGACATTTTGTGAAAAACGATGACCTGCCCTTGGACGGGATCGTAGCCATCGGCCGTTTTACCCAGGGAGAGATCGCTGATTTTCAGGAATACACAGAGAACATCGTGTTTTTAGACTCCTCTCCAGACGAGGAAAAATATTGCAGCATCGTCCCCAATTATCATTTGGCGGTCCGACAGGTGTTGGATTGCTTTTGGAAGCACGGGTATGAGCGAGTGGCCTATTTGGGAGGGGTCTATACCTTCGGGGCGACTAAGGAGCTTTCCGTAGATCCCCGGTTTTATTATTACAAAAATTCCTTGTTAGACCGGAACTGTTATGATGCTGATCTGGTCATTGACTGTGAAATGGATTCCAGGAGCAGCTATGCCGCCATGAAGGAATATTTGGAGAGCGGGAAAAAACTTCCCGAAGCAATTTTTGCCGCCAGCGATGTGGTGGCGCCTGGTCTACTTAGAGCACTGCGGGAATATCAAATTGGGATTCCCGAGGATATCGGGGTTATCACCTTTAACAATACCAGCTTATCTCAGCTCTCCCAGCCTCCGCTCTCGTCTGTGGAGGTTTTCCTACGGGAAAACGCAGACGCAGCGGCCCTTTGCATGGAACTGCTTTGGCAAAAGAAGATCCATCCCAAGCAAATTATTATTTCCTGTAAACTGGAAGAACGAGGCAGTGTAAAAGATAAATGAAAATGGGCACAATGCAGAAGAGATTCTCTTCTGCATTTTTCATTAAAACAAGTAATTATTTTAGCTAAGGTTTTACGAAAATTAGGTTTCATGGATAAAACTTTTAGTAAAAATGTTGACGAGCCGGGGCTTGAATGTTATCTTCAATATAGATGGTACAAAAGAAAAGCGGGGGGAAGAAGATGAGCATTGCAGTTAACACAAAAAACGATGTATTTCTGCTCAACACCAAATCCACCAGCTACGCCTTTGGCGTAGATGACCGGGGATTGATCCGACACCTATACTGGGGAAAGCGGATCGATTCCGTGGAGGAGCTGGAGATCCCCCAGCTCACAGAGGTCTCCACCAACGATCCCGTGTTTGAGATTACCAAAGAGGAGTTCCCGGTACACGGTGGTCTGCGGTATAAGGAGCATTGTCTAAAGGCGACCTTTGCAGACGGGACCCGAGAGCTGGTGTATCAGTACTGTGGATACGATGTGGAGAAGGCAGAGGACTGGGAGGAACTGATTGTCCACCTAAGGGACGATCACTATGAGTTTTTCATGGACCTTCGCTACCGGGTGTATCCGCAGTACGATCTGATGGAGCGCAGCGTGGAGCTGAAAAACCAGATGGACAGCCCCATCCAGATTGAAAAGCTGCACAGCGCACAGTTCCACATCCCCTACGAGGGACTGAACTTTTCCAATGTCCACGGGCACTGGGGGGCGGAGCAGCAGCGATTCGTACAAAAGGTGAACTACGGGAAAATTATCATTGAAAATCGCCGGGGAATCTCCACCCACAACCACAATCCCTACTTTATCCTGGACCGGGACGCCACCGAGACCAGCGGGGAGGTTTACTTCGGTGCGCTGAGGCTGAGCGGGAACTTCAGTGGTGTGGTGGAACAGACCCAGTACGGGGAAACTTTGGTGCAGATGGGCCTGAACTCCCACGATTGCCTATTGGAGCTGGCACCGGGTGAGAGCTTTACTGCCCCTTCCATCCTCTGTGGCTATTCCGACAGCGGCTTTGAGACCATGTCCCACAACCTACACCGCTTTGCCCGGAACTATTTATTGCGGGAGGGCTGCCGCCCGGTGCTGTACAACTCCTGGGAGGCCACGGAGTTCCATGTCAACAGCCAGGATCAGATCAAGCTGGCCAAGCAGGCTGGGGAACTGGGAGCGGAGCTGTTTGTGCTGGACGACGGCTGGTTCGGAGAGCGCCATAGCACCCAAAATGGGCTGGGGGACTGGTACGTCAATGAGGGTAAGTTCCCCAATGGACTGGAGGAGCTCATCAGCGCGGTAAACGATCTGGGTATGATGTTCGGCATCTGGGTGGAGCCGGAAATGGTCAATCCCAAGGCTCAGCTTTACCAGCAACACCCGGACTGGATCTATCACTACGAGACCAGAGTCAGCGATACCTCCCGGGTACAGTATGTCCTCAATGTCACCAAGCCGGAGGTGCGGGAGTTCATCTATAACATGCTGGACAACCTTCTGACTCGGTATGATATCGACTATATCAAGTGGGATGCAAACCGGCCCATTTCCCAGACCGGTCCCCAGAGAGACATCTGGTACAAGCATATCCAGACCGTCTACGATATTGTCAAGGAACTGAAGGAAAAGCATCCCAATGTTCTCTTTGAGGCCTGCGCCTCTGGGGGCGGACGGATTGATTACGGGATCCTGGGCATCTTTGATGATTTTTGGACCAGCGATAACACGGACGCCTATGACCGGCTGTATATCCAGGATGCCTATTCCCGCATCTACCCCATCAAGGCCATGCGGGCCTGGGTCACCGATTGTCCCAACTTCCTGTCTGGGCGGGTGATCCCTCTGAAGTTCCGGTATCATAGCGCCATGATGGGTACTCTGGGCGTGGGCTGCAACATCCTGAAATTTACCCCTGAGGAGATCGAGCTGTCCAAAGAGATGATCCGCCAGTATAAGGAGATCCGGCCTATTATCCAGGAGGGGGATTTCTACCGCCTGGAAAATCCGTCGGCCAATGAGTATTTCCTGTATGAGTACCGCAAGGAAGACCGGGGCGTACTGTTTGCGTTCCTGCCCCAGAGCAAGGTGGGGCACCGGGGTACCACCATTCGTCTGCGGGGATTGGATGGAGACGGACGGTACACACTAAATACCCCCGAGGGGCCAGTGACAAAGAGCGGAAGCTACCTGATGAACCGGGGGTTGGACCTACGCCTGAGCGGCGATTATGCCAGTGTCATAATTCCGTTTGTCAAGGAAAGCGAAGATTAAACTAAATTCATACGTTTTGCTGGAGGGAGAACAAGATGAAATTATCCGCTGGGAGAAAATTATGCTTTGGCGTAGGCGCCTTGGGTAAGGACCTGTGCTACGCCATGATTTCCACGTTCCTGATGATTTACCTCACCGACACGGTGGGCCTGGCTCCGCTCTTCGTGGGCAACCTGTTCCTGGTGGCCCGGGTGTGGGACGCCATCAATGACCCCATGATGGGCTTCATGGTGGATAACACCCGCACCCGTTGGGGTAAATTCCGGCCCTGGATCCTGATCGGCACCCTACTCAATTCCGTCATCATGATCTTCATGTTCCGCAACCCCGGTCTGGAAGGTTTCAGCCTGTATGCCTATTACTCTGTTATCTATATTCTCTGGGGCATGACCTACACCGTCATGGACATCCCCTATTGGTCTATGCTACCCTCCCTGTCCTCCACCCAGAAGGAGCGGGAGTCCATGTCCGTCATTCCCCGTATCTTTGCCAGCTCCGCCTGGCTGCTCATGGGTGCCTTTGGTATTGCACTGAGAAACTATCTGGGCGATGGGGACGAAGCTAAGGGTTATTCCTCTCTGGCTGTGTCCATCTGTGTGGTATTTATTGCTAGCATTCTGATTACCGTTATCTTTGTTAAGGACCGCAGCAGCCTGGAGGCCGCCGAGGGCAAGAAGGCCGACCGCATTTCTTTGAAGGAAGCGATCCATGTTATCACCGCTAACGATCAGCTGAAGGTTTACATCGGCGTGGTGCTGGCTTATAATATGCTGGTGCAGCTGGCCGGTGGTATGGCCATGTACTATTTCAAGTAC
Organism: Flavonifractor sp. An100; assembly: GCF_002161175.1. GTDB lineage: Bacteria > Bacillota > Clostridia > Oscillospirales > Oscillospiraceae > Lawsonibacter. The sequence continues at coordinate 74,443 of NZ_NFMA01000012.1, read as the reverse complement.
GTCACCGGGGACGAAAACCTCTTCCCCTACTTTACTACCGCCGCCTCCGTGGCCGAGATGGGCGCTTTATTTATCTTCCCCATCTTCTCCCGCTTCATGAACAAGAAGAAGGTATTTGCCATCGCCAGCTTTACCCCTGCGGTGGGCCTGATTGCCCTGTTGGTCTTTGGTGTGGTGGCCCCCTCTAATATTCCTCTGATTATCGTGTGCGGCCTGTTCTATAAGTTCGGGTCCGGCTTGACTCTGGGCGCTACCACCGTGATGCTAGCCGACGTGATCGACTACGGCGAGGTGAAGCTAGGCACTCGGAATGAGAGCATTGTGGCCTCTTTCCAGACCTTGCTGGTGAAGACTGCTTCCGCCGTGGCCGGCTGGCTCATCGGCGTGGGCCTGACCATCTTTGGCTACGTGGAGAACGTGCCCCAGACCCCAGAGACCATCATGGGTATGCGGATCCTTATGGGCGTTATCCCCTCCATCGTTACCGTACTGGCCTTCGTCATCTATGTAAAGGGCTACAAGTTGGATAGCAAAGCCATGGAGGACATTACCAGAAAACTGAAAGAGAAGAATAAGGTGAACAATTGATGTTTCTTGGCGTAGACTACTATCCCGAGCAGTGGCCCTCCGACCTGCTGGAGGAGGACCTGGACAATATTTGTGAGCTGGGGTGCAATGCCATTCGGATTGCGGAATTTGGCTGGCACCGGATGGAAAAGGAAGAGGGGAAATTTGACTTTTCCTTCTATGACCATGTGATTAAGCGGGCCAAGGCCCGGGGGCTGTCCATCGTCATGGGCACCCCCACGGCTACCATTCCCGCCTGGCTGGCCAAAAAGCATCTCTCCATTTTGTCGGAGTTTGAAGACGGGAGCAAGCGTGTCTTCGGTGGACGGCATGTGTATTGCTTCAACAGCAAGGAGATGTACACCTATTCCCAGCGCATCATCCGAGCCCTGGCGGAGCATTACAAGAATGAACCAGCCATCGTGGCATGGCAGATTGACAATGAATTTGGCCATGAGGACAGTGACATCTGCTACTGCTCCCAGTGCAGAGAAGGGTTTCAGAACTATTTGAGAGAAAAGTTCCACGGGGATATCCAGGCGCTCAACGAGACCTACGGGACCACCTTCTGGTCCCAGGAGTACAACGAATTTGATGAGATCCCGCTGCCCGCCCGGACGATCACCACCCACAACCCCGCCCTCCGGCTGGATTGGGAGCGCTTCCGCAGCGAGAGTATCGTGCGCTTTACCGCCTTTCAGAGTGATCTCATCAAGGAGATCATTCCCGGCGCGGTGGTGATGCACGATTTTCCCGGCGGGGGACTGGGCAAGCACGTGGACTATTCCCAAGTGTCCAAATGTCTGGCCTTTGCCGCCTACAACAACTATCCCGTCTGGGGCGGACAGCGGGAGCCCCTTCCGCCCCATGAGATCGCCTTTGGCCTAGACTACATCCGGGGCTTAAAACGGCAGAACTTCTGGATCACGGAGGCCATTATGGGGGCTCAGGGACATGATATTACCGGCTTTTCTCCCCGGCCCAACCAAGCTAAAATGTGGGCTTACCAGGGCATGGCCCGGGGCTGTGAGTCCATGTTCTTCTTCCGATACCGGGGGGCCACCAAGGGCGCGGAGCAATTTTGCTACGGCGTGTTGGATGCGGACAACGTCAAACGCAGAAAATTCTATGAGGTACAGAGCTTTTTCCAGGACATCAAGAATTATGCCTCTCAGCTGAAAACCCCCATCGTCAGCCAGGCGGCCATTGTGTATGACTATGACTCTCTGGCCGCCTTCCGGATTCAACGGCAGAGCGTGCTGCTGGACTGCGAAGGGGAGATGAAGAAGTATCACAAGTTCTTTTATGAGCGCAACATTCCGGTGGACGTGATCCCGGCGGACAGCGATTTCTCAGGTTACCGGGTGCTGATCCTGCCCCAGATGATCATTGCTAAGCCGGAAGTTCAGGCTAAGCTCCGGAAATTTGCAGAAAACGGCGGGACTGTGGTGCTGACCTACCGGGATTTTGTCAAGGACAGCAACAACAACCTGGTGCTGGGGAAGAAGATCCCGGTGGATTTGGATGACTTCGCCGGAGTCTGTGTGGCGGAGACAGAGAGCCTTCAGCAGGGACAGGAATTTCCCCTGGTTGGTGCGGGGGGCCTTGCCGGGGTGCAGGGCCAGGGCGGCATTTTCCGGGATATGCTACAGGTAACGGACGCAGAGGTGCTGATGCGCTACGGCGATGCGTTTTACGGGGACTTTGCCGCCGTCACCCGGAAGAAGCAGAAAAATGGTTTTGTGTATTACCTGGGCTGTGGGCTGGAGGAAGGGGTGCTGACAACCGTCCTGGAACAGATTGGGGCGGAGCAGCATCTTGATACGGAGAAGTCGGCACCTGGGGTGGAAGTGGTCTGCCGGGGCGAGGGAGAAGATCGGATCTGTATGGTCATCAATCACAACCCCTGCCAGGTGGAGTATAGAGGGATGTCTCTTGCTCCGTTCCAGTGCAGCATCCGCCCTGCGGGGAAATAAATAGAAGGTCCGCGAGTATGTATTTTGCTGCCCACAGTCTTCCATCTGGAGAACAAAAGCCGCTGTTTTGAAAAAACAGCGGCTTTTTTATGTTAAGATTCAAAGGAAAGTCGAAAAATGGTGTGCTTATATTATTCTTCTGCTGTGCATCTATGTACTGGCATTTCAGCCGGTGGGCTTTATTCTGGATACCATAGTGTTTTTGTTCCTGGAAATGTTGGTTCTCACGCCCAAAGAGAAGCGGAATCTTCCTTTACTGGGAATCCTGTCTGTTGCAACGCCGTTTATCATTTATACCTTGTTTGTGTATGCGATTAATACTCCCCTTCCCAAGGGCCTGTTCGGATTTTAAGGAGGTGCGGACGATATGGTAAATGAAGCAATCCAAATGGTGCTCCTGAATCCGGTGTGTCTGGGCTTGATCCTCTTCGGCGTGGTCATCGGTATCATTTTTGGAGCCGTGCCCGGTCTGTCCTCCACCATGGCTATGATTCTGTTTTTGCCCATGTCCTTTGGCATGGAGCCCATGAACGGTATCTCCTTGTTGATTGGCTTGTATCTGGGCGGCATCTCTGGCGGCCTGATTTCCGCCATCCTGCTAAAAATTCCCGGTACGGCCTCCTCCATTGCCACCGTTTTTGACGGCGGCCCCATGGCGGACAAGGGCAAGGCGGGAGAAGCCCTGGGTGTGGGCATCCTGACCTCCTTTGTCGGCGGCCTGATCAGCATTTTTGCCCTGATGTTTATTTCCCCCTATCTGGCCAAGGTTACACTGGCTTTCACGGCTGCCGAGTATTTTTCCATTGCCGTGTTTGCCCTGACTATTATCTCCAGCCTGTCCGGCAATTCTCTAATTAACGGCATTCTGGCTGGCTTGTTCGGCATCGCCCTCTCTCTGGTGGGTATTGCCCCCGTGGACGGTGCCATCCGCTTTGCCTTTGGTCAATCCCAGCTGTATGGCGGATTTGACTCTGTGGTCATCCTCATCGGCCTATATGCAGTCACTGATATTATTATGACCGGCTTTGGCCGCAAGAATATTTTAGGAACCGGAACAAAGTATCAGTACAACCTCAAAGGCTACGGCATCGGCGTCAAGGAATACCTCTCCCATTGGCGCAACATCATCCAGTCTGCTCTGGTGGGCCTAGGCATCGGCATCCTGCCCGGCATCGGCGGTTCCACCGCCAGCCTGCTGTCCTATACAACAGCCAAGAGTACGTCCAAGTATCCGGAGAAGTTCGGAACCGGCATCATTGACGGCGTGATTGCCTCCGAGACCTCCAACAACGCCGTAATCGGCGGCTCTCTGATCCCGCTGATCACCATGGGCATTCCCGGTAACGTGGCCACCGCTGTCTTCCTGGGCGGCCTGACCATCCACGGCATCTCTCCCGGTCCTCTGGTCTTCCAGAAGAGTGGTCAATACATCTATGGCATCTTTATCGCGCTGCTGGTGGCCAATGTGTTTATGATCGTCTGTGAGCGGGCCGGCCTGCGGTTCTTTGTAAAAATGCTGGATATCCCCAAGTATATTCTGCTACCCATCGTCATGGTCTGCTGTGTGATTGGCGCCTACTGCTCCAACTTTAGCATTTTCGATGTGTGGTGCGTGGCTATCTTTGGCCTGATTGGTCTTCTGTTCAAGGTACTGAAGGTGCCTGCAACTCCCATGATCATCGGCTTCATTCTGGGTTCTATGACCGAAGAAAATATGCGTCAGGCCCTGATGCAGACAGGCGGCGAATGGTCCATCTTCATCACCCGTCCCATCTCTCTGATTTTCCTGGTCATTGCGGTGCTCTCCGTGGCTATGACGATCCGGAAGCAGGTGGCCAAGCGGAAGGTCAAGGCCTAATTTTCCAGTATTTCTCGCAAAGGGAGCAAAACAAGTCCATATTTGGGAAAGAGCGTGGAAGGCACGCATCTCATTTAGGGAAACAGCCGCTGTTTTTAGCAGCGGCTGTTTCCTGTTAAACTGCATGCGTTGAAAGAGAAAGAGGGCGGTTTTGGCCTCTTTTTTGCATAGTTCCCGGCGTGGTACATATGCTAATAACGGGTGATGAGAAATGAAGCAAGGCGCATGGAAGCCATATGCGGCATGGATCCTTTTGGCTGAAGGGGTGGGCGGGCTAGCGGGCTGGCTGACCCGGGCGGACACCAAAGAATATGGCAGCAGCATTCGAAAGCCCCCACTATCCCCGCCAGGGCTGGTGTTTCCCATCGTTTGGGGAATCTTGTTTCTGCTAATGGGCATTGGAGCGGCCCGCATTTACCGCTCTCCCGACTCTCCTGCCCGCAGGCAGAGCCTGGTACTGTTTTTAGTGCAACTGGGCTTTAATTTTTTTTGGAGTATCCTATTCTTTTCCCTTCGGCGCTTTGGGCTGGCGTTTGGGTGGCTGCTGGCACTGTGGGAGCTGATTGTATGGATGATCCGGTCCTTCCACAAGGTTGACCCGGTGGCTGCAAATCCCCTATTTGCTCTGGGTGACCTTTGCGGCCTATTTGAATCTGGGCGTGTGGATGTTGAATTAAAAGAGGGATGGCCGCGGCAGAAAGGAATGTGCCGCGGCCGTCTTTGTAGTGGAAGGAGTTTTGCTTGCAGGGGGAGAAGGGGCGCTTTATAATAGATGGCGGTCAGACCTGAACACATAGGGAAAAGGGAGAAGCGGGATGGACAAGACGCAGCAAAGTGGAGCGACTGTGTTTGAGGGAATCTCTCCTCAGGAACTAGGTGGGATGCTAAAGTGCCTAAAGGCAAGAGAGCGAGAATTTGAAAAGGGGACCCGAATCCTGCAAGGGGGAGAGCGGGTAACGGAGCTGGGGCTGGTCCGGTGTGGAAGTGTACTCATACAAAACGATGACATATGGGGACACACCACCATATTGGCGCGGGTGGGGCCGGGGGAACTCTTTGCTGAGACCTATGCCTGCTCCGGGGAACCACTGATGGTGGATGTCGTGGCCGCGGAGCCCACCAAGGTACTGTTTCTTCAAATTAGCCAGGTGTTGCACACCTGTCCAAACAACTGCGACGGTCACAGTAAACTGATCGGAAATCTGCTGAAGGTGCTGGCACAAAAAAATCTAGTTTTATCCCGGAAAATCAGCTATACCTCGGCGAGGTCGATCCGGGGGCGTTTGATGGCCTATCTGTCGGATCAGGCAAAAGCCAACCAAAGTCACAGCTTTACCATTCCCTTCGACCGCCAGCAGTTGGCGGACTACCTCAATGTGGAGCGTAGTGCTCTGTCCAATGAATTGAGTAAAATGTGCCGGGAAGGGCTGATTTCTACCAACCGGAGTCAGTTTCAGCTTTTGTCCCATGGGGGTCTGGAACGGTAAGGCGGTGTTGGCAGGAGAGATGCGGCGTTGCATTTTTTGATAGTTGTGTTAGAATGTGGTAACGAAATGAGATTGCCCCAGAGATTTATGAGGGTGAGATAGAAAAACGGCTTTTCAGGGGCAACGTTGAGCTGCAGCTTTTGAAGCCGGGAGGGAGAGGGCACCAATGAAACAATCAGCCAGGCCGCCAATCTACTATCAGGTGGCGTTTGACGTTGCATCCAAGATTGCGGCAGGCGATCTAAAGGAGGGGGACCGGTTTTCCGGCCGTTCTCTGATGGGGTCTCAATATGGGGTGTCCCCCGAGACCATTCGTCGGGCACTGGGACACCTCAACGATCTAGGAATTGTATCCATCAAAAATAACAGCGGGTCCACTGTCCTGTCCCAAAAGCGGGCGAAGGAGTATGTGGAACAGTATCAGGCCAATTTGGATCTGCTGTCCCTGAAAATCAAACTGCGGGAAATGGTGGCTCAGAGAGATGCATTAAATGCCGAGATCAATCATATATCTGATCAGATTGTGGATCTGCTGGAGCGTTTTCGGTCCAGCGACCGGTTTCGCACCTATGAATTTCCCATTCAAAAGGACTGTGCGGTGACAGGGCAAACCATTGGCGCTATCCGGTTTCGGCAGCGTACCGGTGCTACCATAGTAGCCATTCAAAAAGGATCCGAACTACAGCTTTCTCCCGGCCCGGAGACAGAACTGGCTCAGGGAGATGTGCTGGTGGTGGCCTGTGAACTGTCCCAAATAGATCAGGTGTCTCAATTGATCAGCCCCCGTGAGATGCCTCAGGAGGAGTAGTTCCCCAGGGCAAGATATACACAACAAAGCGCCCCGGATCGTTGAAGATCTGGGGCGCTTTGTTACCTATTCGACAAAACTTTTACAAAACTGTAACTTGACGAAGTGACAACTTATAGGTTAATATAAGGTTGTCAGAAAATTGCGCGGATCGCGTGAGCGTCAATCGCATAAAAGGGAAAGGACGGATTGAACTATGAAGAAGAGAGCTTTGTTGTCAGGCCTTCTGGCCGCTGCCCTGATGCTGGGTCTGGCGGGCTGCGGAGGAAGCAATACGTCCTCCAGCGGGAGCGGGGGTTCGGAGGGTTCGGCCCCCAAGGAGAAGACCTCCATCACCTTTGCCGATGTGCAGTGGGACTCCATCAAGCTGAACAACGCCCTGGCCGGGCTGGTGGCCGAGCATGTCTTTGGCTACACCTGGGAGGAGACCCCCGGCTCCACGCCCATCCTCCACGAGGCCCTCATCGGGGGAGACATTGATGTACATATGGAGGAGTGGACGGACAACATCCCCGCCTACCAGACCGACCTGGAGGCCGGCAAGTTTACCGAACTGGGGGTCAACTTTGACGACAACTACCAGGGCTTCTATATCCCCCGGTATCTGGCCGATCAATACCCCGACCTGAAGACGGTAAAGGACCTGGCCAAGTACCCCGACCTCTTCCCCGACCCCGAGGATTCCTCCAAGGGCATCATCTACGGCGGGATCACCGGCTGGGAGATCACCGAGATCATGGAGAAGAAGGTGGCCGCCTACGGCCTGGACGAGTACTATAACTATTTCGTCTCCGGCTCCGACGCGGTGCTCAGCGCCGCCATGACCTCCGCCTGGGACAGACAGGAGCCCATCGTGGCCTACTACTGGGAGCCCACCTGGCTGCTGGGCAAATATGATTTCGTGCTGCTGGAGGACGATCCCTATGATCCCGAGCAGTATCAGGAGGGCATCGGGGCCTGCCCGGCGGTGCGGGTCACCGTGGCGGTGAGCAACGACTTTGCCGCCTCCAACCCGGAGTTCTGTGAATTCTTGTCCAAGTTCTCCATGCCCTCGGCCACCATCAGCGAGGCCCTGGCCTACATGCAGGACAACAACGCCGACTATGAGCAGGCCGCCCTGTGGCTGCTCACCGAGTCCCACCCCGAGCTCATCGACCAGTGGCTCACTGCCGACCAGGCCGAGACCATGAAGGCCGCCCTGTAAGGGCCGCCTGTGTGGAATAACCCCAAAGATCCGAGGTGTCTTTCATGGAATGGCTGTTTGAATTTCCCGAGGTACTGAAACCGAATTTCACGGCGATCGACAACGCGGTGCGTGCCTTTGCCGTCTGGGCCGACCCGGTCCTGTCCGCCATCAGCGGCGGCCTTCAGGGCATGGTCAGCGGCATCAGCTTTCTGCTGGGCCACATTCCCTGGCCCCTGCTGGTGGCGCTGGTGGTGTTCATGGGCTGGAAGTCCTGCCGGCGGCTGCGTACCGGTGTCCTCTACGGCATCCTGTTCGCCGTGATCGGCGCCGTGGGCTACTGGGATATGATGCTGGTGACCCTGTCCATTGTCATTTCCAGCTTTATCATCTCCCTGGTCATTGGCCTGCCGGTGGGCATCCTGCTCTCCGGCTCCGACCGGGCCAACCGCATCGTCCGGCCAATCCTGGACACCATGCAGACTATGCCCAGCTTCGTCTATCTGATCCCCGCCATGATCCTTTTTGGGATCGGCAACCCCTCGGCGGTGCTGGCCACGGTGATCTACGCCGTGGTGCCGGTGATCCGGCTGACCAGCCTGGGTATCCGCCAGGTGGACAAAGAGGTGGTGGAGGCCGCCAAGGCCTTCGGCTCCACCAAGCGGCAGGCCCTCTTCAAGGTCCAGATCCCCCAGGCCCTGCCCACCATTATGACCGGCGTCAACCAGACCCTGATGATGGCCATGGCCATGGTGGTCACCTGCTCCATGATCGGCGCCCGGGGCCTTGGCATGGAGATCCTCAACGCCGTCAACCGTCTGGAGATCGGCCGGGGCCTCTTTGCCGGCTCCTCGGTGGTCATCCTGGCCATCATTCTGGACCGGACCACCCAGGGCTTGTTCTCCAAGGAGAAGGAGGGCCAGGCTCAGGCGGGGGAGACCCGCGACGTGACGGCGGGCGGAAAGCAGCAGTGAGAGAGGGGGAGACGATATGAGCGAACAAAAGGATACGATTCTCAGCGTACAGCACGTCTCCAAGCTCTACGGCATGAACAAGGCCGAGGCGGCGAAAATGATGGAGGCGGGGTCCAACAAGGACGAGGTCTATAAGAAAACCGGGGTCACCGTGGCTCTGTGGGACGTGAATCTGGAGATTCCCAGAGGGAAGATCTTCGTGATCATCGGCCTGTCCGGGTCGGGAAAGTCCACCGTTGTCCGTTGCTTCAACCGGCTGAACAAGCCCACCTCCGGCAAGGTGCTGTTTGAGGGACAGGATCTGGCGGAGATGGACAAAAAGCAGCTGCTGGAGTTCCGCCGCAACAAGATCTCCATGGTCTTCCAGTCCTTCGGCCTGATGAGCCACCGGGACGTGCTGGGCAATGTGGCCTACGGCCTGGAGGTCAAGGGCATGTCCCGGGCCGAGCGGGAGGAGAAGGCCAAAAAGGTCATCTCCATGGTGGGTCTGGAGGGCTGGGAGCACCAGAGCTGCGGCCAGCTCTCCGGCGGCATGCGCCAGCGGGTGGGCATCGCCCGGGCCCTGGCCAACGACCCGGAGGTCCTCCTCATGGATGAGCCCTTCTCCGCCCTGGACCCCCTGGTGCGGCGGGATATGCAGTTTGAACTGCTCCAGATCCAGCGCAAGCTGCAAAAGACGGTGGTGTTCATCACCCACGACATGGACGAGGCCTTTAAGCTGGGGGACATGGTAGCTATTATGCGGGACGGCAAGGTGGTCCAGGTGGACACTCCTGAGGGCATGAGCGCCAACCCCGCCGACGACTATGTCCGGGACTTTACCGGCAGCGCCGACAAGTCCAAGGTCACCACCGTGCGCAACATCATGATCACCCCCTCCAGCCTGGTGCGGCTGTCGGAAAGCCCGGCCCTGGCCATTCAGGAGATGCGGAAGAATGCCCTGTCCACGGTGTACGTGGTGGACGACCGGCTGTGCCTGGTGGGGATCCTCACCATTCAGGACGCCATTCGTGCCCAGAAGGACGGGCTTGCCATTGCCCAGGTGGTGCGCCGGGAGGTGCAGACCACCGCCATGGACGCCCTGGTGGCCGACATTATGCCGGTGGCCGCCGAGGCCCCCTATCCCATTGCGGTGGTGGATGAGGATGGTCAGCTCAAGGGCATTGTCACCAAGGCCAGTGTGCTGTCTGCCCTTTTATAACTGCATATTAGAAATAAAACAGGGGCCCGGCTTTTCCTCAAGCCGGGCCCCTGTTTTGTGGCATAGTGGGTTGTGGAAGATAGCGGAAAGAGGGAAACGGGCAGGGCTTTAGCGAGCCTGATATCTGGGCTGTAAGGCGTACAGCTGGTGGCACAGCAGGGAACAGTTGTCCAGGTGGAATTTTAAGTAGCGCTTTTTGGCCTGGCGCTGGATGGCCTGTTGGCGCTGAAACTCCTGCCATTGCAGACAGAGCTTGTGGCAGCCGGGTTGGTAGGACGGACAGGTAGCTTGACAGGGCATCATAAAACATCCACTCCTTTTGTGTATAGTGTATAGGATAATAGGGGAAAGCACTACCATCTATATGTAAAACCTGGGTGAAACTATGCAACATGGAAGGATTATCTACAACCCCAAAGAGACAAAACGCCCCCTTGACAAATGAGTGGATGCATGATATAAGTGGATTATCATATGACTGACGGATAATGTGGAGCCTACCACATGGAGTATGATGAAATGAAGCCGACCGTCTGGGCGAGAAAAGCCCGGATTGTCGGCTTTTCTGTTTTTATACCGGAAGGGAGGCAACACAGAGTATGACAGTGGGACGCATCCATTCGGTGGAGTCCATGGGACTGGTGGATGGTCCGGGCATCCGCACGGTGGTGTTTCTTCAGGGGTGCCGGCTGCGCTGCCGGTACTGCCACAATCCGGACACCTGGTCCATGGAGAACCATAAGGCCCTGGAGCTCCGGCCCCAGGAGCTGGTGGACCGGCTGGTGCGGTTCAAGCCTTACTACGGCGCTGAGGGCGGGGTGACCTTTTCCGGGGGAGAACCCCTCCTTCAGCCGGAATTTCTGGCCCAGACGCTGCGGCTGTGCCAAAAGGCGGGCATCCACACCTGCCTGGATACGGCCGGGTGCGGCCTGGGGAGCTACGAGGGGATCCTGGACCACACCGATCTGGTCCTTCTGGATGTCAAGCATTACACGCCGGAGGGCTATGAGCGGATCACGGGGCAATCCATGGAGGCCTTTGAAGGCTTTTGGCAGGCTACCCAGAGGAAGGGAACGCCGCTGTGGGTGCGCCATGTGGTGGTCCCCGGCCTGACGGACAGCCGGGAGCACCTGGAGGGGCTGGAACACTATTTAAAGACATGGAAGCATATCCAGCGGGTGGAGCTGCTGCCCTACCATACCCTGGGGGTACACAAATATCAGACCATGGGCATTCCCTATCCCCTGGAGGGGGTGCCTGCCATGGAGGAAGGAAAGCTGGAGGACTGGAACCGGCGGCTGAATGAAGTCTGTTGCCGGACGATGACACAAATAAGAAAGGAACGGGAGCTATGAGTATCGACGTCAATTGCACCGCTTGGAGCGGATTTCGGACAGGCGAGTGGCGCCACCTGGTGAACGTGCGCAACTTCATTCAGAAAAACTACACCCCCTACCAGGGGGACGGGGACTTTTTAGCCCCCATCTCCCCCAAGACGGCCAAGGTCTGGGAAAAGGCGGAGGCTCTGATCGTGGAGGAGATCCAGAAGGGGATCATTGATGTGGAGACCCATGTGGTCTCGGGCATCGACAACTTTGAGCCGGGATACATCGACCGGGAGAACGAGGTGATCGTGGGCCTGCAAACCGACGCCCCCCTCAAGCGCATCGTCAACCTGTACGGCGGCATGCGCACGGCCATCTCCGCCCTGGACCAGTTTGGCTACCACCTGGACCCGGAAATTGAGAAGCACTTCCGTCTGTACCGCAAGACCCACAACGACGGCGTCTTTGACGCCTACCCCGAGCGCACCCGCCTGGCCCGCCACGCCGGCCTGCTCACCGGCCTGCCCGACGCCTACGGCCGGGGCCGGATCGTGGGCGACTACCGCCGGGTGCCCCTGTACGGCACCGACTTCCTCATCGAGGAGAAGCGGAAGGACCTGGACATGCTGGACGGCCCCATGACCGACGAGCGCATCCGCCTGCGGGAGGAGGTCCAGATGCAGATCCGGGCCCTGGAGGAGATGGCCCGGATGGCCAAGCGGTATGGCTGTGACATCACCCGCCCGGCGGAGAACGCCCGGGAGGCGGTGCAGAACCTGTACATGGCCTATCTGGCGGGCATCAAGGAGAACAACGGTGCCGCCACCTCCCTGGGCCGCACCGCCACCTTCCTGGATATCTACATCCAGCGGGACCTGGACCGGGGACTGCTGGACGAGCAGAGGGCCCAGGAGCTGATCGACCAGTTTGTCATCAAGCTGCGCCTGGTGCGCCACCTGCGCACGCCGGAGTATAACGAGCTCTTCGGAGGTGACCCCACCTGGGTCACCGAGTCCATCGGCGGCATGGGGGTGGACGGCCGAACCCTGGTGACCAAAAACTCCTTCCGCTACCTCCATACCCTCACCAATCTGGGCACCGCCCCTGAGCCAAACCTGACGGTGCTCTGGAGCAAGGACCTGCCCGAGGGCTTTAAGCGCTACTGCGCCAAAATGAGCATTGACACTGACTCCATCCAGTATGAGAGCGACGAGCTGATGCGGCCCATGTACGGGGATGACTACTGCATCGCCTGCTGCGTGTCCGCCATGGCGGTGGGCAAGCAGATGCAGTTCTTCGGGGCCCGGGCCAACCTGGCCAAGAGCCTGCTCTACGCCATCAACGGGGGCGTGGACGAGAAGAAGGGGGGTGTCATCATTCCGGGCATCCAGCACGACCTGGACGAGGTGTTGGACTACCCCAAGGTTTTGGGCAACTACAAAAAGGTGCTGGCCTATGTGGCTGAGCTCTATGTGGACACCATCAACATCATCCACTACATGCACGACAAATACGCCTATGAGAGCAGCCAGATGGCTCTCCACGACACCCTGGTGGACCGGCTGGCCGCCTTTGGAGTGGCGGGACTGTCCATCGCCGCCGACTCCCTGTCCGCCATCAAGTTTGCCAAGGTGCGGCCCATCCGCAACGAGCAGGGTATCGCCGTGGACTTCCAGGTGGAGGGGGACTTCCCCAAGTACGGCAACGACGACGACCGGGTGGACGACATCGCCGTGGAGCTGGTGTCCTACTTCTCCGCCGAGCTGAAAAAGCACCCCCTCTACCGGGGGGCCATTCACACCCTGTCTGCCCTCACCATTACCTCCAACGTGATGTACGGCAAGAAGACCGGCGCCACCCCCGACGGACGGAAGGCGGGAGAGCCCTTCGCCCCCGGCGCTAACCCCATGCACGGCCGGGATGTGAACGGAGCCCTGGCCTCCCTCAACTCCGTGGCCAAGATCCCCTACCGGGCGGTGTGTCAGGACGGCGTGTCCAATACCTTCTCCATCGTCCCCGGAGCCCTGGGAAAGACGGCCCAGGAGCGGACGGACAACCTGGTATCCATTCTGGACGGCTACTTTGTCCAGGGAGCTCACCATCTAAATGTCAACGTCATGAACCGGGAGGTGCTTCTGGACGCCATGGACCACCCGGAGCAGTATCCCACCCTGACCATCCGGGTCTCCGGCTATGCGGTGAACTTTAACCGCCTGAGCCGGGAGCAGCAGCTGGAGGTCATCAAGCGCACCTTCCACGAGAGCATGTAACCGCCCGAAGGTGGGGAGCCGATAAGAAAGAGGAAAGCTGGCCCGGAGGCAGATCATGGATCTGCCTCCGGGCCGGTTTTATAATGTGAAATCTCCCGTGGACGTTCCTCCTTCTGTACAGAATGGAAGGAAAAAATTTTGCCCATTTGCCACCTTGTATCCGGCAGCGCAGGTCGTGTATAATAGAGGTACAAAATTAAAACGACGTATCGTATTATGAAACGATTGCCGCGGCGATGGCTAAGACCTGCGGACCGGTGCCGCGCCATCTGTGAGGAGGAATCACCATGGAAGACTATAATCCCCTGTTAAAGCGGGACAACTCCTGCCGATTTATTACCATTGGAGAGATCATGCTCCGCCTGACCCCTCCTAACTACGGAAAGATCCGAGTGGCCACCGACTTTGAAGCCAGCTACGGAGGCAGTGAGGCCAACATTGCCCTGTCCCTGGCCAACCTGGGGGTGGACGCCACTTTTTTCAGCGTGGTGCCCAACAACAGCCTGGGAAAGAGTGCCATCCGTATGCTGCGCAGCAACGACGTACACTGCACGCCCATGATTTTGAGCACCCCCGAGGAGACGCCCAGCCACCGTTTGGGCTCCTATTACCTGGAGACAGGCTATGGGGTGCGGGCCAGCAAAGTCATTTATGACCGCAAGCACAGTGCCATCACCGAGTACGATTTCTCCAAGATGGACCTGGATAAGCTGCTGGAAAACTATGACTGGCTGCACCTGAGCGGCATCACCCCCGCCCTGTGTCCCAGCTGCGGTAAGCTGGTCATGGACTGCCTGAAGGCGGCCCGGGCCAAGGGCATGACCATTAGCTTTGACGGAAACTTCCGCAGCTCCCTGTGGACCTGGGAGGAGGCCCGGGACTTCTGTACCCAGTGCCTGCCCTACCTGGATGTGCTACTGGGGATCGAGCCCTACCATCTGTGGAAGGACGAGAATGACCACAGCAAGGGGGACTGGAAGGACGACATTCCCCTGCACCCAACCTACGAGCAGGAGGACATGGTATTCCGGGCCTTTGTGGAGCGCTATCCCAACCTGAAGTGCATTGCCCGCCACGTCCGCTATACCCACAGCGGCAGCGAAAACAGTCTGAAGGCCTTTATGTGGTACGACGGCCATACCTTTGAAAGCCGGATGTTCACCTTCAATGTGCTGGACCGGGTGGGGGGCGGCGACGCCTTTGCCAGTGGGCTGATCTATGCCATGATCAACGAGTACTCCCCTATGGACATGCTGAATTTTGCCGTGGCCAGCAGCGCCATCAAGCACACCATTCACGGGGACGGCAACATCACCGACGATGTGGAGACCATCCGGAATCTGATGAACATCAGCTACGATATCCAGCGGTAATGGGACCGTTCCATGGGATAAACTAACAAAAACGAGGGCGCAATGGCTGCATTGCGCCCTCGTTTGCTGAAATTTGGACCCGGAGGCGGAATTTCTTTGACAAAGGGTCTGGAGCAAGATAAAATGTCTGTTGCCTAATGTGTGCATAAAATTAAGGAGTGACTGATGTTGAAGAAGCAAGTATTCTCACGCGCGGTGGGACTGGCCCTGGCTGTGGTTATGGCGTTTGGCTGTGTCAGCTGCGGCAGCCAGTCCGCAGGCAGCTCCTCCCAAGGGAGCAGTGCCGGAAGTTCCGCCTCTGCCAGTAGCGCCTCCACCCAGCAGAGCCAGAAGGGATCCATTGTGCTTACCGACCAGGCCGGCCGGCAGGTGGAGCTGGAGGAGCCGGCCCAGACGGTGGTCAGCTGCTACTATATTTCCACCTATGCTGTCATCGCTCTGGGAGCGGCCGACCGGGTGGTGGGCCTGGAGAAAAAGGCGGATACCCGGCCCATCTATAGCATGGCAGCCCCTGAGCTGTTGGACAAGCCCCAGGTGGGCACCATGAAGGAGCTGGATGTGGAGGCCACTGCGGCTTTGAATCCCGACCTGGTCATCATGCCCAAGAAGCTGGCTGACTACGCCGATACCCTCACCCAGCTGGGGATCCCTGTGCTGGTGGTAAACCCGGAGAGTCACCAGGAGCTGGTGGAGATGCTCCAGCTGATGGGGACGGCCCTGGGCGTGGAGGACCGGGCTGCCGACCTGACCGACTATTATGAGGAGCAGCTGGAGCGCATGGCTCAGCTGACCGATGGCCTGGAGAAGCCTGTGGTCTACATGGGCAGCAATTCCTCCTACCTGGCCACCGCTCCCGCCGATATGTACCAGAGCACTCTCATTGACCAGGCGGGGGGGGTGAACGCAGCCGGAGAGCTGGAGGGCGACTACTGGACCGAAGTGTCCTATGAGGATGTGCTGGCTATGGCCCCCGAGGTTTTTGTCATTCCCGCCAGGGCGGAGTATACCGCCTCCGATGTGGAGAGTGATTCTCAGCTGGCTTCTTTGCCCGCCGTGGCCAACGGGGCGGTGTATCAGATGCCTGACGGCATTGAGGAGTGGGACTCCCCCATCCCCTCGGGCATTTTGGGCACCATGTGGCTGACCAGCGTGCTCCATCCCGAGGCCTATCCCTTTGAGGAGTTCACCGCGGACGCCCAGGCCTTCTACCAGGACTTTTATGGCTTCACCCTGGAGGAGTCCCTCATCACCAAGTAACAACGGCGAAACCATAGAGAAAGGGGAAAGGGCCATGAAGATGACGACCCGGGACCGGGCTGCGCTGGCAGCCTGTCTCCTCCTGGTGGGGGGAGTGGGGACGGTGTCGCTCTTGGTGGGCAGCTTTCCCCTTTCTTTGTCTCAGATCGCTTCCATTCTCGCCGGCGGAATGGAAGGGACGGTGGAGCGGCAGGTTTTCTGGCAGCTGCGGGTATCCCGGGTGTGCATGGCCCTGCTCACCGGCTGGGCCCTGGGGCTGGCGGGAGGGGTGTACCAGACGGTGTTCCGCAATCCGCTGGCCTCTCCCGATCTCACGGGGGTGGCCTCCGGGGCGTCCCTGGGGGCGGCCTGTGCCATCGTGCTGGGGGCGGGGGGACGGCTGGAAATCATGACCGGCTCCTTTTTTATGGGCATGGCCTCCCTGGCGCTGGTGCTGCTGCTGGTAAAGGCCGCCCATCTGGAGCGGACGGGGAGCTACATCCTGGCCGGGGTGATCGTCTCCTCCCTGGCGGAGGCCGGACTGATGGTGCTGAAAACCATGGCCGACCCGGAGCGGGAGCTGGCGGCCCTGGAGGTCTGGATCATGGGCAGCCTGTCCGCCATGACGGGGGATAAGCTGCCGGTCCCGGCGGCGGCGGTGGTGGGATGCACGGCCTTGCTCCTGCTGCTGCGCCGGCCCATCCTCATGCTCTCTTTGGGCTCCGAGCACGCCCGGGGGATGGGGCTGGACCCGGTGTTTTGGCGGGGAGTGCTCCTCACCCTGACCACAGGGATGGTGGCGGCGGTGGTGTCGGTGACCGGGGCGGTGGCCTTTGTGGGCCTGATCGCCCCCCATATCGCCTTCCTGCTGCTGGGGCGCCGGGGGGGACCCTATCTTATTTTGTGCGGCCTGGTGGGGGGCTTAGTGTTGCTGTGCGCCGACCTGCCCGCCCGGATCTACACCATGCCGCTGAGTATTTTCACCGTACTGATGGCGGTGCCGGTGCTGGGCGTGCTGCTTTGGCGGAGGAAGGAGGAGACCTATGGAGGGGATGCTTGAGGTAAAAAATCTCTCAGCGGGCTACCGCCTTCCGGTGGTGCGGGAGGTCTCCTTTTCCGTGGCGGCGGGGGAGCTGACCGCCCTGTTGGGCCGCAACGGCAGCGGAAAGTCCACCCTGCTCCGGGGGCTGACGGGAGGGGTGCCCTGGATGGAGGGGCAGGTGCTGGTGCGGGGGGAGGACTGCCAGACCCTGTCTCACCGGCAGCGGGCCCGGAGGCTGGCCCTTCTGCCCCAGCACACGCCGGTGTTTCCCGGCCTGCGGGTGGGGGAGGTGCTGGAGATGGGACGCTACCCCTGGGACGGCCCCTTGCGTCCGCCGGACCGGGAGACCCGGGCCCGGGTGCGGGCGGCGGCAGAGAAATTCGGAGTGGAGGGGCTGCTGGAGCGGGACTGCGCTGCCCTCAGCCAGGGCCAACGGCAGCTGGTCCATTTGGCCCGCACCGTGGTGCAGGATGCCCCGGTATTGCTGCTGGACGAGCCCAATAGTGCCCTGGACTTTCCTAATACCCACCAGCTCTTCCGTACCCTGACCCGTCTGCTGGAGGAGGGGGAGCGGTGTGCCCTGGTGGTCCTGCACGACCCGGCTCTGGCGCTGCGGTGGTGCACGCGCCTGCTGCTGCTGGAGGATGGGCGGCTGACGGGGGAACTGCGCCCGGGAACCACCCCTTTAGGTGACATTCAATCCGCCCTGGGCCTGCTGTACCCGGGCATTGCGGTCAAAGAGGACAAGGAGAGCGGCCATTTCTTCTGTACCATTGAGTAAAAGGGAGAAAATCGGATTTTTAGGGGGAAAATGGTGGAAAACTCTGCGATTCTTTCTAAAATTTGATATAATGTCTCTCGTTCGTGTGTTTTCATCAAGTTCGGGAGGCGTATTATGGACCAATCCAAATCTTATTCCACTCCCTACGAATTTGAAGGGCCGCTGCCCCTGCGCCAAGCCATTCCCCTGGGTCTGCAACATGTGCTGGCCATGTTCGTAGGAAATCTCACACCCATTCTCATCATCACCAACCTCTGCGCGGCCTCGGGCGGGGCGGAGGAGTTTGCCGCCGTACAGGTGGCGCTGCTCCAAAACGCCATGCTGGTGGCCGGCATCGTCACCCTGGTGCAGCTGTTTGCTGTGGGGCCGGTGGGCGGCAAGGTGCCCATCATTATGGGAACCAGCTCCGGCTTCATCGGCGTGTTTCAGAGCGTGGTCAAGGTGATGGGGGGCGGCGTGGTGGCCTACGGAGCCATCATGGGGGCCTCCATCCTGGGCGGTCTCTTTGAGACGGTGCTGGGCGCCTTTTTAAAGTCCCTGCGCCGATTCTTCCCCGCGGTGGTCACCGGCACGGTGGTGCTGTCCATCGGCCTGTCCCTCATCAGCGTGGGGGTGGGCTCCTTCGGGGGTGGCACCTCCGCCAAGGACTACGGCTCGCTGGAAAATCTGCTCATTGCCCTGGCAGTGATGGTGATCGTCTTGGCTCTGAAGCACGGGGCCAAGGGACTGGCTAGCTCCTCCTGTATCCTCATCGGTATCATCTGCGGCTATGTGATCTGCGCCCTGCTGGCCCTGGTCTTGTCCACCACCGGCGTCACTGCCGACGGGGTGGAGTACACCAAGGCCTGGGTGCTGAACTGGGACCAGGTGGCCCAGGCCAACTGGATCTCTGTGCCCCAGCTGATGCCGGTCAAGCCGGTGTTTGACCTGCGGGCCATCCTGCCGGTGATGATCATGTTCATTGTCACCGCCGTGGAGACGGTGGGAGATATCTCCGGCGTCACCGAGGGCGGCATGGGCCGGGAGGCCACCGACCGGGAGCTGTCCGGCGGCGTCATCTGCGACGGCCTGGGCTCCTCCTTCGCCGCTTTGTTCGGGGTGCTGCCCAACACCTCCTTCAGCCAGAATGTGGGCCTAGTCACCATGACCAAGATCGTCAACCGCATGGCCCTGGCCTGCGGCGCCGTGTTCCTGGTGCTGTGCGGCCTGTTCCCCAAGCTGGCGGCAGTGGTGTCCATTATGCCCCAGAGCGTGTTGGGAGGAGCGGCAGTTATTATGTTCTCCTCTATTGTGATGAGCGGTATTCAGCTCATCACCCGGGAGCCCCTGACTCCCCGGAGCATGTCTATTGTGTCGGTGGCGCTGGGCCTGGGCTATGGCCTGGGAGCCAACAGCGCGGTGCTCTCCGGTCTGCCCCAGGCGGTACAGCTGATTTTCGGCGGCTCCGGCATTGTTCCTGCCGCCTTTGTGGCCATCATTATGAATGTGCTGCTGCCCCAGGACAAGGAGTAATTTCATAAAAAACTCCGGTGACCCACCGGAGTTTTTTTATGGGGAAAGGGGAGCGGCAGCACTTCTTTTCCAATTTTCTTTGTTCCCCGGACAAGCTATGGTATAATAGCCGCAGAGCGGCTATTATGCTTTTATTCCAGTCCTTTTTCTCGCCCCTCATGAGGCAACCGAAAAAGTTGACACATGATACCATTCCAGCTGCGCTGTCATGGTATAATCATAAAAACGACGCAATGCAGGGAGGATGACACCGTGCTGACCATAAAGCAATATGTCAAAGTCCAGAGCCTGGAGGAGGCCTATGAGCTGTATCAAAAAAAGAACAACGTGGTCCTGGGCGGTATGCTGTGGCTGAAAATGGGCCGGGGCAGCGTAAATACCGCCATCGACCTGTCTGGGCTGGGCCTGGACCGGATCGAGGAGACGGAGGAGGAGTATCGTCTGGGGGCCATGGTATCCCTGCGGGCTCTGGAGACCCATCCGGGGCTGAATGAGCTGACCCAGGGGGCGGCGGCGGAGAGCGTGCGCCACATTGTGGGTGTGCAGTTCCGGAACCTGGCCACTGTGGGGGGCAGCGTTTATGGCCGCTTTGGGTTCTCCGATGTGCTCACCCTGCTGTTGGCCTTGGATGCCCGGGTGGTCCTCTATCACGCCGGTGAGATGCCCCTGGCGGAATTTGCGGCACTGCCCCGGCAGCAGAAGGATATTCTTACCCATGTGATCCTGCCCAAGGCACCCCGCCGGGTGGTCTACCTGTCCCAGCGCAACATCTCCACCGATTTCCCCGTCCTCACCTGCGCCCTGTCCCACCAGGGGAAGAAGTACACCTGTGCCATTGGCGCCCGCCCCATGGCCGCCCAGGTCTATGGAGACGAGAAGGGAATCCTGACTGGGGGCGTCACTGGGGAGAGTGCCCGGGCCTTTGCCGCCGATGTGGCAGGACGGGCCCGGTTTTCCAGTAATCTCCGGGGCAGCGCCGACTACCGCCGGGAAATCTGCCAAGTGCTCATTCGCCGGGGCCTGCTGGCGATGGAGGAGGGATAAGGATGGAAATCAAGCTGATGTTAAACGGCAGGGAAGTGACCGCCTCGATCCAGGCGGATACCCTGCTCATTGACTTTCTCCGCGCCCGGGGCTGCCTGAGCGTGAAGCGGGGGTGCGAGACCTCCAACTGCGGGCTTTGCACCGTGCTGCTGGACGGGACGCCGGTGCTCTCCTGCTCCGTGCTGGCCGCCCGGGCAGACGGACACTCCATCCAGACCCTGGAGGGGCTGCAGGAGGAGGCGGCAGAGTTCGTGACCTTTATTGCCGACCAGGGGGCGGAGCAGTGCGGCTTTTGCAACCCGGGCTTTGTGATGAATACCATCGCCCTGCTGCGGGAAAATCCCAATCCCACCGATGACGAGATTCGGGCCTATCTGGCCGGAAATCTGTGCCGCTGTTCCGGCTATGAGGGGCAGCTGCGGGGAATCCGGGCCTACCTGAATCAGCGCAACCAGGGCTGAAGGAGGGCACTATGGAACACAAAACATTGAAAACCGTGGGCCAGCCGGTGCGGAAAAAGGACGCCATGGCGCTGCTGCTGGGCAAGCCCGCCTATGTGGATGACGTTACCCCCCGGGACTGTCTGGTGGTCAAGGTGCTGCGCAGCCCCCATGCCCACGCCCTCATTGAGGAGATCCGCACGGATGTGGCCTG
Organism: Flavonifractor sp. An100; assembly: GCF_002161175.1. GTDB lineage: Bacteria > Bacillota > Clostridia > Oscillospirales > Oscillospiraceae > Lawsonibacter. The sequence continues at coordinate 53,152 of NZ_NFMA01000012.1, read as the reverse complement.
CAAGGTGCCGGGCATTGTGGGGATATATACCTACAAAGATGTGCCCCAGAAGCGGTTTACCATGGCCGGGCAGACCTACCCCGAGCCCTCTCCCTACGACCGGCTCATCCTGGACCAGCGGGTCCGTTTTGTGGGGGATGCGGTGGCCATCGTGGCCGGAGAGGATGAGCAGGCGGTCAACCGGGCCATGAAGCTCATCAAGGTGAAGTACCAGGTGCTACAGCCGGTGCTGGACCCCCATGAGGCCCTGGACGGCCCCATCCTGGTCCATCCCGAGGATAACTGGCGGTCCCTGTGCCCGGTGGGGGCGGACAACCGGCGCAATCTGTGCGCCAGCGATACCTGCTCGGATGGGGATGTGGACCAGGTCCTGGCCCAGTGCCCCTATGTGGTGGACCGGGTCTACCACACCAAGGCCTGCAACCAGGCCATGATGGAGACCTTCCGCACCTACACGGAGATGGACCCCTATGGGCGGCTCCATGTGATCTCCTCCACCCAGATCGTCTTCCACGTCCGGCGTATCCTGGCCAACGCCCTGGACATCCCCAAGTCCAAAATCCATGTGGAAAAGCCCCGCATCGGGGGCGGCTTTGGGGCCAAGCAGACGGCGGTGGCGGAGGTCTATCCCGCCTTTGTGACCTGGAAGACCGGGCGGGCCGCCAAGATGATCTATACCCGGGAGGAGAGCCAGATTGCCGCCTCCCCCCGCCATGAGATGGAGGTCCATGTCCGCCTGGGCGCTACCCAGGAGGGTGTGATCCGGGCCATCGACGTGTATACCCTGTCCAACACCGGGGCCTACGGGGAGCACGGCCCCACTACGGTGGGCCTGTCCGGCCACAAGTCCATCCCCCTGTACACCGGAAATCTGGAGGCCTTCCGTTTCGCCTACGACGTGGTCTATACCAACCGGCAGTCGGCGGGGGCCTACCGGGGCTACGGAGCTACCCAGGGGATCTTTGCCGTGGAGTCTGCCGTCAACGAGCTGGCTGACCGGCTGGGCATGGACCCGGTGGCCCTCCGGGAGAAGAATATGGTCCGGGAGGGGCAGATCATGCCCGCCTACTACAATGAGCCGGCCAGCGCCTGTGCGCTAGATCGGTGCATGGAGCGGTGTAAGGAGCTTTTTGGCTGGGAAGAGAAGTTCCCGGTCCGGGATATGGGCAATGGCAAGGTTCGGGCCGCCGGGGTGGCCATGGCCATGCAGGGCTCGGGCATCTCCGGCGTGGACGTGGGTTCGGCCACCATCAAGCTCAGCGACGAGGGCTTTTATAACCTGTCTATCGGGGCGGCGGATATGGGTACCGGGTGTGACACTATTCTGGCCCAGATGGCGGCGGAGTGCCTGGATTGCAGCGTGGACAACATCGCCGTCTTTGGGGCCGACTCCGATGCCTCCCCCTATGACTCAGGCTCCTACGCCTCCTCCACCACCTACGTCACCGGCAAGGCAGTGGAGAAGGCCTGTCAGCAGCTGAAGGAACAGATCTGTACCGTGGCGGCAGGGATGCTGAACTGCTCCAGCGATGAGGTGGAATTTGCCGGCGACCGGGTGCGGAAGCTGGACGGAACTGGGGAGGTCACCCTCAGTCAGGTGGCCACCCAGTCCATGTGCGGCAATCCCACCGCCGTTCAGGCCACCTGCTCCCATACCTCCCCCACCTCGCCCCCGCCTTTCATGGTGGGCATGGTGGAAGTGGAGGTGGACAAGGAGACCGGCTCGGTGGAGGTGCTGGACTATGTCGCGGTGGTGGACTGCGGCACCCCTGTCAATCCCAACCTGGCCCGGGTCCAGACCGAGGGAGGTCTTGTCCAGGGCATCGGTATGGCCCTCTTTGAGGGGGTCACCTACGACGAAAAGGGCCGTATGGCGGAAAATTCCTTCCTGCAATATAAGATTCCCACCCGGCTGGATATGGGCCGCCTGCGGGTAGAGTTTGCCCCCAGCTATGAGCAGTCCGGCCCCTTCGGCGCCAAATCTATTGGGGAAATTGTCATCAATACTCCCTCGCCCGCCATTGCCCAGGCGGTGTTCCGTGCTACCGGCGTGTGGCACCGGGAGCTGCCCATCACGCCGGAGAAGGTACTGATGGGGATGAAGAGCCGTGGCTAAGTACCTGATCTACCTGGCCTCCGGCAGCGCACGGCGCTTTGGCAGCAACAAGCTCCTGTTTCCCTTAGAAGGGAAGCCTCTGTTTCTCTATGGGTTGGAGACCCTGGCGGAGGCGGCGGCCCAGCGGGAGGGTACTACCCTCACCGTGGTTTCCCGTTATCCGGTCATACGGGCGGCGGCGGAGAAGCTGGGGGCGGCAGCTGTGGACAGCCCTTACAGCCAACTGGGCTTGTCCCATACCATTCGTGCCGGACTGGATGCCCTGCCTCCTTTGAAGGCGGAGGACTTCGTATTGTTCGCTGTGGCCGACCAACCCTGGCTGCAAACCCCCACGGTGCTGCGTCTCATGGATGCGGCCCGGCACGGTGTACCGGCCGGTACCACGGTGTGGGAGGGACGGGCGGGGAGCCCAACCTTTTTCTCGGCGGCTTTGGTGCCCCGGCTGCGTCAGCTGGAGGGCGACCAGGGAGGCAGAGTTCTGCTGCGTGATCTGGGAAGTGCCTGTGTTGCTGTTTCGGCAGGGGCGGGCAGAGAGCTGGAAGATGTGGATCTCAAAGAACAATTAAAAAACTAACAAAGGACGTCCGCAAAAACAGCGGACGTCCTTTGTTTTCCTTGATTCAAAAATGATTCTTGTAGTTAAAGGGAAGCGTGATGTTCCAGAGATTCCTGATTGAGAGAAAAGTTCTCCAAAACATAATCCCGTACCTTTTGTGCAGCTGGAGACAAGACACGGGTGCGGTCATAGGTGAAGTAGATGGTCCGGGTAAATTCTTCATTTTGCTCCAGAATGGGAAGAAATTTGATCTTAGGTGAGTCCATGGCAGGGATCCAAGGCAATATGGATACGCCGAAGCCCAAACTGACATATTGGAGGGCAGCGTAACACTCGCGTACCTCAAACGCAATATTCGGAATGATATTATGTTCATAAAATGCATGGTCAATGTTGTCACGTAAACTACTGCTGTGACCCAGCATAATTTGTGGTTCACTGGCAAAATCAAAAAAGGAGGCAGAGGTGTGGCTGGCCAAAGGATGGGAAGAAGGGACCGCAAGGTAGAGATTTTGACGGGTGACAGCGATGGATTCTGCCCAATCCGCGCGGTGAAAGCTGAAACCCAGGTCCAGCGCGCCGGAGTGAAGTTGCCCCAGTACACTTAAAGAGGAACATTCCGTAAAGTGAAAGAGGATATGTTCGGCGGAATACTGTTTATAAAATCCATCAATTAAGGTTGGAATAACAGAGGCGGAAATGCTCTGAAAGTAGCCCAAGCGTACAATTTGAGACGAGTTGGTGCGCATTTGATTGAGCGTGTTTGTCCCCTCCTGAAGCAGGGAGAGAGCGCGGTCCACATATGGGAGAAATTGCTGCCCATAAATGGTCAGCAAGACTTTTTGGTTCTCCTTTCGAAATAGTTTGACGCCTAATTCCTTTTCAAGCTCGCTGATTGCGTAGCTTAAGCTGGGCTGAGAAATGCGCAGTTGTTCTGCTGTCCTGGTGTAGTGCAACGTCCGAGCCAAGGCACGGAAATATTGTAGTTGAAGCAACGTCATAAAAACCACCTACCTAAGTGCAAACGAGTCATGGACGAGGAGCGGAAAATGGCGAGGAGAAAGACTACACGGACAGAAGAAACGAGGTGTTCGATAGAGAGAAGATGGATTTTTTTCAGTATAGCACATAGGCGGTGCCTGGGGCAATCCCCCCAAAAGAGAGAGACAGAGACGGAAAACAAGGGGATAAGGAACAGGAAGAGAAGAAAGAAATGGCAAAAAAACTTGCGCTCGAAATTGACTGGATCGGACAAAGGCTACATGCGCATAAAGGAAAAGGGGAAAATGACAAAATATACAGTAGAGAAAAAGGGTCACCCATAGAAATTTCTCTATTATGCCAATCCATATCTGGTATTAGACAAAACGCATAATTTGATGTTAATATTTGTGAAAGATTTAGGCAAATTAAAATTCATTTCGGGATTTAATGCGCCTAAACGAGATACCAGAGCAGGAGGGCTTATGATGGATTATGAGCAGATGATTAAATTTCTGAAGCGGACCCCAACAGGCAATCTGACGGATGCCATGAGACGGCTGGAAATCTCCGGCTATACTAAGGGGATTTACTGCCTACAGGGCAAAACCGATGAAAATATGGTGGGACCGGCATTGACAGTGCAGTACATCCCCAAACAGCCGGGGCAGTCCAGAGGTTTGCCCGGACAATTTGCCATTGCCCGGATGTGTACCAACGGCCAGGTTATGGTGGTAGCTGCCCGGGATACCAAGTGTTGGCTGACGGGTGGAAATGTGGCCCGGGTTGCCGAGTTATCGGGAGCGGCGGGCATCGTGGTGGACGGGTGCATTCGGGATCGGGAGGAGATATCTTCTCATTCCATGCCGTTTTTCTGCAAAGGGAGCGGGACCAAACCCTATGCAGAGGAACTCCAATTGGCAGCCATTAATGTGCCCATTGGTATTGATGGTTGCCGGGTATGTCCGGGCGATATTGTGGTAGGTGATCTGGACGGGATAGTGGTTCTGCCTGCGGATCGGTTGGAGGAGATCATCTATCAGGCGGAAGAAATCGAGGAGATTGAGGAACAACTGGCTGAGGCTGTGGAGCGTAAGGCCAGTCTAGAGGAACTCAATGCCATCGGAAACCGCAAGCCGGTTGTGCGGAAGAAAGGAAATTAGGTGAACCAATAGGCATGAAGACGATCAGCAGCAAAAAAATTGCAGATTTTGGGGTAAACTTTCTTTGTGCTTATGGTGCCTCCAAAGGGAATGCGGAGATCATTACTTGTCATCTGGTGGATAACGATCTGAAGGGGGTGGAGTCTCAAGGGGCAATGCGGTTGTTTGAATACGCCCGCTTTATGGTAAAGGGACAGATTGACGGAACCGCGGAGCCGAGCATTGAGACAGTGGCCCCAAACGCCTATGTGGTAGACGGCAATCGGGGATTTGGCATCGTGGCCATGCAGAAGATCACCGATCGCATGATTCAGGTGCTTCAGGAGCAACCCATGAGTGTCGCCGCAGTGAAAGGAGTGGGCCATACCGGTCGTGTGGGTGCCTACCCCTCCGGTTTGTATTACCGCATTCGTGGCTGCTGGTATTGCCAACTCCAGCCCTATGAAAACCGGGTTTACCGCGCTGGAGATGGGATCCACGTTCTATTTTGTTCCCTTCCTGTTTCTGTTCACCCCTCTGGTGAACGGAAGCCCTATCGAGATGATTGCCACAGCGATATTGGCTGCGTTTGCTTTCTATATGATGGTGGCATTTTTGGAAAACTATCTGTTCGGCAAAACAAATCTGGCGGTCCGAGTTCTGTGCGGCTTGAACAGCCTGTGCCTGTTCTTTGCTTCCTTTACTACCACATCGCTCCAAACCAGCATTATCATGAGCGTGATTGGCATTGTAGTGCTGATTGCTCTTATCCTGGCGCAGAAAAAAAGGTATCGGACATGCTGTACCTGAGATCTGTAAAAATGAACTTTCGGTCGAAACAGCAATAATAAGAAGAACAATCAAAAAGGACAGGCGCATGGCAATTCGCTGTGCGTCTGTCCTTCTGACTTGAACTGGATGGGAGAATGGAATAAAGGGAGCGTTCGGTTGCGGATTTCTTCGATCAGGAAGCGGGACACTGGCGTCCGGTGTGGTCAATGGTGTAGTCACCTGTCATAATGAGCTGAGAAATGGGAACGAAGGTATAACCATCCTGAAGAAGGGTTTCCAAAATAGAGGGCAAGGCTTCCGGTGTATGGAGGGCAGCATTGTGGAAAAGTACAATGGAGCCGGGTTGCACCTTGCAGGTTACTCGCTTGGTAATCTCATTTGCGGAAATGTCCTTCCAGTCCAGGCTGTCCACGTCCCACTGGATGGGTTCCATACCAATGGAGCGAACGGCATTGATGGAGCAGTCATTATAGTCTCCATAGGGCAAACGGACCAAGGTGGGACGGACTCCCGTGACGGCTTCAATTTTGTCGTTACATGCATTTAGGTCAGAGATGATTTCTTGGGCGGATAATTGAGGATAGTGGGCGTGGGTGTTGGAATGATTCATGACCTCGTGGCCTGCCTGGTGAAGAGCGGCTACCGATTCGGGATATTTGTCCACCCATTCGCCCACCACAAAAAAGGTTGCCTTGACCTGATAACGGTCCAGGATATCAATGAGCTGTTGGGTATCCTCATTCCCCCAGGCTGCGTCGAAGCTAATGGAGACTAATTTTTGGTCCTGTTGCACACAGTAGATGGGGAGTTGCCGGGTGGTGGCGGAGGCACCGACGGCAGATGGATAATTGGCAAGGTAAAACATCAGGGCAGCCAGGCAGAGGCAAAGGGCAGCGGACCATCGTTTCCGTTGAAACAGGAGGATCCGAGGGGGGTGTAAAGCACGTTTCATCGTATCATCTCCTAAAAATATTGGATAACTAAACTATATGAGATGGGAGAGAAGAAACATTACAGGGACCTGAAGATGAGGGCCTCAAACGCAACAGTGAGGTATGCCCAATTGGGGCATACCTCACTGTTTTATCCGTGGGTGGTTAGTAAGATAAGAAAATTACTTAGCTGCCAACATGTCGGTCACCCATTTGGGTGCCAGTTCAGGGGGAGTGCGGCCGGCAGCTTTGCACTCCTCATATTCGGCAATCACTTTGCGGCGATTAATTTCATAGTTGTTTTTCTCCTCCGCCCGATCCAATACTTCCTCCAGACGGTCCCGGGGAACGACGGTTACACCATCCGCGTCACCAAGCACCAGGTCTCCTGGGTTGACCGTAACTCCGGCGCACTGGATGGTCGCATTGATGCGGCCAGGGCCCACCTTTTTCGGCCCACGCTGCATGTAGCCTCTGGAATAGACGGGAAGATTCATTCCCTTGAGACCGAGACGATCCCGTACATAGCCGTCAATAACAATCCCTTCCAGACCGACAGCTTTGGCGGCACCGCCCATTAGATCACCCATGTATGCCGTGTCCTGATAGCCCTTTCCGTCTACCATAAGGACATAGCCGGGTTTTCCGGAGTAGATAGCCACATGAATGGGAAAATTATCGCCATCTTTGGTGTCCACCGTGTAAGCGGTCCCTACCATTTTTGTGTGTTCATCGATTGGAAGGATGGAAGCATCCAGACAGCCGTCCTGAGGGATGCCCAGTCCTTTCATGCCATCTGCCAGTTCAGCAGAGCCAAATTGGGATGCGCGCTGGATCAGGGCAGGGTCAATCAGTTTCGGGAGATCGTAATATTCGTTCATGCCAAAACGCCAACTTCCTTATAGTATTTTTCGGCTCCAGGGTGAAGGGGAGCAATGCAGCTGTCCACAATGTTTTCGGGAGCCAGGTCACCGAAGAAGCTGTGGGCCTTTACTAGCTCCTCTTTGTTCTCAAACATGGCCTTACACAAGGCGTAGGCGGTATCCTCGTCCAGATCGTCCCGGCAGAAGACGGTGGTCCAGTTAAGCTGGCAGTACCGATGCTGAGCGTTTTGGGAGCGGTGGAACCGCCGGACTGGCTTGCGCTGCCGGAGGGGGAGGAGCCGGAGGATGAGCCGGAACCACATGCTGCGCAGCTAAGGGCCACGGTAAGAGCAAGTGCGAGTGCCAGTGTCTTTTTCATAATAATACCTCCTAAAATTTTACTCAGACAAACTGAGAGAGCTTATGCAGGAATGTTCTGCTTTTTCTTGTCCTTCAGTGCCAAAACAACCAGCATGGGGATGCTGGCGATCAGGCCCACCAGGGAGACCCAGATGTCGGGCCAAATCAGAGCGGCAGCAAGAGCCAGGAAAATCAGACGCATGGGGACACTGGCCCGCTCCATCAAAGCCCCTTCAAAGAAGGCGGCTAAGAATACCAGGCCCAGAGCGGTCACCACAAAGGAGAAGACCGTCAAACGCAGGTCGATGCCGGAGGTCAGAAGAAGCTGGGGGGTATAGATGAAAATAAAGGGGACGATGAATCCGGCAATGGCCAACTTCATGGAATGGAATCCAATGCGGTTTGGATTTCCGCCAGAAAGGCCGGCTGCAGTGTAGGCGCCGGTGGCCACCGGAGGAGTGATGGTGGACATGCAGCCATAGTAGAAGACAAACAGGTGGGCGGGCATCTGCTCAATACCAACCATGGTCAGGGCGGGAGCGGCACTGATGCTGGCAAGGACATAGGCGGCGGAAGTAGGTAGGCCCATGCCTAAGATCATGGCCACCAGCATGGTCATAAACAGAGTCAGGAACTTGATTCCGCCCGTCAAGGTAAAGATCATGCGGGCGATGATCATGGTGATGCCCGTCGTGGAGAAGGTGCCCACAATGATGCCCACCACAGCGGTGGCAATGCCCAGAGACATAGTGGTTCTGGCGGCGTTGTAGAGGATCTTGATTACTTTCTCCACACTCAACCGGGTATCCTTGCGCAAAAAGGACAGCAGCACGGCGGAGACGATGCCACCCCAGAACGCGGCAAAGGTGGGGGTGTAGTTCATGACCAGCAATACAACGATGAGCACCAGGGGCAGCAACAGATAGGAACGTTTGAGCAGGTCAAACCAAGGGGCGCGCTCGGTGCCGCTGCCTTCCATGTTCAACCGCACCGCACGGAAATGTACCACGGAAAAGACACCGACATAGTACAGCAGTGCGGGAAGCACGGCCGCGATGGCCAATTGGATGTAGGGGATACCAAGGGTGTCGGCCAGCATGAAGACGGTGGCGCCCATAACAGGGGGGAGAATCTGTCCGCCGGCGGAGGCAGAACACTCCACGGCGCCTGCGAAATCAGGGTCATAACCCACACGTTTCATTAGGGGAGTGGTGAAGGCGCCAGTGGTACTGAAACATGTTCCATCAACTCCTTTGGGTCAGTTAAGCATCCGCGCAGGGCCGTCGCCGCAGCCACAGCGGGGGAAGTCAAATAAATGTCCGCACTGGCATTTCCCATTCGCCCCAAGAAATTACGGTTGGCGGTGGAGACAACGCGAAGCCCGTCCCGAGGGACGCCCGGGCTGCTCCCGCAGCAGGGACCGCAGCTGGGGGGTAAGATCATAGCGCCCCGTTCCAGCAAGCGGGCGGCATAGCCGCGGGCGAGCATTTCGCGGTAAATGGTGCGGGAAGCGGGGATCACCAACGTTTCCGTTCGGAATGGGCCGGTGCAGGATTGAAGAACTGTGTCCACGGCTTCAAAGTCACTGATCCTTCCGTTGGTGCAGGTGCCGATGACCACCATGTCCACTGGCATCCCGGCCTGTTCCGACAGAGGGCAGGCATGGTCGGCACTGTGGGGCAGTGCCACCATGGGAGGGACTTGGGCTACCGTCCCAATGTGGCGGCGGCGCACACACGTTCCGGAATGTTCACCGGGCCGGGCGTAAATAGCTTTTTCTCGCGGGGCATGGAAATCTCATTCATAATATGGAACCTCTCTTCGTTACCTTTTTAACATTGTCTTCACTATTGACCTCAAAATTGCATACAATTTATTATGATTATAGCACTATGCTTTTGCGTGTCAACGGATTCTTTTTTAGTTTTTAAACTTCGTCACTTGAGTCAAAATCGGAGACATGTATTTGTGAAAAATAAACTGAAAAGAGTAAAATAATAGAAAAATGTTATGTAAATACAACAGATACTAGATTAAAATAAGGGTGTTTCCAAAGAAAAAGGGGGAAAAATAAGGTTTTGGTGTATAAAAACAGCAGGTTATTCTTGACAGGGGAGACATAGAATTGTACAATAATTTTGCATACAATAATGTTTGTGAGTTGATTGCAAAATGAAGAAAAAGACTTCTGGAAACAATGATATATATAAATCAATTTATGAAAAAATCTTGTCTGGCGAATATCCGGCCGGATATCACCTGGTTGAGATGGATCTGGCGGCGGAATACCATGTTAGCCGAACGCCTGTCCGTCTGGCCATTGAACGGTTAGTGGCGGAGGGATTGGCAAAGCATGTGCCCCACAAGGGGGCCGTTGTGCGCAGAATGACCCGGACAGACATTCTGAATATGTTTGCGGTGCGCGAGGTGACAGAGGGGCTTGCAGCTCGGCTGGCCAGCCAACATGTGACCGAGGAGGATCGAATTGCGCTGAATGGGATTATGCAGGAGATGGACCAGGCATTGGAGAGCCAGGACCTGCATGCGTACTATTCTGTATGCGGGAAAGTTCATTCCTATATCTTTGATCTGGCGCAAAATGAATTTTTGAGGGATATCATCCAGAATATCTATGCCATCACATCCCGATATCATGTGGCAGTGCTTCGGCTGCCTGGGCGTCCGTCCGGCTCGAAGGAGGAGCATCATTTGGTGGTGGAGGCTGTGTTGTCTGGAGATGGAGATTTGGCGGAGCGAACCATGAAGGAGCATGTGCGCCACTGCGGTGATTTTTATCGGGATGAACAAAATCAGCTGCTCTTCCGGTCGCTGGCCCAATTGGAGTGGTAGAACAGAAGTCATTCTTTGTAGTAAAAAAGCTCCCCAATTAGGATGGAACGAGCACCCGGTCAGAGATAGAACCCCTGGCCGGGTGCTTTTTGCTATGCAAAAATGGAATAAAATACCAGGTATATAAGAGGCCTGAAAGAAACAGAACCCTGATATTTTTTCAAACAGAAACCCCATGATTCTGTTGTGATTCCTGTGGCCTTTTTCGGCGGCCTGTAGTACAATGTTACTTGTTACAGGTTTTTCTTGCCCGTGGGGCAGGAAGGCTGTTTGCTTGGGACTTTTTCTGGAAAGGACGACGCGGGATATGGAGTTTACGTTTTCTAATTTCACTCTTCCCAGTGAATCAAATGAAGAGTTGGATCGCTTGATTGAAGCCAACAGCACGGTGTATCACCTTGCGCCCAAAACCACATTCTGCGATATCGGAGAAGACCTGGGAGGGGTGTACTATATTTCCAAAGGGAGAACCAGCCACTATATTGTGGGACGAGATGGCGGAGAAAAGCTGTTGTATACCCTGTCCACAGGCTGGTTTTTCGGAGAGCCGGCAACCTTTTTGGATCAACCTAGCACCTTGCGTTCCCGGGCAGATATGTACACCACCCTTTATCGCCTGGAGTACCAGGACTTTCATCGTTTGGTGGACACCTCTCCACTGTTTCGGAATGCTGTTTTGCAGGACAACTCGAAAAAAATGCTGATCATGCGCCATGAAATTGAAAACATTACCTTTTGCTCCTATAAAGAGCGGCTGATGAAGCTGTTCTATGTGGCGGCCGACCGGTCAGAGCTGGTGGATGGGATGTGGTACAATCAGCGGGTGCAGTATACACAAAACGACCTGAGTATCATTATCGGCAGTTCCCGAATCACGGTTTCCAAGCTTCTGGGCGAGCTGTGTGAAGAGGGAGTCATCCGGATTCTGAATCGGAGAGTACAGGTAAACGCCAAGGTGGGGTCAGAAATGTGGTGATGTGCAGTTGTGCAGATTGCCTAGTTATCCCTTTGAAATTTGGTGTTTGTGCTGGGTTTGTAAAGCGCTTTACAACATGTATTAAGATAATATATATATTTTTTGCTTGCGCTCAGTGGGGGAGGCTGTTATATAATAAACTCAGTTCATCATACGTGCTGTTTGACCCCGATCATTTAATTTTATGAGGAGGACAATGACATGATCAAGTTGGAAGGTTCCTTTGTGGCAATGCCCACCCCCTTTACTGCCGATGACAAGATTGACTTTAACGGCTTTGAGACCCTGATCAATCGTCAGATCAAGTACGGCACCAGCCAAATCTTCATTCTGGGCTCCGCCGGTGAAACCACTCTGCTGAGCGTGGAGGAGAAGAAGGCGATCGTGAAGGAAGTTGTGGCCATGACCCGGGGCAAGATTCCTGTGTTCTTCGGTGCGGCTTCCACCACCACAGACGGCGCCATTGAGATGGCCAAGTACTGTGAGGAGCAGGGGGCGGACGGCGTGATCTTTACCGTTCCTCCTTATGTGCTGGTGAGTCAGCACGCCGCTTTGAACCACCTGGACGCCTGCATGAGTTCCATTGGCATCCCCTGCGGCATTTACAACAACCCCTCCCGCCTGGGCGTCCATCTCACTCCTGAGACCATCAAGACCCTTTCCGACAAGCACCCCCATTTTGTGCTGGATAAGGAAGCCATGGGCGACTGCTCCCAACTGGTGCAGGTGCAGGCGCAGTGCCAGGGCAAGGTCAAGATCATGTGCTGTGACTTCCCCAAGTATTCCATCGTGATCCCCACTCTGGCTCTGGGCGGAACCGGTACGGCCAACATCGGCGGCAACATCATTCCGGAGGAGTCCGCTCACTACTCCCGTCCCTGGACCAGCATGCAGATCATGGAGGAGTGCCGCAAGGAGTACACCCACTGGTTCCCGCTGCTCAAGATGCTGTACACCTTCTCTAATCCTGTCTGCATCAAGGCGGCTCTGGACATTCTGGGCCTGCCCGGCGGACATCTGCGCCGTCCCTATGAGCCCTTTACCGGAAAGGGCCGGGATGAGCTGGAGCGCCTGATGGGCGAGATGGGCGTCATCGACAAGTACGGCGTGCGGTAAGTACCGATGGGTGAAAAAGTTGTTGTCATTGGAGGGACGGCTGCTGGGTTAAGCGCCGCCTCCAAGGCTAAGCGAGTTCGCCCGGACCTGGAAATCGAGGTTTATGAGCGCACCGGGTTTATTAGCTACGGTGCCTGTGGCTTGCCCTATTTTGTGGGCGGCATGATCGAGGACCCTAATGAGCTGGTGTCCCTTTTCCCTGAGGAAATGTCCCAAAAGCGGGGGATCCCCACCTATACCCGCCATGAAGTGACGGCGATTGACCGGGAGAATAAGGTGGTGTCGGTAACCGATTTGGAGTCCGGACGCCAATTTCAGCGCCCCTACGACAAGTTGGTGATCGCCACCGGCGCGTCCCCCATCCGTCTGCCCCTGCCTGGCATGGATTTGGAAGGGGTATATTATCTGCGCACGGTGGAGGACGGCATTTATCTCAAGGATGCCATTACCCAGAAAAAACACATTGCTATTTTGGGCGGCGGATTCATTGGCCTGGAAATGGCGGAGGAATTGACGCAGGCCGGAGTGGAAGTCCATGTGTTTGAGCAATTGCCTCGTCTGCTTCCGTTTTTGGAGGAATCCTTTTCTGCTGTGGTGGCACAAACTCTTGCGGAGAATGGGGTCCATCTCCATATTGGCACAGAGGTGTCCCGTATCCTTGGCTCGGATGGGGTGGTCACCGGGATTGAAACCGCTCAGAGAGAACAGATCCCTGTGGATGGGGTGCTGGCGTCTGTGGGAGTCCGGCCTGCCAGCCAACTGGCCGCAGCCTGTGGGCTGAAGCTGGGATTCAAGGGCGGCATTGTGGTGGATGAGCACCAACGTACCAGCGATCCGTCTATCTGGGCCTGTGGTGACTGTGTGGAGATGAAGCATCTCATCACGGGAGAAGCGGTATATGTGCCGCTGGGCACCACGGCTAACAAGCAGGGGCGTGTGGCGGGCGGCAGCCTGGCTGGGGAGGAAGCCTCCTTCCCGGGCGTGTTGGGTTCCATGGTGACAAAGGTATTTCAGCTTTACATTGCTGCTACCGGACTGAGCCAGGAACAGGCCCGTGCGGCGGGATATCAGGTGGCTTCCACCATCATCCGCAAGCGGGACCGGGCCTCCTATTATCCGGGGGGGACAGATACGCAGATCTGTCTTGTGGTGGACCAGAGCTCCGGACGTCTGTTAGGAGCCCAGGTCATCGGCGGGTCTACCGTGGCCGGGCGCGTAAATGTGTTTGCGACAGCCATTACTGCCGGCATGACGGTGGCTCAAATAAATGAATTGGATCTGGTCTACGCGCCTCCTGTGGCGCCGGTATACGACCCGATTTTGATTGCTGCCAGCCAGGCGATCAAATTGGTCCATCCATAACAAACTTAGTACAAAAACAACAAAAATCCGATTCAGACAAAGGTCTGGATCGGATTTTTACAGACTACAATGTGGATATCCTGATTTGCCCGGGCATCACGGATTGCTCGCCCATTTCGGGCTATCCGTCCATTACGGTGCCGGCCGGGTATAGTTCAGACCGTATGCCGTTTGGCATGACGTTTGTAGGACGTCCCTTTAGTGAGCCGCTTCTGATTGGGGCTGCCTATGCCTTTGAACAGGCCACAAAAGCCAGACGCGCTCCCAGCTTCCCTGGATAATCGGGAAGGCAGCTTTCCTTTGGTGGTAGGAGCGGATGGTCGGAATAGGATAAATCCATTTTTGTGTGACACCGCGGCTTCCTGTTTTTTGCAACCCCCTGGCTTGTCGGAGAGCTGGGGGGTTGTTTTGTGCGAGGATGATGGGCCGGGAGAGAAAATGACAGTTCGGTACAGCTGCCCAATGGCTCTGGAACGGTGGGTTATGGCGGCGGGAAAGAGATTATGTTCTCTATTTTAAAACGGTGCTTGATTATGGAGATGGAACTCTATTATAATAATATCAATTTTTGCGTATGACCTGTTTGGACGGACAGGGATGGGGAGATGGTTGTGTGCCTGCGGTAAGTATTTTAATCAAACCTGCGTCCTCGGCCTGCAACTTGCAATGCAAGTACTGTTTCTACCGGGATGTGGCCAATCACCGGGAAAAAAGCTACGAAGGAATGCTTTCCCTTGAAATGATGGAAACCGTGATTGCATCAGCGATGGAATATGCGGAGGGCAGCTGTTCCTTTGCGTTTCAAGGCGGAGAGCCGACGTTGGCGGGGCTGGATTTTTATCAACGGGTGGTTAAATTGGAGGAACGATATCGCCGCCCGGGGGTGGAAATCCACAATGCCATTCAGACCAATGGAATTTGTGTGGACAAAGCGTGGGCAGAGTTTTTTGCCAAGCACCATTTTCTGGTGGGGCTGTCTCTGGACGGTCCGGCAGAGCTCCATGATCGAAACCGGACCTTTCCGGATGGGAAAGGGAGCTGGAGCCGAGTGATGCGAAGCGTTCAAATTCTAGAGAAATTCCATGTGGACTATAATATTCTCTGTGTGGTTACAGGGAAAAATGCCCGGTCTATCCAAAAAATATATCAGTTTTTTAAAAAGCAAAGATTCCAATGGCTGCAATTTATCCCCTGCCTTGAGCCCCTGGATCAGCAGCGGGGATTGGAACCCTACCATTTGTCCGCGGAAGAATATGGAGATTTTCTGATACAAATCTTTGATTTGTGGTTCCAAGACCTGAAAAAGGGGCATTATGTCAGCGTCCGCCATATTGATAACTGGGTATCCATGCTGATGGGGAATCCTCCGGAAGCGTGTAACATGTCGGGGCGCTGCTCCATACAATTTGTCATAGAAGGGGATGGGGGCGTTTACCCCTGTGATTTTTACGTGTTGGATGAATGGCGTCTGGGAACGGTGGGGAAGCAGCCCTTGGAAGAGATGGAACGGTCGGAAGTAGCCCGCAGATTTGTGGAACAATCCCACCGGGTTCCTCAGCGTTGTAAGGAGTGTCCGGTCTGTCCCATTTGCAGAAATGGGTGCCGGAGAGACCGGGAAGTGTTGGAAGGGGGAGAAATTGATCTCAATTATTACTGTCAGGCATATTTTTCCTTTTTTACCCAGCGCAAGAGAGAGCTATACCAGGCGGTACAGCTGATTTTGAACAGGCAGAGAAATTTATAACATAGAGCAGAAGCGAGGCGTCTTCCATCTTGGGAGACGCCTCGCTTTTATAGCTTCTTCACAGTTTCACGCACGACAATTTTATAAGGCAGCTCGCTCTTTAAAGGAATGGAGTGGCGCTTAATGAGACGGCTTTCCAACACTTCAATGGCCACCTGTCCCATCTCTTCCTTAGGCACATGGATCGTGGTCAATGCGGGGGTGACCATACCAGACATAGTAACATCATCAATGCTCATAAGAGAGATATCTTGGGGAATGCGAATGTTGTGCTCCTGAAGGCAGCGCATAACGGCAATTGCGGTGTTGTCATTGGCGCAAAAAATGGCGGATGGGAGGGTTTTGTTTTGCCTTAGGAGGCGTTCGGCGGCTTGGTGTCCGCTGAATCCATCGTATTCACAAAAGCAGATCATGGAGGAGGAGTGGGGGAGCTTATGGGTTTGTATCGCGGCCTGGTATGCCCGGAAGCGGCGTTCCGTCAGTCCGCTTCCTATGTATGCAATGGAACGGTGTCCCTTTTCCACCAGATAGTTCATGGCGGACAATGCGGCTTGATATCCGTCACAAATAACCTGGTCCATTTGGGTATCCACAGAAGATAGAGCAACGTAAACGATGTTTTTAAACTGCTTTTTCAAAAAATCCAGGGCATTTTTGTCTTGGAAACGGCCGATACATACGGCCCCATTGACATTGAGGCTGCGGACCTGTTCTAAGATATAGGGGTCCTCAGTGGTAAAGTTTGTGAAATAAAAGGACAGTGTAAAGCCCCTTTGCACGGCGGCCTGTTCGATGGAGCGGGTCATCTGAGAGAAAAAGGGGTTTTCGTTTGAATTTCTGGTGTGGGAGACGAAGCAGGCGATGGAAAAGGATGATTTTTGCGGGGCTCGGGATTTTAAATTGCGTGCAGCGGCGTTTGGAACATAGTTATAGGTTTCCACGATTTTCCAAACCTTATTTCTGGTTTCGGGTTTGGCAAAGCTGTCACTGGGATCATTCAGGATACGGCAACGGCATGGGTACCAACCCCATCCAGATGGTGCAGACCCTGCCTGACATGAACCGGTATGGGGAATACTTTGCCACCAACGAGGAGTGCATCCGCAAGTACCGTTTTGCCAATGCCTTCCACCCCTTTCACGGCTTCTCCATGATGGCCTGCAGCCACGTCGCCGAGATGAACATCAGTGCCATCTATATTGTGGGAGCTCAGGAACCAGGCATTGCCCGCAGCATGGGACTGAAGACCCGGGCTACCTTCGAGGAGGCTCTGGAGGACGCCAAAAAGAAGTTTGTCGGTCCCAACCCCAATATTCTGGCCCTGCCGCAGACCTTCAAAATCGGTGCTGTCCATCTGTGTATGAAGGACGACGATCTGTCTATGGTGTAATCAAAGGAGGGAGAAGGGGAGAAAAAGGCTGATTTCGAAATGCCACTCCCGCCTTTGCAGGGCAGTCCAATTGTATAAAATATAAACGCAACGTATTATCTCAATCGGATAATATGTTGCGTTTATTTAGGCTGCGGCTAGAGGATCAGATCATGTTCCGGTTTGGAATAACAGGGCATGTCTGTATCCGTTACCTATTAAAGATAAGGGAACTCTGCCGAATAGAGGAAACGAAATCCACAAAATCAAAAGCCTTCTGAGCCTTGGTAAAGAGGAAGGTAGATCCAGCCAGCTCTCCCTGATCAGTTCAATAGTGGCGTCAAGGAGAGAGAAAGGTCATCTTAGAACAAATCGGTCTCGGTGAAGAGAGGAATGGGAACAGGTAATGTCTTGAAGGTGGCTGTCAAATTCAGAGCTGCCGTCTCACCTACAACGATGACGGCGGGAGGCTGTATTTCGGCTTGGCGAGCTGCTGACGCAATACCGGACAGGGGAGCGCGTACCGCGGCACAGTGGGGGGCGTTGCCTCCGCTGATCACAGCTACCGGGGTACTGCCATCCATGCCGCCATCCATCAGGCCCTGAGCGATCTCAGATAGGCGCTGTAGCCCCATGAGGAAAACGAGGGTGCCGTCCAAGGCCCCATAGCGGCGAAAATCTGGCTGTTCTCCCGGGAGGGTGTGGGCAGTGATAATGTGAAGGGAGCGGCTCATAGCGCGATGGGTGACCGGAATACCCGCCTCAGCGGGAATGGCAATGGCCGAGGAAATACCAGGTACCACTTCAAAGTCAACGCCAGCCTGCTGTAGAGCCAGAATTTCCTCGCCACCCCGCCCGAAAACAAAGGGGTCTCCGCCTTTGAGACGCACCACCAGGCCGTCCTTTTGAGCCAGATCGATGAGCAGTTGGTTGATCTCCTCCTGGGTCACCCCCTGTCGTCCGCTGCGCTTGCCCACATAGACTCGCTGGGCGTGGGATGGCACCTGTTGGAGCAGCTCTGCGTCAATGAGATCATCGTAGACCACAGCCTTGCACTGGTTTAGCAGGCGCAGCCCCCGCAGGGTGATGAGATCCGCTTTTCCGCATCCCGCCCCCACCAGGGCCACCCGCCCCGCGGTGTGGGGGGAAGACTCCTGCCCTGAGGCGGCTAGTTCCTGCTGAAATTCCCGCCGGAATGCAGCTTCCCGGCCTGCGGCATCTTCCCATTCCGCCTTCTGCGCGGCCCGGCGGTTGGCCAACCGGTCTAATAGCCCGGCAAAATTTTCGGGCAAAAGCCGTTCAATGGCTTCTTTCAGCCAGATGGCAGCGCTGGGGCTGGCTCCTCCGGTGGAGATGCCCACAGACAGCCGTCCACGCTGGACCAGAGCGGGAAACAGAAAGTCGCAGGC
This sequence comes from Flavonifractor sp. An100, assembly GCF_002161175.1. Classification (GTDB taxonomy): domain Bacteria; phylum Bacillota; class Clostridia; order Oscillospirales; family Oscillospiraceae; genus Lawsonibacter. The sequence goes on along the minus strand of NZ_NFMA01000012.1, from coordinate 34,584 downwards.
CTGGAGGTCGTCTACCACGTTGACCAAAATCCGGCGCTGGCGGCAGAGCTGCGCAATGCGATGATTCAACTCCCGGTCCCCGGTGGCGGCAATCACAAAAATAAGCTCTTGATCCAGGTCATACTCCTCGAAGGGGCGGCGCTGCAGCGTCACTGGGGAGGTAGTGGCCAACTGCTCCAGCTCCGGGCATATGTCTGGGGCAATCACGGTGAGATGGGGACCATAGCTGAGCAATTTTTCCACCTTCCGCAGGGCCACCCGGCCGCCTCCCACCAGTAGGCCGGAGGCACCCTCCAGGGAGACAAAAAATGGAAACCAGGCCATTAACCTTCCTCCTTCTCCAACGGCTGGCAGTAGTACTGCCAGCCATCTTCGGTTTGGGCCCGTCCCTGCCGGACACCAAATACTCGTTCTAAGATGCCGCTTTGATAGATCTCCTCCGGCGTCCCGGTGCAAACCAGCTGTCCTTTCTCCAGAATGGCCAGCCGCTGGGCCACCGACAGGGCCAGAGGAAGGTCGTGCAGCACCATTCCCACGGCCTTTCCGCTGCGGGCCAGACGTTGGGCCAGCCGCATTGTCCCCAGTTGGTGGGCAATGTCCAAAAATGTGGTGGGCTCATCCATCAGTATGGTGGGTGTCTGCTGGGCGATGGCCATGGCAAGGTATACCTTTTGCCGTTGCCCGCCGCTGAGCTCTGCCACGCAGCGGTCGGCCAGATCGGCGGCGTCCACCTCTTCCAGAGCCTGCTGAACTATGCGGTGGTCCTCGGGGCGGTAGTGGCGGGGATAGGACAGGTGGGGAAACCGGCCATGGAGCACCATACGGCGGGCGGTAATGTTGGGTACTGTCCGGCTCTGGGAGAGAAAAGCGGCCTGAAGGGCCACCTGACGGGGCGTCAGACTGCTGAGCGGGACACCATCATAGAGGACGTCCCCCTTCTGACAGGGAAGAAGACCCAGGGCTGCTCGCAGAAGAGTGCTTTTCCCGCTGCCGTTGGGGCCGGCCAGCACCAGGACCTCACCGGGACAAAACTGCAGGTCGATGCCTTGGAGCACGGGATGGCGGTGGTAGCCGGCCTCCACGCCGCAAAGCTCAATCATGGGTGCGACCTCCTCGCTGTCGAATTAAAAGGTACAGGAAAAAGGGACCGCCTACAATGCTGAGAATGGTTCCCACCGGCAGCTCGAAGGGGGCAGCGACCAACCGGGCCAACAGGTCGCACAGGGTCATGAGGGAGGCTCCCCCCAGAGCGGAACAGACCACCAGCGGGCGGCTGTCCTCCCCCACAACAGAGCGCACGGCATGGGGAACCAGCAGCCCAACAAAGCCCACCAGCCCACAGAAGCTGACGGCCGCCCCGGCCAGAGCGGAAGCCAGGGTCAGGAACACGAAACGGACGGGACGAACCGACACGCCCAGGCTCTGGGCGGTCTCTGGCCCAAGGGCCAGAATGTCCAAAAGGCCGGTCAGGCCCAGAACGGCGGCCAAACTGAGGGCAATGAGCAGGGCGGCCGGAGCCAGCTTGTCCATGGTGACCCCATCCAGCCCGCCCATGCGGAAATCGGAATATCCCATGAGAGCATCGGGATAAAAGGTAATAACCGCATCGATCAAGGCACTGAAAATGCTGGAGATGGCCACTCCGGCCAGTACCAGGGTGATCCGGGAAGCACCGGTGGCTTCCGCGAAGAGGAGCACCAGCAGCACTCCAGCCATCGCACCGGCAAAGGCAGCCAGGGGCTGGAGGGAGGTGGCGGGAAGGAGGGCGCAGCATAGGGTCACCCCCAGGGCGGCGCCGGAATTGACGCCGATGATATGGGGGGCGGCCAGGGGATTAGCCAGGACCGTTTGGATCAGCACCCCGGCCACCGCCAGGGCAGACCCGGCCAGCAGACTGCCGCAGGTGCGGGGCAAACGGGAATAGAGGACCACATGGGTGGCCACATCACCGGTGCCTGGCCGCCACAAGGCGGTGAAAACCTGAACGGGGTGAAGCTCCACGGCGCCCAGACAGAGGCTGCACACCGCTAAAAGGACCGTAACGACTGCCAGCACTGCCGCGGCCCGTCCCGGGTGCTCACGCAGCCGGGTATAAGATATCCGCCAGCTGTTCATAGGCTTGCCCCCAGCGCGCATTCGGCTTTAGGTTATACAGGCTCTGCTCCATCACATAGCACCGTCCCTCCTGAACGGCCCGTAAGGTCCCCCAGGCCGGGTTGGACCGCAGCATCTCGTCGGCCACCGCCTGGGCCACCGAGGGGTCGGCGCTTTGATAGACCAGAAAAATGTAGTCCGGGTCCTCCTCCATAATGACCTCCATGCTCAAATCCTCCAGCAGGGAGTCCTCCTGGTCGGCGATGTTTACGCAACCCAGGGCGGCGAGCATCTCTCCCAGCACGTTGTCCTGACTGTTTTTCACCTTACAGCCCGAGCTGGAGACCCGGATATACAGCACGGTGGGCGCAGACCCGTCGACCCGGGCAATAGCGTCCTCCACCTGCTGACGGACGGCCATGCCGTTTTCTTCGTAGGCCTGGGCATCGCCGGTAAGGAGGGTGCAGCGCTCCAGCATAGACAGGTACTGTTCAAAGGTGCTGACCTCAAAATAAGCGGCGGGAATCCCCATTTTCTCAAAGGTGGGAAGCAGCTCCAGATCCAGAGCGGTGTTGCAGCTGGCCACGATCAGATCCGGCTCCGATGCAATCAAGGTCTCCAGGCTCAGGTCCTTGGATGCCCCCAGATTGACCACCCCATCCAGAGGCAGCCCCTCGAAGGAGGTCCAGGCGTCATTGGCGGTGGCGGCCAGGGTGTCCGCCCCCCCTGCCAGACACCAGACGTCGGCAAAGCTGCCGATCAGAGCCGCCACCCGCTGGGGGCGCTCTTCCACCGTCACCGTCCGGCCCAGGTCATCCACAATGGTAATGGCCTGGGTGGGGGAGGAGGAGCTTACCCCCTGGGAGGAATGGGAGGAGGGGACCTGGGAGCTTTCTCCGCCGGTGGTGCAGGCGCACAGCAGCAGAGCCGTTACCAGGGCCAAGGCGTATAGGTGTTTCATGTTCGCTTCCTTTCTCAAACCCATGGGTTGGGGCCGCCTTGCCCAAAAGAGGCCGGACCGCCCGGCAAAAAAGGCATACCTCACCCCTGCTGGTAAAAGCAGGGATCATTTTAAGGCCCTTTTCCGTCTTGCGGTCCGGCAGATCCGTCGTGCTTTGGTTGGGTTTGTTCTGATTTAGCTGCGACAGCGGGTTTTAGCAGGTGGCGCCGCCCGTTACCTGTTTGTTGAGGATGGCGGACTTGTCTACACCCTCATGGAGCAGCTTGTTCTGGACGTAGTCAAAGCCCAGACGGTCGATGGTGTCGGCAAAACGCTCGCCGGTCTTGCCCTCGTTGCGGAAGAGGAGGATGGCGCGCTCCACCATATCCAGCACTTCTTCCTCGGAAGTGAAGATCTTGTCCAAGGGATGGCCGTGGGCGATGCGCTTGCCCCAACGGCCGCCCAAGTAGATCTTGTAGCCGTCGGTAAACTCCTCAGTGACGCCGAAGGGGCACTTGCCCTTGCAGCGGCCGCAGTGATTGCAGATTTCGGGGTCAATGTGCAGCAGACCGTCCTGTACCTTGGCCACGTGGATGGGACAGGCCATTTCCACCTGGCACTTGGCGCAGCCCCGGCACTTGGTCAGGTCTGCCATGGGCACCCGCTGACCCACAATACCCAGGTCGTTCAGGTCGGGTTTGACGCAGTTGTTGGGACAGCCGCCCACCGCGATCTTGAACTTATGGGGCAGCGTGACGTTGTGGTAGCCCACATAGAAGCGCTGGTGGAGCTTCTCGCTCAGACCGAAGGAGTCCAGCAGGCCATACTGGCAGGTGGTGCCCTTGCAGGCCACCACGGGGCGCACCAGGGAGCCGGTACCGCCGGTCTTGAGCCCGGCCTGGTCCAGCTCGGCCATCAGGTGCTCCAAATTGGCATAGGGCACGCCCTGGATTTCCAGGGTCAGGCGGGTGGTCATAGTGACCTCGCCGGAGCCGTACTTCTCGGCGGCCTGGGCAATAGCCCGCTGCTCCTGGGCGGTGATCTTACCGTTGCGGGTGATGACCCGCACGTTAAATACGTCGGGATAGCGCTTATCCTGCAGGCAGCCCAGTCCCTTGACCCGCTTGATCTCTTCGGGGGTCAGAACGGCATTAACCGCCACCTTCACTTTGTTGAAGGTGGCACCGCCCTCCAGTACCCGGGTGTTGGTGTAGCCGTAGGACTTCAGACGGTTTTGCAGGAAATAGCCCCGCTTTCCCTTGGCGCACACCAGCAGGAGCTTGGCGTCGGGAGCCAGGCCGTCAATGGGGCCCTTGACCTGGGCCAGATCGATCCAGCGGGCGCCGGGAATGGCGGGCTGGGGCTGAACATCCAGCACCTGATAGCCCTCGGCAGCGCCGGCGGCGTACTGGGCGGGGGTAAAGGTCTCGAAGGCGCCGGAGAGCTTGTTTTCCAGGATATAGCAGGCCTGGACAAAGGGGTGGATGGCGGTGGAGAAGGGGGGCGCATAGGCAAAGTCCAGGGTGTCGAAGTCCTCCACCTTGGCGCCCATGGCAATGCCGGTGACGGCGATGTCCACCATCTTGTCCACCGCGCCGGGGCCCAAGACCTGGATGCCCAGCAGCTTGTGGCTGCCACGGTCGGCAATCAGCTTGGTGATAAAGCTGCCGGCGCCGGGGTAGTAGTGGGCCTTGTCGTCGGTGACGCACAGGACGGTGGCCGGGTCATAGCCGGCCTGCTTGGCCTGTTCCTCGGTCAAACCGGTGCGTCCGGCGTTGAGCCCCTCCATGAGGCGGACCACACCGGTGCCCAGACAGCCGCCGTACAGGGCCTCATGGCCGCTGAGGTTGCGGGCCAGGCAGCGGCCGGTGATGTTGGCGGTGGAGCCCATAGCCGACCACTGGGGAGCCTTAGTCAGGGCGTTGAATACCATGGCGCAGTCGCCCACCGCATAGACGTCGGGCAAGTTGGTCTGCTGCTTGTCGTCCACCCGAATGGTGCCCTTGAACATATCTAGTCCGGAGTCCTGCAAAAATCCGGTGGCGGGGCGGATGCCGATGGCCAGCACCACCAGGTCAGCGGAGATGTCCCCGGCGTCGGTGGAGATGCCGGAGGCCTTGTCTGTGCCGTTGATTCCCTTGAGGGCGGTGCCGGTGAGAACCCGCATGCCCTTGGCCTGAAGCTGCCGCTTTGCATAGCCGGCCATCTCGGGGTCGAAAATGTTGGGCATCAGCTGGGGAGCCATGTCCACCACAGTGACGGACATGCCTCTGGCCATCAGATTTTCTGCAACCTCCAGGCCAATGAAGCCGCCGCCTACCACCACAGCCCGGGTGCAGTTGTTGGCCTCCGCCCAGCGGCGGGCAGCGATGGCATCGTCGGGTGTGCGCATTTTAAATACGCCGGGCAGCTGGGTGCCGGGCACATTGGGGACAAAGGGCTCAGCGCCCACAGCCAGAATCAGCTTGTCATAGGTCTGGGTCAGCTCAGCCCCGGTGGCCACATCCTGCAGCGTCACTGTCTTGGCGCTGGCATCCATAGCCACGGCCTGCTGTCCGGTAAATACCTGTACGCCGGTCAGCCCGGCATATTTTTGAGGGGTATTGACAATCAACTCGTCACGGGTTGCAATCTCGTCGCTGAGGTAGTAGGGCAGTCCGCAGCCGGCGTAGGAAATGTCCGGGCCCTTGGAATAAAGGATTACCTCGGCTTCCGGCTGCTCCCGCTTTAGTTTGGCCGCCGCTTTGGTGCCTGCGGCCACGCCGCCAATCACAACGATTTTCATAAACTGCCTCCTTTGTGAAGCCATGCCGGTATCAGGCATGCTCTCCCATGGTTTCAGGTCTTCCCCAAACCTGTTCTCAAACGATGGGTGTTTCCGATCATTGAAAGATGTCACATGAACAGTATATGCGCAGAAAAGCCCCTACGCAAGAATTTTCTGTATTTCTAAAAAATTTTATCAAAGCAGAAACAACTGAACTTATTGCTATAGTAGCGGGGAATTTTATGGTGTTCCCTTGCACTTTTTGTCGTCCTTTCCTATAATAAGAAAAGAAGCACAGACACCGGTTAGGCTGTGTGGGTACGGTGCCAGGTCTATATGGGGTTTTGAGAAAAAGGAGTCGAAAAGAGATATGCTGGAGCAATTCAACGGGCAAGTTCAGTTTGACTGCTTTGGAATGCTGTACGCAGAGCTGTCTGCCGCGCTGCTGCGGTGGGACAGGGCGAAGGGAGAACGTGTCATCCGCCAGGGAGTAGAGGAGTACGCCCGGGAGAAGGGAACGCAGCTCCGGCTGCGCCAAGTGGAGGGCGGGATGGGCATCCATCTGCAAAACCTCTTCGCCGCCCAGCCTTGCTGCGGCAGTGACAAGCGGTTTGACCGACTCAGCCGCCGGGACGAAAAGCAGGCGCAGCTGATGGAGGTCCACAGCTGCCCCTTGGCAGAGCTGTGGGCGGCACGGGACGGCAGCTTTGCCGGTTCCTTGTACTGTGAGGAGTATGCCCATGGTCTGATGAAGGGATACACCGACGGGGTGGGCCAGGCCAATGTGTCCAATGCTCTGACCTATCCCCGGGACCACTGCTGTGTGCTGTCCTTTTATTACCGGCTGGCCAACATGACGCCCCGGCAGCAGGAGGAGTTTGCACAGGAAGGGACGGCCGTTTGCGAGCCCCATGTGTGGGAAAACATGCTGGGGCTGTACCGCGGGCTTTTGCGGGCCGTGGAGAGGCAGGGGGCGGAGGCGTCAGAGGCGCTGCGTCAGGGACTGGATGCGTTTTTAGAAGGCCTGCATCGGGAATTTCCCCAGCAGAAGGGACGGATGGACCCGGATGTGGATTTGGACGGTGTGGTGGAAGAGATGAGAGCTGCTTTTGGGCAGCAGGAATGAGGGCAGTTTTATGTACAGCCAGGAAGAGTTAGAAATCATAAATTTAGCGGATAGCTTTACACTATTATATTCTTTTTTGGGCCAAGCCCTGCTGGAACAATTTTGCCTGGAGGGGGAACGGGCCCTGCGGGAGGGTACCAGGCGGTTTGGCCGGGACCGGGGAGAGACGCTGCGGAAGAAGCACCTGGGGGCGAATGTAAAGGTCAATATGCTCAGCCTGTTCACGGTGGGACCCGACCTGCCCCCCGACCCCCGGTACAAGAAGGAGCGGATCTCCCTCAATCCCCAGGAGCGGGTGTCCCGCACCGATTATTGCCCAATGGCAGACCTTTGGAAGGAGTACGGCGCGCAGGATATCGGCCGCATCTACTGCGAGGAGTTCCATAGCGCCTGCTACGGCCACTATGCCTACGGCTATACCAAGGTGAATCTGGCCAAGACCCTGACCCAGCCCGAGGATCAGTGGTGCGCATTTAATGTGTTCCTCCGCCCGGAGAACCTGCCGGAGGAACTTAAGCCAGTTTGCTTTGCGGAATATGATCCCGACTACTCCGGCCCTGCCCGGGAGCTGCCGGGAGCCTACGGGAAGAGCGGGTTTGCCACCCTGTTTCTCAAGCTCTATGCCCATATTGCCGCCGCTGCCCTGGACCAGCTGGGGGAGCCGGGGATGCAGGCGGTATGTCAGGGGCTGGAGCGCATGGCCCAGGACGGGGCTCAGCGGCTGAGAAAAGCGGCCCAGGAGCAGCATGAGCCCCTGACCCTGGAGTTTTTTGCCCGCAATTATCCCCTGGAAGCCGACCCGGACCGGGAGCCCATGTGGGAGGAGTATGGAACCAACGGACGGAAAGAGGCCATGGTGCGTCATTTCTATGGACCGCTGTTCCAGGAACTGGGACTGGTCCCCTGCACTTGCTGATTGGCGACGAAAAATGCCCAGGTCTCCGATGGAGTGCCACCGGAGACCTGGGCATTTTATGTTGGCAAGAGATCAGTTGGCTTCATACAGCTCAAGAATGGCGCCGTCCTTCCAGACAAAGGCCAGGCGGTCTTTGTCGTTGGCGGGCATGGGGCCGCAGATCACGCGGTCGGCGTCGGCAATGTACTTTTCCAGATTATCCACCTTGTAGGCCACGTGAGGATTGCGGTGGATCTCCTCGGGGAAGGGGGTGCCCTCCTCAAATTTCAGATATTCGATCTTGTAGTCGTAGTCGTCTACGTTGCTCACCCAGAACTTGGCCCCTTCATTGTAGGTCATGTTGGGCTTGCGGTTGGTGACGGGGATGCCGATGTGCATGTATTCAGCGGACATGGAAGCTCCTCCTTTATGTTTGGTTGCCGGTTTGAACCGGACACAGATTAGGACTGGTGCTTGACCGTCTCATAGACCTCCAGGGCCTGCTTGGGGGTGAAGCCCTCGTGGACGATTTTCCCGATGGCCTGAGCCATACCGGCGGGGGAGTCGGACTGGAAGATGTTCCGGCCCATATCCACACCGTGGGCGCCCTCCTGGATGGCGCGGTAGGCCATCTCCAGGGCTTCGGCCTCCGGCAGCTTCTTGCCGCCGGCGATGACGATGGGCACCGGGCAGGCGGCCGCTACATGCTCAAACCCCTCGCAGTAGTAGCTCTTGACCAGGTTGGCCCCGTTTTCGGCCAGCACCCGGGTGGCCAGTTGGAAGAATTTTTCGGTTCGCTCCATCTGCTTGCCCACGGCAACCACGCCCAGGGTGGGAATGCCGTATTTGGTGCCTGCGTCGGCGGTGCGGGAGAGCAGCTCCAGGGAGCGGGACTCGCCGGGGGCGCCGATAAAGGTCTGTACCGCCATGCAGTCGGCGTTCATGCGGATGGCATTTTCCACATCGCAGGCAATGCCGCCCCCGTTGGACATCTCGTCAAAGAGAACGGTGGTGTCGTAGGTTACCCGGACACACTTGGCCACCCGGGCGGCGGGGGAGATGCAGGAGCGGATGACCCCCTTAGTGCCCATGAGGACATCCACGTAGGGAATGAGAGGGGGGATGACCAGATCGATGCGCTCCAGTCCGGCGGTGGGGCCCATGATATAGCCGTGGTCAAAGGCCAGCATGACCGTGTTGCCGGAAGCGGGATTGAACAGGCGGGCCAGACGATTTTTCAGGCCCCAATCGCTGTGGGCGGCTCCCTTGACAAAGAAGCCCTCCTGGGCGACGGGAACGTCCAGATAATAGTTGTGGGCAGCCTTATTTCCAATATTATCAGCCATAGCTTACTCCTTGCTGTAGGCGGGGGTGTGGCAGGGGGTGTTCCACAGGCGGATGAACTCATCGTCCCACTTGGCGATGTTCATCTGAAAGCCGGCCGCCTCCTGGACGGTGAGGATCTCGCCCACCATGCTGGCCACCACTTCCACGCCCTTGGCCTTCAGGAACTCCACCGTATCCTTGAAGAGCACCAGCATCTCCATCATGGTGGTGGCTCCGCAGCCGTTGATCATCACAAAGGCCCGGTCGCCCGCCTTCAGCTGCAGGTTGTTGCACAGGGCCTGGGCCACTGTGGCCACCGTGTCCTTGGAGGACATCATGGGCACCCGGACTCCGCCGCCCTCGCCGTGCTGGCCGGCGCCGATCTCCATCAGGTCGGTCTCGCCCAGATCGCCGAAGGACATGCCGTTCTGGGGGTGGGTGGCGTCGGTGGATTTTACGGTGATGGAGGCCATATTGTCGGCGTAGCGCTGGGCGATCTCAGCCACCTCGTCCAGGCTCTTGCCCTCACGGGCCGCCGCCGCGGCGATGTGGTACAGAGCCACCGCTCCGGCCAGGCCGCGCTTGTTGTCCTCCCCGTTGGGGTCAAACTGGATTTCCTCGCCCGTTACCACCTGACGGAAGTTTAACCCGGCTTTCTGAGCCAGCTTGATGGCCTGCTTGCCGGCCAGCTGGTCGCCGGCGTAGTTCAGGGTGAGCAGCAGCACGCCGTGGCCCTTGTCCGCCAGCTTCATGGCGTCAAACACCAGCTTGGCGTTGGGGGCGGCGAAAATGTCACCCACAGCCTGGACGTCCAGCATACCCTTGCCCACAAAACCGGCCTGGGCGGGCTCGTGGCCAGAGCCGCCGTAGGTGACGATGGTGACCCGGTCGGCGGTGGCCAGGTCCTTGCTGATGACCAGATGCCCGTCCACCTCCACAATGTCGGGATAGGCCAGACCCAGGCCGGTCAGTTCCTCGTCAGTGATGGTCTCGGGGGCGTTAATAAACTTTTTCATTTTCATAAAGGGGCCTCCTTCTATGTAATTTGTCCTGTTAACCCTGGGCCAGCCCTTGGAAGAAGTAGGCCATGGAAGTGGCTCCGGCGTCAGGGGTACCGATGGTTTTCTCGCCGTAGCTCTTAGCACGGCCGAATTTGGCGACAAACTGCTTGCTGGCCTCGGCCCCCTGGAGGGCGGCCTGGGCGGCGGCATCAAACAGCTCCTGCTCGTCGCTGCCGGAATAGGCGGCGATGGCCTGGCTGGCGGGGATCAGGGCGTCCATCATGGTCTTGTCGCCCACCTTGGCGCCAGACATCTCGTCCAGAGCCTCAAAGGCCCGGGCAAACATGGCCTTCAGCCCGGCCACGTCCACCTCATCCCCCTGGGGCGCGGCCTCCTGCAGACCGTCCAGCCAGGTGTTCCACAGGGGGACGGCGCTGCCTCCGTTGAGCACCATGACGGCCATGGCGGCGTCGTCCAGCATGGCCTGAATCCCGTCTTGGGATTCCTCCACTGCCTGGGCAATGGCTCCGGCGATCTTGGCCATGGTCAGACCGTGGTCGGCGTCTCCGAATTTGGAGTCGATTTCCGTGAGAATGTCTTCCGCGGCGGTGACCTGGGCGCAGGCGTGGCGCAGGCGCGCGGCAAATGCTTTCTTGTTCATGGCAGCGTGAACCTTCCTTTCTAGATGCAGGGATAGCAGCCCTGGGCTGCTCCGTGAGGAACGTTTAAATTTGAATACGGGTGTTACGTTTGTAAAGAGATTCTATAGCAGAACGTTACAGAAGTCAATAATATGAGATAAGATTCCTTGTTATACACAGAAATTGATAAAATAATTATGGTAAATGCACAAAAAGAACCCCTTCCTGTGGACGACAATCCAGGAGAAGGGGTTACATATGTTACAATTAAGCCAGCAGGGCTTTGGCCAGCTCCGCCCGGGCCACAATGTGGCTGAATAATCCGGAGCGCAGTGCTCCACGCAAAGCTCGCACGCTGGTATTGGCGGAGCAGACGCCGATCAAATTGGGACACCGGCTCAGGATGTCCAAAGGAATCTGGATGGCAAAATCCTGGTCCGATTGAATGACCTTTCCGGCCTCGTTGAAGTAGTAGACGAGCAGCCGCCCACAGGTGTGTTCCTGCTGCAGCAGGCTGCCGTAGCGGACCAGGGAGGCAAAGTCGGGGCTGGAGGGGTAGTTGCCGATGTTGACCAGGGCGGTGTCCATCTTGGTCCACTGGTGCAGGATCTGGCGGTAGATCTCGGTGGAGCACAGCAGCTGTTTTTCCTCCAGACTCTCCGGCAGGGCGGGGAGGTAGAGAAAGTGGGGGGAGGCCCCCAGCTGCTGGGCGATAAGGCGGACGTTTTCGTTGGACTGGTAGTTGCGGGCGGGAATACTGGCGTTGCCCACCAGGGGGCAGATGTCGGTGACCGAACTGTTAGGCTGGGGATTTTTCTCCAGCCAGGTCACCAGCTGGCCGATGAGGTGCCCCCACCCCACCCCCAGGCACCGGGAGCCCAGCTGGTGCAGAAGCTCCACCGCGCCCTGGGACAGGCGCTGGTTGGTGGCTTCGTCGTCCTGCCCGTCCTCCACCAGCACGCCGCTGCGAATGGAGTAGGTCTGCCGCAGCTGGTCCAAAAGAAGAGAGGATTCCTCTCCCGGCTGGCAGACGGTGATTTTGACCACCCCCAGCTCCCGGGCCTCGCTGAGCATCCGGCTGATGAGGGGACGGGAGACGCCCAGTTCCCGGGCGATCTCACTTTGTTTCCAGTCCTCCAAATAATAACGGCGGGCCACATGGGCCAGCCGGCGCAGCTTTTCCTGGTTTTGGGTCATGGTGGTACACCTGCCTTTGTTGCGGTTACGTTTGTAACTCTACCATATTCCATAGGGAAAAGCAACCGCAAGAAAACCTGCTCTCAACAGGCAAACTGAGAGCCCCCTGGGGCAGTCCGGAGGAGAAATCCGCCGGCCCAGGGGGCTTGGAAGGTCATATGGAACGGATAGGACAGCGAATGGACAATCAAACCCCCTGCCCGGGGTGGAGGGCCTCCCAGCCCAGCAAGCCGTAAGCGGAGGCGGCATGGCGCACCGCGCGTACAATGGCCTGTTCCATGGCACGGGCCGCCAGAGCTCCCACCAGGTTGACGTCGCCGGCCACGTCCCCCAGGGAGAGGGCGTAGATGCTGTCGCCGTCCGCCGTGGTGTGTACGGGACGGATGGCCCGGGCATACCCGTTGTGGGTCATGCCGGCAATTTTGGTCAGCTGGGATTTGGAAAAGCAGGCGTTGGTCACCATTACGCCCAGGGTCGTGTTTCCGGTAAATAGGTTCTCAGCCAGAGCCCCGTCGGCAAACATCTCTTCCAGGGTATTGGACAGCCCGGTTTTCTCCGGATTGAGCAGCCCGGCGGTGGGCAAGCCGTCCGGACCATACACATCCCCCAGTGCATTGACCGCCACCAGGGCGCCCACCTTCAGGGGGCCCACCTGGTAGGCACAGGTGCCAAAGCCGGATTTCATGGCCCGGTCCATCCCACGGTACTTACCGATGGAGCAGCCGGTGCCCGCCCCCACGTTGCCCAAAGCGGGGGCCTGGGTGGTGGCGTTCTGGCAGGCGGCGTAGGCCATGTCGGCGGTGGGGCGGACGTCGGGGCTGCCCACCGTCAAATCAAACAGGCAGGACTGGCAGACCAGGGGGACCTTGGTGATTCCCACATCAAAGCCAATGCCCCGCTCCTCCAGGTAGCGCTGAACCCCTCCAGCGGCGTCCAGGCCAAAGGCGCTTCCCCCGGAGAGAAGCACCGCGTTGATCCCCTCGGCGGCGGCAACTGGACTGAGCAGCTGGGATTCCCGGGAGGCGGGACCGCCCCCCCGCACGTCCAGACCGGCTGGACTCATCTGATCGCAGAGGATGACCGTGCAGCCGGTGGCTCCCGCCAGATCCTGGGCGTGGCCCACGCGGAAGCCGCCCACCTCCATGATACCAATTTCTTTCATACCAGTTGAACCTCATTTCGGTTACCCATTTTTTGCAGGGCCTTACAGATGGCGGTGCCCAAAACCAGGCAGGAGACAGCCTCCGCCAAACCATTTACCGCCACCAGGCCCATCATAAAGGCCAGCAGGCTGGGCCCGCCCTCCCCGGAATAGCCGTAGGTGGTGACGGAGATGTTCAGCCAGGTGTCGGCGAAAATGAACCAGTTGCCCACAATGTACAAAACCGTGTTCAGCACCGGAGTCAAAAAGCAGCAAAGGGCAATTCCAGCCACGCGGGTGCGGTCAAACCGCTTGAGCACCAGGTAGAGCAGGCCGGGAATCACGCCTACCAATACCCGGTTGACCACGCAGCAGAAAAAGGTGCCTAAGATGTTGACCTGGAGCAGCATAGCTCCCAAGGGGCTGGCGCCAAAGCACTGGAAAAAGCTGGTCAGGCCAAACACAAGACCCAAAAAGCCTCCGGCCAGAGGACCGAGAATGACGGACCCAACCGCCACCGGGATGACGATAAAGGTGATCTCCACGCCCCAGGGGGTTTTCAGGTAGCCCAGCGGGGTGTAGGCCATCAACAGGACCAGGGCCGTCAGTAGGGCCAGTTCGGACAGGTAGCGTACATTGGTCTTGCGTTTCATATTCAATTCCTCCTGCTGCCGCTCCACATTTCGTGGATGCAGCGCAATATTTATCCCCCATGGTTGGGCGGACACCGGAAGTATAGCGCAGTTTGGAAGGATTTGCAAGGCGGAGTTTTCTTGCAATGGGACACTTGCCCCGGTGCTTAACACGTTGCGATGGAGAAAAGGGCAAAAGGGAATCAATTGCCTTTTTTTCTCCTGTGTGTTAGGATGAACAAAAGGTTTTGAACCATTTTTGGGAGGGGTGTGCCATGAAGAAAATTGCCGTCTTCGGCGCAGGTACTATGGGGGCCGGAATCGCCCAGACCTATGCCATGTATGGCTATGAGGTATTTCTCTATTCCAGGACTAAAAAGACGCTGGACCGGGCCAGACAGGTCATTGAGGCGGGGGTGGCCCTCTTTGCAGAGGAGGAGCTTATTGAGGAGGAGAATGCCCGCCAGACAGCTGGACGGCTGCACTATACCACCTGCGTGGAGGAGGCCGCCCAGGGGGCCTGGTATGTGGCGGAGACCATAGCGGAGCGGGAGGAGGAGAAACGGGCCCTGTATCAGACCCTGGACCGGCTCCTCCCCAGTGAGGCGATCCTCGCCAGCAACACCTCCTATCTCAACATCTTTGAGCTGGTGCCTGAGGGGAGACAGGAGCGGACCGTCATTGCCCACTGGATTGCTCCGGCCCACATTGTGCCTCTGGTGGAAGTGGTCTGCGGCCCCAGGACCAGTGAGGAAACCATGAACAGGGTCATGCAGCTGCATACCCAGTGCGGAAAACTGCCCGTGCGGATGGAGCGGTATGTGCCTGGCTTCATCATTAACCGCCTGCAAAGCGCCATGACCCGGGAGGTGCTCTACCTGCTGGAACAGAGGTATTGCACCCCGGAGACCCTGGACCTGGCGGTAAAGGCCAGCCTGATGCCCCGAGGGCTGCTGCTGGGCGTGGTGCAGCGTATGGACTTTAACGGCCTGGATGTGGTGGCCCACGGCCTGGAGAACCAGACCTATACCCCCGCTCCCGCGCCGGATCAAGACAATATCATTGCCCGCCACTACCAGGCGGGGGAGCTGGGTGTGAAGAGCGGCAGCGGGTTTTATGATTACGGCGGCCAGCCCTACCAGGAGGTTTTGGAGCGCCGGGACCGCCAGCTGATTCAAAGTGTCCGGTTGGCCCGGGCGTTTTTGGATCATCCTCTGGCCAATCCCCCCAAAAAGTGAGGAGCCCGGAGCGTAAAACCAGAAGAAATAACATCCCCCCGGCTCTGTAACTCACAGGCCGGGGGGATGTGCTGTTTCTTGTTTATCTTGGAGATGGGGACCCACAACAGGCAGCTGGGCCCCGTCAGCCGCAGCGGCCGCACCGCTGGCAGGCGGAGGGAGCGACGGCACAGCCGCCCAGAGCGGTTTCCCGCAGCTCCACCGGGATCTTCCGGCCCACGCGGTACATAGTGTCCAGCATCTCATCAAAGGGGATCAGCTGCTGGATTCCGCTCAGGGCCAGTTCGGCGGCCACCAGGGCGTTGGCAACGCCTGCGGCATTTCGATTTTGGCAGGGGTACTCCACCAGCCCGCCCACCGGGTCACAGACCAGGCCCAGCATATTCATCAAAACGGTGGAGGCGGCACTGAGACACTGTTCCGGTTCGCCGCCCATCAGCTCCACAGCGGCGGAGGCCGCCATTGCCGCCGCCACTCCTACCTCTGCCTGGCAGCCTCCCACGGCACCGGCCACGGTGGCGTTTCGCATGGCCAGATAGCCGATGGCTCCGGCGTTAAACAGACCGTCCAGCAGCCGCTCGTCCGGAATTTGGTAGCAATCCTGAAGGGCCAGGAGCATGCCGGGTAGCACCCCGGCGGAACCGGCGGTGGGAGCGGCTACGATCAGGCCCATGGAGGCGTTGACCTCCAGCACAGCCATGGCGTAGGTAATGGCCTTTTCCAGCATGGGGCCGCAGAGGTCCTTGCCGCTGGCGGCGTGGGCGGACAATTTCTTGGCCTCTCCGCCGATGAGCCCCCCCATGGATGGCACCGGGGTGTGCAAGGGGAGGGCGGCAGACTGGTGCATAATGGACAGGGCCTTTTCCATCCGCTGGTTGATGGCGTCCATGGTGGTCTCTCCCAGGACGCACTCCCGCTTCCGCATGATCTGGGAGATGGGACAGCCCTCCTGCCGGTACAGCTCCAGCAGCTCCTTTGCATTCCGAAAATCCATTCTGGCCCTCCTTATGACTGCACGATCATCACATCGTGGATATAGGGGTTGGTTTGAAGCGCCTGGGGGATGCCGTCGGGCAAACGACCGTCGGATTCAATGATGCTGTAGGCGGTGTGGCCTTTGCTCTCCCGGAACAGGCGCATAAAGGCCAGATTGACCCCCCGGTCGCTGAGGACCTTGGTGATGTGGGCCACCACGCCGGGCTTGTCCTGGTGGACGGCGATGACGGTGGAATATTCGCCGGTGAAATCCACCGTCACTCCGTTGATGCGGACAATGCGCACTTTGCCCCCGCCCAGGGATTCCCCCCGGACGGTCATGACCTGTCCAGCCGCATTTTCCATGCGAATATCCACCGTGTTAGGGTGGACCTCCGTTTCCGTTTCGTTGGGGGTAAAGGAAAACTCCAATCCCTGCTTCTGGGCGATGGAAAAGGAATCCCGGATGCGGAGATCATCGGTGGGAAAGCCCATGATGCCACCCAGCAGGGCTCGGTCGGTGCCGTGGCCCTGGTAGGTTTTTGCAAAGGAGCCGTAGAGGGTAAAGGCAACCTTTTTTAAAGGGGGAGCGATGAGCCGGTGGGCCAGATGGGCAATGACGGCAGCCCCGGCGGTATGGGAGCTGGAAGGCCCGATCATATTGGGTCCCAGCACATCAAATACACTGATAAAGGACATGGTATCCCTCCTGATTTTACCCCGGCCTCCGCCCCGGCGGCAAAGGACACAGCCGCTCAGCTCCGGAGGAGACGGGGAATGAGTCGGTGATTATGTGGTCCGGCCGCCCAAACAGGCGGCAATTTCATTTCGGGTGGCCAGCAGCTCGGGCACCAGGGAGCGCAGGCGTTCGTCCGTCATGCGGGAGAGGGGGGCGGAGATGGACAGGGCGTGGGATACCCGTCCTTGCCAGTCGGGAATGGCTGCCGCCACACAGCGGACCCCCAACTCATTTTCTTCGTTGTCCAGGGCGTAGCCGCACTGGCGGATGTGGCGGATCTCCCGGAGAAATGCCTCGGTGCGCACAATGGTGTTGGCGGTATAGGAGACATGCTCCACCTCGTTCCAATGCTGTAGCACCTCCTCGTCCGAGCAGGTGGCCAGAATGGCCTTTCCCATGCCGGTGCAGTACAGGGGACGGCGCATCCCGATGCGGGAAACCATGCGGATGGCGCCGTGGAGACTTTCTACTTTATAAATATAGACAATTTCATTTTCGTCCCGTTCCACCAGATGGACTGTCTCGCCGGTTTTACGGCTCAGTCGTTCCATGGGCTCCCGGGCAAGGGCAACAACGTCCAGACTCTGTTGGATATAGTCGCTTAACTCACAAATGCGCATCCCTGCATGGTAGATGGCGGTTTCCGCTTCCCGTCGGACATAGCCCCGTTC
Organism: Flavonifractor sp. An100; assembly: GCF_002161175.1. Taxonomy (GTDB): domain Bacteria; phylum Bacillota; class Clostridia; order Oscillospirales; family Oscillospiraceae; genus Lawsonibacter. The sequence goes on along the minus strand of NZ_NFMA01000012.1, from coordinate 17,201 downwards.
CATCATGGTATTCAGCAGCCGATGCACCGTGCTCTTATGCAGGCCGGTCAGCTCACTTAACTGGTGGATGGCCATGCCATCCGGGCTTTTGCACAGCAGCTCCAGCAGCTGAAAGGCCCGGTCCAAGGATTGCACGCCACCCTTTTCCACGAAAAATCCCCCCAAACGTTTTATATTATGAAATACTGTCTCAAGTTTACCTGTTCTATACAGAAAGAGCAAGTATTTTTTTGCACAATCGCCATCTTGCATTTTGTAAAAAAGTTTCCTATAATGGGGACAGTAAAATCTAAAACGTTGTCCCGCATTATGAAACGTTTGCGTCTGGAGCAGCAGCCTAGGCTGTATCGATTCCATGCAGAATGTTCCTGGGGGCTGGGAGCTCCCACTGATGAATAAGGAGTGTTGAATGATGAAAGTTGTTACCTTCGGCGAGCTGATGATCCGCCTGCAGCCTTACAACTACGAGCGCTTTGTCCAGGCCGATCACCTGGAGTTCACCTTTGGCGGAGGCGAGGCCAACGTGGCTGTCTCCCTGGCGAACTTCGGTATGGATGCCTCCTATGTGACCAAGCTGCCCGCTCACACCATTGGGCAGTGTGCGGTCAATTCTCTGCGCCGCTACGGCGTGGATACCTCCAAGATCGTCCGGGGCGGAAACCGTGTGGGCATCTACTTCAACGAGAAGGGTGCCTCTCAGCGCGGCTCTGTGTGCATCTATGACCGTGCCCACTCCGCTATCCAGGAGTCCCAGCCCTCCGACTTTGATTGGGACAAGATCTTTGAGGGCGTGGATTGGTTCCACTTTACCGGTATTACCCCGGCCCTGGGTCCCAATCTGGTGGAGACCTGCAAGCAGGCCTGCGAGGCTGCTAAGGCCCGCGGCATCAAGATCTCCTGCGATCTGAATTACCGTGGCAAGCTGTGGACCCGCGAGCAGGCTCGGGAGGCCATGACCGAGCTGTGCAAGTACGTGGACGTTTGCATCTCCAACGAGGAGGATGCCAAGGACGTGTTCGGTATTGAGGCCGAGTCCACCGATATCTACGCCGGTGAGATCAACCACGAGGGTTACAAGTCCGTGGCTAAGCAGCTGGCGGACAAGTTCGGCTTTGAGAAGGTTGCTATCACCCTGCGTGAGTCCCACTCCGCTTCCGATAACGGTTGGAGCGCCATGCTCTATGATGTGGCCGGCAACGAGTACTGCTTCTCCAAGAAGTATGAGCTGCGCATCATTGACCGTGTGGGCGGCGGCGACAGCTTTGGCGCCGGCCTGATCTACTCCCTGCTGTCCGGCAAGTCCACCCAGGAGGCGGTGGAGTTCGCGGTGGCCGCTTCTGCTTTGAAGCACACCGTGGAGGGCGACTACAACATGGTCACTGTAGCTGAAGTCGAGAAGCTGGCTGGCGGCGATGGTTCCGGCCGCATCCAGCGTTAATGATAGTCCTGTCATCGGACCGACAGTGCCAGCCGAGTAATCGGCTGGCACTTGTTTTTTCTGCGTGGAAAGCAGGAAAATTTTGGTCAAAGGGCTATTGACATCATAGATGGAGAGAGCTTATAATGATAGTAACTTGTTAGACAAGATGAGGGTGAGACGGATGGGAGATCACAGCGGAAAAGTGAATGTCACCAATCAAGTGGTTTCCTACATTGGGGAGCATATCCAAAGCGGGGCGTGGCCGGTGGGGGAAAAGATCCCATCAGAAAACCAGCTGACCGAACAGCTTGGGGTCAGTCGTGCCAGCTTGCGGGCGGCGATCCGCCATTTTGTCGGTCTAGGGGCGCTGGACAGCATCCACGGCAAAGGGACCTTTGTGATCAGCGACCAGATCCAACCCATGCAGGGGGGAAGTAGTCGCTTCACACCGGAGGACTTTCGGGATATTCAAAAGGTGCTGGAATTTCGCTGGCTCATTGAGCCGGAGGCCTGCTATATGGCGGCTCAACGGGCGGATGCCCAGATGCTGGCCCGGCTGCGGCAGCATTTGAACAGCCTGGTGGAGCATGTGGGGGACCAGGAGGCCTTCGTTCAGGCGGATATTGCATTTCATCTGGAAATCTGCCGTCAGACCGGAAATCCGCTGATTTTAAAGAGCATGCAGATGGTCTATCAGGAAAACCGGAAGGATTTTGACCTGATTAACGAGCAATTTGGCTATAAGGACGGGGTATATTACCACACGTTAATCTATAAAGCGCTGGAGGATGGAAACGGAGAGCTGGCGCGGGATTACATGCAGGAGCACTTGAGACAGGCGCTGGACCGTATGGAGATTGAGGATTAAGAGGAGTATACTGCCCAAACTTGTCAGACAACAAAAGGAGGAGAACCATGGGAGTAATCATACAAGATATTCGAGTGATCTGTACCGCTCCGGAGGGCATCAATCTGGTGGTCATTAAGGTGGAGACCAATCAGCCGGGGCTCTACGGACTGGGCTGCGGGACCTTCGCCTATCGGCACAAGATGGTGCAGGCGCTGGTGGAGGACTATCTGAAACCCCTGCTGGTGGGACAAAACGCGGAAAACATTGAGCAGCTCTGGCAGCTGATGCACCAAAACGCCTACTGGAGAAACGGCCCCATTGAAAATAACGCCATTTCCGGGGTGGATATGGCGCTGTGGGACATTAAGGGAAAGCTGGCCAATATGCCCTGCTACCAGTTGTTTGGCGGCAAGTGCCGGGAGGGGATTCCCGTGTACCGCCATGTGGATGGGAGAGATCTCAGCGAGATCTGCGACAACATCCAGCGCTTCCAGGAGATGGGCATTACCCACCTGCGCTGCCAGTGCGGCGGCTATGGAGGGGGCGGCTACGGCAAGGCCCCTGCCACCGCTCCCATGGGAGCTCCGGACGGGGTGTATCTGGATTCCCGGGCCTATATCCGGGATACGGTTAAGCTGTTTGAGGGGATTCGGGATAAGATCGGCTACGATATTGCCCTGGTCCACGACGTCCACGAGCGCATTGCCCCGGTGGAGGCGGTGCGCCTGGCAAAAGAGCTGGAGTCCTTTGACCTGTTTTTCCTGGAGGACCCCGTCCCCCTGGAGCAGTCCGAGTGGCTGCGGATTCTGCGGCAGCAGACCAGTATCCCCATCGCCCAGGGAGAGCTGTTCAATAACCCGGCGGAGTGGAGGGGCCTGATCGCCAATCGGCTCATTGACTTTATCCGGGTCCATATCAGCCAGATTGGTGGAATCACCCCGGCCCGTAAGCTGCAAATCTTTGCCGAGCAGTTTGGTGTGCGCACCGCCTGGCACGGCCCCGGGGACATGTCACCCATCGCCCACGCGGCCAATATCCACATTGACCTGGCGGCTCAGAACTTCGGAGTCCAGGAGTGGTCGGGCATTGAGCCGCCCAACTTTGTGATTCAGGAGCTCAAGGGACCCAAGGGAGCGCTGCTGGATGTGTTCCACGGGCTGCCGGAGTATAAAGATGGATATGTGTATGCCAACGATCAGCCCGGTTTGGGAATTGAACTGGATGAGGCGGAGGCAGCCAAGTACCCCTGCGAAGCCACCGTGACCCAATGGACGCAAACTCGGCTGCGGGACGGCAGCCTGCAAACTCCCTGATAAAGGGAGAGGATAACAATACAGATTGCAGAAAGGAAGAGTAGAATGGTCCACAGCATGTTTGACATCACAGGAAAGAAAGCAATTGTAACAGGAGGAACCCGGGGACTGGGCTTTGGTATGGCAGAGGGTCTGCTGGAGGCCGGATGCGAGGTGTGTATTGTGGGCTCCAGCGAGAAAAGCATCGCCAAGGCCCAGGCAAAGTTCCAGGACCGGGGCTTTGCCTGCCACGGTGTGTATGGAGATCTGTCTGTGCGGGAGGAGGTCTACCGGGTGTTTCGGGAGGCCCTGGCTAAGCTGGGCGGAGATCTGGACATTTTAGTGGTGGCCCACGGGATCCAAAGACGCCACAGCGCCGAAGAGTTCCCCCTGTCCGATTGGGACGACGTCATTAACGTGAACCTGAACTCCGTGTTCATCCTGGACCAGGAGGCGGCCAAGGTAATGCTGCCCAAGGGATATGGCAAGATTATCAACATCGCCTCCATGGTGTCCTGGTTCGGGGGACAGACCGTACCTGCTTACAGCGCGGCCAAGGGCGGCGTCACCCAGATGACCAAGGAGATGAGCAATGACTGGATCAAGCGGGGAATCAATGTGAACGCCATCGCTCCTGGCTATATGGCCACGGATATGAATGCCGCTCTCACGCAGGAGGCCAACCCCGAGCGGTATCAGCAGATTACAGACCGCATTCCTGCTGGCCGGTGGGGAACGGGAGACGACATGAAGGGTGCCTGCCTGTTCTTAGCCTCCCACGCCAGCGATTATTTGGGTGGAGCCATCATCCCCGTGGACGGTGGCTACTTGGTTAAGTAATGCTGCTTCGCCCCGGAGATATGAACCAAAGCCCTGCTTGGAGCACATAGCAGCAGACAGAAAAATATGAAAAACGCCCTTGGCCTGTACGCCAAGGGCGTTTCTATTATATTGTTTGGCAGCAGAGGACAACGGATGACTATCTGCCGGAATAGCTTGGGAAAAAGTGAGAAGCATCCGCACTTTACCATTGACAGTGCAGGGAGGAGTGGATATAATGATGGCCTGCTGGAATGTTACAAAAAACAGAATTACATATAGATAGGAACGATTTATGAAACTTATTGGGTTAAAAAGGAGAGCTTCGTCCCTGCTTTTGGCCATGGCCCTGGCAGGGCAATTGACTCTGCCCGCAGCAGCGGTCCAGGGGGTGGAGCAGCCGGCGGTTCAGGGAGGAGATGTGGTAATTGAGGAAACCTTTCCTGATCGTACTTTCCGTACCTGGCTGTTGGATCGAACAAATTTAGGAGGGGTGGGCGCAGACGGTATTCTCACTCAGCAGGAGATCGAGGGCATCGTTACCCTGAACCTGTCTGGGATGGGATTGACCGATCTAAGCGGTGTGGAGGTATTTTTCAACCTCCAGATACTGGATTGCGCCAACAACCGGCTGACGGAGCTGGATGTTTCGGGCAATCCCAAGCTGGTGCGCCTGTACTGCGGGAACAATTTGCTCAAAGAGTTGGATTTGTCCAACAATCCAGACATTGCCTACTTGGCCTGTAGCTTCAATCGGCTGTCCGAACTGAATCTTGCTGGGCATGAGAAACTCATCGCGCTCAATTGTGAGATGAATCAGATGGAAAAGCTGGATCTGTCCGGCTGCAGCGAGCTGATTTCTCTGTACTGTCGGAACAATCAGTTGGAGGAATTGGATCTGACGGACAATGGAAAGCTGGAGTTTATCGAAACCTTTGATAACCGGCTGACTACGATTGATGTCCGGCATCTGGAAGCCCTGCGCTTTCTGCACATTGACCACAATCGGTTGATTGAGCTGGACATGAGCCACAACCAAAAGCTGGAGGGAGGCGGATTTGTAGTCCACAATAACCGGGCGGAAAAAATTTTCCTCCCGAATCAGCCGGGACTGATGATTGACCGGGAGGACTACGAGGAGCAGGACCCCATTTTGGGCCATGATCGAGTTGTTTGGTACCTGGACCCGGAGTTTACCACCGAGGCGCCCGCGTATCTGGAAGCGAAAGGCCAGACCCTTTACAGCCTGCGGATTCCCAACCGATATACCATTTATTTTTCCGCCAACGGCGGTTCCGGCTCTATGGCGGGACTGTCCGCCGTTTGGGACGAGGAGGTGGAGTTGCCTGAGAGCAGCTTCCGCCGGTATGGCTATACCTTTTCCCATTGGAGTGAGCAGGCCAAGCCCGATGAAAGGGACCCTGTGTACGCAGCAGGGGAATCCGTTCAAAATCTGGCGGGGCACAACACAGATGGGGACCGGGTTACCCTGTATGCCTGTTGGCAGCCCAATGAATATACCATTTTCTTAGATCCCAATGGCGGCGAGGGCGAGCGTCAGAGCTTGTCTGCTACCTACGGAAAACCGGTTACACTACCGGAAGTCCCCTTCCACAAAGATGGGAAGGAATTAGCCGGATGGGCGCTGCAGGCAAACGGCACGGTCCGTTACCCAGATCAGGGACAGGTGCAGAACCTCACCGGTGAGCCGGAGGGAGAGGTCACGCTGTATGCGGTATGGCGTACTCCCATTAGTGAACTGCAAAAGCCGTATTTGATGGAGTTGGACCAGCTATTCCAATCCTATGCTGCCTCCTCCGGTGGGAAGAACTATACCTCCCAAGACTGGGAGACTCTATCGGCTGCCTATCAGCAGGCAATGCTCCACTACCAGGAGCTGGATGCAGCAAAGAAGCAATACCTCAGCACAAGTGTTTATAAGGGCCTGGAGGACCGCCATGAATTGGCCGGACAGAAGCGCAACGAGGTGCAGACTTTGGAAAGCGCATATGGTGGACTGGACCTGACTCAGTATTCCGAGAAGGGACAGGCAGCTCTGGCTCAGGCGCTGAAGGAGGGAATTGAGGCAATTGAGCAGGCCTCTTCGGTGGCTCAGGCCCAGCAGGCCAGAACGGATGCTTGGGCTGCGATTAGCCAAGTACCGGTGGCGGGAGAAGAACCGGAGGAGCCCTCGGAGCCTCCCGCTGGCGGCGGGGGATCTGGCGGCGGCGGAGGCGCGCCGGAGCAGCCGGAAGAAAAGCCGGAAGGGGACACAGAGCAGACGGTGACGGATGAGAAGACCGGTGCCAGTGCAGTGGTGACCACCACAGCGGATGGGGCGGTAAGCGCCCAGGTGACCCTTCCTCAAGGGGTTGACCAGGCGGTATTGCCGATCCCCTGTGCAGGTGACATCAATACGGTGGCGGTACTGGAGGAAAAGGACGGCAGTACCCGTGTCTTGCCCCGGTCTGTGTACCGAAACGGAGTGCTAACGGTCCGGATGGAGCGTTCGGGGCGCATTGCGATTGTACAGCGAAAGCCCAGCTTTACCGATGTATCGGAGAAGGACTGGTTTGCTCAGCCGGTGCAGTTTGCTGCCAGCCGGGAGCTGTTTTCCGGAATCGGCGGAGGTGCGTTTGGCCCTAATGAGGCCATGAGCCGGGCCATGCTGGTCACAGTTCTTTACCAACTGGAAGGACGACCGGAGACCAGCCAGGGAACGGTGTTCCAGGATGTGCCTGCTGGGGCGCGGTATCAGATGGCGGCCCAGTGGGCAGCGGAGCAAGGCATTACAGGTGGCACGGAGGAAGGAAAATTCTCCCCCAACACCTCTATCAGCCGGGAGAGTCTGGCCCTGATGCTGTATCGCTGCGCAGGCAGTCCGAAACTTTCGGCAGGTGAACTGGAGCAGTTGAACCACTTCCAGGATGGAGATCTGGTATCCTCTTGGAGCCGGGAAGCCATGGCATGGGCTTGTGCCAACAAAATTTTAGCGGGTGATCCCCAGGGCAGGCTGATGCCCCAGGAGGCCAGCACCCGGGCACAGGTTTCGACGAAGATCGCACAATTTGTGGCGCTGACAACACAATAAGGTACGTCCGAACAAAATTTCAAAAAGAGAGACACGCCGAGTCGTGTCTCTCTTTTTGCGTTTAATGAGAAAAATAATTCCTTGAATAAGCGCTCGATGATTGCCTTAAATTCACCTGGCGCTTGTTAGAAATCAATAGATGACAGCCTCTGTTTGAGAAAAAGATATCTGTTGTAAACAAAGTTTTTACTTGGTATACAAAGGCTTCTTTTTTGGGGGCGTTTGTGAAAATACAACAAATAATCTGCGGAGGCCTCTTGCATTTTCCCATAAGTTGATTTTTTAAAGTCAAAATATTAAAAGAAGTGTCAGCTTTTTTTTATTTACTGATGGGTATTAAAATGATAGTATTTTAGCACAGGAAGGGAAAAGCCCCTTAAAATTGTCATAAAAATTGCAAAAAGGAGAAAAAGGAGAAAAGAGCGATGAAAATGAAAAAGCTAAGCGCCTTTCTGATGGCCGCCATTATGGTACTGTCTCTTGCCGCCTGTGGTGGTGAAAACAAAGCAGGCAACAACAGTGGGTCTGCGAATTCCAGCAGTGGTACTTCTGCGGAACTGCCTGTTCTCAAGGTTGCTGTCATGCCCTTTTTGAACAGCCTGCCCATCAAGTACATGGTTGACAACAAGTTGGACGAAGCCAACGGGTTCAAAATTGAGACGGTTTACTTTGCCAACGGCGGTGCTATGAACGAGGCCCTGGCCGCAGAGCAGTGGGAGGTTGGTACCCTCAGCGCCGCAGCGGTAAACTCTCTGGCAATTTATGGTGCGTACTGCATTGCCGATATCGGACACTCTGAGGGCGGACTTTACACCCTGGCCAATGCGGATTCTCCCATCGCCCAGGTAAAGGGCAGCAACCCCTCTTATCCGGATATATACGGTGATGCCGAAACCGTTAAGGGCGCCGTGATTGCTACCAACACCGGAACTATTTCTCATCTGAATGTAAATAAGTGGCTGGAAGTCCTTGGCCTGACTCCCGAGGATGTAGAGATTGTCAGCATGGATTTCCCTGCCGCGTATCAGGCTCTGAAGACTGGCAACTGCGACATTGCCGCTTTGAATCCTCCCACCTCTTATACCGCTGAGAGTGAGGGATATGTTGTCACCTCCAGCCTGAGCACTCTGGATGTTCCTCAGTTTGACTCCATCATTGTCTCCAATAAGACCTACAACGAGAAGAGAGACGAACTTGTGAAGTACACCAAGGCCTTCTTCCAGGCCTGTGACGCCCTCCAGGCGGACCCCGATATGGCTGCTCAGCTGCTGTATGACTGGTACACTGAGAACGGTAGCGAGACCACATTGGAGGCTTGTGCCACAGAGATCGAAACTCGTCCCTTCGTCACCAGTGAAGAGGCCAAGGGCATCAGCATTGGCGAGTCTGTCCAGATCACCGGCGAGTTCTGGGTTTCTCAGCAGCTGCTGGTAGAGGATAAGTTCCCCGAGATTGCCAAGCACGTGGATGATACGATCGTAAAGGAAGCGCTGGGATTCTAAGATCCCCCACACTCTGACACCCATGGGGGTAGCAACGACTCGTCGTTTGCTGCCCCCCTATTTTTGGAAGGAGTACCCGCTATGAATGAATATTTAAAGCAGCGAAGGAAAGAGCGGATCAAGTTTACCATCGTATCTGTGATTTCGTTGTGTGTGTTTTTTACTGTTTGGTATATCTGCACGGCGGTGTTGCATCTGAAACCGGACTATGTCTTACCCAGCCCTGTTCAGGTGGCACAGGCATTTGTGGATAAGCTGACCCAGACCGCTCCGGACGGTGCTACCCTGTTCGGCCACATTATTGCCAGCTTACAGGTAGCATTAACGGGATATATCTTAGGCGCGGTTATCGGCATCCCTCTGGGCATTGCTATGGCGTGGTTTAAGAAGGTGGATATGTTTGTCACGCCGCTCTTTGACCTAATTCGCCCGGTTCCTACCATCGCCTGGATCCCTTTGATGATCCTGTGGTTCGGCATTGGCCTTGGTGCAAAGGCTGCCATTATTTTTGTTTCCGCTTTTGTCCCCTGTGTCATTAATGCCTATGCCGGTATCAAGCAGACAAAGCCGGTCCATCTCTGGGTGGCACAAACCTTTGGCTCCTCCAGAAGAGAGATGCTCTTTAACGTGGCAATTCCCACTGCGCTCCCACTGATTTTCACCGGCCTGAGAATCTCTCTGGGCACCGCATGGATGACCCTGTGTGCCGCTGAGATGCTGGCCTCCAACCGCGGCCTGGGTTACATGATCCAGCTCAATCGTACACTGGCCCGGGCAGATCTGATTGTGGTGGCTATGCTGACCATTGGCGTTATCGGAACCGTCTTTACTGTGGGGCTGAATGCGCTGGAGAAGAAGTACGTCAAGGGAGGTCGCCGCTGATGAAAGCAAAAGTCAACACCGAGAAGACGGTGTACGCTGTTATCGCAATTGCCAGCTTCTTTGTGCTGTGGTGGTTCCTGACAACATTTACAGCGGTCAAGGAAACAACCCCCGGTCCTATTGAGGTAATCCGTTTGCTGCTTGCCTCCTTTGTGGAGCCCATCGGCAATAGGGTCATCGTAGGCCACCTTCTCATCAGTCTGAAACGTGTGCTGGTGGGCTTTTCTGTAGCGACTGTTGTGGGCATCATCCTTGGTATCTCCATGGGCACCTCCAAGTGGGCGGAGGCCATCTTCAAGCCCATCTTTGAGCTGCTGCGCCCCATTCCCCCCATCGCGTGGATCTCTCTTGTCATTTTGTTCTTCGGCATCGGTGAGACGTCCAAGTACATCCTGTGTGGCATCGGAGCATTCACCAATGTTACCCTGAATGCCTACACCGGAGCGCAAAATGTAGACCCTGAGTTGATCGGCTGCGCCAGAATGCTGGGCACCAGTGAACGGGATATTTTCTTCCGCGTCATCCTTCCCTCCTGCACGCCCCAGATTTTTGCCGGTATGCAGGTTGCCCTTTCCACCAGCTGGATGGCCGTGCTTGCGGCGGAGATGGTAGGCGCCCAGGAGGGCTGTGGCTGGATGATCCAGCGTGGCAGCGATACCCTGAACATTACATTGGTCATGGTGGGCATGATCGTCATTGGCCTGGTTGGTATGTTCTTAGCAACAATTATGCGTGTCATTGAAAGGAGACTTTGCTCATGGAACATCATGGGAGAGTAACGGGAGAGTCCATCATTTCTCTGCAGAATGTGAGCAAGACGTATATCAGCGTACATAAGAGCAACGAGGTGGTACGAAACGTCAGCCTTGATGTTCAGGAGAATGAGTTTGTGGTTCTCTTCGGGCCTGGACAATGCGGAAAGACCACGATGATCAATCTGATTGCCGGCCTGCAGCTTCCCACAGAGGGCAAGGTCATTGTGGACGGTAAGGAGGTAAAGGCGCCCGGCCCTGACCGCGGCGTAGTTTACCAGACCACGGCGCTCTTCCCCTTCTGTACAGTAATGGGCAATGTGGAGTTCGGTCCCAAAAGCCGGAAAATGGATAAGGCGACCCGTCGGGAACGAGCCCAGTATTTCATTGATCTGGTTGGTCTGAAGGGGTATGAAAAGAGCTTTCCCAACCGATTGAGCGGCGGCATGCGGCAGCGTGTGGGTATTGCCCGTGCCTATGCCAATGACCCAAAGGTTATGTTGATGGATGAGCCCTTTGGTCACCTGGATGCCCAGACGAGATATATGATGGAAGCGGAACTGGAGAAAATCTGGCAGCAGGAAAAACGGACGGTTGTTTTTGTAACCAACAACAGTGAGGAAGCCGTCTATTTGGCAGACCGCATTATTATTCTGACCAATACGCCCACCCAGATCAAGCACGAGCTCAAGGTGGACCTGCCCCGTCCCAGAGAATACAGTGATCCCGCATTTTTGGAGATCCGGCGCCAGATCGAAGAGATCTGCGACGATACCCTGTAAGGAGGACGCTATGAATCAAAAGGATGACGTTTTGGTTAAAGTTTCCCATATGACCAAAAAATTTGGGGACTTGCTGGTTCTAAATGATATCTCCTTCGATGTGAAGCGGGGAGAGTTTCTGTGCGTGGTAGGCCCTACCGGCTGCGGCAAAACCACCTTTTTAAACTGTCTGACCAAGCTGGGTGTCTATCAGCTGACCTCCGGGGAAATCCTCATTGAAAATGAACCGGTGGATCTGCAAAAGCACAATGTGGCCTACATTTTCCAGGAGTATTCCGCTTTTCCCTGGCAGACGGTGGAAGAAAATGTGGCCTATGGCCTAAAAACAAAAAAACGTCCGGCCAAGGAAATTAAGCAGAGAGTGGATGAAATGCTGGAGATGGTTGGCCTGACGGAATACCGCAATTACTATCCCAATCAGCTGTCGGCTAGTATGCTGCAGCGTGTCAGCATTGCCAGAGCTTTTGCAGTGCAGCCAGATCTGCTGTTGATGGATGAGCCCTATGGTCAGTTGGACAACTCCCTGCGGTACAAATTAGAGGACGAACTGATTAAATTGTGGCAAAAAACTGGAACAACGGTCATTTTCATCACCCACAACATTGAAGAGGCTGTGTACCTTAGCCAGCGGATCCTGGTGCTGACCAATAAGCCGACCGGGATTAAAAAGGAGATCATCAATGATCTTCCCCGCCCGAGAGATGTTACCGATATAGCCTTCAACAAGCTCCGTGATGAAGTGACGGACCTGATCAAGTGGTGGTAACGATGAAGAGACGTCCAAATATTATTTTAATCATGGCCGACCAGCTGCGGTTTGATGCTCTGGGCTGCTATGGAAACAACGAGATTCATACGCCCAACATTGATAAGATTGCGCTCAACGGCACTGTGATGGACAATCACTTTGTACAAAATCCGGTATGCTCCCCCTCCCGGTGCTCCATTTTGACGGGCCGTTACCCGAAAAACCACGGGACTAGAGACAACGGCATTCCTCTGCGGGACGAAGAGATTTGCTTCCCAGAGGTGCTGCGGGAATATGGGTACCAGACGGCCTCCATCGGGAAAATGCATTTTACCACCCAATTCGTCCCCAAGGAAAATGAAGAGGACGATTGGCCCGAGGATCGTTACGGCTTTGACATAGTACATACCACCTGTGACTGCAAGACTGGGGAATATCTGGACTGGCTGAAAGAAAAAAGTCAGAAGGATTATGAGATTGTCAAGATGCAGGGGGAGCGGAAGGCGAGAGAGGATCGGGCCAGCGCTGCGGAAAAGGATACCTCTGGTGCGCCCCAGGTCTACCCCAGCGACATCAATCCGGAATATCACCAATCTGCTTGGATTGCTGACCGCACAATTGATGTAATTGAACAGGCTACACCAGATAAGCCGTTCTTTGTGTGGTGCAGCTTTGTGGATCCCCATCATCCCTTCGATCCCCCGGCGCCGTATTCCACCATGTACGACCCGGACAAGCTGTCTTTGCCCGTTCGTCAGGACGGTGAGCTATCTGATAAGCCCCCTCATTTCCTGCGTCATCGCCTGGGACATGGCTGCAGCAATGAAAAATATGACTATACCAAATTGACCGATCACCAGTGGGGCGAGGTAAAGGCGGCCTACTACGGTATGATCTCCCTGATTGACAAGCATGTGGGAAGAATCTACGACGCTCTGGAACAAAAGGGACTGCTGGATGATACGCTGATTCTCTTTACCAACGACCACGGAGAAATGTTGGGTGACCATGGTCTGTTGTTCAAAGGTCCATTCCACTATGACTGCCTCATCAAGGCTCCAATGATTTTGTCTTGGCCGGGCGTCATTCCCAAAGGCTCCCGGTATACCCAAATCACGGAGCATGTGGATATCATGCCTACGATTCTGGACTATGCTGGAGCCACTCCTCCTCATGGAGTGCAGGGCATGTCTATGGCCCCCATCCTTCGGGGGGATCAGGGTGCTGGTCGCGCATTTGCTCTGACTGAGTTTACCTGCTATGACTGGGGACTGAATGTAAAGACCATTACCGGGCGGCAATATAAGCTAACTTACTATGCCGGAGAACAGTTTGGCGAACTGTATGACAGGGTAAAGGATCCCCATGAGTTTGTGAACCTGTGGGACCATCCGGACTATCAAACGGTCAAAGAGGAGCTTTTGCGCTGCTTGTTGGATCGCATTATCCAAACCGAGGATACATTGCCACTGCGAATCGGCAAGTATTGACCGGATAAATAGGGGGAATTCGCCACCATTGGGCGGATTCCCTCTGTTTGCTATGGGGAAGAAGGATTGACTTTTCGAAAAAAATCTACCAAACTAAAAACACATTGATCCGGAGGGGAATCCTATGAGTGCTATTGCGCGATTCAAAGATTGGACTGCGACCGTCAGCATTCGTACCCACATGATGCTGATTTTGTTGGTGACCAATATCACCATCATCCTCCTGCTGTCGATCGGTGCGTTTACACTCTATGAAAGTATCTTCGTTGAGGAGATTGCCACCGCTCGCGTGGACGTGTCTCGGCAGATTTCAGAACGGACCAGACAATTTAAAACCAACATGTACACCTTGTCCAATCTGATCTATACCAACTCCGATTTTCGCGAGTTTGCCCTGTCTCCATCACCTGAAACGTTTGCATCCTTTCAGGAAAGTATGGACGAGTATGCGGTTATTCTGGCTAATTCCTTTGATCGAGCTGGCTTGGAATTTTATATCGTTTATCTGTCTGAGGAAGGATTGGGGTACTGCTCCAGAGATGTTCCCCCCACGTATGATTATATGAACCCCAAAATAAAACTGTGGTATAAGGATCTAATTTCAAATGCAGGGAACATTATCGATGTAGTTGGATACAAAGACAACACGCTGGGCATGCGAGTTTTTTCAGCGGCCAGAGCGGTGGTAGATGATGCGGGAACCATACAGGGATATCTGATGGTCAATGCGGATGAACGGCAAATCTATAAAATGTATAGCGATGTGGTTACTGATATCAAAAGTACCATTTACGTGGCAAACCAGAAAGGGGATATCGTCTCCAGCAGCAATGAGAAGATCGTTGGCTTTTCTTACTTCAATATGAGTAATCTTACCCAGCTGTTTCAGGGAAATAACCACATGATCGCAGATATTGCCAACAAAAGGGCACTGTTTACCCGGTATTATGATGCGGAGAGCAAATTTACGGTGTATGAAGAGATCCCGCTGGAGTACCTTCTCATGCCCCTGGAGGAGGTCAGGAACAGTACCATCATCCTATCCGCGATTGCCCTTGGAATTGCAGCCGTTTTGGCCTATCTGATATCAAAAAAGATTGCCCTTCCCATTAAAAAACTCTGTTCAGATGTAAAAAATGTGGAAAACGGAAATCTGGAGCAAACTTTTTCCACCCACACCTACCGGGAGCTCAATGATTTGAGCTGCGGCATGGATACCATGCTGCAGCAAATCCGACTGCTGATCGAAAATGCCCGGAAAGAGGAGGAGGAAAAACGAAAATTAGAAATTAAATGGCTGCAAGCGCAAATCAACCCTCATTTTATGTATAACACCCTGTTTTCCATCAAATGTATGGTGGAAATGGGGAATAAAGAGGATGCCAGTAAAATGCTGACCATCTTCATTCAGCTGCTGCGGGGAATTCTTTCCAATGCGGACGAAATGGTGAAGATCGATCACCAGATGGAGTGGCTGAAAGAGTACATGGCTTTGCAGCAATACCGGTATGAATCCAGCTTTGATTACATCATCGAATATGAACCTAGCGCAGGCGACTGCTATATTCCCAAATTACTGGTGCAGCCAGTGGTGGAAAATGCCATTCTCCATGGCATTGATATGGAAGGGACCTGCGGCATGATCTCTGTGATCGTACGCCGGTCAAAGGACATATTGATCATCACCGTGGAGGATAATGGAGTAGGTATGACCCAGGAGCAAATCCAGGATATTTTCTGCAGTCAGGACTCTCTGGACCGGCCCCATATTGGCCTGAAGAACATTGAAGAGCGGATCCGTCTTTTTTATGGAGAACCCTGGGGAATGGAAATTCAAAGCGCTGTGGGGAAAGGGACAACTGTTACGATAAAGGTGCCGGTTGTGGAAAAACCGTAAATAGGAGGTACCTATGCTGAAAGTTTTGATTGTGGATGATGAAGCGCCTATTCGCAAATGGCTTGCCTTTTGTGTGGAGCAAATTGGTTCCTTCACCGTAGTTGGTACCGGAAAAAACGGATTACAGGGAATTGAAATGACTCAGAATTACCATCCGGATATTATTATCACCGACATCGAAATGCCCGGTATGTCTGGAACGCAGATGCTGAAGGAATTAAAGCAAAAGGGAATGACTCCCTATGTTATCGTCCTGACCAGCCATGAAAATTTCCAATATGTACGAGATTCCTTTCAATATGGTTCTGCAGAATATATTTTGAAAACAGAGATGAATCAGGACAGTTTGCGGGAGGCGCTGGCAAAGGCCAAATCTGTTATTATGCAGCGTATCACAGACGACGAAAACAGATCCGACGAATCCGCGAGAAAGCTAATCCGTTCTGTACTGAAGGAACAGGCGCTGGAAGGATTTACATATAAGACACTAAGAGACAGAGAGATCTATTTAGAGAATGACCTGCTGATTGCAATTGATATATACTCCTCAGATGATTTAGGGCCCAGAGAGATCAGAGCACTTCTGGCGCAGGATACGAGCTTGTACCATGTGAAATACATTGGTTATGCAGAAGGGTACACAATGCTGCTGGCCAATCTCCACGAGGGCCACTCATTTCATAAACTGGTGGAACGATATGATAAAATTTTCAAGGATATCAGGGGGGCACTCGGATTCAGTGATATTAAATCCTCTGTTTCGGAGTTGTCCGATGCAATTCGGGAAGCTCACGCCAGATGCAGCCTGGCTTTCTACGAAGTTGACCGCAAAATTTTCTGGAACCACCAGCCTGGAATCCAGAAGCTCCCTCTAATGGATCATTGGAGGGCTTCCTTCAGCAAAGAATTGTTTGCTCAGCATTTCGAAATCGTAATTTCTATGAAGGATCAGATTTTGCAGGAAATAAAAGAGAAAAAACCCACCAATTTGGCGGAAGTAAAAAAGCTGGCCAGATTTCTCATAACCACACTTCTCTACTTCACCCTGGATACAACGGATGATCTGGAGAAAAAAGTGGAAGAGGTTGGCGAGAAGGTGGAATCCGCAGCAACTGTGGATGAAATGATCGGAGTCATTCAACAGGTGTATGTACCTTTCCAGCAAAGAATCAACAAAAATAAAACTTATTCTGAAACAGTGCAGAAAATTGTATCCTATATTCACACAAATTATGGGGATAAGATTACATTGGCTTCCGCTGCGGCATATGTTTCCTTTAGCCCAGAACATACCAGCAGGATTTTTGTCAAGGAGACCGGAATGAATTTTGTCACCTACCTCAATAATGTGCGGATGAAACATGCCGTGGAATTATTAGAGCAGTCCAATAAAAGAATCTATGAAATTGCAGAGGAAGTAGGATACCCCAGCGTTAGTTATTTTTCAACCGTGTTCAAAAAGACATTTGATGTGACACCAAATGAATACCAGTCAAGAGAGTCATTTTAAAGTTTAGGATAGTTTCTTGCAGCGTAGGGAGGGCGGGGGCGCCTGGGTATTCGGGTCGGGCGAAACTAACCTTCAAGTGTCGGGAGTTCGCAGCCACACCTAGTCGGAAAAGATAAAGCCACTACCGATGCTCTTTTAAATCCTGTACACTGGAAAGTGCCAACAA
>NZ_NFMA01000011.1 GCF_002161175.1 Flavonifractor sp. An100 | reverse complement strand
GCGGGACCTCCTGGGGGACGGGGTCGGGAAGGGGCAGCTCCCGGGGGGCCAGTCCCTGGCTTTTCAATGCCTCCATGGCCTTGTCCAGCCGCTCCAGAGGCCAGGGGGGACGGTTGTTTGTCCCCCGACGCAGGAGATATAAGTACAGAAGAGCGGCGTCGCCGCTGTCCAGCTTCAAAAGCCGGTCCACCGCCGGGCCGGTCATGGCCAGTATTTCACCGGGTATTAAGGTCTCCGCCACCGTCACCGCCCCCCTTTCTCTCTCATTTCCGCCGCCCCGGGCGGCTATCGCATCATTTTATCATTTTACAGCAAAACCCTCGGTTCGTAAACAGGAAATTCCGCCGTCTTCCCCTTCCCGCTCCTTATTTTGCAAAAAGAAAAAAATTCATGGATTATTTGTTTTTCAAACGGAGACGGGTGTGTTATAATGAGGGTTAAAGTTGGGTTATTATGCCTGTAGGGTAGCCACAGAAGAGACATTTGGGAGGGGTTCCGATGAAAAATAAAGTGGTGGTCACCATTGCCGACCGGGAGTACACCATGGTAGCTGTGGAGGATGAGGCCTATGTGCGCAAGTGCGCCGACCACGTGGACGCCCAGCTCCGGGAGCTGTCCGGCGCTCGGATCTCCCAGGCGGACGCCGCTGTGCTGGCGGCCATGAACATCGCCGATGAATACTTCCGGGAGCAGGAGGCGGCAGAAAATCTGCGCCGCCAGATCAAGGAGGGTCTGGAGGAGGCCAGCCGGCTGAAAATGGAGCTTTCCGAGGCTAAACGGGAGATCTTCAAGCTGCAAAACCGGAAATAAGAATACTGTCCGGCCCAGCCGGGCCGCGCCTGTCCCCCTTCACAAGAGGGACAGGCTTTACCAGGAAGGAGGATCTCCATGCTGGAGCTGCTGGCTCCCGCCGGCTCTATGGAGTCGGTGACCGCCGCCGTGCAGAACGGGGCGGGGGCCGTCTATTTTGGATATGGAAATTTCAACGCCCGCCGCAACGCGAAAAACTTCTCCCCCGAGGAGGCTGCGGCGGCGGTTTCTTACTGCCATCTCCGGGGCTGCAAGGTCCATCTCACCCTGAACACCCTGCTCACCGACCGGGAGCTGGAGGGGGCGGCGGAGGTGGCCGCCCACGCCAGCGTCATCGGCATCGACGCGGTGATCGTCCAGGACCTGGGGGTCATGCGCATGCTGCGCCAGACCGTCCCCGATCTGCCCATCCACGGCTCCACCCAGATGACCGTCCACTCCCTGGACGGGGTGAAGCTGTGCGCCGATCTTGGCATCAGTCGGGTGGTCCTCTCCCGGGAGCTGAGCCGGGACCAGATCGCCTACATCTGCCGCAACTCTCCCATTGAGATTGAAGTTTTCGGTCATGGAGCACTATGCATGTGCTATTCCGGGCAGTGCTACCTCTCCTCTGTGATTGGGGGCCGCAGCGGTAACCGGGGACTGTGCGCCCAGCCCTGCCGGCTGAAATACGGCTGGGGGGCCAAGGCCGACTCCTACCCCCTGTCCCTAAAAGACATGTCCCTGGCCGGACACCTGAAGGAGCTGGAGGAGATGGGGGTGGCCTGCCTGAAGCTGGAGGGGCGGATGAAGCGGCCAGAATATGTGGCCATCGTCACCCGCATCTACGCCGCTGCCCTCCGGGAGGGCCGGGAGCCCACCCGGGAGGAGCTGGAACAGCTGGAGCAGGCTTTCTCCCGCCAGGGTTTTACTGACGGGTACTTCATGGGGAAAAAGGGGCCGGAGATGTTCGGCACCCGCCAGGAGGAGAAGGAGCCCCGGGATCTGTACGCCCAGGCCCGGGCCACCTATGAGAATGGGGAGAACCGGAAGGAGCCGGTGCGCCTGTACGCCCTCATTGAGGCTGGAAAGCCCGCCCAGGTGGCGGTGGAGGACAAGGAGGGCCGGGTGGCCCGGGTGGAGGGTCCGGTGCCCGAGGCGGCCCGGAACGTCCCCCTCACCCGGGAGAAGGTGGAGGGACAGCTCTCCCGCACGGGAGGCACCCCCTACGCCTGCCAAAAAGTCACCGCCAAGGTGGAGGAGGGGCTCTCCCTCCCCCTGTCCGCCCTGAACGATTTACGCCGGCGCTGTCTGGAGGAGCTATCTACCCAGCGGGTGCAGCTGCCCCAGCGCCGCCGGGAGCCCTACCGCCCTGGGGTGCGGTACGAAAATCCCAAGCAGCCCCCCCGCCTGACCGTCTCCGTGTCCGATTTGGACCAGGTGACCCAGGAGCTGCTGAATTTGGGGCCTGCCCTGCTCTATCTCCCCCATGACCAGGCCGCCGCCCACCCCGAGGTGCTGGAGCGCTGCCGCAAGGCGGGGGTGGAGCCCGCCGTCCGGCTGCCCCGCATTTGCTCCGACGGGGAGACCCAGGCCATGGAGACCGATCTGGTCATCCTGCGCCACCTGGGGGTGGAACAGGCCCTGGCCGGCACCCTGGGAGTGGCCCGGCGTGCCATGCAGCTGGGCTACCAGGTGCGGGGGGACTTCGGTCTGGGAGTTTACAACAGCCAAACTCTCAAGGACTTAAAGCGCCTGGGCTTTGTGGGGGCCACCGCCTCTTTCGAGCTCAAGCTCCCCCAGATCCGGGACCTGTCCAAGGCCATCCCCCTGGAGATGATCGCCTACGGACGCCTGCCCCTGATGATCACGGAAAACTGCATCATCCACAACCACACCGGCCAGCACACCTGTGCCAACCAAAACCAGCTGGTGGACCGGAAGGGGGAGCGCTTCCCCGTGGTGAAGGCCTGGGGCTGCCGGAATGAAATTTTAAACGGCAAAAAGCTCTTCCTGGCCGACAAGGCCTCTGATTACGCCCGCCTGGGCCTGTGGGGGATCCGGCTGATGTTTACCACCGAAAGTCCCCTGGAGTGCACCCGGGTAGTGGAACGATATCTGGGCCGGGGCAATTATCAGCCCAACGAATACACCCGGGGACTCTATTACCGGGACGTGGAATAACATAGACTCAACACCTTTACTCTGTGGAGGTTTTTTCCCATGCACCCTTCTTCTTCCCTCTCCGCCTTTTTTCAGGACCGGGGACTGCGGTCCGTGGCGGCTACCGCCGGTCTGGTTGTCTATAGCTTCGGCACCTATTTGCAGATGCAGGCCAACATCGGCCTGTCCCCCTGGAACGCCCTGAATCTGGGGCTGTCCAACCACACCGCCATCTCCTATGGCACGGCCTCCATTGCCATCTCCCTGGCCGTGGTGGTGCTGGACCTGCTCCTCCGGGAGCCCATCGGCCTGGGCACCATCCTGGACGCCCTGGTGGTAGGCTGGGCCATGGACCTCTTTCTCTGGATGGACTGCGTCCCCCTCCAAACCGCCCTGCTGCCCCAGCTGCTTCTGCTGCTGGCGGGCCTGGTGGTCATGTGTGTGGGTGCTGTCCTCTACATGCGCCCGGGGCTGTCCTGCGGTCCCCGGGACGCCATGCTGGTGGCTCTGGGACGGCGGTTACCCCGCTTTTCCATCGGCAGCATCAACATCGTTCTGCTGGGGGCCGTGCTGGCCGCCAGCGTAGGGCTGGGCGTCCCGCCGGGAATCGGAACGGCCATCACCGTCTTCGGCACCGGCATTGTGATGGACCTGGTCTTTCACTGCATGCACTTTGAACCCCGCCAAGTGGAGCACGAAGGGCTCTCCCAGACCTGGCACGCCTTTCTCCAGGCCAGAGGGACTGCCCGCCCCGCCGCCCACTGACCCATTTATATCAATACAATGAGGAAGTTTTTATGGAATTGAAGATCAAAGCCCTCTCCCCTAAGATCGGCCGGGAGATCCCCACCCCCTTTTACGCCACCCCCGGTGCGGCGGCCATGGATTTACACGCCTGCACCGATACCCCGGTGACCATCCCCGCAGGGGGGCGGGCGGTTATCCCCACAGGCATCGCCATCGCGCTGCCCTCGGCGGACTACGTGGCTCTGGTGTTTGCCCGCAGCGGCCTGGGCATTAAGCACGGCATTGCCCCGGCCAACTGCGTGGGCGTCATAGACAGCGACTACCGGGGAGAGATCCTGGTGGGCCTGCAAAACTCTGGGCAGGAGAACTACACTATCCAGCCCGGGGACCGCATCGCCCAGCTGATGCTCACCCCCGTCATCCAGGCCCAGATCTCCCTGGTGGAGGAGCTGCCCGCCACCCAGCGGGGGGCGGGAGGCTTTGGGTCCACCGGAACCTGATCCTCCCTGTTTGGCTCAATCGGATATAGAAATGGAAGTGTTTGCCCATGTTTAAGCTCTTTGGAAAGAAATCTCCCGTTCCTCAGCCTGACCCCGCCCCGGAGGCCGCCCCTCTCCCCTCCAAGCACCCGGAGGCCGCCGCCCTGGCCGCTCAGTTTGGCAGTGAGGAATTTGATATCCTGGCGGTCACTGGCGCCAACAGCTTCGGTGGCGAGAAGGAGCCCGACGCAGAGTACCGCACGGTCACCCTCCCCCTCACCGCCTGGCGGGAGGAGGACGGCCCCATCCACCAGGAGGACACCTGTCTGGTGGCTCTGGCCGACGACACCCTGCTGGACTACCTTCGCCGCCGTGCCCCCCGGGACTCCATTATTCAGGCCCGGGTGCGCCAGGGGCTGGAGGATGACCGTTTTCTGCTGGTGGGCCTGCCCACCCCCATGATGGACCCGGAACTGAAGGCCATTCTGGATGAGCAGAAAAAGGAGGTCAGCCAGTGGGTGGAGGGGCTGGGCACCTTTGTCCTCAACCGCTCGGTGAACTGGTTCCAGGCCGACGGGGAGTGGCTGGGTCAGGACATCCAATTGATTTACGACAACGGGCCGGAAGAGGAGCAGAAGGCCGCCCAGGCCGCCGCTCTGTCCATGGTATCCGACGCCCAAAAGTGGGACGAGCGCCTGCGCACCTTCACCGCCGACTCTCTGCTGGACCAGATGAACGCCTGGGCCCGTGACGAGGCCCAGGCGGGGGAGGAGCCGGAGGAGCTCACCCGGGAGGACTTTATGGACCGGATGGAGCCGGAGTCCCTCCAGGTCTGGGGGGACGGCCGGTTTGAGTTCTGGTTCCATGACCGGGACTACCAGTGGGAGCACTCCCTGCGCGTGGTGGGCACCTTGTCGGATGGTCCCTCCCAGGTCCACAT
The DNA here is from genome assembly GCF_002161175.1 of Flavonifractor sp. An100. GTDB lineage: Bacteria > Bacillota > Clostridia > Oscillospirales > Oscillospiraceae > Lawsonibacter. The sequence continues at coordinate 87,036 of NZ_NFMA01000011.1, read as the reverse complement.
GGAGGGCTGAGACCATGTCTATCATCCTGGCCTCCCAGTCCCCCCGCCGCCGGGAACTGCTGGAACAGATCGGCCTGACCAACTTTCTCATTCGCCCCGCCCGGGGCGAGGAGCTACCCCATCCGGAGCTGACCCCGGCCCAGCTGGTGGAGGAGCTCTCCCGGCAAAAGGCCCTGGAGATTTCCCAGACCGCCGGCCCCGGCGATATGATCCTCGCCGCCGACACGGTGGTGGCTGTGGACGGCCAGGTTTTGGGCAAGCCCCACAGCACAGACCAGGCCCGGGAGATGCTCACCGCCCTCTCCGGCCGCACCCACACCGTCTATACCGGGGTCACCCTCTGCCGGGAGGGGCAGGTGCTCACCCGGCACGAGGCCACCGCCGTCCGCTTCCGTCCCCTTACCGCCCCTGAAATCGACGCCTACATCGCCACCGGAGAGCCCATGGACAAGGCGGGTGCCTATGGCATCCAGGGCCGGGGCGCCCTGCTGGTGGAGGGCATCCAGGGGGACTACTCCAATGTGGTGGGCCTGCCTTTATGCCTGCTGGGCCGGATGCTGGCCCAGCTGGGCCTTGACCCGCTGACCCACTCCCTGCAGAAGGAGCAATCAATGTGAAAGACTTTCTCCGCCACAACGGAATATTGCTGCTCATCATCGCCCTGCTGCTGTCCATTCTCATTGGGGTGACCTCCGCCCTCATGGGCGGAAACGCCGATCCCCTCTCTAATGTCTTCAACACCGTCACCACCCCTGTCCGGGGCGCTATCGCGGCGGTGACCGACTGGGCAGAAGGGGTATACGACTATGTCTTCCACTACCAGGAGCTCCACGACCAGCTCAGTGATCTGCAAAGGCAGGTGGCCGAGCTGGAGCAGGAGGTCCGTGAGGGCCAGGAGGCCAGCCGGGAGAACGAACAGCTGCGGCAGCTGCTGGAACTACAGGAAAAGCGCCGGGACTTCACCTTTGAGTCAGCCCGGGTCACCGCCCGGTCCACCGACAACTGGGAGTCCACCCTCACCCTGTCCAAGGGCTCCGCGTCCGGGGTCCAGGCGGGTAACTGCGTCATTACCGAAACCGGCGTGCTGGTAGGGGTGGTGTCTGCGGTGGGCAGCAACTGGTGTACCGTCTCCACCATCATCAACACCGACATTGAGATGGGCGGGATCGTCACCCGCACCTATTCCGCCGGTATCCTGGAGGGCAACTTTGCCCTGATGAACCAGGGCCGGCTCCGCCTGAGCTATCTCCCCGAAGGGGCCCAGCTGGTCTCCGGGGACGAGGTGGTCACCTCGGGCAAGGGGGACATCTATCCCTCCGGCCTGGTGGTGGGCCACGTGGAAGGGGTTTTTACCGATCCCTCGGGTATGACCCGGTATGCCGTCATCGTCCCCGACGTGGACTTCTCCTCCCTCATCGAGGTATTCATCATTAAGGATTTTGACATTGTGGAGTAACCCTTTATCCCAAGTCTCTCACACAGGAGGTGGTCCACCTTGACCCGCCGGGATCTCATCCACAAATGGTTTGTCTATGCCCTGGCCCTGCTGCCGGTGTGGCTGCTAGACGCCTATATTCTTCCCCGTTATCCCCTCTTCGGCTTCACCCCCACCCTGCTGCCTGTGGCAGCAGTGACGGTGGCGGTGCTGGAGGGAGCCTATGTCGGCACCGGCTTTGGCATGGCGGTGGGGCTTTTGTGGGAGGTGGCCTACCCCGGGGGCTTTGGCGGCTCTGTCTTCTTCCTGGCTCTGATGGGCACCGCCACCGGTACCGCCGCCCAGTTGGCCCTGTCCCAGACCCTACCCGGCTGTCTGCTGTGCTGCGGCGGGGTTCTGGCCGTGTTGAGTGGTCTCCATGTGGCTTCCGGCCTGCTTCGTGACCTGGCCACCCTCCCTGAGCTGCTTCAGGTGGCTGTACCGGAGTTTTGCCTCTCCTTTGCCTGGACCCCCTTTCTCTATCTTCTCTTCCGGGCGGTCTACCGCCGGGTTGGCGGGACCAAGCTGGCCTAGTTCCCCGTTCCCTTTTTGTTCCCCAGGAGGTGTTTCCCTTTGGATACCAAGCAATTTCGCCGCCGGGTACTGGCGGTGGTGGTGGCGTTGTCCCTGGTTTTCTTGTCCCTGGGCGCCACCCTCTACGACCTTCAGATCAACAACGGCGAGACCTATTACAATCAATCCCAATATAAAATCGCTGAGACCCAGACGGTGGAGGCTGCCCGGGGCCAGATTCTGGACCGCAACGGCCGGGTACTGGTGTCTAACCGGGCGGTGTACCAGGTTACCTTGGACCTCAACCACATGGGAGAAACCCCGGAGGAACGCAACGCTACCATCCTTGCCCTCATTGGAGCTGCCCGGGAAAATGGTGTGGAATGGACGGACACCCTGCCCATCTCCACTGAGGAGCCCTTTGTCTTCACCACAGAAAATCCCTACTACACCGTCTCCACCGACGAGGAGGGCAACCAGACCAAGACCCTGACCAAGCTAGGCAGGCTGGCACTGACCATGAAGTGGCTGGAGGAGGACCCCACCAAGGACCCTGAGCCAGCAACGGAGGAGGAGCCTACTCCCGCCCCCGAACCCAGCTTATGGCAGCGCATCAAAGCCTTCTTTACTGGCACTGCCCCAGACGGGAATACCTCCGCCCCCGTCCAGGAGGAAGATTCCTCCGCCCTGCCCACCGCCGAACATCTGCTGGGTAAGATGTGCGCCTCCTTCTCCATTTCCGGAGAGGGGGCGGTGGACGCCGACGCCGCCAAAGCGGCCGGCGAGGAGGTTCCCACCCTGAACATCGGCGACATGGACCCTGCCGATGCCCGGGCGGTGGCAGGCGTGCTCTATGAGCTATACCTCTACTCCAAGGGGATCACCTGGAACACCTATATCTTTGCCGAGGATGTGAGCATCGACTTTATCTCCCGGGTGAAGGAGCTCTCTCTGGGCGGGGTAAACATCGAAGCTACCACTGTTCGGGAGTACCACACCACCTACGCCGCCCATATTCTGGGCCGGGTGGCCGCCATGAGCCCCGACGAGTGGGCGTATTACAAGACGGTGGACCTGGACGGCGACGGCACCGCGGACTATGAAATGGACGACACCGTGGGCAAGCAGGGGGTAGAGCTGGCCTTTGAGTCCTACCTCCGGGGCACCTCCGGTGTAAAAAAGGTGGAGCGGAACACCAACGGCAAGATTGTTTCTGAGACCTGGCAGACCGAGCCCGAGCCGGGGGACAACATCGTCCTCACCCTGGACCTGGATTTGCAGATGGCGGTAGAGGACATTCTGGCCTCCTCCCTGCCCGAACTGGAAAGTAAAGAGGTGGAGGGCGCTGCCTGCGTGGTGCTGGATGTGAACAGCGGAGACGTGCTGGCCTCCGCCTCCTATCCCACCTATGATCTGGCCAACTACAGCCGCAACTACAACGAATACGCCGCCGACCCTTTAAACCCGCTGCTGAACCGGGCCCTCAACGGTCTATATCCCCCCGGCTCCACCTTTAAGATGATCACCGCCATTGCCGGACTGGAGGAGGACATCATAACCCCCTCCACCATCATTAAGGACCTGGGCGTCTATACCTACTATTCCAGCCCACAGCCCAAGTGCTGGATCTACCGCCAGAACGGGGGCCGCACCCACGGCAACCAAAACGTGACCCAGGCCATCACCAACTCCTGCAACTATTTCTTCTATGATGTAGGCCGCCGGCTTGGCATTGAAACCCTGGAAAAGTATGCCTCCATGTTTGGCCTGGGCCAGAAAACGGGCATTGAGCTCAGCGAGTCTGCCGGTGTCATGGCCGGGCCCGAATTTACCGAGAGCCTGGGCGGCACCTGGTACGAGGGCAGCACTTTGTCCGTGGCCATCGGCCAGGAGAGCACCCAGGTCACCCCCATCCAGCTGGCCAACTACATTGCCACTCTGGTCAACGGGGGCACCCGCTACTCCACCCACCTGCTCAAGGAGGTCAAATCCAACGACTTTTCCCAGGTCCTCTACACCTATGAGCCCCAGGTCATGGACACCATTGAAATCCAGGAAAAAAACCTGGAGGCTGTCAAGCTGGGCATGCTGGAGCTGACCCAGACCTCCCTGGCCCGGTACTTCAGCGATCTAGGGGTTGAGGTGGGCGCCAAAACCGGTTCCGCCCAGATCAGTGCGCAGACCGAGTCCAACGCCGTCTTTGTCTGCTTTGCCCCCTACGACGACCCGGAAATCGCCGTATCCATCGTGGTGGAGCACGGAGGCAGCGGTTCGGAGCTGGCTGCCATCGCCTCCGATATCCTCTCCTACTACTTCTCCTCCAAAGAGACCCGGGAGGAACTTTTACTGGAAAATACCATGATCCGCTGACCTTTCCCTTGACGGTAACCAGAAAAAGGGATACACTATTTTATTGAACTGATTTATTTTTGGAATATTCCATAAAATACGCAAGGAGATGCCTACACTATGTCTGAATCCTGTTCCCATAACTGTTCCAGCTGCAGTTCCAACTGCTCCTCCCGGGACATGCACGTCCCTGCCAATGCCCAGTCCAGCATCAAGCGCGTGATCGCGGTGGTCAGCGGCAAGGGCGGAGTGGGCAAGAGCACCGTCACCGCCTCCCTGGCCGTGGCCATGGCCCGCCGGGGCAAGAAGGTAGCCATCCTGGACGCCGACATCACCGGCCCCTCCATCCCCACCGCCTTCGGCATCCACGAAAAAGCCACCGGCACCGATACCGGCATCGACCCCGCTGTCACCACCCAGGGGATCAAGCTGATGTCCCTGAACCTCCTTACCGCCAACGAGACCGATCCGGTGATCTGGCGCGGCCCCGTAATTGCCGGTGTGGTCACCCAGTTCTGGCAGGATGTGGTGTGGGGCGACGTGGACTATATGTTCGTGGATATGCCTCCCGGAACGGGCGACGTGCCCCTGACCGTGTTCCAGTCCCTGCCCGTGGACGGTGTCATCGTGGTCACCTCTCCCCAGGATCTGGTCTCCATGATCGTCACCAAGGCGGTGAACATGGCCAAGATGATGAGCATTCCCGTTCTGGGCCTGGTGGAGAACTACAGCTACTTCCAGTGCCCCGACTGCGGCAGCAAGCACACCATCTTCGGTGAGAGCCATCTGGACCAGGTGGCCGAGGAGCTGGGCGTGCCCGTCCTGGCCCGTCTGCCCATCGACCCCGCTCTGGCCGCCCTCTTTGACCAGGGCAAGGTGGAGCAGGTGGAGAAGAACTATCTGGAAGACGTGGCCGCCAATCTGGACAAGTAAAACCAAACCCAATTGACGGGAAAACCCCCGGACCCACATGGGTCCGGGGGTTTTATCGTTGGTTTTGTTCCTGCATGAAGTGGATGTTTTTCAGGATAAGTTCCTTTTGCTCCCGCGAGAGGGTGCGGAAATCCTCCACCAGCTTTTCTTCGCCCTCACGCAGACGCATGGGCGGCTGAGGCTCATCACTCAGCCCCACCAAATAATCCACCGTGATATGAAAATACCTGGCCAGCTTGACCAAAATCTCCACCGGCATCTCATTCCGGCCCGTGAGATAGTTGCTGAGCATCGCTTCCGTGATTTGAAAGGTTTCGGCTAACTTTTTCTGCTTTACATCATGATCTGTAATCCACTCTTTGGCCCGAATCTCATAGCTCATCCCTTTCACCTCTAGGACAAGTATGCTCAAATCCGCAATTTAATTGTTTATAATCTACAAATTAAATATTTTTATTTTTTAATTACATAATTAGACAAAATAAAATTTAGTTTTTGAATATAATACTCGCAGAAAGCGACAGGTCCCAACTCCGCTATGGAAAATTCCTCTTTTTTCTGATTTGGCTTTCAGGGGAACAAAAAAGGCGCCGCCCAAACGGGCGGCGCCAGAACGATGAAGCAATGGGTTTTGCTTACTTGTGGTCCACGGAGTGCATGTGCTTGATCAGCTCCAGCACCTTGTTGGAGTAGCCGATCTCGTTGTCGTACCAGGACACGACCTTCACGAAGGTGTCGGTCAGAGCAATGCCGGCATCGGCGTCGAAGATGGAGGTGCGGGTGTCGCCCAGGAAGTCGGAGGACACAACGGCCTCGTCGGTGTAGCCCAGGATGCCCTTCAGCTCGCCCTCGGAGGCGGCCTTCATGGCAGCGCAGATCTCCTCGTACTTAGCGGGCTTGGCCAGGTTCACGGTCAGGTCCACCACGGACACGTCCAGGGTGGGAACACGCATGGACATACCGGTCAGCTTGCCGTTGAGCTCGGGGATGACCTTGCCCACAGCCTTAGCGGCGCCGGTGGAGGAGGGGATGATGTTGCCGGAGGCAGCACGGCCGCCGCGCCAATCCTTCAGAGAGGGACCGTCAACGGTCTTCTGGGTGGCGGTGGTGGAGTGAACGGTGGTCATCAGGCCATCGGTGATGCCCCAGTTGTCGTTCAGGACCTTGGCAATGGGGGCCAGGCAGTTGGTGGTGCAGGAGGCGTTGGACACGAAGTTCATGTCGCTGGTGTACTTATCCAGGTTGACGCCGCAGACGAACATGGGGGTGTCATCCTTGGAGGGGGCGGACATAACAACCTTCTTCGCGCCGGCATCCAGGTGGCCCTGAGCCTTCTCCTTGGTCAGGAACAGGCCGGTGGACTCCACCACGTACTCAGCACCCAGCTTGCCCCAGGGGAGGTCGGCGGGGTTGCGCTCGGCGGAGATGGGGATCTCCTTGCCGTTAACAATGATGGCGTTCTCGGTGCTCTCCACAGTCCCCTCGAAGTGGCCATGCATGGTATCATACTTCAGCATGTAAGCCAGGTAGTCGGCGGGGCACAGATCGTTGATGCCCACGATCTCGATCTCGGGGTGATTCAGGCTGGCCCGGAACACCATACGGCCAATGCGGCCAAAGCCATTAATGCCAACTTTGATGCTCATGTTGAATTGCTCCTTCTTTATCATATTCATTTCAGTTTAGGTTGCTTTTGCTTGTGTGCTTTATATTATATCCTTTTTTTAATGTTTTTGATAGTGTGTTTTTTCCCATAATTCTGAAATTTTTTCCTTTAAAATTAGCCATACCGCAAGTAAGGCCAATCTTAAGAGGCTTTTCCTCCGTTTCCTGCGCTTAATCGCTATCTTCCTATCTTTTCGTCTCTATTCTACTTTTTTTATATTTGGCTTGTTGCATCTGGAAATCTTTGCTATACTGATTTTATAACATGGGCCGTCCGCCTACGGCACATCCTATACGCCGAATCTAAATTCTTTCATCACTACACACCCCATTGGGCTGTGCGAAGGAGCATCATGTCTGATCAAAGCCGTATCTGTTTCGACGCCTTTCCCGGCGCCGCTGTTCTGATAAGCCAAGGGAATGTGGCTGCCGCTAATCCTATGGCACTTCACTTTCTACCCCAGCTAAAGGAGGGAGCCCCTTTACCCGTGGAGCTCCCTCAGGGTGATTGTGCCCAATCGGGCCTGTTTACCGCGGGTTTGAGCAGCTACAATTATCAGCTGCTTCCCGCTCCCCAGGGGCAATGGCTGCTCTTTTCCCCTGCGCCCCAAGCCGCTCTCACCGACGCCCAGTTGGAAGGAGCCCTGCGCCAGCTGCGCACCCTCCTGGGCCAGTTCCTCACCACCTGGGAACAGGACCGCCCCCTGGACCGGGCCGCCGCCCGGAAAACCTTCCATCAGACCTTCCGCCTGCTGGACAATATGGACACCCTTCGCCTCTCTGCCCAGGGCACGCTGCCCTTCCATCCGGTTTCCATGGACTTAGCCGGCCTGTGCCGCCAGGTGGTGGACTGCGCAGCCCCCCTGCTGGCCCTCTCTCAAGTCACCCTCTCCCTACAGACAGCTCCCTCCTCCCTGTTAATCCCCGGTGACCCACAGCTACTGCGCCGTCTGCTGCTGGAGCTAATTACCAATGCCGTTCGGACGGCAGGAGGCAGTCAAAAGTATGTCTCTCTATCGCTCTCTCGGTCGGGGGCCCAAGCCATTTTGACCCTGTCCCGCTCGGGTGATGCCCCCACTCAGCGCCAGCTGGCTGCCATGCTGGCCCAGGATTCCGACCAGCTTCTCCCCCAGCCTGATGCCGGGGCGGGACTGGGCATGGCCATCGCTCGGCAGATCATTGCCCTGCACAAGGGCTCCATTCTGCTCACCAACTCTCCTCTTCTGGCCATCTCTCTCCCCACCGCCCCCATATCCTCCAACCTCACCCTACAGACACCCCACCTACAGACAGATGCCGGTCTGTCTCCCCTACTGGTGGGACTGGCCGACGTGCTCTCCACCGATGTATTTCAGGTGGAGGACCCCGACTAACTTCATCGTTCTCACAGCCGCCCACCGGGCGGCTGTTGCTTGTTGGACTGGCCAGAGTTTATTTCCCAAAAGCTCTTGACGCTTACCCGGCAGCCGATGTAAAATAGCCTGGTGTTTTTTCCACCACTCTTATGATTTTATACCGTCAGGGGGGATCGTCTTGGCCAAGCAGGGCTTTGACAACCAGAAATATCTGCACATGCAATCCCAGCACATCCGGGACCGTATCGCCCAATTCGGGGGCAAGCTGTATCTGGAGTTTGGAGGCAAACTCTTTGATGACTACCACGCCTCTCGAGTCCTTCCCGGCTTTGAGCCAGACAGCAAGATCCGGATGCTGGAGCAGTTGAAGGACAAAGCGGAAATTATCATTGCCATCAACGCCGGAGACATTGAAAAAAACAAGGTCCGGGGCGACCTGGGCATCACCTACGACAGCGATGTGCTCCGCCTCATCGATATCTTTCGGGGCCGGGGCCTGCCTGTGTGCGGTGTAGTGGTCACCCGCTACACCGGCCAGCCCGCCGCAGATGCCTTCCAGCAGCGGCTGGAGGCCCTGGGCATCAAGGTCTGCCGCCACTATCCCATCGCCGGCTACCCCCACAACATCGCCAAAATTGTCAGCGACGAGGGGTTCGGTAAAAACGAGTACATGGAGACTACCCGTCCTCTGGTGGTGGTCACCGCTCCCGGCCCGGGCAGCGGGAAAATGGCTACCTGTCTCAGCCAGCTCTACCACGAGCATAAGCGGGGCACTGTGGCGGGCTATGCCAAGTTCGAGACCTTCCCCATCTGGAACCTGCCCCTGAAGCACCCGGTGAACCTGGCCTATGAAGCCGCCACCGCCGACCTGGACGACGTGAACATGATCGACCCCTTCCACCTCCAGGCCTACGGCCAGACCACCGTCAACTACAACCGGGACGTGGAGGTCTTCCCCGTTCTGGCCGCTATGTTTGAAAAGATCACCGGCTCCTGCCCCTACAAGTCCCCCACCGACATGGGGGTCAATATGGCGGGCAACTGCATCGTTGACGACGACGCCTGCCAGCAGGCCGCCCGGCAGGAGATCATCCGCCGGTACTACGACGCCCTGTGCGAGCGCCGCCAGGGCAAGGGGGCCGACTGCACGGTGTACAAGCTGGAGCTGCTGATGCAGCAGGCCGGCATTACCCCGGAGATCCGCCCGGTGGTGGACTCGGCCAACCGTCTGGCGGAGGAGACCGGCGAGCCCGCCATGGCCATCCAGCTCTCTGACGGGGAGATCGTCACCGGCAAGACCTCCGACCTGATGGGCTGCTCCGCCGCCGCCCTGCTCAACGCTCTGAAGAAGCTCTCCGGAGCGGGAGGACACGGCGTACACCTCATTGCTCAAAGTGCCATCGAGCCTATCCAGACCGTTAAGGTCCAGTATCTGGGCTCCAACAACCCCCGTCTCCACAGCGATGAGGTCCTCATCGCCCTGGCCGCCTCCGCGAATCTGGAGCCCAAGGCGGCGGAGGCGGTGAAGGTTCTGGACCTGCTCAAGGGCTGTCAGGCCCACTGCTCCGTCATCCTCTCCCCCGCCGACGAGGTCACCTACAAAAAGCTGGGCCTGCAGCTCACCTGCGAGCCCCAGTACCAGACCAACAATCTTTATCACCGATAAGCGCAAGGAGGCGCCCCCGGGAGACGGTTCTCCCGAGGGCGCCTTACCCTTTTTTCCGGCTGCCGCCGGCGGTCGTTCCCGCCCGGGTCCGGGTCTTGCGGCGCAGCCTGGTATGATTTTTTCTCCAACCGCCCCATACTACATCAATACATGGAGGGATCAAACATGGCAGTAAAGTTTATTTTCGTCACAGGAGGCGTGGTTTCCGGCCTGGGCAAGGGGATCACCGCCGCCTCCCTGGGCCGCCTGCTCAAGCAGCGGGGCCTGCGGGTCAAGGTCCAGAAGCTGGACCCCTACCTCAATGTGGACCCCGGAACTATGAGCCCCTATCAGCACGGAGAGGTCTTTGTCACCGACGACGGCGCGGAAACCGACCTGGATTTGGGCCACTACGAGCGCTTCATTGACGAAAACCTCACCGTCCACTCCTCCGTCTCCTCGGGAAAGGTCTACTGGAACGTGCTCAACCGGGAGCGGCGGGGCGATTACCTGGGCGGCACCGTCCAGATCATCCCCCACATCACCAACGAGATCAAGGCCCACATCTACGCCCTGGACACCCCCGACACCGATGTGGCCATCGTGGAGATCGGCGGCACTGTGGGCGACATTGAGTCCCAGCCCTTCCTGGAATCCATCCGCCAGGTGGCCGCCGAGCGGGGCCGCCAGAACGTGATGTTCCTCCATGTCTCCCTCATCGTATCCATCCCCGGCACCGGGGAGCTGAAGAGCAAGCCCACCCAGCACTCGGCCAAGGAGCTGCTCTCCCTGGGCATCCAGCCCGACGTGATCATCTGCCGCAGCGACTCCCCCGTCCCCGGGGACATTTTGGATAAAATCGCCCTGTTCTGCGGCATCCCCCGGGAAAACGCCATCCCCAACCTCACCGCCCCCATCCTCTACGAGGTGCCCCTCATGCTGGAGCGGGAGGGACTGGCCGACGTGGTGGTGCGGCGGCTGGGTCTCATCTGCCACATGCCCGATCTCACCGAGTGGGCCACCATGGTCCACCGGGCCAAACACCCCAAAGGAGAAGTGGAGATCGCTCTGGTGGGCAAATATGTGGCCCTCCACGACGCCTATCTCTCTGTGGTGGAGGCCCTGACCCACGGGGGAATTGAAAATGATGTGAAGGTAAGGGTACGCTGGGTGGATTCCGAGACCGTCACCGACAACAACGCCGCAGAAATTTTGGATGGCTGCCAGGGGATTTTGGTGCCTGGCGGCTTTGGGGACCGGGGTATTGAAGGAAAAATCTCCGCCGTGCGCTACGCCCGAACCAACCGGGTTCCCTTTTTGGGGATCTGTCTGGGAATGCAGATGGCCGTGGTGGAATTTGCTCGCCACGTCTGCGGCATGACCGACGCCCACTCCAGTGAGCTCAGCCCCACTACCTCCCATCCGGTCATCGATCTGATGCCCGACCAGCGGGGGGTCACCGCCAAGGGGGGCACCATGCGCCTGGGCTCCTATCCCTGCCGGATCACCAGCCAGGATACCATGGTCTATCAGGCCTACGGGGCCGATGAGATCCAGGAGCGCCACCGCCACCGCTACGAGTTCAACAACGACTACCGCCAGGCCCTCACCCAGGCCGGCCTGCGTCTGGCCGGGCTATCCCCCGACGGACGGCTGGTGGAGATCGTGGAGCTGCCCGATCACCCCTGGTTTGTGGGTGTCCAGTTCCACCCGGAGCTGAAAAGCCGGCCCAATAAGGCCCATCCCTTGTTCCACGACTTTATTGCCGCGGCCAAACACTGCCAGGTGCACTGACCTTCCCAGCGCGGGCCGGCCCAATAAGGCCCATCCCTTGTTCCGCGACTTTATCGCCGCAGCCAAACAGTATCAGGAGCACGGATTCTCCCGGCGGGGAGGCGGTATGTGCCGTCTCTCCGCCGCCAAAATTCTCCTTCCCGCAGGGGTTGACTTTTTTCTCCCAATCCGCTATGATGGGAGCCGAACCAAATATAGCGCTCCCTGGCCGCCGGGTCGGGGGGATTACGCGCCCAACTTTTCACCGATAGGCTTCGCAGGTGGAAAGCTGAGGCGTTTTCTTTTTTGTCCGGAAGGAGGGACTTGCCGTGAACCGTTCATCTTGCTTTGGCCTGTTTGCTCGCTATTGCTCCTTAAACGTCCTGGGGATGCTGGCCCTGTCCTGCTACATCCTGGCGGACACCTTTTTTGTGGCCAACACCCTGGGCTCTAACGGCCTAGCCGCTTTGAATCTGGCGATCCCCGTCTTCAGCTTTATCCATGGCTTCGGTCTGATGCTGGGAATGGGCGGAGCCACCCGCTTTACCATTTTGAAACACCAGGGCCGGGAGGCGAAGGCCAGCGCCGCCTTTACTCATGTCCTGGCTCTGGCCGGGGCTGCCGCGTTCTTCTTTTTCAGCTGCGGGCTGTTCTTCTCCCGTCCCCTGGCCGTTCTCCTGGGTGCGGAAGGGGACGTTCTTCCCATGACCCAGACTTACATACGCATCCTTCTTCTCTTCGCCCCCGCCATTCTTCTCAATGACCTGCTTTTGTGCTTTGTCCGCAACGACGGTGCCCCTCAGCGCTCTATGGCCGCCATGGTCACTGGCAGCCTGTCCAACATCGTGCTGGACTACCTGTTCATGGTCCCCCTGAACATGGGGATTTTCGGCGCCGTCTTTGCCACCGGCCTGGCTCCCGTCATCAGTCTGGCCGTCCTCTCCCCCTTCTTCCTGGGCCATCACAACACCTTCCGACCTGTCCGCTGTGCCCCCTCCCCCCATCTGCTGGGCCTGTGTGCCGCTGCCGGCGTTCCCTCCCTGCTCTCGGAGCTGTCCTCTGGCGTGGTGATGGTGGTATTTAACGCCGTACTGCTCTCTCTGGAGGGCAGCACTGGGGTGGCCGCCTACGGGGTGGTAGCCAACCTCTCCCTGGTGGTGCTGGCCATCTATAATGGAGTAGCCCAGGGGGTTCAGCCGCTGCTCAGCGGCTATTACGGCTCCGGCGACCACCCTCACATCCGCTCCATTCTCCGCTACGCCTCCGCTACCGTATTGATTTTGTCCGCCCTGATCTGCCTGGGTACCTCCCTGGGGGCCGGCCCTATTTCCGCTCTATTTAACCAGGAGGGCGACCCACTCCTCCAGGACATGGCTGTTCAGGGAATGCGCCTTTACTTTATCGCCTGCCCCTGGGCAGGCATGAACCTGCTGACCACCATCTTCTTTGCCTCCACCGACCATCCCCGCCCTGCCCAGCTGATCTCCCTGCTGCGCGGCTACTTTTTGATCCTCCCCCTGGCCCTCCTGCTCCCCCGCCTCTGGGGTCTGACCGGACTGTGGCTGGCCTTCCCCATCGCGGAAGCGCTCACAGCAGCGGCTGCCCTAGCCCTCTTTCTCCGCGTCCGGCGCCAGCTTTAACTCCAACACCAATAAAAAAGGCCATCCCGGCATCTGTATGGCCGGGATGGTCCTTGTTTTTATCTTGGACGAATTTATGAGCCCAGGTAGTCTCCCTGGGCAATGCCCTTCAGGTCCCGAGCGGGAATGGTAAACTCCACCATCCCCATATACATGGGAGCTACCTCCCCCTCATCAAAGACCAGCACCAGATCCCCCGCCTCATTCACATAGAAATCAGTGTCGGAGGGGAGCTGAGTGAAGTTCCACTCCTCCACCTCGTCATCCAGCCAGTAGTAGACAGCAGGGTCCGCCTCCATCTGCTGGGCCATCTGTTCCTGTACGGCCCGGGTAAGCACGCCCAGATAATCGCTGTCCGCCTGGAACAGGTCGGCCAGAGATAAGATGTGTCCGGTGGCTTTATCCACCGCATATACCTTGACGGATTCTGTTCCGCTAGCCATAATCTGGGTCTGGTCAAAGCGCAGAGCAAACAGGGTGTCGCTGTCTGTGACCACAGTATAGGTCATATCCAGAGTATAGTGGTCGGTCTCACCCTGAGATTCCCCCTGGTACAGACCCGCATCCTGCTGGTACTGCTGGATGATGGTGTCAGTATAGGCCACGATGGCATCGTTGAGTTCCTGGCTTCCGCCCTCTACCTGAGGCACCTCAATATGGGCAGAGGTCTTGTCCCCCTGGTATTCATAGGTGTGGAAGGTGAACACTCGGGTGATGGCCCCCAGCACCGGCACCTGCTCCATGGCATAGGCCACCGTTGGGCTGGCGTTGGTGAGCACCACAAGACCGATCATGGCCGCCGCCACGGTCAGTCCGGTGCGTTTCCACAGGCGATATACCCTTCCCTTGGTCGGCTTTTCCTTCCCCTGCTCGCGCTTGGCCCGCTGGATGCTGGCCCGGACCTGAAATTCCAGATCCTCCGGGATGGGGATTTCATGGTATTCCTTTCGCATAGACTCCAAGCGGTCTTCCCTCATGAAAATGACTCTCCTTCCATTAGTTGGATCCTGAGCTTCTTCAGGCTCCGATAGAGGATGGTCTTGACTGTGTTTAAATTTTCCCCGGTGGACAGGGCAATATCCTGAAGCTTCATATCCTCAAAAAAACGCAAAACAACTACGGTGCGCTCCCGCTCCTCCAGCCGCTCCAGGGCCCGGAGGGTATCTAGATCCTGATAGGTGTCCTCCCGGCCGGTTTCCGGAACCTGATCCACCGGCACCTCCCGCGCCCTGGAACGAAGGAAATCCAACGCGGTGTTTGCCACGATCCGGCACAGCCACCCCTTAATGGCTCCCCGGCTGCGCACGCCGGAGGCGTTTTGGATGGCCTTGTATACACTTTCCTGCACCACATCCATGGCGTCATCCGGATTTTTTACATAGGTGTACGCCAAGCGGTAGAGCATTTGATAGGAGCGCAAAATTTCTTCTTCTACTTCCTGCTGCAGCACTGCCGGGTCCATCCCGCGCCTCCTTTCCCCCGTCATATCAATAGACGGACTACATGAAAAAAAAGTTTTCTTTTTGGCAAAAAACCAAACCCCGGCCCGTTGGACCGGGGTTTCGGCTTAGGCGCCGGGTTCACTTCAGACGCCAAATATCCTCGTTATACTGCCGGATGGTGCGGTCGGAGGAGAAATAGCCGGATTTTGCGATGTTCACCAGCATTTTCTTCGCCCAGGCCATCCGGTCCTCATAGTCTTCCAGCGCCCGCTCCTTGGTGGCAATATAATCCTCCACATCCAACAGGGCCATAAACCAGTCCTTGCTCTTCATGTCCTTCCACAGGGTGGACAGGCTGGCAGGGTCTCCCACCGACAACAGCTCCGGAGACACCAAAAAGTCCACCAGGCGCTCCACCTGGGGGCGGTGGTAATAGGACAGGGGCTGGTAGCCCTCCTCCGCGTACAGGGTGATCACCTGGTCACTGGACGCGCCGAAGGTGTAGATGTTCTCCTCTCCCACCAGCTGGGCGATCTCCACATTAGCCCCATCCATGGTGCCCAGGGTCACCGCTCCGTTGGCCATAAACTTCATATTGCCCGTCCCGCTGGCCTCCTTGGAGGCCAGGGAAATCTGCTCGGAGATATCGCAGGCGGGGATCAGGGCCTCCGCCCAGGTGACGTTGTAATTTTCCACCATGGCCAGACGGAGCCAAGGACGGACCTGAGGGTCCGACTCAATGAGCTGTTGCAGGCACAAAATCAGGTGGATGATGTGCTTGGCCATCACATAGGCGGGCGCCGCCTTGCCCCCGAAGAGGACGGTGATGGGACGCCGAGGCAGCCGTCCGGCCTTGATCTCCAGGTACTGATGGATGACATACAGGGCATTCATCTGCTGACGCTTATACTCGTGCAGCCGCTTGATCTGGATGTCAAACACCGACTGGGGATCCAGCTCCACCCCCTGCTCCGACCAGAGCAGCCGGCACAGCCGATCCTTATTGTGCTGCTTGATATCCAGCAGCCGTTGCAGCACCGATGGGTCCTGGGCAAACTTCATCAGCCCCTCCAGCTTGGTGGTGTCCCGGCGCCAGTCCCGGCCCACACACTGGTCAATCAGGGCCGTCAACTCCCCGTTGCAGGCCTCCAGCCAGCGGCGGAAGGTGACGCCGTTGGTCTTATTGTTGAACTTCTGGGGGTAGAGGTCACAGAAGGCCTTCAGCTCCGAGTTCTTTAAAATCTCGGTATGGAGGGCGGCCACGCCATTGACGGAGAAGCCGTAGTGGATATCCATATGGGCCATATGGACCCTACCCTCCCCGTCAATGATGGACACCTTGGGGTCGTGGTGAATCTCCTCCACCCGCCGGTGCAGCTCCAGGAGAATGGGCACCAGCTGGGGAGCCACTGTTTGAATGTAGTCCAAGGGCCATTTTTCCAGGGCCTCAGCCAGGATGGTGTGGTTGGTGTAGGCACAGGTGCGGCTGACCTGGTCGATGGCCTGGTTAAAGGACATCCCCCGCTGGGTGAGCAGCCGGATCAGCTCAGGGATGATCATGGAGGGGTGGGTGTCATTGATCTGGATGACCACCCGCTCGGCCAGCTCTTCCAGGGAGTAGCCCCGCTCCTCCAGCTCCTGGAGAATGAGCTGCGCCCCCGCCGAGACCATAAAATATTGCTGGTACACCCGCAGCAGCTGACCGGCCCGGTCACTGTCATCGGGGTAGAGGAAGGAGGTCAGGCAGTGGGCAATGTCCCCCTTGTCAAAGCGGATGCCCACCCAGGGCAGGGGGGCCGGCTCCTCCAAATCAAACAGGTGCAGCCGGTTGGCCGTCTCATTTCCCGCCCCGGGCACCGCCATATCATAGAGCACCGCATTCAGAGTAAAACCTCCAAAGGGGACGGAAAAGCGCTTCCCGGTGGGAATCAGCCAGTTTTCCCCCTCCAGCCAGGTGTCGGGCTCCTCCGTCTGCTTGTTGTGGACGAAGTGCTGGCGGAACAGACCGTAGTGGTAGTTCAGTCCCACCCCGTCACCAGGCAGGCCCAGAGCCGCGATGGAATCTAAAAAGCAGGCGGCCAGGCGGCCCAGACCGCCGTTGCCCAGAGCGGGCTCGGGCTCCAGGGACTCAATGACGCCCAGATCCCGGTCCATCCCCGCCAGCAGCTCCTTGACCTCCTGATACAGCCCCAGGGCCAACAGCTGGTTGGACAGCAGCTTGCCCACCAGAAATTCCGCTGAGAAATAGTACAGCTTCCGCTCCCCCTGGGGGGCAGGGCGCTGTTCGGCCATGCGCCGGGTCAGCAGCAGCAGGGCCTCATATAATTGATGATCGTCACACTGATCCGGGGAGCGGCCAAACCGCTCCTGAGTCAGCTGAAATACCTGTTCGTTTAGTTGCATCTGTGATACTCTCCCTTTTCGACCTAACCCAGGTCGGAACTAATTCCACTTTTTGTTCTGGCGACAGTATATCAGTCTACACCAGCCTGCGTCAAATCATTTCTGCCCAAAGGCTTCCCAATTTCACTAAAATTTAACAATTTTTAAAACGTTTCCTTTGAAAAAACGCGTTTATAAAGCCTTTGACGCTTTCTCCTGGTCCCTCTCCTCCCGGTTCTGCTCGGGCAGGCGCTGGTAGACCTTCATCTCCCGGCGCAGTCGCCGGGCCAGCTTGGGCGTGAAGCTCCCCGCCGGGCACCTCCACTGCCAGTTGTCCCCCAGGGTAGAGGGGGTATTCATCCGGGCCTGGCTGCCCAGCCCCAGCAGGTCCTGCATCTGCATCACCGCCAGCTCCGCCGCCGAGGCCCAGGCCGAGCGCATCATGCCCCAGTGGTAGCCTTCCCCCTTGGTCAGGCGCAGGTAGTCCCGGGCGTAGGCCGCCGTCTTCCGGGGAGCAGAGGCCATCCACCCCTGGATGGTGTCGTTGTCGTGGGTGCCGGTATAGACCACGCAGTGGGTGGGGTAGCAGTGGGGCAGGTAGTCGCTGCCCCGCTCCCGGCTGTCAAAGGCAAACTGGAGCACCTTCATCCCCGGGTATCCCGTATCCCGGAGCAGCTGCCGCACCGATGGGGTGAGAAAGCCCAGGTCCTCGGCAATAATGGCCCGCTTCCCCAGCTCCTTCTCCACCGCCTGGAAGAACTCCAGCCCAGGTCCCTTTTTCCAGCTGCCGTTCCGGGCAGTCTTTTCTCCGTAGGGGATGGCGTAGTAGGCGTCAAAGCCCCGGAAGTGGTCGATGCGCAGCACGTCAAACAGCCGGAACTGGAACCGGATGCGGTCCAGCCACCAGCGGTAGCCCTCCCCTCTCATCCGTTCCCAGTTAAACAGGGGGTTGCCCCACAGCTGTCCGTCGGCGGTAAAGGCATCCGGCGGACAGCCCGCCACCTGGGTGGGCCGCCCCTCCTCGTCCAGCTGGAACTGCTCCGGATGGGCCCAGACGTCGGCGCTGTCGGCGGCCACGTAGATGGGCAGGTCTCCGATGATGGAAATTCCTTTCCCATTGGCATAGGCCTTCAGCTGCGCCCACTGCCGGTGGAACAGGTACTGCACTCCCTTCCAGAAGGAGATCTCTTCTGCCAGCTCCTTCCGGGCCCGCTCCAGTGCCTGGGGACGGCGCAGCCGCTCCTCTTCCGGCCACTCCTGCCAGCAGACCCTGCCGTGCTTCTCTTTCAAAGCCATGAACAGGGCGTAGTCCTCCAGCCAGTCCTGATGCTGCTGGCAGAAGGTGGAAAGGGCCTCCCCCTGCTGGTTCAACAGCCGGTGGCAGGCCAGGCGCAGCACCGGGTAGCGCTGCTCATAGAGTAGGCCATAGTCCACCCGCTGCTCGTCCTGCCCCCAGGGCCGGTTTTGATATTCCTCCGGCTCCAGCAGGCCCTCCTGGGCCAGCTGGTCCAGGTCGATCAGATAAGGGTTTCCTCCATAGGAGGAGAAGGATTGGTAGGGGGAGTCCCCATAGCTGGTCTGCCCCAGGGGCAGAATCTGCCAGCAGGACTGTCCTCCCGCCTGAAGAAAATCCACAAACTCCCTGGCCTGTTCCCCCATGGTTCCAATTCCCCAGGGGGAGGGCAGGGAGGTAAGGTGCATTAAAATTCCCGCCTGTCTCACGCTCTGTCCTCTTCCTTTCTTGGATGATGCTTGGGGGGCGCCACACTCTCCCCCTCCACCAGGTGGAAGGGCACCACCCGGTGGACCGCCTCCCGCTCCGGGTGGCTCATGGCCTCCAGCAGCAGTTCCACACCCTCACCGGCCAGCCGCTCCACGTCCTGGGCCACTGTGGTCAGGCGGGGAATGGAGTAGCCCGCCAGGGGGATGCCGTCATAACCCACCACGGACAGATCCCGGGGCACCTCCAGCCCCCGGTCTGCCAGCGCCCGCAGAGCTCCCAGGGCAATGACGTCACTCATGGCAAACAGGGCGGTGATCTGAGGGCAGCGGTCCAGCAGCCGTCCCGCTGCCTCGTAGGCGTCGGCCACCGCGTAGCGGCAGCACTCCCACTGTAGCTCCTCCTCAAAGGGCAAGCCCAGCTCCTCCATCGCCCTGCGGCAGCCCTGGACTCGCCGGGCACTGACCTGGGAGTGGGCCGGATTGCCGCCCAACAGTCCGATCTGCCAGTGCCCCTTTTGGGCCAGGTAACCAATGACCTGGGCCGCAGCCGCCTCATCGTCCGTGGTGACGGAGGACAAATTGGAAAAGGCCAGCTCCTGGGCCCGGTTGGTCACCAGGACACAGGGGACCTGAACGTCCAGAAATCCCTTCTGAAAGCAGCTGGGTTCTCCCCCTAAAAACAGGATCCCCAGCGGTTTTCGCTCCCGGCATAGCCCCAGAGCGTAGGCCACCTCATCCGACTCCTCATCCAAATAGTACACCGCCGCCTCCCAGCCGCAATCCCGCAGCTGGGTCTGCATCCGCTCGGCAATGGCTCCCAGGAGCATATTCTGGGTACCTTTAACCACCATAGCCACCCCCATGCCCCCCTGGAGCTTGAGATGTTTGGCGTTATTATTGGGCTGAAAGCCCTGCTCTTCCACCACGGCCAGCACCCGTTTGCGCTTTTGCTCGCTCACTCCGGGCAGATGATTGAGCACCCGGGACACCGTGGCTATCCCGCAGCCGGACAGACGGGCAATGTCCCGAATGGTGAGATTCCCCACGGCGCATCCCTCCTTCCGCAATTTGGAACCGTTTCCAGTTTTATGCTTATCATACCGCCTTTTCCCCTTCTACGCAAGACTCCGCTCCCATTTCCCACTGAAATGCAAGGATTTGTAAAATTTTTACTTCTTGATTTGTGTAATTTGTTCCATTATTTCCCATGTCTTTCCAGTTTGCTTTGTGAGAATGCAGATTATCGTTGTCATTTTCCCGCTGTTCCGCTATAATATAAGTATAGTCATAGTGACCAATTCCCAAGGGCCCGGACGGCAATGCTGTCCGGGATCAGTTCAACCAGCAGGAGGGAGTTCCATGAGCAATTATGTTATTTCCATCAGCCGAGAATTCGGCAGCGGCGGACGGCTGATCGGTAAGCGTCTGGCCGCCCGTCTGGGCATCCCCTGCTACGACCGCACTCTCATTCAAAAGACCTCGGAGAAGAGTGGGCTTTCCCCCGACTTTATCGCCCGGGCCGAGGAGCGTGCCCGCAGCCGGTTCCACCTGTCCATTGCCCCCATTGGAATTGGGGTGCCCGCCTTCGCCAACCAGGGTGTGCCGGTCAGCCACCAGGCGTTCTTTGCCCAGGCCGAGGTGATTCGGGAGCTGGCCGACGAGGGATCATGCGTCATTGTAGGCCGCTGTAGCGACTACGTGCTGGGAGAGCGGCCGGAGTGCCTGAAGGTCTTTGTCCACGCCGATCTCCCCAGTCGGGTCAAGCGCTGCGTGGAGGAGTACCACATCCCCTCTGACGATATGGAGCGCCGCATCCTCCAAATGGACCGGGGCCGCTCCAATTACTACAACTACTACACCGGCCACACCTGGGGTGACATGCGCCGGTATGACCTGACCCTGAACTCCTCCACCACCGGCGTGGACGGAGCTGTGGAGCTGATTGCCGCCCTGGTCCAGGCCCGGGCCGCCCAGGGCGCCCTTGCCGGGCAGGGGAAGCCATGAGCTCCCCCCGCATTCAGATTTCGGGCAGTCCCAGTCCCCTGACCAATTACTGCTCCGCCGTGGAGCGGCTGGGTGGGATTGCCGTGGCGGGCTACGCGCCCCAGCCCGACCTGAGCTGTGACGGACTGCTCCTATGCGGAGGCGGAGACATTGACCCCGCCCGCTATGGCCAGGCCAACCAGGGCTCCCAGCCCCCGGACCCGGTGCGGGACCAAGCGGAGCTGGAGCTGTTTCACGCCTTCCTCCAGGCTGGAAAGCCCATCTTTGGCATCTGCCGGGGGATGCAGCTGATTAACGTGGCTCTGGGCGGCACCCTGGTCCAGGATCTGCCCCCTCTTGTGCGCCCCTTCCACGGGGGCGGTAAGGAGGACTGTGTCCACCCCATCCGCGCCGCGGAAGGCTCCCTGCTCCACCGGCTCTACGGCTACATCTTTCCTGTCAACAGCTCCCACCACCAGGCAGTGGACCATCTGGGCGCTGGTTTGATTGCCACCGCCTGGGGCGAGGCGGGCTTTGTGGAAGGGCTGGAGCACCCCTCCCTGCCCATTTTTGCTGTCCAGTTCCACCCCGAGCGCATGTCCTTTGCCCGCCGACGTGCGGATACGGTGGACGGTGCCCCCCTCTTTGCTCACTTTTTCTCCCTGTGTGGGAAATGATGGATTCTTTTACACCGACATATGGGGCCCACACCGCCCCAAAGGAGTTCCTGCCATGCCTACCTACCCCTCCCCCGCGGCAGTCAAGCTGTCGGCCCTACTGCTTGGGACAACACTTCTTCTCTCTCCCATCTCTGTCTCTGCCAAGTTCAACCCCCTGGACTGCGTTCCCGCCGTCTCCGCTCCCTCGCCCCTGTCCCAGGAGCGGCAGGAGTGGCTGACTTATCGTGACATTTGCTCCCAGCTGACGGAGCTGGGCTTTTCCTCCCAGGCCTGTGCCCTGCTATACACCCGCCTGGGGCCCCAGCTGGCCCAGCAGCTGGAGGAGGGACAGTGGTCCCTTTCCCAGCTGACCTTCCTGTCTCTGCCCAACTGCCGCCTGGAGTACTTGGACCGCTACCAGACCTACGCTCTGGACCACCCCGAGTTTTCCCCTCTAGAAGCTGTGGTTCAGGTCAATCTGGGGCTGGACCGCCCCTTTTATCAGGACCCCATTGTTCTCTCCGATCCCGCAGACCCACTGGTCCTGGTAAATAAGTATTCTGCCCTCCCTGCCGACTATGTCCCTGAGCTCACCGCCCTGAAACCGCGCTACGGCATCGGCTCCCTCACCCCCCAGGCTGCTCAGTCCTTTGTCCAGATGGCAGACGCCGCCCGGGCAGATGGTATTTCGCTGCGCAGCGTATCTGCCTACCGCTCCTACTCCTACCAGGAACAGCTCTACCAGCGGTATGTGGCGGAAAGCGGCCAGGCGCTGGCCGACACCTTCTCCGCCCGCCCCGGCCACTCCGAGCACCAGACCGGCCTGGCGCTGGACATCAACACCGCCAGCTCCCGCGCCCACTTTGAGGACACGGCGGAATACGCCTGGCTTCAGGAGCACTGCGCCCAGTTTGGCTTTGTTCTCCGCTACCCCGAGGGGAAGCAGGAGATTACTGGCTATCGCTTCGAGCCCTGGCACTACCGCTATGTAGGGGTGGAGGTCGCCCAGGTGTGTACCCAGCTGGGCCTGACTTATGATGAGTATCTGGCCTATCAGGCGGTCCCCGGTTCCTACGCTCTACCCCTCGGTCCGTTGGCTGAGTCCGGGCCGGACTGCCAGGAGTCCGTTTTTCTACGGGTCTAACAGAAATACCAACACTCAATCATGAAAATAAGGGGAACGGCCCGTGGACCGTTCCCCTTATTTTTTATTTGCTCCCTTTGGCGATGATGACCCGAATCCGGCCGCCGTTGGCGTCGGTCTGGTCATACCAGCCGGTGAGGGTGTAGCCCCCCTCCTTCACCCGGGATAGGGAGGAGAGGTAGTAGCTGGTACCCCGCTGCTCATAGACCGCCACATTGTCCGAGAGGGTATAGCGGTTGTTCCCCGACACAAACTGGTTGCCGCTGACGGTGCCCGTTTTGGCCGAGGTCAGCGGGTATAGCCCCTCCGGGCTCTGCACTGTGCCCTTCAGGCGGATGGGCCCGGTCTGGGACACCGGCAGCCGGGTGCTGCTCTGGGGGATGGTCCCCGTCTGACCGCCTATGTCGAACTGGTAGGCATACAGGAAGCTGTTCTCGCCCACCTGGGTCTCATCCAGATTGGTGAGCAGGCCGTACTGGTACATATCTCCCGTCACTCCATCCAGAATCATGCGGTCGATATCCCCGGCAGCATCCAGGGTGTAGTATTTGACACTCCCCGTCAAATCCACCCCAATCAGACGGCTGGGGTATACCCGCACCCCCAGGCCCTCGCTCACATCCAGAATCTCCGCCCCATCGGCAAAGGCATAGTTGCCCACCTTGGTCCCGGCGGCATTCACCTTTCCGGTCAGTCCCACAGTCCCCAGGCTGCGCAGGGTGACCCCTCCCGCCTGGTCCGAGGCGGTGATCCGCACCAGACTGCCCTCCCGCAGTCCCGAGGGGGCCTCATAGCGGTAGGGCTGGCCGTTGGTGGCTATTACCACGGCGGTGCGGGCGGTATAGGTGCCCCCCTTGCCGTCGGAGTAGGAGGCGTTCTCAATGGCGGTGACTACACCCACCATCTCCTTGGCGCTGTCCACCGCTCCCGCTGCCGCTCCGCCTACCACAGCGGCTACCTGGCCGTCCCGGCCCAGCAGCAGGGTGACGGTGTCACCCAGGGAATACGCTCCCAGATCAGACAGGGCATAGGCCGCGGCGGCCGTTTCGATCTTGCAGGTGCGGCCCGCCACCGTCACAGAGGTGGGGCTGGAGGAGGAGGGCTCCAGGGCCTGAATGGTACCGGTGAGACGGTCGCTGTATGCCCAGATGGTGTTCATGGATCGGTTCCAGTACACCACATCCTGGCTCTGCACCGCAGACAGGGTGGACGTCTTCCCTTGGCGGTAAACCTTGGCGCCGCTGAGGGAGAAGGGGATGGACGATTGCCAGTTCCCTTGGGCCACCACCGGCCCCTCCATCTGGTCGTTGATGAGGGAGACCAGGTCGATCTCTCCGCTCTCGTTGAGCTTGTGGCCCAGCGTCTCCAGGTAGGGGGTCCCCTCCTTGGTCTTGGCGGTCATCAGGTTATAGAAGAGGTACATGGCGTCCAGCCGCTTCATGGGGTCGGTGGGCCGGGTGACCGTCACCCCCGCGTCCAGGTTCAGGCTGCGGTACATGGCCATCTGGCCCGTGGGATAGGCTCCGGAGAAGTCCTCCGGAGCGTAGCCCAGCAGCCGCAGGGCAATGGTCACTCCCTCCGCCAGGCGGATGGTGCTAGAGGGGCGGAAGGTGCCGTCAGAGTAGCCGGAGATGAGGCCCTGGGCCACCCCGGCCTCCACATAGCCCGAGGCCCAGTGGCTCCAGGTCACGTCGGGATAGGGGGAGGTGGCTGCCTGGCCGATCTGCTCCCCGCCGGGGGTAGCCTTCACCGCCATGGTAATGAACTCCGCCCGGGTCACCAGGTTATAAAGGTTCATATTTCCCTGGGCGTCCCCCACCATGATCCCTAGGGCGTTGACCACCTGGGCGGCCTCGTCGGTGGGAGCGGCGGAGGAGGCCGCGGTGGCAGGGAGGATCAGCGACAGGGAGAGGCAGGTCGCCAGAAGGACGGCCAAAACGGGCTTTTTCATGCAGAAACACTCCTTATATCAGTCATAACGCAGGGCGTCGATGGGATTGAGCTTGGCCGCCTTATTGGCGGGCAGGTAGCCAAAGAGCACCCCGATGCCCACCGACACGCCAAAGCTGACGGCAATGGCCTCCAGATTGGGGGTGGCGCTGAAGGTGGCCCCATTCATCTGGGCCGACAGCATCCCCCCAAACAGGGAGCCCAGGGCGGTGGCCAGCAGCCCGCCGAAGGCGATGCCCAGCACCCCGCCGATGGCTGAGGTGGTGCCCGCCTCAATGATAAACTGCATGCGGATATCCCGCCGTTTGGCCCCCAGGGACTTGCGGATGCCGATCTCCCGGGTGCGCTCGGTAACGGAGACCAGCATAATATTCATAATGCCGATGCCCCCCACCACCAGGGAGATGGCGGCGATGGCCACCAGCACCCCCATGGCCACTCCCATCATGGTATTGATCATGGCGGCCTGCTCCTCCATGGTCTGGGTGTAGTAGGCGTCCGGGTCTTGGAAATGGTTTAGGAGGAAGGCGTTAATGACCTCCTTGGCAGCCCCGGCTGTGGCGCCAGATGTGCTGGTAAACATATAGAGGGTCACATACCGGGCTCCCATCAGCTCCAGGGCGTTTTCATAGGGGAGGTAAATCTGGTCGTCCGGGCCGCCCTTATCCATACTCTCCCGAATCTGCTCCAGCACCCCGATGACGGTGTAGGAGGCGCCGTTAATGGACAGTTTCTTGCCCAGGGCGTCTCCCCCAAAGCCCTCCTGGGCCAAATAGGCCCCGATGACGCACACCGGCTGCCGCCGCTCCACGTCCAGGTAGGAGAGGAAGCGGCCCTGGGCGATGCGCTCGCCCCCATCGATGGTGGCTCCGGTGTTGGGGTTGAACATGACCTCGCTGACCCCATAGAGGCTGGTTTTGTCGAACTTGTCATCCCCCTTGCGGATGGCAGCCTGAAAGCTGACGTAGGGGGACACCCCGGAGAGCACCTGGGGATTCTCCTCCACCAGACGGTACATGTCCTTGGGGTCCAGGTCCATGGTGCTGCCGTCTCCCCGGCCCCAGGTGTAGGTCATGATGGTGTTAATGCCCAATTTGTCTACCTGCTCGTCGATCATCCCCTGCAGGCCATTGCCCAGGGAAATGATGATGATGACGGCGGCCACTCCGATGATGATGCCCAGCATGGTGAGCAGGGAACGCATTTTGCTGGTGACCAGGGATTTGAGGGCCAGACGGAAGGACTGGGTCACATTCATGCCTCCGCCCCCTCTTCCTCCAGCAGCTCTCCGGGCTGGACCACCGCCCGGGGATCCCGGGCATCCCCGTCGTAGATGACTCTGCCGTCCTGCAGACGGATGATCCGGTCGGCCTTGACGGCAATTGAGTTATCGTGGGTAATGAGAACCACCGTGTCCCCCTCCCGGTTGAGCTTTTTCAAAAAGCCCAGCACCTCCCGGCCGGTGTGGGAGTCCAGGGCGCCGGTGGGCTCGTCAGCCAGAATCACCGAGGGATTCCCCGCCAGCGCCCGGGCGATGGACACCCGCTGCTGCTGGCCACCGGAGAGCTGGCTGGGCAGATTCTTCTGCTTGCCCGCCAGACCCACCCGCTCCAGGGACCGCACGGCCCGTTCCCGCCGCTCCTGGGCCGGTATCCCGGCATAGAGCAGGGGCAGCTCCACATTTTCTAAGACGGTGAGCTTGGGGATGAGGTTGTATTGCTGAAAAATAAATCCCAACATTTTGTTTCGAATCTCCGCCTGGCGGTCGTCGTCCATGGTGGACACGTCCACACCCCCCAGGTGATAGCTGCCGCTGGTGGGCACATCGAGACAGCCGATGATGTTCATGGCAGTGGACTTGCCCGACCCGGAGGAACCCACGATGGCCACAAATTCCCCCTGGTCAATGGTGATATCCACCCCGTCCAGAGCGTGGACGGTCTCCTCCCCCATCTGGTAGATTTTATATACGTCTTTGAGCTCAATGAGATGTTCCAAGGTCATCAGCCTCCCGCCGCTACGACTACCGAGGTCCCGGCGCCCATGCTGCCGGTGGCCTGATTGAGCACCAGCACGGTATCCCCCTCGTTCAGTCCCCCGGTGATCTCAATGTACTGCTGATTGCCCCGGCCCAGGGTGACGCCCTGGAGAGTGGTCTTGGTTGGGTCCGCCACGGTGCCGTCGGGCGCCAGGGCTCCGTCCCCGGCCAGCAGCACCGTGCTGTCGCTGCTCACCGCCTCCACCGGCAGGGACAAAACGTGCTCTGCCCGCTCTATGATGATGTCGGTGGACACGTTCATCCCCGGGTTGAGGGTTCCGTATTCCTCCAGGCGGATGGTCACGGGGTAGGTGGTAAAGCCGTTGGTGGTGGTGCCGTTGATGCTCACCCGCTCCACCACGCCGTGGAACACCTCGCCCGGTACCGCCTCGGCGGTGATCTCCACCTCCTGGCCCGGCTGGACCTGTCCAATGTTCAGCTCGCTGACGTTCACCTGCACCTCCAGGCTGGACAGGTCATACAGCACCGCCATGCTTCCCGAATCCATGCTGTCCACCTTGTCCCCCGCCTTGAAATTCTTTTCAATAACAGTGCCCGAGATGGGAGCGGTAATGGTGTAGTTATCCAGAGCCTCCTGGGCGCGCTGGAGGGAAAGCTGAGCGTTTTCCAGGGTGATGGCGGCGTTTTCCAGGCTGTTCTGGGCGGCGGTGCCCCCCAGGGTGACCAGCACATCCCCGGCAGATACCTTACTGCCGGCGGTGACCCGCAGGTCAGTAACCTCTCCGGAGGCCTGGGCGGTGACCGTCTGGCGGGCATTGGGCTCAAAGGTGCCGCTGCCCGCACAGGCAAACTGTCCCACCACGGCGGTGGCGGATGTGGCGTCGGTGAGAGCGCCGGGATTCTGCACCCGAATCTTCACCGAGCGGACCAGAGCGCCCCCTGTCCCCACCAGGTCGGCGGAGGACACCGATTCCACGGTGCCGTTCAGGGTTTCCAGGGTGCCCGCCAGGGTGACGGAAGCCGACTGCCCCGGGCTGATCTGGGTTGCGTCGGCAGACTGGAAGGGCAGGGTAAGGGTCATGGTGGAGGTGTCGGAGATCTCCGCAATGGGAGTGCCCGGGGAGACCAGTTCTCCCTTCCCCACCAACACCTTCTGCACCACTCCCGCCGCCGAGGCGGAGGGCTTGAGGCCCTGAGCAATTTCATTGTAGCTCAGCTGGGCCTGGCGCACCGACAGCTGGGCCTGCTCCAAGGTGGTCTCCGCGTCTCCCGCGTCCACCCGGTAGAGCAGATCCCCCTTCTCGATCCGGTCCCCCACCTCAAAGGGGGCCTCCAAAATATCTCCGGACACCAGGGCCTTCACCTGGTAGGACTCCGCCGCGGTGAGGGTCCCCGTCCCGGACACCGACACCGTCAGGTCCCGGTACTGGGCCTGGCTGGCCTGGTACTGTCCCGCCAGGGCATTGGCGCCCCCCTCCCCGCCAGGCCGGAGAAAAAACCAGTACAGGGCTCCTGCAGCCACGGCCACAAGGACCAGGCGCTTCCCCCACTTTTTCCCCTTCTTGGGCAGGTGCAGGCGGGGCCGCTTGGGCCCTTTCCCCTCCTGCTGCTGTTCCGATACCTGCTGTACCTTTTCTTCCACGGGTGCTTCCATTGTCATTCTCCTCCGTCTTTCCAAGCTGCCCCAACAGGCCCGGGCCAGGCCAACGGTAAAGGCGTCTTTCGCCTAGGTATCTTTGTTTTAGCCAGAGCCTATTGTAAAAACCAAACCTTATATTGTTTGAAAGAAAAGATAAAATTTTCATTAAATTTCTCCTCCCCCTTCGCCGTGCGGCGACATGGTACACCCTCCATGAGGGGGAAGGTCAAGAAGAATTTCTGTTTTTTCCCCGAATAAAAAAGAGATACCGCGAAAGGCGGTATCTCTCTCTTACGTTTCAGATTGTTCCAGGCACCGGAGGATGGCCCGGGCCACCCCTTCCTCCCCGTTGGAGGCGGTCACCCACCGGGCCTGCTCCTTCACTGCCCCGGAGGCATTGCCCATGGCGATGGGGTGCCCTGCCACCCGAAGCATGGCCAGGTCGTTGTCGCTGTCCCCCACAGCGGCGCACTCCTCCAGGGGGATGCCGTACATCAGTGCCAGCAGCGCCAGGGTCCGGCCCTTGTCCACCCCAGCCGGGACCAGCTCGAAATCGTGGTCGTTGGAGGCGGTGAGCTCCAGCCCGGGCAGGGCGGCAAGTTCCCGGAGGGGGTAGGCCTCCCGGTTGTAGTCCCCGTGAATTTTGGTCAGGGGCAGCCCACGCTCCCGCTTATAGGCCAGAGGGTCTGATACGGTGACAGCGTTGTCGTGGAAGGCGGGATAGGGGTAGGTCCGCAGCAGGGACTGCTTGGAAAAGGGGTCCAGGACGATCTCTTCCCCCATAAAGAGCATCAGTTCAATGTCCCTGCCCAGACACAGCTCCAGCGCCCGCTCTCCCGAGGGCTCCGGGATGTCCCACCGGCGAAGCACCCCTCCGGAGGTCCCATCCACCAAAGCGGCGCCCCCCAGGCAGGAGATGAGCTCATCGCATCCCGCCTCCCGGGCAAACCAGATGGCCTCTGGTACCGGACGTCCAGTGTTCAGCACCACTCGGACCCCGGCCCGGCGGGCCTGGGCGATGGCCTGTTTGGTCTGGTGGGTCACCTGTCCCTGGGGGTTGAGCAGGGTCCCGTCCAAATCCAGCGCAATTAGTTTTATCATTCCAGGGCACTCCTTGGATCTCTTACAGAATGAGGCTGCCCACCTGGTAGACCAGGGTGGACAACACATAGGCGCATCCCAGCTGCCAGGCGATAGAGAACCAGGCCCACTTGGGGCTGTTCATCTCCTTAAAGAGGGTGGATACCGCCGCCACACAGGGCACATACAGCAGGATAAACACCAGCATGGAGAAGGCGGACAGGGGGGTAAAGCCGGTCATGGCGGCGGCCACCGCCCCGCTGGCCGCGGTGAGGGAAAAGCCATAGAACATGGACAGGGAGGAGACCACCATCTCCTTGGCGATCAGGCCGGTAAGCAGGGCCACGGCGGCCTGCCAGTGGCCGAAGCCGCAGGGGGTAAAAATAGGGGCGATGATGGAGCCAAGGGTCCCAAGCATACTGGCGGAGGCGTCCTCCACCATGTGCAGGGAGAAGTCAAAGGACTGTAGCAGCCACAGTACCATGGACATGAGCAAAATCAGGGTACCCGCTTTGATCAGGAAACCCCGGACCTTCTGCCACACATGGGTCATCATATTGCCCAGGGAGGGCAGGCGGTAGGGGGGCAGCTCCAGCACAAAGGGGGCGGGCTCCCCGGCAAAGAGGGTGTGCTTGAAGAAGAGGCCGGAGGCAATGCCGGTCACAATACCGATCATGTACAGGGCAAAGACCACCAGTCCCGCCCAAGGGCCGAAGAAGGCGGCGGAGATGAGTCCGTACACCGGCAGCTTGGCCGAGCAGGACATAAAGGGCACCAGCAGAATGGTCATCCGCCGGTCCTTCTCGTTCTCCATGGTCCGGGCGCCCATAATGGCGGGCACCGAGCAGCCAAAGCCCATGAGCATGGGAATAAATGCCTTTCCACTCAGCCCGAACCGGCGCAGCAGCCGGTCCATGATAAAGGCGGCCCGGGACATGTAGCCCGAGTCCTCCAAAAAGGACAGGAAGAAAAACAGCAGGGCGATCTGGGGCAGGAAGACCAGCACGCCGCCCACGCCGCCGATGATGCCGTCGCAGATGAGGGAGATGAGTACGTGAGATACCCCCACCGCTCCCAGGGCGGTCTCCAGCCAGACCCCCAGGGCATCCATGCCCAGACCCACCAGGTCGGACAGCCAGGAGCCAAAGGGTCCGAAGGTGATAACAAACATCACCAGCATGGTGCACAGGAACAGGGGAATGGCAAAAATCCGGTGGGTGACCACCCGGTCCACCTTCTCGCTGAAGGTAGCTTGTCCACTCCGGTTCCCCTTCACCACAGAGGCGGCCACCACCCGCTCAATGTACTGGTAGCGGCTGTCAGCAATGAGGGTCTCCCGGTCCCCCAGGTCGCTGGAGTTTTCATACCGGGCCACCACCTCCTCCAGCTTTTTCTCCACCTGGGGAGGCAGGTTCAGGGCCTTGGCCACAAGGTCGTCCCCCTCCAGCAGCTTGATGGAGGCCCAGTGGGCGGGGAGGTGGGCGGCGTAGGCGTAGTCGTGGATCAGCTCGCCCATCTGGTGGTGGATATCGTGGGTGAAGTCGTCGTACAGGTCGTCAGGCTCCACGGTGTATCCCAGGTGCATCTGCCGGTGGGCGGTATGGAGCAGCTCCTCCAGCCCCTCCCCTGTCCGGGCAGTGATGGGCACCACGGGAATCCCCAGCTCCTTGGACAGCCGGGCCACGTCGATCTGGTCTCCCCGCTTTGCAATCTCGTCCATAAAGTTCAGGGCCACCACCATGGGCCGCTCCAGCTCCAGCAGCTGGACCGTGAGATAGAGGTTGCGCTCCAGGTTTGTGGCGTCGATGATATCAATGATACAGTCGGGGCCCTCCCCGATGATAAAGTCCCGGGCCACGATCTCCTCCATGGAATAAGGGGAGAGGGAATAGATGCCGGGCAGGTCTACCACCGTGAGCTCCTTGTCCCCCAGATGGGCAATGCCCTCCTTCTTCTCCACGGTGACTCCCGGCCAGTTGCCCACATATTGGTTGGACCCGGTGAGGGCGTTAAAGAGGGTGGTCTTGCCACAGTTGGGGTTGCCCGCCAGGGCCAGGCGCATGGGCCGGCTGTCGTGGGCGACGGGATCATAGTCCCGGCTGTGCTCATTGAGCTCGTGCTCATGGTCCCGGATCTGTCTGCGTACCGCCTCCGGGTCCGTTACCGTCCGATTACGGGAGGTGCTTTGATAGGTCCCCCTCCGGGGCTGGCCCATGACGATCTGCTGGGCATCGGCGCGGCGCAGGGACAGCTCATACCCCCGCAAAGACACCTCCAATGGGTCACCCAGAGGGGCGATCTTGGTCACCTTCACCTGGGTGCCGGGCGTGAGTCCCATATCCACCAGCCGGCGCTTCACCGCCCCGGACTGGTTGCCCACCGATAATATAATCCCGCTCTGACCTGGCGAGAGGTCATTGAGGGTTTTTGCGCTCATTTTGTGTTCTTCCATGGATGTGCCTCCCTGTGTTTCCCTCAACCCCGTTCCTTCCAAAAACGGGTCAAGTTAGCCGAGACTATTGTAACGGTATGGCCTGTCTTTTTCAAGCGGTTTTGACTCTTTCCGGCCACCCAGCTTCACTTTTCTCCCAAAAGAAAAAAGGGAGCGCCCGATGGGCGCTCCCTTTGTGAATTTTTTCGTCTTAGGCCAGAGCGGCAGTGATGATGGCCATGGAGTAGACCTCCTGAGCGTTGCAGCCCCGGGACAGGTCGTTGATGGGGGCGTTCAGGCCCAGCAGAATGGGGCCGTAGGCCTCGAAGGAGCCCAGACGCTGGGCGATCTTGTAGCCGATGTTGCCGGCGTTGATGTCGGGGAAGATGAAAGTGTTGGCGTAACCGGCCACCTTGGAGCCCTTGCACTTGGTCTCGGCCACACGGGGGGAGACGGCGGCGTCAAACTGCAGCTCGCCCTCGATGGGCACGTTGGGCATAGCCAGCTTGGCCTTCTCGGCGGCGTTGCGCATCTTGTCCACGTCCTCGCCCTTGCCAGAGCCCAGAGTGGAGTAGCTCAGGAAGGCCACCTTGGGATCGATGCCGAAGATCTTGGCGCAGTCTACGGTCTCGGAGGCGATCTCCACCAGCTCGTCCTCGGTGGGCTTGATGTTGATGGCGCAGTCGGCCATGGCCAGCACGTCGTTGTTGCCGGTGGCAGAGGGACGCACCAGAATGAAGCAGGAGGAGACGATGGAGTTGCCGGGCTTGGTCTTTACCAGCTGCAGAGCGGGACGGACGGTATCGGCGGTGGAGTAGGTAGCGCCGCCCAGCAGGGCGTCGGCCTCACCCATGGCCACCAGCATGGTGCCGAAGTAGTTGCTCTTCTTCAGCATGGCGCGACACTCGTCGGCGGTCATCTTGCCCTTGCGCAGCTCCACCATACGCTCCACCATGGCCTCCATGTTCTCATACTTCTCCGGGTCGATGATGATGGCGCCCCGGATGTTGAAGCCGGCCTCCTCAGCAGCGGCCAGGATCTCCTCCTCGTTGCCCACCAGGATGGGGGTCAGGAAGGTACCGGACAGCAGACGGGCAGAGGCCTCCAGGATACGGGGGTCGGTGCCCTCGGTGAACACGATCTTACGGGGATGTGCCTTCAGGATCTCAATGAGCTTACGGAACATAATCAATTCCTCCAAATCAAAAATTGGCGCAAAGCGCCTGTTTCTCGTGACTATGGTAGCATTTTCCCCTGGAAATTGCAAGGGCCTGAGCCGGGCTTTCCGTCAATTTATCCTGTGAAAAATCCCCCCGTCCCATACCAGGATTTTTTCTCTTTTGCCTCTTTACGGGGGGGATTCTTTTCAGGTATACTATACCAAGTGTATTGTTGTAGTTTGAGGTGACCTTTGTGAACGAAGAATTTTCCCGCACCCTCTCCCTGCTGCGCCAGGAAAAGGGGGTCAGCCAGCGCACCGCCGCCGGGGAGCTGGGAATCTCCCAGGCCCTGCTCAGTCACTATGAAAACGGCATTCGGGAGCCCGGCCTGCCCTTTGTGGTCCGGGCCTGCGACTATTACGGCGTCTCCGCCGACTTTCTCCTGGGCCGCACCCTCAGCCGGGACGGCACCACCATCGCCCCCGAGGAGCTCTACGATCTCAGCGGCGAGAAGGACAACTCCCTGCGGGGAGGCGTGCTGGCTCTGCTGAGCAAGAAGCTGCTGGTCAACTCCATCGGCGTTCTTTTTGATCTGCTGGCCAAGACGGGCAGCCGGGATGCCATCCGGGCCTCCGCCAACTACCTGTCCACCGCCATCTATAAGCTCTACCGCCGGCTCTACCAGGCCAATCCCGACAATAACCCCGACTTCTTCTCCCTGCCCCCCCACCAGTTTTTCTCCGGGGTTCCGGAGGCGGACATGCTCTGCTCTGAGACCGAGCTGGCCGACGCCCTGGCCGCTCACGTCAAGGCCAAGGGGCCCATGCCGGAGATGACCAACGACGCCCTGGCCCGGGACTATCCCGTCCTCTACCAGTCCCTGCTCCAGGTGGTCCACAACAGCGGCGAGCGCTTCCACACTCTGCTCTCCGCCCGCCGTTCGGAGAAGCGGTAGGGCCCAGCCGGCCTTTTTCCTTTGTTTCACATCCCTCTGCCCCGGACCATTCCGGCGACCGAGGTTCCCAGGAGGTTTTGCTATGACCGATCAATCCAAAATCCGTAATTTTTCCATCATTGCCCACATTGACCACGGCAAGTCCACCCTTTCCGACCGGCTCATCGAGCTGTGCGGGGCGGTGTCCCAGCGGCAGATGGAGTCCCAGCTGCTGGACAACATGGACCTGGAGCGGGAGCGGGGCATCACCATCAAGGCCCGGGCGGTCCGGCTGGACTACCAGGCCCAGGACGGCTCCACCTACGCCCTGAACCTCATCGACACTCCGGGCCATGTGGACTTTAACTATGAGGTCTCCCGTTCCCTGGCCGCCTGCGAGGGTGCGGTACTCATTGTGGACGCCTCCCAGGGCATCGAGGCCCAGACTCTGGCCAACACTTATCTGGCCATGGAGCACGACCTGGAAATTCTTCCTGTGGTCAACAAAATTGACCTGCCCGCCGCCGATCCCCAGCGGGTAAAGGACGAGATTGAAAATATTCTGGCCCTCCCCGCCCAGGACGCCCCGGAGATTTCCGCCAAGCAGGGCATCAACATCCCGGCGGTGCTGGAGGACATTGTTCAGAATATCCCCGCCCCCACCGGCGACCCTAACGCCCCCCTGAAGGCTCTCATTTTTGACAGCCAGTATGACCCCTATCTGGGCGTCATCGTCTACTTCCGGGTGATGGAGGGCACCTTGAAGAAGGGGGACAGCGTGAAGATGATGGCCTCCGGCTCCACCTATCAGGTGCTGGACTGCGGCTATCTCCGCCCCCTGGGCATGGACTCCTGCCCCCGGCTGTCGGCCGGCGAGGTAGGCTGGTTCACCGCCTCCATTAAAAATGTGAAGGATACCCGGGTGGGCGACACCATCACCGGAGCGGACAGCCCCGCCGCCGAGCCTCTGCCCGGCTACCGCCCCGCCCAGGCTATGGTCTACTGCGGTATTTACACCGAGGATGGCTCCAAGTATCCCGACCTTCGGGACGCCCTGGAGAAGCTCCAGCTCAACGACGCCTCCCTCTCCTTTGAGCCGGAATCCTCCATTGCCCTTGGCTTTGGCTTCCGCTGCGGCTTCTTGGGCATGCTCCACATGGAGATCATCCAGGAGCGGTTGGAACGGGAATTTGACCTGGATCTGGTAACCACATTACCCTCTGTTATTTATGAGGTGACAAAAACAGATGGGACTGTGGTCCGGGTGGACAACCCCCACAACTATCCCGACCCCGACTCCATTGCCGAGGCCCGGGAGCCCTTTGCCAAGGTATCCATCATCTCGCCCCCGGACTACGTGGGCAACATCATGCCCATGTGTCAGGACCGGCGGGGCGTGTTTAAGGACATGCAGTATCTGGACACCAACCTGGTGGAGCTGCACTACTCCATGCCCATCGGCGAGATCATCTACGACTTCTTTGATGCCCTGAAGGCCCGCACCAAGGGCTATGCCTCCCTGGACTATGAGCTGGAGGGCTATCAGCCCAGCAACCTGGTGAAGGTGGACCTCCTCCTCAACGGCGACCAGGTGGACGCCCTGAGCTTCATCGTCCACAAGGACAAGGCCTATGGCCGGGCCCGGCGCATCTGCGAAAAGCTGAAGGAGAACATTCCCCGCCAGCTCTTTGAGGTGCCTGTCCAGGCGGCCATTGGCGGCAAGATCATTGCCCGGGAGACGGTAAAGGCCATGCGCAAGGACGTGCTGGCCAAGTGCTATGGCGGCGACATCACCCGGAAGAAGAAGCTGCTGGAAAAGCAGAAGGAAGGCAAAAAGAAAATGCGTACTCTGGGCACGGTCCAGCTGCCCACGGAAGCCTTTATGGCGGTACTCAAGCTGGACGAGGAATAAAGGAAACAAGAAGACCCGGACTGCCATTAGTCCGGGCCTTTTTATTTGGGTTTGGTTTAGTGCCGCTCTTGGGAACCAAGATTTGCTTTCAGAATCTGACGGATTTGGGCTGGGATGGAGCGCAATTCTTCCTGTGCCTGTTGTTGCAGGGCCTGGTACAGTTCCAGCGGAAGTGTGACCTGTACCCGTTTTGTTTCGGTATCTTTTTTCATAAACCAGTCACCTCCTCTTATTTTAAGGGATATCCCCTTAAAAATCAATAAGGGAATATCCCTTATCCCATAATAGCCCTGAGGTGATTCCATGTTGGAACATTTACGGGCTCTCCGAGAGGATCAAGACCTCTCTCAACAGGACATGGCACAGCTGCTTAATGTCCATCAAACCACCTATTCCGATTATGAACTGGGCCGGCTGAACATTCCCATTTCTTCACTCCAGACCCTGGCATCATTCTTTCATACCAGCGTGGACTACCTATTGGGGCTCACCGACGTGCGGGAGCCTTATCCCAGGAAGTAATAGGGTATTTCGCCCTCCGGGGCGAGTAACTTTCTGGCCGGCCAGAAAGTCACCAAAGAGCCGTCAAAGGGGAGAGGGGTTTCGATGGCCCTACCCCTTCTGGGCTTTGCCCATCTCCCCCTGACAGGGGGAGTCGGCCTCTCCCCTTTGAAATCCCCACTCCCTAAAACGACCAATCAGGGGGCTGCGGCCCCCTATTGGATGTACCCCCGGGAGATTCGCTCCCCCTCCGCAGTTGGTGCAACCCAGGCGCGACCAATCCAGGCGGAGCAGCAAAATCAGGATTTCGGCCACGGAGCGGCAGCGGTCGGCGGCCAGAGCCCAATCGAAAACCGCCCGCGCCGGCCGGAGATTGCCCGCCTGCTTGCGCGCTCCCCTCGTCTAAACGGGGGTCCGGGGGGCGGCAAGGGGAAACACCAAACATTCCCGGAATGTTTGTGTTTCCATACGCCGCCGCACCCCCGGCGATTTTTTGGTTCCTTTTGCATCACTGCAAAAGGAACTCGCTCCGCAGAGCGAAACTCCCCCTTATTCATTAAAACACACAAAAAAACCGGGACGCTGGGGGGCGTCCCGATTTCATTTTGTTATTCAATTCGAGGATATTACTTGGCGTATTCAATAGCCTTGGTCTCACGCAGCAGGTGGACCTTGATCTGGCCGGGATACTCCAGCTCATCCTCAATCTTTTTGGCAATATCCCGGGCCAGCAGAACCATCTGATCCTCGCTGATGACCTCGGGCTTGACCATAATACGCACCTCACGGCCAGCCTGGATGGCAAAGGACTTCTCCACGCCATCGAAGGAGGAGGTGATCTCCTCCAGCATCTCCAACCGCTTGATGTAATTTTCCAAGTTCTCTCTCCGGGCGCCGGGTCGGGCGGCAGAGATGGCGTCGGCCGCCTGTACCAGGCAGGCCACGATGGTCCTAGGCTCCACATCGTTGTGGTGGGCTTGGATGGCGTGAATCACGCCCTCGCTCTCCCGGTATTTCCGGGCCAGCTCCACGCCGATCTGGACGTGGGACCCCTCCACCTCATGGTCAATGGACTTGCCCAAGTCGTGGAGCAGTCCGGCCCGCTTGGCCTCGGCTACGTTGGCGCCGATCTCGGCTGCCAGCAGTCCGGCCACATGGGAGACCTCGATGGAGTGGTTGAGCACGTTCTGGCCATAGCTGGTGCGGTAACGCATCCGGCCCAGCAGCTTGACCAGCTCGGGGTGCAGCCCGTGGACATTGGTCTCGAAGATGGCCCGCTCGCCCTCAGACTTGATGACGGCGTCCACTTCCCGCTTGGCCTTCTCCACCATTTCCTCAATGCGGGCGGGGTGGATGCGGCCATCCAAAATCAATTTTTCCAGAGCCAGCCGGGCGATCTCCCGGCGGACGGGGTCAAAGCAGGAGACGGTAATGGCCTCGGGGGTGTCGTCGATAATGAGATCCACCCCGGTGAGTGTCTCCAGGGTCCGGATGTTCCGGCCCTCCCGGCCGATGATTCGGCCCTTCATCTCGTCGTTGGGCAGGGGCACCACCGATACGGTGGCCTCCGCCACATGGTCGGCGGCACAGCGCTGGATGGCAAGGGAGATGATTTCCCGGGCCTTGGTGTCCGCCTCGTCCTTGAACCGGGCCTCGATCTCCTTGATCTTCATGGCCGACTCGTGGGTGACTTCCTCTTCCATCTGCTGAAGCAGATAGTTCTTTGCCTCCTCAGCAGTAAAGCCGGAGATGCGCTCCAGCACCTCCATCTGGCTCTTCTTCAGCTCCTCTGCCTCGGCCTGGGTAGCCTCCAGTTTGCTGAGCTTGGCAGACAGCTGTTCTTCCTTTTTCTCCATGTTTTCGGTCTTGCGGTCCAGGTTCTCTTCCTTCTGCTGGAGCCGATGCTCCTGGCGCTGCAAGTCGGCACGGCGTTCCTTGACCTCCCGCTCATGCTCGTTCCGGGCCTTCAGAATCTCCTCCTTGGCCTCCACCAGGGCCTCCCGCTTCTTGCTCTCGGCGCTCTTGTAGGCGTCGTTTACAATGCGCTTGGCCTCTTCCTCCGCGGAACCAATTTCCCGCTCTGCGGACTTCTTACGCTGCTGGATACCAACCGGAATACCTGCCACCAGACCGATCACAATGCCGATGATCGCTCCAATGATATAGGGCAGCATGTGGTTTTTTACACCTCCAAATGATTCATAAAGCTGGGGCGGACCGCTCCAGCGCCCGGCCTGAACCCAACAGGTCCGGCGGGTCTTGTACATAAAATGAGCCGCAAGGCGCTCCACACCAACGGCGTTTGAGCCCCTTGCGACAACTGAAAAACATCCCCCAGGTTTTTCATTTTTGTCCTGTACATATTGTAAAGGCAACCTGGTTTTCTGTCAAGATTTATTCACATTTAAGCCAAAGGGTTTTCTGGGGTTTTTACCAGTCCTCCACCAGGAAATTCTTCACACCTGCTTGGGCAGAGAATCGTCCTGCTCCACCCATTCCTGGTCCACATCCACCACCCGATAGTCCTCCCGGGTGTCCCGGATGACCACCCGCTTGATGCCGGCATTGATGATGAGCCGGCGACACATGGAACAGGAGGTGGACCCGGCAATCAGATCTCCAGTGCCCGGGTCCCGGCAGGTCATATACAGTGTGGCTCCCAACGTCTCGCTGCGGGCGGCGGAGATAATACAGTTGGCCTCTGCGTGGACCGACCGACACAGCTCGTACCGCTCCCCACTGGGGATGTTCATGGCCTCCCGGGTACAGTAGTTCAAATCCACACAGTTCTTCCGGCCCCGGGGGGCTCCGTTGTAGCCGGTGGCAATGATCTCATCGTTTTTCACAATGATGGACCCATAGCACCGGCGCAGGCAGGTGGACCGCTCGGACACGGTCTGGGCGATATCCAGGTAGTAGTTTTCCTTATCAATGCGCTTCATAGCCGCTCCTCCTCGTGGGCGGGATCCACAAGCTGGACCTCCGGTATAGATGCAGTATAGCCTATCTTGACCCTCCGCGCAAGAGGCCCCACATCCTCTTTTTTCCTGTCCGCTTCCAGGCAAAAAGCCCCAAACCCCTTCCGCCCCTAGGAAATTTACACTTTGTTTACGAATGGCTTCTTGACGATTTCCGGGGGAAGCGCTATCATATTTGTATCGTTACTGAGCAGGCGGACGCGCCTGCTGTCCTTCTGTAAGGAGGTCTCCCCTATGATTCGCAACGCGATCCAGCGGTTTATGTACGGCCGCTACGGAAATGATCAACTGAATTTGTTCCTAATTGGCGCTTATTTGCTACTCTACCTGCTGTATGCCTTTACCCGGTTCGTTCCTCTGTATTGGCTGAGCCTGGTTCTGCTTTTTGTGGTTTTGTTCCGCCTGCTCTCCCGTAACCTGCCACGCCGCCGGGAGGAAAATGCTAAATTTATGCGCTCCGCAGGGCCCATTCTTCAATGGCTGCGCCTGCAGCGCACCATTCACAAGGACAAGGAACACCGCTACTTCAAGTGCCCAAACTGTGGCCAGCAGCTACGGGTCCCTCGGGGCAAAGGACGGATTACCGTCACCTGTCGGGGCTGCGGCGCTTCCTTCCAGGAAAAAAGTTGATACATCAGTCCGGCTGAAGCAGCCGGACTTTTTTTACAAAATTTGGGGCATGGTTGGAACTTTTTTCTTATTTTCCCGTCTGTATAAGAGAAAAGACTTTCTCTGACAGGGGGGACCGTGCACATGGAACACCATATCACAAAACGGCTGGCCGCCCTGGGACTGGTGCTGATCCTTCTGGTCGCGGCAGCCCTGGGCTGGTGTATTGCGACGGGAAAAAGTGTCTTTGTGGGCCGCTACCTCCAGGCCAGGGACGGCTCCCACATGGTTATTGACTCCACAGGCTCCCCTGTCATTCTGGAGGCCCCCGACAGCTTTCCTCGGATGTTTGACCCTCTGGAGGATGGAGACCGGGTACTGGTGGTCTGTGGCGGAATCAACACCTCCTACCCCGGCCGGTCCGGAGCCTACTGGTGCCTACGGCTGGGGGGCGGCTCCATGGAGGATCTGCCCAAGGATACCATCAATCAGCTCACCCAGCTGGGCTGGTTGACCGATCGTCTCTCATAAATCCATGGTTTGTTTCATTTTTTAGGGCTAGAGCCTGTTTTTCCAGGCCTCAGCCCTTTCTTTTTTTTAAAAATATGATATACTATAAGCTGTATTGTTATGGATGAAATCATCTTTCTCCATAACAGGGATCACTACAGATGAGAGGAGTTCCCCCTATGAACCCCAACTATGACGTCGTTATCCTGGGCTGCGGTGAAGCGGGCATCTTTGCCGCCTATGAGCTCTCCCAGCTGCGCCCCGATCTAAAGGTGCTGGCCCTGGACCAGGGTCAGGATATTTACCACCGCAGCTGCCCCATTGTGGCGGGCAAGGTGAAGGAGTGCATCCACTGCCCCGTATGCCATACCATGTGCGGCTTTGGCGGAGCTGGAGCCTTCTCCGACGGAAAATTTAATTTTACCACCCAATTTGGCGGCTGGCTGACTGATTTTATGGAGCCGGGTAAGGTAATGGAGCTCATTGATTATGTGGACTCCATCAACGTACAGCACGGGGCCACCACCCAGTGCTTCTCCACCTCCACCCCCGAGGCCAAAGCCCTGGAGCGCCGGGCCCTGGCCTTTGACCTGCATCTGCTCCAAGCCCGGTGCAAGCATCTGGGCACGGAAAATAACCTGCGCATCCTCACCAACATCTACGAAGGTCTGCGGGACAAGCTGGAATTCCAGTTCAACACCGAGGTGTCCGCCATTGCTCAGGCAGATAGCGGCTACCGTCTCACCCTGGCCAAGGGCGGTGAGGTGTCCTGCCGTTATCTGCTGGCTGCCCCCGGCCGCTCCGGCGCTGAGTGGTTCTCCAATCAGTGTAAGGAGCTGGGATTGGAGCTTTTGAACAACCAGGTGGACATCGGCGTGCGGGTGGAGCTGCCCGCCACCGTCTTTGAACACATCACCGATGTGGTCTACGAGTCCAAGCTGGTCTACCGCACCAAGCAGTACGGTGACCAGGTTCGCACCTTCTGCATGAATCCCTACGGCCATGTGGTGGCAGAGAACGTGGAGGGCATCAACACCGTCAACGGCCACTCCTACGCCGACCCCGCCCTGCGCAGTGAGAACACCAACTTCGCCCTTCTGGTATCCAATCGCTTCACCAAGCCCTTCAACGAGCCCTACCGCTACGGCAAGCACGTGGCCTCCCTGAGCAACATGCTGGCCGGCGGTGTGCTGGTCCAGCGCTTCGGGGACCTGGTGGGCGGCCGCCGCACCAACGAGCACCGGATGAGCAAGTCCTTTGTCCGGCCAACCCTCACTGCCGCCGTCCCCGGCGACCTGTCCCTGGCCCTGCCCAAGCGGCAGTTGGACAACATCATTGAGATGATCTATCAGCTGGACAAGATCGCCCCCGGCACTGCCAACTACGATACCCTCCTCTACGGAGCGGAGGTGAAGTTCTACTCCGCCCGCCTCCAGCTCTCCTCCGACATGGAGACAGCCCTCCCCGGCTTCTTTGCCGCCGGCGACGGAGCGGGTGTCACCCGGGGACTAGCCCAGGCCGGCGCCTCCGGTGTCCAGGCCGCCCGGGCCATCTGCCAGCGTGTGGACAACCTCCTCTGATTCCCTTCGCCGCCCGCCTGCATCCCCAGGCAGGGCGGCGTCTCTTTCTCTGCAAGGCTTCCGTCTCACCTTCCCTGTTTTATGCTGTATCCGTTGACACCCCTCATACAACTCTGTGAATATTGCCCGTCCCCCTCTTCCCCGCCCGCTTTCCCTGTTCCCACAAGGGTTATCCACATTTTCCACCGACTTTTCCACACCCCTGTGGAGAAGACTGTGTACAACTTTTATTCATCTTTCAGTTTCCATAACGACTGTCAAGGCTAAATTTTCGCCAAAAAGAAATTCCCTCCTTTTTTGCAAGAAACCCGCCGGGACCTGTCGAATTTAAACTTTCCGTTTCCAGGAGGCACCTGTCATGAATCACGATACCATCGCCGCCATCTCCACCCCTCCCGGGCCGGGAGCCATTGGCATCCTCCGCCTATCTGGACCTCAGGCGGCGTCCGTCGCTCAGAGCTGTTTCCGGCCCTTGGGTCCCAAGGGGTTGACGGACTATGCCCCCCGGACTCTGGTCTACGGCCAGCTTCTGGACCGGGAAGGCGAGCCCATTGACCAGGTGCTGTGCACCTACAGCCGCGCCCCCGCCAGCTACACTGGGGAGGATACGGCGGAACTTCACTGCCACGGCTCCCCCATGGTCCTGTCCCTGGGGCTGGAGGCCCTCTTTGCTCAGGGGGCCCGTCAGGCCAGACCGGGGGAATTTACCCGCCGGGCCTTTCTCAACGGCAAGCTGGATCTGGTTCAGGCCGAGGCAGTGGGCGACCTGCTGGAGGCTGTTAGCCGTGAGGGGGCCCGTCAGGCGGCGGGACGGCTGGGCGGCGCTCTGTCTCGGCGCATCGAGGGCGTATATTCCGCCCTCACCGATATCATGGCCCACTTCCACGCCGTACTGGACTACCCCGATGAGGACATTGACCCCTTCCGTCTGGAGGAGCTGGACCAGGCCCTCACCGCCCAGGAAGAGGCCCTCCGGGCCCTGGCAGACAGCTACCACCGGGGGCGCTACCTCCGGGACGGAGTGCCCTGCGCCCTGGTGGGACGTCCCAACGCGGGGAAGTCCTCCCTGCTCAACGCCCTGGTGGGCTATGACCGGGCCATCGTCACCGACATTCCCGGCACCACCCGGGACACGGTGGAGGAGCGGGTGGAGTTGGGCGGGGTCACCCTCCGCCTCATCGACACCGCCGGCCTGCGGGAGAGCGCCGACCCCATTGAGCAGATGGGAGTGGAGCGCAGCCGGAAGGCCATGGAGGAGGCCGCCCTCATTCTGGTGCTGTGGGACAGCTCCCAGCCCGTGACTGAGGAGGACGGAGCCCTGCTAGAACAGGCCATCGCCCTGGCCCCCACCATTTTGGTCCATACGAAGACTGACCTCCCCTCTGCCCCCATCCCCTTTCTCAACCTAGACCCCATGCCCCCTGTGGTGGAGCTGAGCGCCAAAACCGGACAGGGGCTTTCCCAGCTGGAGGAGGCGGTGGCCGCCCTCTTCCCTCCGGACCGGCGAAACCTTTCCGGGGAGCTGCTGGCCAACCAGCGCCAGGCAGAGGCCGCCCGGCGTGCCCTGGAGGCGGTATCCCGGGCCCGGAAGGCCCTCCAGGCCGGGGTCACCCCCGACGCCCTGCTCACCGACGTGGAGCTGGCGCTGGAGGCCCTGGGGGAGCTCACCGGGCAGCATGTGCGGGAGGATATCACCGCCCGGATCTTTGAGCGGTTCTGCGTGGGGAAATAACGGTAAACTTAGGGCGGGACGCCAATGTGACGTCCCGCCCCTTTTTGTTTTACCACAGATCGGTCACCTCTGTTCCGGTGTAGTACCAGGTGAGGATCTCCCGGAAGTCGGAGCCCTCCTTGGCCATGGCATTGGCCCCATACTGGCTCATTCCCACCCCGTGGCCGTAGCCGGTGACAGAGAAGGTA
The DNA here is from genome assembly GCF_002161175.1 of Flavonifractor sp. An100. Classification (GTDB taxonomy): domain Bacteria; phylum Bacillota; class Clostridia; order Oscillospirales; family Oscillospiraceae; genus Lawsonibacter. The sequence continues at coordinate 43,154 of NZ_NFMA01000011.1, read as the reverse complement.
AACTGCTCCCCGTCCCAATCCACCGTGAAGGTGGCCGAGCGCAGGGAGAAGAGGGAGCGCACCTGTCCCCCGGTGAGGGTGACGCCCCCCACCGTTATGGAGGACACCGTCTCCCCCTGGGCACACACAGGGGTCCCAAACCAGCTCCCCGGGTCCCCCGACAGGTCCGCCCCGGGATAGGCCGCCAGGACGGCGTCCTTGACCTGCTGGGCGGTGAGCACCACCTGGGAGTGGTAGTTGGGCACCTCTTCCCCCTCCGGGCTGTCCACGCTCTTCAAGTAGTCCACGCTGTTGCCCCAGACCTCCACCGCGTCCACCGTCTGTCCGGCGGCGGAGGAGAAAAAGAGGGCCTGGATGGGCTCTCCCTCATATAAAATCCCCAGGCCGTCGGTCCCCTCCACCGCTCGCTGGATTTTATCGGAATAGCTTCCCGCGTTCAGCCCCCACCGGGCTTCCGCCGCGTCCCGGGCAATATAGGCCTGGCAGCAGGTACTGTCGGCACAGATGTCGGCCTCGGGATGCTTGGACGCCCCCTGGCAGATCACCGTATAGGTCCGGGCGGCGCAGGCCTGGGCCTTCAGCGCTTCCTCCTCAAAGGAGGCGGGCATCTCCGCCGCCACCACACCCCACAGGTATTCCTCCATGGTCAGGTCGGTGACCGTGCCGTCCTTTTCCAGCAGCCGCACCGCCCTCCCCTTGTCCTTGGAGGCCATGGTCTGGGCGGCCCGGTCCAGAGGCAATTCGCCCAGCGGCTCCTCCTCCCCCACCCCCATGGGCTGGGCAGGAATGGAGGCGGCTGGGAGAAAAAAGGTGACGGTCACCAGCGCTAAGGCCGCGGCCACCACCTGCCGGGTCCCCACCACTCCAAAAAATCCAATCCTTGTCCGACCCAGGCGCATTCCCGTCCCCTCCCCATAGGCTAGATAAAACAGCATATGGGAAGAGAGGACCACTTATTCCTATTTTTTCTCTCCTGGTAGGTCCAGGCAGGCAATGGCCTGCTCCATCTGATGAGCGGAGGCGGTGAGGGCCCAGCGCTCCTCCTGGCTCAGAGGGATCTCCAAAATCTCCTCCAACCCGCCCCGGTCCACCACCGCGGGCACACTCAGGGCCAGCCCCTTTAGGCCGTATTCCCCCTGCAACACCGCCGAGACGGGGAGCACGCCGTGCTCATCCCGCACAATACACTGGGCAATACGCCCCACCGCCATGGCGATGCCGTAGTAGGTGGCCCCCTTGCGGCGGATGATCTCATAGGCGCTGTCCCGGACCTGTTCATATAGCTCCTCCAGCTCCTTGTGGCCCAGGCCATCCCCCCGCAGGCGGCAGAAGTCCTCCAGGTCCACCCCGGACACGTTGGCCCCGCTCCACACCGCCAGCTCGCTGTCTCCGTGCTCCCCGATGATAAAGGCGTGGACATTTCGGCTGTCCACCCCCAGCTTGTCCCCCAGCAGCTGCTTGAGCCGCCCGGTGTCCAGCACCGTGCCGGAGCCCAGCACCCGGCTCCGGGGATAGCCCGTCAGCCGCCAGGCCGCATAGGTGAGCACATCCACCGGGTTAGAGACGATGAGGAGGATCCCCCCAAAGTCCCGGGCCGTGATCTGCTCCAAAATGCTCTTGAGGATGGCGATATTTTTGCCGATCAGATCCAGGCGGGTCTCCCCCGGCTTCTGGTTGGCCCCGGCGGTGATGACCACCAGGGCACAGTCGGCCACGTCGTCGTAGGTACCAGCGGTGATCTCCATGGAGGCGCCGTAGGGCAGGCCGTCGCTGAGGTCCATAGCCTCCCCCTCCGCCTTGTCCCGGTTGGCATCCAGCAGCACCAGCTGGGAAAACAGGCCCAGCTGCAAAAACCGAAAGGCGATGGAGGCCCCTACCGAACCGCAGCCGATAATGGCCGCTTTTCTGGGATTGACTGACATAACATGCTCCTTTCTCAACTGCCGGCTGAAACCGGCGTGTTCTTCTGTCAGTATGCCGCCTGCCCAGGCAAACTATCCCCACAAAATCGGGCCGTCCCTGTAACAGGGACGGCCCCATAGCTTTTTTATCGATATTTTACCGCAGTGCCGTAGGCAATCACCTCTGCCGCCCCCTGCATCACCGAGGAGGAGCCGTAACGGATGTTCACAATGGCATCTGCCCCCAGGGCCTCCGCCTCATCCACCATCCGCTTGACGGCAATCTGTCTAGCCTCGTTGAGCATCTCGGTGTAGCTGGTGATCTCGCCGCCCACCAGGGTTTTCATACCCGCCATAAAGTCCTTCCCGAAGTTTTTGGACTGGACCACCGTGCCCTTCACCAGGCCCAGCACCTCCAGGTCCTTGCCGGGGATGTAATCAATATTTACCAGCAGCATCTAACTCTCCTCCTTTGATTTCCTTCAGCCGCTCCTTGAGTACCAGAAATACTGGGGGGATGGAAATCAGGTCCGCCAACGCCAGCACCAACAGCAGCGTGTCCAGCCAGCCCTCGCTCACCAGCAGCCGTCCCCCCAGTAGCACCGCCACGGTGGCCAGCTGGGCCAGGCAGTACAGCACAGCTCCCTTTACTGCCTCCCGTCTCAGCTCCCGCTGACGGTTCGGATCAGTATTTCCGGGCTTCATCTTCCTCTCCTCCCTTCACCTCCCGCCAGCGCTGGACCAGGGCGGCCATCACGCCCCCCGCCACCGCCAACAAAATCAGCACATAGACCAGCACCAGCGCGGTGGCCGCTCCATCGGTGCTGCCGCCAAAATATCCGGTCAGCATGGCAACTACCAGCAGCACCATCAGGCCTGCCACCAATACGGCCGTCAACACGGCTCCGGCCATTCCGTGGCCCTTAGTAGTTTTTCGCATCGTCGGCCTCTCCTTTCTGAATCTCCCGAATCCGCTGGTACAGCGCCAGCAGCACACCCAGGATGACCACTCCAGGGAGCATCACCAGCACCACGATCAGCGGCAGGGGCGGGGCGTCCGAGGCGTCGATGGCAAAGGCCCACAGCATCAGTCCGATGAGACCGCCCATAAGCAGCACGGTGAGCACCGCCACCACCGAAGGGGCTACATACCGGATGCGGCGGGCGTCCCCCACCTGCCTGTTCAAAAAGGTGGCGCCCTCCCGCTCCAATCGCTCCATCTCCTCCAGCAGCTCGCCCGCCTCCAGGTCCTCCAGCCGGATCTCCCGGTCCTTCAGCGCCCGGCACAGCTCCATGGATTGCTCCAGGTTCCGCCGCTCCCGCTCCAGGGTGACCAGGTGACGGCGCATGCCGTCCGCCACCGTACAGCCGCCCCCCTGCATCCGCCGGATCTCCTCCAGGGGCACCCCCAGCTTGCGCAGCAGCTTGATCCGCCGCAGTGTCTCCACCTCCGCCGGACCGTAGTCCCGGTAGCCGTTTTCGCTGTTGCGCCGGGGGGAGAGCAGGCCCTGTTCCTCATAAAAGCGGATATTCTTTTTTGTAATGCCCACCTGGGCCTCTACCTCGTTGATTTTCACCCTCCGCTCTCCTTTCTGAGGCTACCATACACCTTCCACCAGGGAGAAGGTCAACCCCATTCTCCCCATTTTTTCTCTCAACTATGGCCTTCCATCCGGTGGAACCTTTCTATTTTTAAAAAAAGTCCCGGCCGATTGCGGCCGGGACTGACCCTTACAGCTTTCGGAACTGCTCCACGTCCAGCACAAATACGGTGGCTCCGCCCACCTCTACTTTCACCGGCGCATAGCCCAGGTTCCATACCGGAACTCCCCCTGTGGCGTGGGGCGCCACTACCTCCATCTGGCTGCGCTTGGCACAGGTCTCCTTCAACGCCTGCATCACTTCCTCCACCCGGTTGTCCTCCGTGCCGATCATAAGGGTGGTGTTGCCGTCCCGGAGAAAGCCGCCGGTACTGGCCAGCTTGGTCACTCCGATCCGCCGTTCAATCAGTTCTTCCACCGCGTCGTTGGCGTCCTTGTCCCGGATCACCGCAAAGATGAGTTTCATTCCTATGCCTCCCATCGCTTGTTCCTAGTAGTTCCTATCATACCACAAACCGCCGCAAATGGCTATGAAAGTTCTGTTAATGTTTTGCCCGCTCCACCTCTACTACAATCAGCCGCTGTCCCTCCACCCGGAAGCGAACCTCTAGGCCGCCGAAGGCCATTCCGTAGATCCGCTGGGGGTCGTCCTGGTAGGCGGGACGGGGGTCCTGGGCCAGCACCCCCCGCAGGGCCTCCCGCTTTTCCGGTGGCACCCGCTGCCACAGCTCTCCTTCCCACTCCACCTCCAGGCTCTCCCCCTTGGGCACGGAAGCAAAGCCTCCCACAGCCTCGGGGTGGGCGTCGGCGTAGGGCAGGTAGGGCTTGATGTCATAGATGGGGGTGCCGTCCATCAGGTCGGCCCCTATCACATAGAGCACCGGCCCCTGGGGCGTGTAGAGGTCTATCCCCTTCAGGCCCACGCAGCTCAGGCCGATGGGGTTGGGCCGGAAGGGGGAGCGGGTGGCAAAGACCCCCAGCCGCTGGTTGCCTCCCAGCCGGGGAGGACGGACCGTGGGGGACCACCCCTCCCGCCGGGCCTGGGAAAACTCCCAGATGAGCCACAGGTGGGAAAAGCCCTCCAGGCCCCGCAGGGCGTCGGGGTTGCGGTACTCCGGCTCAAAGACCACCCTCGCCTCCAGCGCCTGCACCAGTCCGCTCTGGCGGGGGATGCCGAATTTGGTGGGGAACTCGCTGTCTATATGGGCGATCACATGGATCTGCGCCGTCTGGGACATGGTGCTTCCTCCTTCTCGTTCAAGCCTTCGGTCTGTGCCGGGGATTCCCGTGGGAAGAGCCCAGCATCTGTTTCCGTCTTCTCTTTTCCCGCTCATTGCTCCCAAAGCCCCGGATAAAGCCCCAAAGGCCCCGGAGGGTATGGCCATTGACCACTTGGAGCAGGGAACGGGCCATGGGGGTACTCACCCAGCCGTTGGACAGCTTGGCCAGTCCCCGAATGGGCAGGCTGGCCACATACAGGCCGTTGACGCTGGGCACGCCTCGCTCCTCCCCCCGGCGGATGGACCGCTGGATGGACCGTCCAACCAGCCGTCCCAGCCAGCCCTTGCTGTCCGGGAGCCGGTAGAGGCTGTCGTTGAGGTCCAGAGGGGCGCTGTGCTCCCAGCCCAGGGGCGGGACCGGACGGCCCAGGAGAGCGGCAAAGGCACAGTCAGGCACCTGCTCCACCTGGGCGGAATAGTAGCAAGCCAGGGCATTGGGATCATAGGAAATGGGCGCGCCAGTGCCCGCCACCTCCAGGCAGGCCGACAGACGGATATCCTCCGCACTGGCCCCCACTTCCAGGGTATACGTCCCGCCCTCCACCTCCCAGCGGTGGTTGCCCACATGAAAGTAGCGAAAGGCCTTATCGTCCAGGGGGATGACGCACGCCCGGCTCTCCCCCGGCTGCAAAAACACCTTGGAAAATCCCTTCAGCTCTCGCCGGGGCCGGAACAGGCGGGAACCGGGACAGGCGACGTAGAGCTGGGCGATCTCGCTCCCCGCCCGCTCCCCCGTGTTGGTCAGGGTAAAGGACACCTGTTGGGGAGAGACCTTTAGCTGTTCATACCGGAAGGTGCTATAGCTCAGGCCAAAGCCGAAGGGCCAGCGCACCGGTTTTTCCGCCGTGAGGTAGTAGCGGTAGCCCACAAACAGGGCCTCCCGGTACTGGCTAGTCCGCTCCCGGCCGGGGAAATAGGAGCGGTTGGGCACGTCCTGGTAGGAAAAGGGGTAGGTCTCCGCCAGCTTCCCCGAGGGGTTTACCCGACCGGTGAGCAGATCGGCTACCGCACCCGCTCCCGCCTGGCCGCCCAGGTAGCTGTGGAGGATGGCCCCGCACCGGTCCGCCCAGGGCACCTCCACCGGCGCTCCTCCGGCCAGCACCGCCACCACCGGGGTACCCGATTGGGCCGCGATCTCCACCAGCTCCCCCTGCCAGGAGGGCAGCTCCATGTGGGAGCGGTCCATCCCCTCGCTCTCCATCCAGTCGGGCAGGCCCAGGTAGAGGAGCACCACCTCCGCCCGGCGGGCCAGGGCGGCGGCCTCCTCCCGCCAATGTCCGCCCCCGCCGGTACACAGGGCGTGGCCCACCACCTCCAGACCCGCTTGGGTCAAGCAGTCCAGGGGCAGGTCCAGCTTGGTATGGCAGACCAGAGAGGATCCAGCCCCCTGGAACCGGGGGCGCTGGGTAAACTCGCCCAGCACCGCCACCCGCTTCCCCGGAGCAAGGGGCAGCAGCCCCCCTTCATTTTTCAGCAGCACCCCGCTCTGGGCAGCGGCCTGCCGGGCCAGAGCGTGGTGGCCCTCCCAATCCACACAGGTCTGCCTCCGCTCCGGAGGAATTTGGGTAGACAGAACCACCGTCAACAGCTGGTCTACCCGCCGGTCCACTTCCTCCTCGGTCAGCTCCCCCGCCGCCAGGGCGGCAAACACCTCCCGGTCGCTGTCGCCATAGGTGCCCGGCATCTCCAGGTTGCCCCCCGCCCGGAGGGCGGCGCTCTGCCGGTTGCAGCCCCCCCAGTCGCTAACCACCATCCCGGAAAATCCCCACTCCCGCCGGAGGACTTGGGTGAGCAGATAGGGGTTTTCATGGGCATAGGTACCGTTGACCCGGTTATAGGAGGACATTACCGCCAGAGGCTTTCCCTCCCGGACGGCAATCTCAAAATTGGTCAGATACAGCTCCCGCAGGGTCCGCTCGTCCACCACGCTGTCACTGGTCATCCGCAGCAGCTCCTGGGAGTTGGCCGCCAGATGCTTGGGGCAGGCGGCAATGCCGTTTTCCTGCACCCCCCGGATCAAAGCGGCGGCTAGCTTCCCCGACAGATAGGGGTCCTCGGAGAAATACTCAAAATTCCGGCCGCCCAGGGGATTGCGCTTGGTGTTCAGCCCCGGCCCCAACAGCACGTTGACCCCCTGGGCCACGGCCTCCTCCCCGATAGCCCGGCCGCAGGCTTCCAGCAGCTGTTCATCCCAGCTGTTGGCCAGGGCAGCGGCGGTGGGAAAGCAGGTGGCTGGCTCACTTTTGTGTAGACCCAGGTGGTCCCCCCGTCCGGTCTGGCGGCGCACCCCGTGGGGACCGTCGGACAAAAGCATCCCCGGCACCCCCGCCTGGGGAAAGGCGTGGGTATGCCACACATCCCGGCCGGAGAGAAGGGCGACCTTCTGCTCCAGGGTGAGACGGCGGAGGATTTCCGGATGGTTCATGGGCTTGCTCCCTTCCGCTTGATTTGGCCATTGTGGTTGGCACCAAGTTGATATCCCTTGTTTTTGTTACTATATCAAAAATATGCCCAGGGGTAAAGAGGGGAAAACCCGGGGGGATAACAAAGGGAGCGCCCATCTGTTAGGCGCTCCCTTATCCTTAATTTGGTTTCCCACGATGCAAGCTGCCGGGCCGGAATGACTACGGCAACCTTCCAGGAGGGGACTATGCTCAGCCCATGGAGATTCCCATTCGCCGGGCTACCTCCAGCATGCCATGCCCTTCCGGGACCAGCCGGCTCTTACCCGCTATGTCCTCCAGCTTGTTTTCTCCCACGTGGTTATTTTTCATGGCCACGGTAATGCCATAGTTCTCGTCCGACACCATTTTGGCCGCGTAGGAGCCAAACTGTGTGGCCAACACCCGGTCGTAGGGCGAGGGGCTCCCGCCCCGCTGCATATGGCCCGGGACGCACACACGGGTCTCAATACCCGTAATGCGTTCTATGTCCTTCGCAATGCGGTTGGTGGCAGTGGTATACCCCTCCTCGGCCCGCTTGGCCATGCGTTCCTTTCTCTTCATCCGGGCCTCTTTGGCATCCATCGCGCCCTCTGCCACCGCCAGGATGGAGAAGGATTTTCCCTGGGACGCCCGCTTTTCAATGGCCGCACACACATTCTCAATGGTATAGGGCAGCTCGGGGATGAGAATGATGTCCGCTCCCCCGGCGATGCCTGCGTACAGCGTCAGCCATCCGGCCTTATTGCCCATCAGCTCCACCACCATGCAACGGCTGTGGCTGCCGGCGGTGGTGTGGACCCGGTCAATGGCCTCGGTGGCGATATCCACCGCCGAATGGAAGCCGAAGGTCACATCCGTGCCGTAGATGTCGTTGTCAATGGTCTTGGGCAGGCCAATGATATTCAAGCCTTCCTGGGACAACAGGTTGGCGGTTTTATGGGTGCCGTTCCCCCCCAGGCAGAGCAGACAGTCCAGGCGCATCTCCTTATAGTTTTTCTTCATGGCCTCCACCTTGTCCACGCCGCCCTCTTCCACCCGCATCAGCTTAAAAGGGGTACGCTTGGTGCCCAATATGGTGCCGCCCACAGTCAAGATGCCGGAAAATTCGTCCCGGCGCATGACCCGCCACTCTCCGCTGATCAGGCCGGAGTAGCCGTTGGAGATGCCGATGATCTCCACATTCTCTCCCATCCGCTGATATAGGGCCTTGGCCACCCCGCGGATGGTGGCGTTCAGCCCCGGGCAGTCGCCCCCAGAGGTCAATATTCCCACACGCTTTTTCATGACGATCGCTCCTTCCTCTTACAACAAGTCAAAATTGCTACTTCAAGAGTAAGGATTCCCTCCCTCCTTGTCAATCCTTTTTTATCCCGGAATTGCCTTCGGCTCCATTCCGTACTACAATAATAGAAAGCCCTTGAAACCCACTGACCATAAAATTTTTCCAATCTGAATGGATGGGCGGTTCTGAATCGTATCATAAGTGAAGCCCACTATCCTCGGCTACCTGGAGCAGGATGAGGTGCTCTCCCTGTCTGTGGTGGGCAGCGACCCTGTCCAGTCCCAGGAGCTGCTGGCCACTCTGGAGTCCTGCACCGCAGGCCGCTCCAACACCTACTGCTGCGCCGTACCCATGGAGGAGGTATCCCAAGCCCACAGCGTGGGCCTCTCCTACGGGAAATATCGTCTCTACCTCTTGGCCCAGGAGCTGGACCCCAGTCTCACACCTGAACAGGTGCAGGAGATGACCATGCGGGAGCTGCGGGACTGGCTGTCAGCCCACTCCTCCGGCCGTGATCCATGGACGGGCATCGGGCAGGGGGGCGGCTCCGGCAACCAGCATGGCCCATCCCAAGGCTCAGGCGGTGGTTGGGGCAGCGGCCAGGGCAACGGCTGGCAGGGCGGCCACCACCAGAACACTCAATAACCGAAAACAAAACCAGGACCGGCACCCCATCTGGAGGCGCTGGTCCTGGTTTTCATTTGTCAGATAAAATGGAATCCATCCAAATCAAAAGTTTCTGGGTCCTAGGCTGGACATCATGTAATTGGCCAGCGTGGTGATATCATAGACCGGACGGCCTACTGCTGCGGACACCGCGTCGGCATAGGGAGGCATATTGGTACACTCAAACACAATTGCCCCCACTTCCGGATGCTCCTTCACCATGCGTTGGGCCACATCCACCATATTTTGGCGGGCCAACTCCACATCCAGGTCGGTGGTATCTTCCACAAAGATATGGTGGAAGTGAGTCCCTTCCATCCCGTATACCACCTTGGGAATGTCCTCGATCCCCACTCCCCGGAAGTGGCGGTGGTCCAGATTTCGGCTATCCGCGGTCATAATCCCCACACACTGCCCCTCAGGCAGCTCCCGGCCCACAAGTCCCACTTGCAGCAGGGAGGAGGCAAACACAGGTATGTGCACCCGCGCCGCCAGTTCCTTCTGGAACATGGCCAAAAAGCCGCAGCTGGTGGTAATGGCGCTCACACCCTCCGCCTGAAGCTGCTCCGCCGCCTGGAGAAAGGGCTCCAGCAGGGAGGTGTCTCCCTCCAGCACCACACGCCTGGTGTAGGCGTTTTTTACCATGTGCTTCCGCACGGGGAAGGAAAAGGTCTCAGCATTGCCCACATCCCCCGGGATGCGGGGGAACTGAGTGTCCAACATTAAAATACCCAATTCACCTTGCGTTCCCATGGCTACTGCACACATGCCTCCTTTTTCGTCATATGTAAAGGAAGACCATGCCCACAATAGCTAGGGAAATACTCATGGGCATACAATAGAGCATAGCCTTTACCGGGTCCACCTTCCGGCTGTACATGGAGCCAATCATACCGCAGACCACAAAGGTGGTCAGGTCGGCCGGGGGCATTCCCTGGCCACCGGCGGCCAGATGAGCGCCCGCCACAGCGGCGAACACAGGGGTTACGCCCGCAGCCAACAGGGACGGGCCAAAGAAGGAGAATACCACGTTCTGGGTGGTGGACTGGGAACCGGTAAGCATACCCATCAGCAGCATAGCCGCCGCGCCACCGATCTTCAACACATTGGGATCCAGGTTCTGGGTGAACTGAGACACTGCGTCAATGGAACCGGCATAGTAGAAGCTGCCCAACATGAAGGAACAGCACACCTGGAGAATCAGAGTCGTGGATACCTTGGACAAGCCTTCCTTAAAGATGACCCCCGCATTCTGGCGTACCTCCTTAAAGAAGAAGGTAATGGCAATCGCGCAGAAGATGGACAGCACAATTCCGTTTGTCAGGCCGTTCAAGATTGTGATTCCCGCCAGCCAGTCATACAGGGAAACCACTTCACCGCCCACGGTAAGGAATGTAATGCTCTTGAGGATGGTGGGGCCCAGATCCACCGACAGGCCGGGGATATTGACGGTACGCAGCAATACCACAAGGATCAAAAAGCAAACGGGAATCAAGGACTTCCAATTTTGTTTTAAAATCTCCCCCGCCGGTTTGTCCATGTGTTTAATCTGCACCATACCGTTGGCGCCCGCCACATTTTCTTTCTTGACGAGAAACAGCATGCTGTATATGGCGACAACTACAAATACACAGCCTACCGTAACATAACCGATCGTAATAACCGGGTCAGGATCCGTATTCACCAGAGTGGAGGACAGGGCCAGGGCCTGGGTCATGGGGGGCATAATGGAACCAGTGGCAGCGCCCATGACAATAATGGCAGCGATTTTTTCAAAGGAGAGATTCATGGAGACCAAGATACCGATGGTCAGCATGCCGATTACTGTGGAGGCGGCAATAGCGTCTCCCAACAGGGAACCGGAAATCAGCAGGGCAAACAAAATGCAGAACACCAGGATCCTGGGACGGTGGCTAAACTTTGCCGTCATCGCGCCAATGATGGTGTCCATCGTCCCGATACGTACGGATATCTCGGCAAAAAGCGCTCCGGCAATGGACAGCGCCATAATCCAGCCCATGCGGTTCAAACCGTCTACAAACGCATATACCCAGTCCGCCGGATTGAAAAATCCTCCCAGCAGCATGGTAACCGCGCCGGTCAGCAGCAGGGCAATATTGATCTTCCCGCCGATGCCAGGGATCTTTTTGCACAAAGTGACCGCCAGCAACAGGGCGATGGCTACTACAACTTTCAGCATAGTTTTCCCTCCCATTCACATATTCACTTGTTCTTAAGCTCAACGGGCCGGGTGTAGATCAGCGCTTGCGCGGGGCCCCGCACCCGGCCGCTGCTGTAATTAACCCTCCTCCGTCAGGAAACGGTTGGGGCTGAAGTCGGAGATGTCGTAGGAGCACTTGCCGTAGACAATCAGCTCCGCCATCAGCTTGCCGGTTATGGGAGACAGGGCAATACCGTCGCCCTCATGGCCGGCCGCCATATAGAAGCCCGGCAGGGTCTTTACCTCACCCATCAGGGACAGGCCGTCCGGGGTATAGGGCCGGAAGCCAGAGAAGAAACGGATCACGCTCACGTCCTTCAGGGCGGGGAAGAACCGCACCGCCCGCTGCATCATGGCCTCAATGCCTTCGAAGGTGTTCTCGCCCTCGTAGTCCACAAACTCACGGGTGCCGCCAATGATCAGACCGCCATTCTCCGTCTGCTCAATGCTCAGGGAGGCGCCCAGCTTCAGCACCGTCTGGTCCTTGATGGTCTCAGGACGGAATTTGATCACATTGTACCGGGCACACTGGACGGTGGCCTTGAGATAGGGGCCGATGGGCTCCGTGACCGCCAGCTGACCCTTTCTGGGCTTGATGGGCAGATCCAGGCCGGCCAGCTTGGCCACCTTCCCCGCCCAGGAGCCGCAGGCGTTGACCACCGCGTCCGCCCGGAACTCGCCCTTAGAGGTCATAACACCCTTACACCGGCCGTCCTCAATGATAAAGCCGGTGACTTCGGTATTGGTCATGATCTCCGCGCCCAGCTTCTTGGCCGCGCGGGCATAGGCTACCGTCAGATTCAGCGGGTTCACCTTTCCGCTGGTGGGAGAATACAACGCGCCATAAATATCCTTGCTCAGGTTGGGCTCAATGGCACAGGCCTCCTCGGCGGAGATCATTCGGATGTCCACGCCGCTCTTGCGCTGCTCCTCCACCATAGCCGAGAGCATATCCCACTGTTCCTTGTCCTCCACCGGCTGCAGACCGCCAGCATTTAGTTCGTACTCCACATCCATGCCCAGCTCCTGGCCCAGGGTCTTGAACATCTCAATGGATTGTACGGCCAGATCCAGCTGCACGCCGGGCTTCTTGGTATGATAACCCACCACGCCGTCGGTGGCACCGGCAGAGCCGCTGGCCACGTCGGTCCGTTCGATCACCAGCACCTTCTTCTCCAGCTTGGACAGCTGCCAAGCTACGGAACAGCCAATGATACCGCCGCCTACTACAATTACATCATACATCCTCAGACCCTCCAAACGCCCCGAGTTTTACCGGCCGCGCCGGCATACGGCTCTTCTGGGGAAGTACATCCGCGGGGGCCTGGCCCGTCTCCCGGGCCACAATATTTTGCACCAATCTGCCGCAGGTCTTGCCCTGGCACAGGCCCATGCAGGCCCGGGTACGCCGCTTCACGCCGTCCACGCTGGTCGCTCCGTCTGCGATGGCCTCCAGGATCTCCCCCTGGGTGACCTCCTGGCACCGGCAGATAATCAGTTCATCCTTCTCACTCATGGTGTTTCGTCCCCCTTCTTAGCCCACGTCCCGAGGCAGCCGCTTCATGCTGCGTACCTGGTCCACATATTCCACCGGCACCTTCAGCCGCACCACAGCCGTTCCGCCGTAGTTCTTGGCCTTGGTCACCGCCATCACAGTTCCCTTGCACACAAACTGGCCGTCCCGGCCCACAGCGTCCACCTCGTCCCCCTTCTGGGGCAGGGGCAGATACTCAAAGGGGAAGTCCACCGTCCCCTGGCCGCCGTCCAGAGATTTATCCACCACAAAAATAGCCAGACCGGGGCAGTTGGCCACACACAGGCCGCAGCCCGTACACTTGCTCTCGTCCAGATGGGGCAGATTGGTGATCTGATCCCCAACGGTAATGGCGTGGAAGGGACAGATACCCTCACAGGGGTTGCAGGGGATCTCCTGCACGCACTCCACGCAGGCCACGCGGCCCTTCTTCATCCGCTCCTCGCTGGGTCTGCCCGGGCAGTTCGCCAGCTCCTCGGCGGAAGGAATTCCTGTATACTTTACGCCTTCCATCTTACACGGCCCCACCTTTCTTCAGCTGATACTCCTCCATGCTCTTGAGCTGAGAGAGCTTCGCCGTGCGGCGCTTCTCTCCAAACATACCGGAACGCAGGATATCCAACCGGGCACGGATTTCTCCCTTCTTGGCTTCCGCCTCCTCCTGGGTCAGCAGGCCCAGCGCCTGGGCCGCGGAAACACCCGCCAGGTTGCCCTCCTCCATGGCCGAGGAGGCCTCCTCTACGCCCGTCACGTCGCCCGCCACATACAGGCCAGGCACCGTGGTCTCCATATTCTCGTCATGAAGGGGGACATGTCCGCCAAAGGCGGGGATGAAGCAGAACTCGCAGCCCGCCATCCAGATCAGTTCCGTCATGGGATTCAGACCAACTGCCAAGCACACCGTATCCACATCAAATACCTGCTCCGTGCCGGGAACGGGCTGGAACTTGCTGTCCACCTGGACGATCTCCACCTGCTCCACCTGGTCCTTGCCCCGGATCTCTTTGATGGTATGGCTGACATAGACGGGAACGCCCGCCCGGCGGATCTTGCCGGCGTGGACGCCGTAGCCGCCAATGTTGGGGGCCGCTTCCACCAGGGCCACCACCTCGGCGCCCGCCTGCATCAGCTGGTAGGAGACGATCAGGCCCACGTTGCCCGAGCCCAGCATCAAAACCCGCTGGCCGGGGAGCACACGGTTGACATTGATCATGGTCTGTGCCGCGCCGGCGCCCATCACGCCCGGGAGAGTGCTGCCGGGGAAGGCTAAGTAGTTCTCTTTGGCTCCGGTGGCTACAATAACCTTCTTGGCCTTGACCACCCAGTGCTGGCCCTCATGGATCACGCCCAGAGCGCAGTCCTTCTGCATACCGTAGACCAGCGTGTCCAGCCACACCTCAGCGCCGCTCTCCTGCACCCGGTCCAGCAGATGCTGGCCAATCACAAAGCCGCGGGTCCCTGCCTGATGGGCCCGGGAACCAAAGAACTTGTGGATCTGCTTAAACAGCTGTCCACCGGGACGGTGGTTCTCATCCAGCACCAGCACCTTGGCCCCAGCAGAGGCCGCCTGATAGGCCGCACTCAGGCCAGCCGAGCCGGCGCCGACGACAGCTACGTCCACTTCCTTAATCTTCACTTGTCTTCCCCCTTCTTCTCCTCAAAGGACCCCAGTCCCTCCTGGGTCTTTACCTGCATTCCATCCCGAACAATGGTGACACAGGTGCGTGTATTGGGAACCCCGTCCACAATCATCATGCAGTCGGTGCACCGGCCGATCGCGCAGAAAATTCCCCGCTTTTCCTTCCTCTTCTGAGTGGTGCGGAAGGAGCGTATTCCTGCGTTCATCAGTGCCGACGCAACGGGCTCCCCCTCCAACGCCTCAATGGGTTGGCCATCACAGTAGATGGTCACCTTTTTTGAGGTGTCCAGCTCGTCCAGTATGGGATGCTCTACAATTCTCATTACCGTTTACACTCCCTGCTTTCAAATAATATACATAGACGTATGCGAAACACACGTCTTTGTTCTCTGCTCAGTCCGCCTGCAAGAAACAAAAAGGGCGCACTTTCAAAGTCAAAGTGCGCCCTCGCAATTCGTCACGTCATCGCCGCGATTTCTTGCAAAAGCAACGCGGTAACTTTGCCGAACTAAACTCATAAAGCATCGTACCACAACCAGCTTTTCCTGTCAAGATGTCAAAACCAGTCGAGATAAAATTTTATTTTTTGTTTATAATTGACTATTTCCTGTCGAGAACGGTCTTTATTGTCCTTTTTTATCCTTTATCGATCGTTTTTTCCTTCTATGAATGACCATTTTTTCTAAAAAATTCTTTCCTAAAGCCTGTCCCTTTCCAGTTGTTTTGTCCACTTGTTGAAACAGCTATAGAGCACAGACAGAACAGATTCTTTCTTATCCTATGCTGGTCTTCTTCAAAAAAGTACAAATGGGTTCTTCATTTTTTTAAGGATTCTACACGGCGAGTACTGAATATATATACAGTGGGTCTGCATCGAAACGGTAGCTTCCGTTGCAGGCTCTTTTTCCTTCCATACCTAGGCTTCATGGGGCCACGCTGCCCTCTTTGTCAGTCCCTCTCCTCTGGCCCACACGAAGCCCGGTACGGTTCCGAATGCTTACTCAGCCCTCCATATGCCGCAGTTGCAGCAGTGCTCCCTGGTGAGAGGGATCAATCTCCAGCGTGCGCCGGAAGCTCTCGCGCGCCCGATCCAGTTCGCCCAGACCCAGGCAGCCCAGGCCAATGAGGAAGTGGCAGTGTCCCTGATTGCGCACCGTTAAATCCTCCTGGAACAGCAGCAGGTCGGGCAGAGACACGGCAAAGTAATCAAAGCTCACCACATCAAACAGATGGGCCTCCCCGTAGTCCACCAGCTTGTGGAACCGGGCCCGGGCCGCCTGTTCCTCCCCCAGGGCGCGGTGGGCCAGACCCTGGCACAGGATCATGTCAGCCGGCTGGTCATAATAATACATCATTCCTGCCGGCTCCCCTGTGCCCACACTGGCCTTTTGGAAGAAGGCTCGCGCCTGCTCCTCCTGTCCCAGTTGGCGGGAAGCCACACCCAGAGCATAGTAGATGTCGTTGTCCTTGGCCCCCTCCAGCTTGCCCTCGCCCAAATTTTCCGGGAAGACCAGAGCCTGCCGCAGCAGCTGGCTGGCCTGCTCCGGCCGGCCCTGCTTCAGCTCCTCCAGCGCCATCCGAGTCAGGGAGACGGCGTACTGCTTGGTGATTTTTCCCTCGCCCCCCTCCCAGGGATGGAACTTCCGACCCATGGTCAGCTCATGGGCCTGGGCATACCGGCCCACCAGGTTTAACAGGGTGATGTACTCCACAAACAGGTCGTCCCGCTTGGGGAAGGTCTGGGGGTACTGCTCCAAATGCTCCAACCGCTGCTGGGGCGCCATGCCCAGCTTTTTATAGAGCTGGTCCAGCTCCAACAGCACCCGGCCGTCCTCCGGCCGCTGCTCCATGGCCCACTCCAGCACCCGCTGGTCCTCCAGACGGTTGGGGAAGCAGCAATAGGGGTCCGCCTGGGCCGCCAGCTCCATCTGTTGCCCGGCCTTCTCTTCCTCCCCGCTGCGCCAGGCGCACAGGGCGCGGTAGTAATAGAGCATGGGGCTGCTGCCCGGACACAGGTCCAGATACCGTCCCGCCAGACGGGCAAAGCCGCCGTCCAGCAGGTCGATGGCGCCCTCCACAAAGCTGCTCACCCGGCTGCCCATCAGCTGCAACAGCTGCTGGTGTCCGCAGTCCTCCAGCTCCTCCAGCAGGAACCGAGAGACATAGTCAAAGGGGTCCTGCTCCAGCTGGGAGGCCAGCCACTTCCGGGCCTCCTCCGGGCGATTCTCTTTGGCAAGGATCAACCCCTTCAGGGCAATGGCCTTCAGATTCCGCCCATTTTTCACCAACGAGCGCTCCACGTGGGCCAGAGCCAGGTCCCACTCCCCTCCCCGGCAGGCGATGGCGGCCAGATAGTAGAAGGACATCTCCTGCTGGGCCGCCGTCCAGGTGGCCTTGAAGAAGGCGTCATAAGTCTCGTCCTCCTTCCCCTGATACCACAGGGCCAACCCCAGGTTGTAGTAGGACTCACTGTCGTAGGGGTTGGGGTTCTTCCAGGTCAGGCGCTGGATGGCTGTGCGGAAGTAGCCCTCCGCCCGGGCAAACGGCCCCCGCCGCAGCAGCAACTGGCCGTAGGCATTGTTCAGGCGGATATCGCCCTTAGCCGACGGCCATGACACAGCAGGAAATTTATGCTATACTGGACTAAAGGGGGTTTGGACATGAACGTACACGAAACGGGCGTGCTGGATGCGTCCAACATCAATTTTCACAACCCCAGCGAGCTGGCCCAGCGGCTTTACTTTTTCCCCTTATGTACCGGCCACTACTACTGTACCGAGCGCTACCTGGTCCAGCGGCAGCAGTACGACAGCTATCTGTTTTTATACGTGAAGCGGGGCAGCGGGTTTGCCACCGTGGGCCACAAGCGGGTCAAGCTGGCCCAGGGCTCTCTGGCCCTGGTGGACTGCTATGCCCCCCACACCTACGGCACCGGCACCGGCTGGGAGATCCTGTGGCTGCACTATGACGGCGTGCTGGCCAAGGAGTACTTCCGGCTCATTTCCCAGGGAAAAAACGCCGTCTGCTGCACCTCCGCCAACCCCTACGGCACCCAGCAGCATCTGGAGAAGATTTACCGCATGTACCACGAGGAGAACAAGGCCAGTGAGCCTTTGATCAACCAGCACATCGTAGGCATGCTCACCGAGCTGCTCACCCACGCCCCCACCTCCCGGGAGATGGACGCGGAAAATATCTGTAGCTCCCTATGCGCCTACATCACTGAGCACATGGACCAACCCCTGTCCCTGGAACAGATGGCCCGCCAGGCCTCCCTGAGCCCCTACTACTTCTCCCGGCTATTTAAGGAGGAGACGGGGTATACCCCCCATCAGTACCTGGTCATGGTGCGCATCAATGCGGCAAAATACTACTTAAAAAGCACCAATCTCTCCATTAAGCAGATCACCCAGCGCTGCGGCTTCTCCAGCCAGAGCAATTTCTGCGCTGTGTTCCGGCGCTTTACCGGAGAAACCCCCGGCGTTTACCGGGATGACGACAGCGAGGCGCTGTCCACTTGAAGGACGTATTCCCCCAGATCCATCACGTCCAAGGGCAGGTCCCGACTCTCCGTCACATAGAAGGAGGGGGGTGCTCCAGCGCCCGGGGCCACAGCCTCCCCGTGGGGGATGCCCGCAAGCATAACAAAGAAACTCACCTGAGGGTCGTTGTACCGCATCTCCAGCAGGACGAAGTCCTGAGGGGTGACGGTGCCGGCCCTCAGTTTTGCTTCCAGCGCGGGCCGGTCCATCCGGGCGATGGCCAGATAGAGGGGACGGCGGTCCGGGTCCCCTGCCATCCAGAACTCCTCGTTATCCGGGTGGGTGCCGAAGGCGGCAAAGGCCTCCCGGTTCACCGTGACGGTAATGAGCTTATGGGGGCCGTAGCCCTCCTTGGGCTCATACAGGTCCTGGCCCAGGGTCTCCCCTGGTGCGGCATCCAGATCGTCCCGTCCGGGGGCCAGACGGCGGATCAGTCCCTCCGCCTCCAGCTGTTCCATCAGCTGGGGGGTCATGGGTTGCGGCTTCAGATACAGCGGAGTGCTCATTCTGGTTTCCTCCTTATATGAAACAGTTTGGTCCGGTTTTGCAGGATGATGACCACCAGCAGGATGATGCCCATGATAATGTTCTGCCAGTAGGAGTTGACGTTGCCCTGCAGGTTAATGATGTTTTTGATAAAGCCGATGATCAACACACCCCACACGGTGCGCCACACGCCGCCTACCATCTTGTCCTTTTCTCCGCTGCTGGATCCGCTGGAGCTGGACTGAGACGTGCCACCCGAAGAAGTGCTTCCCGTGGGGGGCTGGGTGGAGCAAGAGGCGCAGACCGCCAGCAGAGCCGCAGCGGTCAGCAGAGCAAATAGTTTCCGTTTCATACCAATTACCTCCAAATAAATTTTTCAAATCACGCAGGCACCTTCCGGCCTTGCGTTTTGAACAAAAAATAGAGAATCCTTCTTTTTAAAACTGGTTTATTTGTCCGTCCTGGTTTCATTCTACCGATACACGCCAGAAAGGCAACTCTCTTTTCTTTTTAGAGCAATTTTTTAATATAGATAGGCAAGTTAGAGACAAGAGAGTCGGTACTTCCGCTGTCGCCTTACGAAAAATATCGGTATTTTTTGTTTATTTTAACTATAATTTTTGCCTTTTTCCCTGTTTTTCAGTTTTATCTATAAATGGTAGAAAAGCAAGAAATTTAAAAATGCCCACTGGGAGACGTGTCTCCCGGTGGGCATAGGTGTTCCTTATAAAATATTAGGGGCAATTCTCCGCTTAATTTGGTCCCGGTAGACCAGATTAACCATCAGGTAAAACAGAGTACGGCCGGGGTGGCGGAGGAAGCGGCGATGAAAGATGGTCCGCCTCAGAATGGCCGGAATGGTGTAGAGCTTTTCATAGACCATCCAATAGCACTCCGTCACCTCCGCTGCGTTTAGGTTGGGGGTGTCCAGCACAGAGACAGAGGGCTTGTACTGAAAATAGTCGTAGTCCGTGATTTTCCCAGCCGCCTTCATCTCCTCGTGGAGGTCTGTCCCAGGAATGGGGGTGAGGCAGTAGAATTTGGGGGCCACAATGTCGGTGTGCTTGATAAAGTCCACCGTGGCCAGCAGGCTCTCCCGGGTATCCCCGTCCGCCCCCACAATCATCTCGCTGGCCACCTCGATGCCTGCGTCGCTCACTGTTTTGATGATGCGCACATAGTCCGCCGGATCGCACCAGCTCTTATGGAACTGGTCCAGGTTGGATTTGGTGATGCTCTCCAGCCCGAAGCTGAGGGTATAGCACCCACTGTCCGCCGCCGCCCGGAGCAGCGGCTCATTGTCGGCGATCTGGATGGCGCACTGGCTCATCCACTTCATTTTCAGTGGCTTGATTTGCCGGCACAGCTCCAGCATATAGTCCGGGTCGGCCACAATGTTGTCATCGATGAGCAAAAATTTCCGGAAACCCAGGCTCTTCACATATCGGATGTCCCGAATGACCTCCGGGATGGGCCGTTTCAGGTATTTTCCCCGGTAGATGCAGTGGATGGAGCAGAATTTACAGGTGTTGGGACACCCCCGTCCCGCCTGCACCGGCAAAAAATCCCCGATGGACTTATTGACCACCAGATCATATCGGGGCAGGGGCAGCTCCAGCTTCGTGATGGGCCGGTTATAAATTGGTTTCAGCTCCCCCCGCTCCAGGTCGTGGCACAGCTCCACAATGGACTCCTCCGAGTCCCCAATCATCACGCTGTCGCAGTACTGCTGCGCCAGTTCGGGCACCAGGCTGACCATGGGCCCGCCCATGTAGACGATCTTCCCCCGCTTTTTAAACTCCAGGGCGATGTCCTTGCCCCGGTTGGCCGCGTGGCCCATGCCCCCGATGCCAATGACGTCGGCGTCGGTGTCGTAGGGGATGTCTTCAATGGTCTCAATACAGATCTCCGCCGTCCACCCTTCGGGCAGCAGGGAGGCCAGCACCGGATAGGCCAGCCCCACAAAATAGAGCTTTTTCTTTTTCACCACCCGGCCCCAGTCATCGTAAATGGAGGGCTGGATGAAGAGGATTTTCTTATTCACGGCACGCCTCCTCTCAGTTTGGACGGATGATCAGCTTGATGTACTGCCAGGTAATGCACACCGCCCCCCGGCGCACCCGGCGGTAGACCGGCAGGCCGTAGCGCTCCCGGATATACCGCCGCCCCTTCCGGGAGGCTGCGGTTTTCCAGTAAGCCCGGAGGATGTGGTAGTAAAAGGCCCGCTTGGACATATGCTCTGGCTCCAAAACGGCGTGGGCCATGTCAAAGAGATGGTAATGGCTCTCGTCTTCCGTAATACGCCCCTTCCACGCCTGGTAGAGGGGGGTCCCCTTGATGGGGGTGATGGGCTGGATATTCACCATGGGGTGGGCAAAGGAGTTGAGGTAAGCGATGAGGGCGTCAAAGTCCTCCCTTTTCCAGTCGTAGCCCACGATGAGGCCGCTGTAGCACTGCACACCGTGCTTCTCCAGGATGCGCACCGCTTTGTTATTGGTCTCCACAGTGGTTCGTTTGTGGTACTCCTCCAGTTCCCCCGCCCGAAAGGACTCCAGTCCCACGAAAAAGGCGTCGAAGCCGTGGCAAGCCAGCAGCTCCACCAGGTCTTCATGCTCTGTGATAAAGTCCGCCCGGCCAAAGGCCAGAAAGGTCTTTTGAATGTTCCGCTCCTCCAGCCCCCGGCAGAAGTCCCGCAGCCGCTGGGGATCGAAGAGGAAGTCGTCGTCCACGATGAATACATTCTCCTCCTGAATCTCCTCCAGTTCGTCCAGCACATCCTCCAGCTCCCGCTGAAAGTAGGGGCCTAGGCGGGTGCAAAAACAGAAGGAGCAGTCGTAGGGGCAGCTGAAGGAGGTTTTCAGCGTGGCGCAGCGGTCGTGGTAGATATAATTGTAGTGGGAGCGGTATTTTGCGGTTTTCCTCCGGTCCGGATGGGGAAAGTGAAAGTGCAGCTGCTTGGGGGCGCGGCCAAGGGCACGCAGCTGCTCCCGGTCTGCGCCCCGTTCTATCCCCGCCATCACCCCCTCCAGGGCGTACATCCCCCCGGTGAGCACCACGTCCAGATAGGGGCTGTCAAAATCTTCGGGAACCACCTCGGCGTGTACTCCCCCCACCAGGGTGACGATGGCGGGGTTATGGTCCTTCACCTGCCGGGCGTACTCCTTCACAACTCCGATGTGGATCTGGTAGGCGGTGAAGGCCACCACCTGGTAGTCCTTACCCCTCAGGGCGACCGAAAAGTTTCGGTCCAGCACCAGGTCCACAATGTCCGCCCGGTGTCCCAACCCCTCCAGCAAGGCGGCGGCGTACTCCAGCTCCAGGGGCTCACAGAGCATAAAGCTGTGCAAATTGATGGAGTCCTTATGGGGACGGGGCTTCACCAGCAGAATGTTCATAGCTTCTCCTTAAACACACGAAACCGGGTTTTCAGGGGCTTGTACTCCAGGAAAGGGGCAAACCGGCGGCAGATCCCATTGACCAGCGGGTTGGAGTGGTGGAGGGCGGCGTAGAGGTAGGTGTAGCCGCACCCCAGCTTCAGCTTGGTGTCGTCCGCCGTCTGGCCGAAGTCGATGGTCCGAAAGCCTTTTCGGAGCCCATAGTCCACGATCTCCAGCAGCATGCGGTGGTAGACGGGGATATGGGCGTTACAGCTGTAGTCCACCCCCACAAACTCAAAAATCAGCTCCTCCCCGTTCTCCAGCAGCTGGACAAATCCCACCGGCTCCCCCCGGTACTCCGCCGCAAACAGGCGGAATTGGCTCCCCTGGAAATAGGCCTTACTCAAGGTCTCGATCTTCACCCGGGAGCGGTCCACCACGTTCCGGTACAGGCGGTAGAGCCGGTCATCGAAGGCGCTGTTCTCCTCCAGATACCGGATGGTCAGTCCGGCACTTTTGTTGAGGATACGCTTATAGTGGTTTCGGTAGCTGCTGCGCATGCTGTTCAGATAGTCCGCAAAGCTGTCCCAGCGGAGGGTGAGGATACACTTGGAGCAGGTGAGACCTACAGCAAAGCCATCCACATCCCCGTCGGGCAGGTTGAGGACCATTTTAAAGCCCTTTATGGTCCGGATTTCCCGGAACACCGCCTCCCGCAGCTCCCCCAGCACCACTCCGCTGCGGGTGACGCACATGGGCAGATAGATGAGGGTAACGGAGATGGGCAGATTCACCGGGGAGAACATGCCCAAATTGTAGCCCCTGCGACGGAAGGCCACAAAATAGGAGTCCAGACGGCCCTCTGCGCCGAAAATCATATGGTAAACCGGGTGGTAATCCTCCTCCGTCTCCTCCACGAAGGCAAGGAAGTCCCGTTTCAGGTAGGGGTTATCCCCGGCCAGGCGGTCCCAGTCCTCGGGCAGGCACCGGGCTTGGGTCTCTCGCTTTGTTTTATAGGTCATAGATCCAGTATACCTCATACTTCCGGTGGGGCTCCCCCAGCAGATGCCGGTTGAGCCGGGTGGATGGGCCGTTGCAGTCCCAGACAAAGTTGGTCTCCAGATACCGGTACCGGTCCCCGGTCACTGCGGCAAATTCCCGCAGCAGGGCAATGG
This sequence comes from Flavonifractor sp. An100, assembly GCF_002161175.1. GTDB lineage: Bacteria > Bacillota > Clostridia > Oscillospirales > Oscillospiraceae > Lawsonibacter. The sequence goes on along the minus strand of NZ_NFMA01000011.1, from coordinate 20,006 downwards.
TGGCTCTAGGGGACAGGGAGCCGATGGCGTTGAGCTTGGCGGTGGTGATTTGGTTTCGCCGCACCATCCAAGCCACGCCGATGGAAAGCATGCTGTGCTCCCGCCCTCCCGAGAGCATCTCGTTAAAATCGGGGTGCCAGAAGAGAAAGCCAAGATCCTCCCCCGCCTGATTTTGAGCAAAGAGGAGGTGCTCATCCCGGAGGAAAGGCCGCAGGTCCTTCATCAGGTGGTAGAAGTGCCCCTCCCCAGTGGGGTAATAAAGGTGGGTTTTCCCAATGGTGGCCTCGCACAACATCCGCAGGCGCTCGGTCTCCCGGTAAAATTGTCTCATATCGCTCCGGCACACCCGCACCTGGGACGGGGTCTTGGGCAGCCGTTCCTCCGCCGCTCTCTTCTCCCCCCGGTAGGTGGACAGGGTGTCCTTCCGCAGATTTTGAAAGTAGCCAGCGTACCAGGGCTTGTTATAGAGGCTGTCAAAAGTGTTTTTATGGGAAAATCCCCGGGACAAAATGCCCATTCCGTAACTAATATGGGCATTCAGGCCGATGACCACCTGGGACAGGCCCAGCGCCCGGGCCCGCTGCTTTGCCTCCGTCAGCAGCAGCTCCACCGCCGGCTGTTGTCCTTCCAACGCCTCAAAGCAGGCAACTTGGAGAGCGGGCAGGCCGGGGTGATACAGGTATATGGCCTGGGCCAGCACTCTCCCTCCCTCCTCTACCAGCACCGGCATCACCTGGCAGGACCGGGCAAAGGGGGTGGTCTGTCCCAGCAGCTCCCGCAGCAGGAAGGAGCTGGTACTCACATAGCAGGGATCTCCGGCATAGAGAGCCTGTTGAAAGGCCAGATACCGCCTCCTGCCCCGGGCGTCTGTGATGTTTATCAGCTTCATGACCGCCTCCCCGTGTCTCTCGCTTTTTTAGCCACAGTATACCATAGCAGCCCCAACAGAGACAACCCAGCTTCCTTTTTCCCTTAAACATACACGCACCGGATGATCTCATCCGGTGCGTGTATGTTCTCCCTTATTCTCCCTGTCCGCTTCAGGATTCCTTTACGGAAAAGCGGTAGGTGGTCTGGTGGCGGTAGCCCTCCCCTGCCTTCAGCAGGGCACTGGGGAAATTGGAATGATGGGGGGAATCGGGGAAAAATTGGGTCTCCAGGCAGAAGCCCCAGCGCTTGGCATAGGGCGCGCCCCCCTTTCCCGTCGGACAGCCGTCCAGATAGTTCCCCGAATAAAATTGCAGTCCCGGCATGGTGGTGTAGGTCTCCAGTTGGATTCCCGACTCCTCCGACCAGGCTCTGGCCGCCAGAGCTGGTCCCTCCTCCGCCTGGGACAGCACCCAGTTGTGGTCATAGCCCCCCGCTAGGGTCAGCTGAGGGAAGGGGGCCTCCACATGGGCGCCGATGAGCACCCCGCTGCGCAGGTCCATGGGAGTTCCCTCCACCCTGGCGATCTCCCCGGTGGGGATGGAGCCCCCGTCGGTGGGCGTATAGGAGTCGGCAAAGATCTGCATGAACTGCCCCTCCACTGCGCCGCTTTGATGGCCGTTGAGGTTGAAATAGGCGTGGTTAGTCAGGTTACACAGGGTGTCCCGGCTGCTTTGGGCCCGATAATCCAGGGTTAGCTCCCCGGGAGCCAGGGTGTAGGTCACCCGCACCTCCAGGTCACCGGGGTACCCCTCCTGGCCGTCCGGGCTGAAGAGCCCCAGGGTCAGGCTATTGTTGGTCACCCGTTCCACCCTCCAGACCTGCTTATCAAACCCCTCCGGCCCGCCGTGGAGATGATTTTTTCCGTCGTTGGCCCGCAGGGTATAGGTAGTACCCCCCAGGGAAAATCGGCTGTCCCCGATGCGGTTGGCGTATCGGCCCACCAGAGCCCCCAGGAATTTATCCTGCTTGCGATAGTCCTCCAGCCGGTCGAAGCCCAGCAGCACATCCACCGGCTTTCCCTCCCGGTCGGGAACTACCAGAGAGCGCAGCGCCCCGCCGTAGGTGAGGATGGAACAGGAGGTCTCCCCCTGGCGCAGCACGACTTCCTCCACCGTCTGCCCGTCGGGCATGACCCCAAAGGGGCGGATATTCGTTCCTTCCATAGCAATGCCTCCCGGTCAGCCCTGGCCGTAGTAGGCCCCGGGTCCGTGCTTGCGAAGATAGTGCTTATCCAGCAGCTCCTGCTGCATGGGGGGCAGGCCGGGGGTGAGGGCCATGGCATGGAAGTCCATAAAGGCCACTTCCTCCAGCACCACGGCGTTGTGCACCGCGTTGAAGGGATCGGTGCCCCAGGCAAAGGGTCCGTGGCTGTAGACCAGGACGGCGGGGACCTGGGCGGGGTCGATGTTCCGGGTGCGGAAGGTCTCGATGATCACATTGCCCGTCTCCAGCTCATATTTTCCGGCGATCTCCTCGGGGGTCATCTTCCGGGTGCAGGGGATCTCCCCGTAGAAATAGTCCCCCTGGGTGGTGCCCATGGCGGGCACGCCCCTGCCCGCCTGGGCAAAGGAGGTGGCCCAGCGGCTGTGGGTGTGGACGATCCCCCCCAGCGCGGGGAAGGCCCGGTAGAGGGCCAGATGGGTATCGGTGTCGCTGGAGGGCTTATACTTCCCCTCCACCCGCTCCCCGGTCTCCAGGCTGACCACCACCATGTCCTCGGGGGCCATGTCGTCGTACTCCACGCCGGAGGGCTTGATGACCATCAGGCCCTGCTCCCGGTCCACCCCGGACACGTTGCCCCAGGTAAAGGTGACCAGCCCGTGCTTGGGCAGGAGAAGATTCGCCTCACAGACCTGCTGTTTCAGTTCTTCCAGCATTGCATATACTCCTTTCAAGCAGGCCGCCGGACAGCGGGGAGCTGCCCGGCGGCACATTCGGCTTACTCTTACAGATTCTTCAGCTTCCAGGCAATATCATTGAGGAACAGCTGCTGCTCCAACCCCTCCACCGTGGTATCCTTGGTGATGTGGACAAACTCAATGTCCATCATATTGGCCCAATCCTTCATCTGCTCGGCGGTGACGTCGTAGCTGAGTACGGTGTGGTGGGCGCCACCGGCAGTGATCCAGCACTCCACGCCGGTGGTGAGGCTGGGCTCGGCCTGCCACATGACCCGGGCCACAGGGAGGTTCGGCATGGGCATGATGGGCTTGACGCAGTGGATATCCTGGCAGATCAGACGCAGGCGGCCGCCCATGTCGATGAGGCTGACCACGATGGCGTCCCCTTCCTTGCCCTCAAAGACCAGGCGGGCGGGGTCCTTCTCGTTCATCCCGATGCCCAGGTGGTGGGTCTCAATGCGGGGCTTTCCGGCAGCCAGAGAGGGGCACACCTCCAGCATATGGGCGCCCAGGCTGTACTCCTGGCCGGGGACCAGATGATAGGTATAGTCCTCCATAAATGCGGAGGCACCGTTTCCATTTTCGCCCATGGCCTTCATGATGGTGGTCATGGCGGCCACCTTCCAGTCACCCTCGCCGCCGTAGCCGTAGCCCTGAGCCATCAGGTGCTGGCTGGCCAGGCCAGGCAGCTGCTCCATGCCGTACAGGTCTTGGAAGGTGTTGGAGAAAGCCTTACACCCCTCGGCGTCCAGCATCTTCTTCATGGCGATCTCTTCCCGGGCCTGGTAGCGGATGGCCGCCAGGTTATCGGTGGCAATGTCGTAGGAGGCCTTATAGGTCTCCACCAGCGCGTCGATCTCCTGGTCGGTGACCTCGTTCATCACCTTCACCAGGTCGCCCACGGCCCAGGTGTTCACCTGCCAGCCCAGCTTGGCCTGGACCTCCACCTTGTCGCCCTCGGTGACGGCCACTTCCCGCATGTTATCCCCGAAGCGCATGACCTTCAGGCTCTTGCTGTAGGCCACGCCCACAGCTGCCCGCATCCAGTCGCCCAGACGCTTCTGTACGTCCTCGTCCTGCCAGTAGCCGGCGATGACCTTCCGGGGCATGCGCAGCCGGGCGGCAATGAATCCGTGCTCCCGGTCGCCGTGGGCGGCCTGGTTCAGGTTCATGAAGTCCATGTCGATCTCCTCGTTGGGGATCTCCCGGTTATACTGGGTGGCGAAGTGGCAGTAGGGCTTCTGCAGGTTCACAAAGCCGTTGATCCACATTTTCGAGGGGGAGAAGGTGTGGCACCAGGTGATGATGCCGCAGCAGTTGTCGTTGTAGTTGGCCTCCTTGACCACGTCGGCGATCTCCTTGTTGGTCTTGGCGGTCACCTTGTACACCAGCTTGCAGGGCAGGTTTCCGGAGGCATTGAGCTTCTCGGCCATCTCGGCGGCCCGGGCGGCCACGATCTCCAGCACCTCAGGGCCGTACAGGAACTGACTGCCCACTACAAACCAAAATTCCTTGTCCTTCATATTCATCAGAATTACCTCCATTCCTTACCGGACCGAGCGCTGCCGCTCAGTCCTCCTGAACACACTCCACAGCGGTCCGTTCCACCGCCAGCGCCTTGGCGTACCGACCCAGGAAGCGGGCAAAGCCCTCCCGGTCCTCCGCATCCGGGCTCTGGGTGGAGACCTGCTGTCCCGCAAAGACCTGATGATCCAGATAGTGCTCCAGCGTCTCTCCCTCCTGCCGGTTGACCATATAGGCAGCCAGCAGCGCCATGCCCCAGGGGCCGCCCTCGCCGGCCGTCTCCATGACGGACACGGGAGCTCCCGCGGCGGCGGCCAGGATCTTCTGTCCCACCACCGGGGTTTTGAAGAATCCGCCGTGGCCCAGCAGCCGGTCCACATTCACCTGCTCCTGTGCCAGGATGTCCAGGCCGATCTTCAGGGTGGCCAGGGCGGAGTAAAGCTGGGCCCGCATAAAGTTGGCAAAGGTGAGCTGGGCCTCGGGGGTACGGACCAGCAGGGGCCGTCCCTCCTCCAAACCGGTGATGGGCTCACCGGAGAGGTAGTTGTAGAGCAGCAGTCCACCGCCGTCCCGTTCTCCCGCCTGGGCGGACTGGAACATGGCGGTAAAAATCTGGTTCATGTCGGGCGTCTGGCCCAGGGCCTCCAGGAAGCCTTTGAACACCTGGGCCCAGGCGTTAATCTCATTGGTGCAGTTGTTGCAGTGGACCATGGCCACTGGTGCTCCGTCTGGGGTGGTCACCATATCAATTTCCGGGTACACCTTGGACAGGGCCTTCTCCAGCACGATCATGGCAAACACGCTGGTGCCCGCCGACACATTGCCCGTACGCTTGGCCACCGCGTTGGTGGCCGCCATGCCGGTGCCCGCGTCGCCCTCAGGCGGGGCCAGAGGAATACCCGCCGGAAGCTGGCCGGTGGGATCCAGCAGCTTGGCCCCCTCCGCCGTGAGGGTACCGGCCTCGTCCCCGGCGCACAGCACCTGGGGCAGGATGTCCCGCAGCTTCCAGGAGTAGCCCATCTCGCCGGCCAGGACATCAAAGGACTCCACCATGGTCTGGTCGTAGTCCCGGGTGTCACTGTCGATGGGGAACATACCGCTGGCCTCTCCCACGCCCAACACCTTTCTTCCGGTGAGCTTATAGTGGACGTAGCCGGCCAGGGTGGTGAGGTAGGCGATGCGGTGCACATGCTCCTCCCCGTTGAGCATGGCCTGATAGAGGTGGGCAATGGACCAGCGCTGGGGGATGTTGAAGGAGAACCGCTCCGTCAGGGCCTGGGCGGCCCGGCCGGTGGTGGTGTTGCGCCAGGTGCGGAAGGCGGCCAAGGCCTCCCCCTTCTCGTCCAGAGGGAGGTAGCCGTGCATCATGGCGGAAAAGCCCATGGCCTTGATCTGACCTAGCTTCTCCCCATAGCGCCCCTCCACATCCGCCCGCAGGGCGGCATAGGCCGCCTGCAGGCCGCTCCACACCTCATCCAGGTGGTAGGTCCAGTAGCCGTCCTCCAGGCGGTTTTCCCACATGTAGTCCCCGGACGCCAGAGGGGCGTGGTCAGGACCAATGAGAACCGCCTTGATGCGGGTGGAGCCAAGCTCAATGCCCAGGCAGACATTGCCTGTGCGGATCATTTCAGTTTTATCCATACAAAGGGCCTCCGTCACTTGTTCTTTTCCTTCAGTTTGGCAAAGATACTCTGAAGCACGATGAAGAAGCACAGCAGAGCGGCAGTGAGAATATTGGGCCAGGAGGAGGCCAGCTTGCCGTTGGTCTGCACGATGGTGGAAATGGTACCGTTGATGAGCACGCCGAAGAGGGTGCCAATCACATTGCCCACGCCTCCGGTGAGGAGGGTGCCGCCGATGACGGCGGAGGAGATGGCATCCATCTCCATACCGGTGGCCTGACTGACGCTGGCGGACATGGTGTTCATGCAGTAGCAGATACCTCCGATGGAGCACAGGAAGGAGGAGAGGACGTAGGCCTTCAGCTTGGTCTTCTTCACGTCCAGGCCCATCATGGCCGCGCTCTGCTCACTACCGCCCACGGCATAGAGGGAGCGGCCGAACTTAGTATAGCGCAGCACAAGGAAAATGACCACCAGTACCACCAGAGCGATCACCACACCGATGCCGATGTAGGGCATGATGAGCTTGCCCGCCCGGTTGACGGTGCCTCCAAAGGGCAGATAGATGCGGAAGTTGGCCACATCATAAAACAGTTGGTTGATCTCCGCGGTAATGGAGAGCTGATTGGTGGAGATGACCGCCGTCATGCCTCGGGCAAAGAACATACCGGCCATGGTGACGATAAAGGGCTGGATCTGGAGGTAGCCCACACAGTAGCCCTGGACCAGACCGAACACCACGCCGATGATCAGCACCAGAGCCACCATCACCGGGGCGCTGAGCTGCCACTCGCTCATGCCGTAGGCCAGGAGCATACAGTCCAGTGCCACCAGGGAGCCCACGGAGATGTCGATGCCTCCGGTGAGCATCACGCAGGTCATGCCGCAGGCCACACAGATCAGGCCCGCGTTGGTCCGGAACAGGTTCAGGAAGGTCTGCAAATTGGTAAAGCCCTTGCTGGAGTAGGCCACGCAGCCGGCGGCATACAGGGCGATAAACAGCAGGATGGTGATGAGCAGCAGCATGGTGTTTCCATTGATCTGCTTGCGCTCTTTGATTGCCTCAGCCTGTTTGCTCATACCCGGGCCACCTCCTTCTGGACGACCGCTTTCGCAGCGGCCCGCTTTTTGAACCAGGCCTTCACCGGGGGTGCCTGCACCGCCACAATGGCAATGACGATAACCGCCTTAAACACCGGGTTGACCGCAGTGGACACACCCATGGCCAGCATGGTGGTGGTAATGGCCTGGATGGTATAGGCGCCGATGATGGAGCCAGCCAGATTGAACCGGCCGCCGCCCAAGCTGTTGCCGCCCAGGGCCACCGCCAGGATGGCGTCCAGCTCCATGTCCAGGCCGATGTTGTTGGAGTCGGCGCTGGTGATTCGGGAGGAAGCCACAATGCCGGCGATGCCGGCACACAGGCCGCACACCAGGTAGCAGACAAAGATAATGCGCTTAGAATTGAGGCCGGCGATACGGCTGGCCTTCTTGTTGATGCCAACAGACTGGATGTACATGCCCATGGCGGTCTTCTTCAGCACCACGGACACGATGGCCACACACACCGCCGCAATGATAATAGGGGTGGGCACGGGGCCGATATAGCCGCCGAACACGCCGTATTCCGGCACGCGGATGTAGACGATCAGGTTGTTGCACAGCAACAGGCCGATGGCCCGGGCGGCCGACCACAAAATCAGGGTGGCCACCATGGGCTGGATATTCAGGTAAGCCACCAGAGCTCCGTTGAAGGCGCCGCACAGGCAGCCCATGAGCAGTGCGCCGATGAGGCCCACCGCCAGAGGCATGGCAAACTCCTCGGCGCTGTTTACCGAGGACACGCCGAAGCCGGCCACCAGCATGCAGCAGAAGGAGGCGCACAGAGACATGACCGAGCCCACGGAAATATCGGTACCGGCGGAGGCAGATACCACCAGGGTCATGCCGATGGCCAGGATAGCCACCTCACTGCCCCGGTTCAGGATGTTGATGATACGGCCGGTGAGCAGGTCGTTGGTAATGGTGATTTTAAAGAAGTTATAAAATTCGTTGCCCTGGGCCACGTCGTAGACGATATTGACGCACAGCACCAGCAGCATACAGAACACCGGCAGAAACAGCTTCTGCTGGGTGAGTTTTTTCAGCTTACTCATCCTTCCCACCTCCCGCGATGGCAGCCATAACCCGCTCCTGGGTCAGCTCGCCGTCCAGCTCTGCCACCTTAGCACCGTCCCGGAGAACCGCCATGCGGTTACAGGTACGCAGCATTTCTTCGATCTCAGAGGAGATAAACATGATGCTCTTGCCCTCTGCGGCCAGCTTGATGATGAGCTTTTGGATCTCTGTCTTGGTGCCGATATCAATGCCTCGGGTGGGCTCGTCCAGAATCAGGAAGTCGGGATCGGTGGCCAGCCAGCGGGCCAGGATGGCCTTTTGCTGGTTACCGCCGGACAACTGCTTGATGGGAGTCTCCCGGCTGGCGGTCTTGATTTGGAGCAGGTCAATATAGCGGTCGGCAATCTCCTCCTGCTTGGCCCGGGAGAGCTGCTTAAACATGCCCCGCTTGGCCTGGAGGGCCAGGATAATATTCTCCCGCACAGACAGGTCCCCGATGATACCCTCCGCCTTCCGGTCGTCGGGCAGCAGACCCATACCCATATTCATGGCATCGATGGGCTGGCTGATTTTGGCGGGCTTGCCCCCCACCTTCAAGGTACCCGTCTGGGCCTTGTCCGCGCCGTAAATGGCCCGGGCCAGCTCGCTGCGGCCGGAGCCCAGCAGGCCGGTCAGGCCAATGACCTCTCCTTTATGAATATCCAGGTCAAAGGGCTTGATGGTTCCCTTGTGGCTCAGCCCCCGGGCCTCAATCTCCAGGGGGGAGTCGGCGTCGTAGGTAAAGCCCTCGGGCTTGATGGAGGCCAGATCATCAAAGTCCTTGCCCATCATGGCGGCCACCAGCTTTACCCGGGGCAGCTCGGAAACGGGATACTCGCCCACCAGGGTTCCGTTGCGCAGTACGGTGATCCGGTCACACACCGCGTACACCTGCTCCAGGAAGTGGGTGACAAAGACGATGCCGACCCCCTGCTTCTTCAGCTGGAGCATCATGTTAAACAGCTTTTCCACCTCGCTGTCGTCCAGAGAGGAGGTGGGCTCGTCCAGGATCAGAACCTTGCAGTCCATGTCCACCGCCCGGGCGATGGCGATCATCTGCTGGATGGCCAGGGAGTAGTTCTCCAGGTTCTGGGTGACATCCACCTTGATATCCAGACGCTTGACCAGCTCGTCGGCCTTTTTGTTCATGGTCCGCCGGTCGATGGTGCGGAAGAGGGTCATGGGCTCCCGTCCGATGTACAGATTCTCTGCCACGCTCAGATTGGGGCACAGGTTGACCTCCTGGTACACCGTGGAGATCCCCACCCGCTGGGCGTCCAGAGTGGAGTGGTTTTTCACCGGCCCATCCACGCCGGCCACTCGAATTTCACCGGCCTCAAAGTCGTTGATGCCGGTCAGGCACTTGATGAGGGTAGACTTTCCCGCTCCGTTTTCCCCCATGAGGGCGTGGATCTCCCCTTTACGCAGGGTAAAATCCACATTGTCCAGTGCCTTGACTCCGGGGAAGGTCATGCTGATCCCCCGTGCCGTGAGAACGATGTTTTCTTCCAAATCAGATCACCTCGTATTAAAAGGGAGGACCCGAGATTCACCGGGGTCCTCCCTGGGGTTTACACCTGCGTTGTTTGAATTAGTAGGGACGGCCGTCCAGAACTTCCTGGGTGACATGGATCACGGGCTGCTCCTCACCGTTTACGGTGATGGTAGCCACGTTGTCCTCAGCGGCGAACCAGGACTCAGTCACGTAAATCTCCTTCTCGGGAGTCTCACCGGCCTCCAGCTGGTCGATGATCTCAGCAACAGTGGGAGCAGCCATGGGGTTGCACTCGAAGTTGGCGTTGATCTTGCCGTCCATAACCATCTGGACATAGGGCTTGTTGGCATCGAAGGACACCAGGATCACGTCGCCGCCCACACCGTAGGTGATACCGGCGTTGTCCATGGCGGTCATAGCACCGGCGGCCTCGTTATCGTTCTGGCAGATGACCACGTTGAACTGGCCCTTGTAGCTCTGGCAGTAGGACTCCATAACCTCCTGGCCGCCAGCCTCGGTGAAGTCACCGGACTGAGAGTCCAGAATGTTCCAGCCCTCACGGTCAGCGATCTCCTTGAAGCCCTCGGTACGGCCGATGGTGGCGGAGGCGCCCACGGAGCCCTCGATGACCAGGGCATTGATCTCAGCGATGCCCTTGTCAGCGGCATAGGCCTTCAGCCACTCGCCGCAGGCCAGACCCTCAACCTTAAAGTCGGAGCCGACCCAGGAAACGTACTTGTCGGAGTCGTCGATGGTACGGTCGATGACGATGACGGGGATACCGGCATCCTCACACTCGGTCAGGACGGCGTCCCAGCCGGTGGAGACGATGGGGTCGATGATGATGTAGTCAACGCCCTGCTGAATGAAGTTGCGGACGGCCTCCAGCTGTTTGGCGGAGTCGTTGTCGCAGTCCACGAAGACCAGATCGTAGCCGTTCTCCTCGGAGAACACATCATAAGCGGAATTGGTGGAAGCGGTACGCCAGTCGGACTCGTGACCCACCTGAGCGAAGCCAACGGAGATCACATCGCCATCGCTGCCGGAAGCGGAGCCGGCGGAACCGGCAGATCCGGCAGAGCCAGCGGAACCGGCGGAACCAGCGGAGCTGGAGGAGCTGGAAGTGCCTCCACAGGCGGCAAGAGCCAGAGACATAGCCAGAGCAAGGGTCAGAGCAAGCAGTTTCTTTTTCATTCCTAAACTCTCCAATCTATATCGATTTTGCAGGTGTCCAAGGGTTCCGCCCTTGGACTTTATGTTTGGAGTATAGCGCGCCCACATCCCCTTGTCAATAAATACATCCGTATGATTTTCATTTTTATACGTATAAACAATACAAATTATGTCAATAATCCATTTTTAGAACGGTACAATTTTTTATTTTTCTTGATTAAGTTTTTAATATTTATCTGTTGCTTTGTTTTTAATAACTTTTTTCAGGTTTGTTTTGTTCTTTTTCTCCCTTTTTTCCCAGCCGAGCCTTCGTGATATTCCACAATCATCTCAGTTCTCCCGGAAGTTCCGCCCGTTCTTCTGTGTATTTTGCACACCACTTTTTTCCTTTTTGGTCTGTTTTTTCCCTCCTGCCTTCGTACGATCTCCAGGTTGTCTTGGTTTCGCTCCAGAACTCCCCCATTTTCATTTTTTAAAAATACGTACAATTTTCACTTTGCTCCTTGAAATTGTCAGCCTAACTATGGTATGGTATAGGAAAGCTTAGAGTGTCACTAAGGGGGAAGGGAACCATGGCTCCGAAATACCAACAGGTGGCCGACGTTCTGCGGGGTGAAATCGCGGAAGGCCTCTACCAAAAGCGGATGCTTTTGCCCACCGAGCAGGTGCTGTGCCAGCAGTTCAATGTCAGCCGCCAGACCATCCGGCAGGCTCTTTCCGTATTGGCCTCGGAAGGCTATATCCAGCGCAAACAGGGAAGCGGCTCCCACATCCTGAAACGGGATGAAGGGCTTTCCGCACCCAGACGAACGGTAGCTGTCGTCACCACCTATATCAGCAATTACATTTTCCCCTCCATCCTCCGGGAAATTGAAACGGTCCTCTCCGCCAACAACGGCGCTCCCACCCTCTACGCCACCCAAAACCAGGTGTCCAGTGAGCGGCGCATTCTGCAATCCCTCCTGGACGGCGAGCTGCCGGACGGTATTTTGGTGGAGGGCACAAAAACCGGCCTGCCAAACCCCAACCTGGACCTCTACCGCAAGCTGATCAGCCGGGGCGTGCCCATGGTATTTATGCACGGCATCTACCCCGAGCTGTCCGACTCCTTATCCGTCTTAGACGACAACTACGGCGGCGGACGGCAATTGGTGGAGTATTTGTACGCCAAGGGCCACCGCTCCATTGCCGGTATTTTTAAAAATGACGACATTCAGGGCCTGCAGCGCTACGCCGGCTATACCGACGCCCTCCGCGACCTGGGCCTTCCCCTGGAGGACCAGCGGGTCCTTTGGTACAATACCGAGAGCAAGGAGCTCTTCCTCTCCGGCGACGCCTTCTGGGATCTGGCCGGCGATATGTTCCTCAACTGCTCCGCCCTGGTTTGTTACAACGACGAGATCGCCTCCCGGCTGGTCAGTCTGCTCCTGAAGCGGGGCGTCCGGATCCCCGAGGAGGTGGCTGTGGTGAGCTTCGACAACAGTCAATACAGCGAGCTGTCCGTTCTCCCCATCACGTCCCTGTCCCACGGGGAATATAATGTGGGCCGCATGGCGGCCGAGCTGCTGATCCGCCTGTTCAATGGGGAAACCGGACAGTCCCAGCTGGCCCCCTGGACTCTGGTGGAGCGTCAGAGCAGCTGACCTCCCGCTTCTTTCGGTCCGCGGCAAGCCCACCCCCTCCCGGTTCTATCCCCGGAACGCTGCATATGCTTTTATGACAAAAGCGCCCGTATCCTCCAAGTTCTTGGATGGATACGGGCGCTTCTTCTTAGTTTACTTCCGGTTTTGCTCGTTCAAGACAAGCAGCCGCTCAGCCGTTTACGTCTTGCGGCACATTCTCCTGGTTCATTTCCTCCATCAGGCGGTGGAACTGCCCCAGGATCGCGGAGGCCTCCGCACGGGTGGCCTGGCCCACGGGGTCCAGGATACCGTCGCCCTTGCCGGCCAGCAGGCCCATGGCATTGGCCCAGGACAGAGCATCCTGTGCGCCCGCGGAAGCGATACTCACATCGGTAAAGGCGGACAAGTCGCCCCTCTTGCTCACGTCCAATCCCTTCTGCTTGGCGTAGTTCATCATGATGATGGCCAGCTGCTCCCGGGTCACCGGGTCATTGGGACCGTAGATCCCGTCACCATAGCCGCTGACGATCCCGTTCTGGGCAGCCCAGCAGGTGGCATCGGCGTAGTAGGCGTCGGAGGCCACGTCGGTAAAGGAGCAGCCGGACACCTGGGGCTTGCCCTCCAGGCTGTACAGGATGGTGACCACCATGCCGCGGGAAGTCGTAACTTCAGGGGCAAACTGGGTGGCGGACACGCCGGCCATCAGCCCGTTTTCATAGGCGTACTTCACAGCATCCACATACCAGGCGCCTTCGGCCACATCCAGGAAGGGCTGGCCCTGGGCGGGGATGATTTCAGGCTCTACCGCCTTGAAGGTGGCCTTCACATCTACTGTACCGGAAGGCATAACGAAGGTATAGACGTTCTCAGACTTTTTCGTCAGCTCCAGCACATTGCCCTTGTTGTCCCGTACCGTCAGCTTATCCAGTTCATAGCCGGTGTCAGGCTTGACGGTGACCGTGACCACATCGCCCTTCTTGGCGCGCTCGGTGGAGAGGGTCACAGAGCCGTTTTCGCTCTTGGATACACTGGGGGTGTAGTAGCTGGTGGAGCTGCCTCCGCCACCTCCGCCAGGTGCGGTGTAGTTCTGGGCAGCACGCTTCAGTTCTCCATTTACCGTACCGTTGACACGGAACTCAGCGGCGATGGTGTGGGTGCCGCCGCCGGCATTCTGGAAGGTCTGGGCCTTAATGGTGATCTTTGTGCTTCCCTCTTCGGCAATGTAATCCACACCTTCCACCAGCTTCTCGCCGTCCAGCCAGAAGTCCTGGAACTCGCCCAGCTCGCCACGGGACTCAAATACCTGGTCGGTGAATTCCGTCAGTCTGTCAGGAACACGCACGTCCAGCTCGTAGCCCGGATCGGTGGCACCCTCCACGTTTTCGTTGGTGTTGTTCAGCACCGTCATGGTGAACTCCGCCGTGTCAGAATATTCCTCTTCTCCGTTGTAGGCGGCTTTTACGGTAAAGGTAAACTCGCCGTACTCGGTGGGTACACCGTAGATCTCACCATTGGGCTTCAGCTCTACCCCACGGGGCAGCTCGCCGCTGACCAGAGTGAACCGAATGGCATCGCTGGCATCCATGTTGTTGGTCTGAATCACGCTGGAGTAGGGGACGTACTTAACTCCATCCCGAATATCCGTGGTGGTGATCTTGGGTACGCCTGCCACACCGGTGAGCTTGATGACCACATCCTCCTGGCCGTCGGCGGAGATGGTCAACGTGCCGCTGATCTCACCCTGAGCGCCCTCGGGGGCCACCAGGCGGACCTTGGCGATGTTGCCCATGTCCGCGCTACTAGCGCTATCAAAGGCTCCCAGAGTCTGGGTGGAACCGTCCCGGACCTGCCAATACTCGTCCAGGGCGATGTTCTGGGCATCCTCGGACAAAGTGACGGTCAGACCGGTCAACTCCTGGGTGCCGATATTGGCCATGAAAATATCGTGGCGATAGTTATGGGCCTCATCCAGGTAGATCGTCCGAACCGGGAGATTATCCTCCTCGTCGTAGTGGCCCTCATAATTGGTGGCGTTGACAAACAGCTTGGGACCGGGCTGGAGGGTCAGGTAGGTCACCCAGTAGTTCTTCAGGTGGCTTCCGCTCTCCGCCGCAGCGGAGTACTGGATGGGTGCCCCGGAGGTAAAGGAGACGGAAGTGATTCCATTCTCCTGCTTGGTTCCGCTGGTGGTTCCCTCCCCGGCGTACATGGTCACCTGGTTGCCGGTGTAGAACAGAGGAACGATCTCATCGTCCGCCACCGGCATAAAGCGATAGACTCCAGTTGGGTAATTGTCCTGGTCCGATCCATCGTTGGTTTTCAGCAGGAAAACGGTCTGGTAACCGTTGTAATAGTAGCTGTCGTCCTTATAGGACATGGTATATGCGCTGTAGTTGGAACCGTCCGCACTCTCCTTGGCCCCATTGGCCCGGAAGTAGGTGTCGCTGGAGGTCGGTCTAGGCTCCGAGGGAAGCCGGCTTCCCACCGTCTTTACCTCCATGTAGTGCATAAAGCCATCGGTATCCAACACGCTGAAGATTACCCCGTCGCTGTAATCGGCCAGGTAACCCCCATCATAGCCGGCATCGGAGAACAGCTGGTCCTTGATATTCTCTGCCGCTCCTGCCGCAGGCATGTCCTCGGCGCTGGCTACATAGCCCACACAGGCGGACTGTACATAGGCGATCCCGTTGTCTGTGACATAGTCATCGGCAGGGTTGTACAGTTCTGCACCAAAATAGTAGTCTCCATTTACCGGGTAGCCAGAGTCCAGCGCAATCTCCAGATGCAGATACTCGTCATAGTCGCTGTAACTTATATCCCAGATGTTGGTTCGGCCCCCATCCTTTTCCGCATACAGTCCATTCCAGGACAGGTCCATGGTGGCCTCATACATGTAGAGGACAAAATTCTCTGTATACACCGTCTGGCCATCCCGCTTGAGAACAACGGTGACCTCCGGCATATTTTTGTATCCTGTCTGATAGCTGTAATCCGCCAGATAACCAGCGGCGGAAGCGCCCCAGATTTGGGCGGTAAGTTCCTCCGCTCCAGCTGCCACAGCTGCCGCTTCCGAGTCGTACCGGCCCTTGTACACCACCGCGCTCAGACCTGTGAGCTCCGGCTGCAGGTCCATGGTCAGATAGGCCTGCTGGCCCGCCTGCCACGCCTTGGGGTCGGCCCCCATCTGCATCACATCTCCATTGCTCCGCTCCGAGAGATAGGTGTCATAGATGGCAATTTCGGTTCCCTCTGTCGACTTGGCCTGGAAGGAGAATATCTCCCTCATGGGAGTAATCGCCACGTCGATCTCGTAGCGCTGGTTGCTGGCGTTCAGCTGGTCCCCATCCCCCACAATCAGTGTCAAGCTCACATAGTCATTGTAGTCACTACGGGGGGTCAGGTCGATCACATCGTCCGCTTTGACAAACTGGAAGTTGTCATCTCCGTTTGCTGCCCAGACGATGGTCTCCCCCGCTCCCACGGTGATTGGAGAGGCACCAGAATAGTTCGTGGTGTTGTCCAGAATGGTTTGGACCGGCACAGCTGCCAGCTCACCCGGCAGATAATGGGTCAAATCCAAATCCAGATAGTCCTCATCCAGAGGCAGCAGGGACATATAGGTGGGGAGCATCTCTTCCGACGCCTGGACGCTGGAGCTCAGATCCCCGCCCACCGCCGTGCCCACGGCGGTTTCGCCCGCCCACGCGGCGGTGGGCAGGACAGAGACCAGCATCAGCGCCGAGAGGAGCAGCGCCAGTCTCTTTTTCAGGGTTCGCATTTCTCTATACCTCCTTATACGTATTCCCAAGAGCGATCAGCTCCTGGATGGAATAAATGCGGCTCTCCCGCACACTTCCCGATGGGTAATCAAAGACCAGCCGGTCCCCCACGATGTCGCACAGGTCAGGCAGGTAGGCCAGGGTCTCGCAGTTCTCGTCCAGAAGAAGGCCGTAGCGCTCCCCCTGGGCGGAGATGTATTCCGTCACCACATACTCCCCTACCTGGGTCACATAGGTGAGGTAGGCGTCCTGCTCCAGGGTCCGGATCTCCTCGCCCGTCTCCCGGTCGTAAGCCACCGGAGCCTCATGGAGGGGGGCGGTGATCCGCAGGCGGTCGGTGAAAAATTCCTCGTACAGATCCGGGTTAGGGGCCTCCCCCGCCGTCTCCGAGCGCAGCGAGCCGTCGGCGGCGGAGTAGGTGCGCACCGTCCCGTCGTAGTAGATGACCTCCAGATAGGAGTCCCCCTCCACCCGGCGGTACTGCTGGTCATAGACCTGGTTGGGGTCGGGGATGGACACTTCCCGGATGAGGCCGCCGTCTATTCCGTACAGGCGGAAGGCGTTGTAGCGGAAGAGCATCACGGTCTGGCCGTCGGCACTCAGACGCAGCTCGTCGTGGTCATAGGTGGGGTCGTAGGAGAAGATCTGGCTCTGGCTATGGTCCTCCAGCCGCAGCACCCGCACCTGGGGGGTGTCCCGGCTGGCCGCCACGGCATAAGGGCCGGCGGCCTGGACAAAGTCGCAGCTGTATCCCAGGTCCTCCTTGGACAGCAGGCCGGCCCCCCGGTCAAAGAACCAGAAGGTCTGATCCCCGGTGGCCACCATGGTGTACTCCGGCCCCCGGGAAAACCCGGTGATGGTGCTCCCCTGGGTGTAGGCCACCTCGGTCTGCTCCCCCGTCACCGGGTCCAGCTTGACCAGTACGTTCTCGGTGGCCACGAAAATGCCGTCCTCCCCGGCCTGGACCCGGAAGGGCTGCTGGCCGGAAAAGCCTCCGGTCTGGACCAGATTTTCCGTGTCGATGACGGCAAAGAGGGCGTCCTCCCCCGAGCCGCTGGCGGAGAAGGCCAGATAGGGGCCGTAGAATCCCCCTTCAAAATGGGTGTACCCCGAGGGGTCCAGCAGCTCCAGGTCGTTTTCCCCCGTCTCCAGGTCGAAGACAGCCAGGGTGCCGTCGGAGAAGCTCACCGCCAGCCAGCTCCCGTCGGCGCTGAGGGCAAAGAGGTTGTCCTCCGGATCGGCAAAGGTGTCGTTGGTCAGGGTGCGCTGTCCCCGGCCGCCGAACTCCACGGTCTTGACCAGGGCCCCGGTGGCGGCGTCATAGACCGAGGCGGTCCCCTGGTCCTTGTACACCCCGGCCACCCGGCTTCCGTCGGCGGAGAGGGCGATGCCGGTGGCCGGACCGCCGGCCCACAGCTCTTGACCCTGAGCCAGATCGTAGGCCCGCAGGGCCCCTTCTCCGGCGTAGATCAGCTTGTCCTCGCCCGAGAAGACCAGGTCGGACAGGGCGGAGGGCTCGGCGGGCAGGGCGGCCAGCTGCCCGCCGGTGGCGGTATCGTACACCGCCGCCTCATAGGCGTACAGGGCCGCCAGCCGGGTCCCCTCCGGGGAGAGGACCAGCTTCAGGGGCTCCGAGGGCAGCTGGATGGATTCCAGCGCCTTGAAGCCGTCGGACAGGTCATAGACCCCCAGCGCGTCGGCCAAGGCCCGCTGGGCCTGGGGAATATAGGGCGGGGTGAGGATGCTGTTCTGGTCCGGAAGCGCCTGGAGGGCGTAGTCCACCGCTCCGGCCACGTCTCCCGACGCCAGGGCGTTCCCGGAGTACTCCGCCAGGGCGTAGGCGGCCTGCTCCGCCTCCATCCGCTTCAGACCCACAAAGGTGGATAGACCTCCCCCCAGAAATACCAGCGCCAGCACAGCGGCCGCCATCCGCTCTCTCCGCTTGTGCCGGCGGGAGCGGGGGTCGTTCTCGTGAAGCCCGTTCAGGGCGGCCAGCATCTCTTCCGCCGTCTGGTAGCGCAGGTCCGGGTTGGGCTGCATCGCCTTTTGGACAATGGCCGCCACGGCGGGGCTGACGTTCTGGTCCCCGATGGGGAACACCTCTTTGGCGTCCTGGGCCGGACGCACGCCGGTGAGCAGGTGGTACAGGGTCGCCCCCAGGCTGTAGATGTCCGAACGGACATCCAGCAGCACCGTTCGCTGTCCGCTCCCGGACCCGGAGCCGGAAGAGCTGGACTCCCCCACTACGGGGAGCTGGGTGGTCGCCCCTTCCGTCAGGCGGGTGTTCACGTCGGTGTCCAGACCCTGGGTGACGGCGGCGGCGGTGTAGTCCAGGCCGTAGTGCTCCGGGGAGGCGTAGCCCCGGCTGAACCCTACCCGCACCGCCCCCTCCTCCCCCAGGGCCAGGGCGATGTTGAAGTCGATCAGACAGATGTCCCCGCTGGGGGTCAGCATAATATTGGCCGGTTTGATATCGCTGTGGAGAATACCATGGGGCGGACGGCTGTGGAGGTAGCACAGGGCCTCCAACAGCTGCCTGGCCCAGTGGATGACCTGGGGCTGGGAAAAGCGCTCCCCCCGTTTCAGCGGCTTATCCAGGCTCTCGCCCTGGATATAGTCCATCACGGTGTAGACCACGCCGTCCTCCGCCACAAAGTCATAGACCTGGGGAATGTAGGTGTGGCTCAAATTTTTCAGGGCATCCACCTCTCGCCGGAGCACCTCCGGTTTGGCGGACAGGGTGCGCTTGTCCGCCTTCAGCACCACCTGCTTGCCCAGGCGGAGATGCTTGGCCAGATAGACCACGCCGCCGCCGCCCGAACCGATCTCTCCCAGAATTTCATAGGTAGACGCAACAATATGAGACATGGGACCTCCTCACCGCATCAGCGCGGCTTTTTTCCGTATTCCTCCTCCAGACGGCGCCGAAGGCGCCGCCCGGTGGCGTGGAAGATGCCAACCGCCGCCAAGGCCAATACCGCCGCCGCGCCCATCAGCACGATTCCGCCGTAAAAAAAGAGTTCCGTTGTGGTCAGGTGCAACACCGTTCCACCCTCCTTTCCTTGCTTTGGACGGATTTACTCCTCCCAGATGTACTCCGCTCCTCCGGTGCCGAAGGCGATCCGGCTGCCCTGGCGCAGCGGCTTGGGGACGTTGGGGATCAGCTTCTCCCCGTCCACAAAGGTGCCCGCGCTGGAGGACAGGTCCTGTACGGTGTAACCCTCCGGCCCCCGCTCAATGGCCGCGTGATGGCGGCTCACCGCGCGGGTGCGCTTATCAAACTCAAAGTCGGACTGGGGCCGTCCCACGGAGACGTCGAAGCGGCCGATGGTAAAGGGGCGGCCCACCTCGATCTCCACGGGAATTTCCCGGGGCAGGGAGGGGTCCCCGATCAGGCGCAGCCGGGGACAGTTCATTTCGTCAGACAGCTGGGTCGCCTCACAGCTCTCCTCCGTGGGAGGGGCCCAGGACTGCTGGGGGATCACCTGGACGGGATCCGGGACGGGCTGGGCCGCCGCCCCCAGCAGCAGCTCCTGAGCGGGGGCCTCCTTTTTCTGGAACAGGCCGCCCCGCTTGTGGGGCTCCTCCTTGTGGGGTTCCTCTTTGGGGGCCTTTTTGCCCTTCTTGCCAAACAGGCCCCAGCCCTTTTCCTTCTCTTTCTTTCCGCCCCCCGACAAGTCGATCACAATGTCGTCCTCCATGCCCGGGAACAGTCCCGAAGCCTGGGAAGCCCCCTGGGGCTTGGGGTCCGAATACCCGGGCTGCGGCGCGGCAGCCGGGGCGGGCGCAGGCTCCGAAGC
>NZ_NFMA01000010.1 GCF_002161175.1 Flavonifractor sp. An100 | reverse complement strand
CACCCGGCCCCAGCTCCCCCCCAGCATTCGCCGGGAGGCGGAGATTACTATTAAATACGCCGGCTACATCGACCGGCAGCTGCGCCAGGTGGAGGAGATGCGGCGGCTGGAGGAGCGGCCCATCCCCGCCGGACTGGATTACTTGTCCATCCACGGCCTACGCATGGAGGCCCGGCAGAAGCTCCAGGAGATCCGGCCCCAAAACCTGGGCCAGGCCAGCCGGGTGTCGGGGGTGTCCCCGGCGGATGTGGCGGTGCTGATGGTCTATTTGAAGCAGGGGGAGGGAGAAGCTCCCGCCCCACAGCAAAGGAGGACGACATGAAGCTCACACCCATCAAAGGAAACACCTGGGTGGCGGAGGGGATGGAGTGGATCCCCTTCTATAAGCTGGACGACCGCCGGTGCATTCTGCTGGACACCGGCCTGCACCAGGAGCAGGAGGAGCTGGAGGAGGCTCTGTTGTCGGCAGGTCTGACCCCGGCGGGCATCCTCAACTCCCACGCCCACGTGGACCACTGCGGCAATAACCGCTATTTTCAGGAGAAATACGGCGCCCAGGTGGCCATGACCCCGGCGGAGGCGGGAATGTGCTGTAGCCTGCTGAACCTCAAGTGCTATTTTCTCCTCCTCTCCCCGGGGACGGTGGAGCGGGAGTCGAGCCACATGATCCACACCCCCGACGTCCTCGTCCCCGCCCAGGACGGCCCCTTTTCCTTCCTGGGGGCGGAGTTTCAAATCCTCCACACCCCCGGCCACTCCTCCCAGCATGTGTGCGTCATCACCCCGGACAACGTCTGCTACACCGCCGACGCCCTCCTCAGCCACGAGCTGCTCACCGCCAAGCTGCCCTACAACCTGTGCCACACCATGGCCCAGGCCAGCCGGGACAAGCTGCGGGGCCTGGGCTGCGACCTCTACCTCATGGCCCACCGGGGGATGTGTACGTCCGAGGAGATCGACGGTCTCATAGACGAAAACCACGCCCTGGTAAACCGCCGCTGCCGGGAGATCCTGGAGCTCATCACCCGCCCCATGACCGCCAGCCAGATCGCCGCGGAGATCTGCGGGCTGTATGAGCTGTTCACCCGCAAGCCCCCCCGGTCCCTGCGCTTTGAGCGGAACATCCGCTTCTTTCTGGAGTACATGGTGGACTCCGGCCAGCTGGAGCTGGTGTGCCAGAAGGGGGTCACCTACTACCGCCCCGCCCAGGGCTGAGGGAGGCTTGCGCGCCGGTTCCCCCTGTGGTAAACTAAAGCTTATTCCACCCCATGTTTGATTTGAAAAGGAGTTTTGTGCTATGAAGCAGATTATTTCCACCCAGAACGCCCCCGCCGCCATCGGCCCCTATTCCCAGGCCATCCGGGCGGGCGACCTGCTGTTCGTCTCCGGCCAGATCCCCGTGGACCCCGCCACCGGCGAGGTGGTGGAGCCCACCATCCAGGCCCAGGCCAAGCGCTCCCTGGAAAATGTGAAGGCCGTGCTGGAGGCCGCCGGCGCCTCCCTGGACAACGTGGTCAAGACCACCGTTTTCCTCAAGAGCATGGACGACTTTGTGGAGATGAACCGGGTGTACCAGTCCTTCTTCCAGGCCGACTGCCCCGCCCGCTCCGCCGTCCAGGTGGCCAAGCTGCCCAAGGACGTGCTGGTGGAGATCGAGGCCATCGCCGCTCTGTAACCCCCCGGCTATCTTGTGTCTCCCTCCCGTTCCGGCCACAATTTGCCGGGATCGGGGAGAAAAATCCCTCCTTTTTGGGAAATTGACCGGGAAAAGGCTTGCATTTGGCGGGAAAGTATGCTAATCTATACTCTGCGTCCGGGCGCCCCGGGCGGATTTCTGATTTTTCGCCCACAGGGCTTTGAAAGGAACGATGATTGTTATGAATCTGGCTGTTACCATTCTCCAGGTGCTGTGCTCCCTGGCCCTGGTGGCCATCGTGATGCTCCAGTCCGGCAAGAGCGCGGGCCTGTCCGGCGCCATCTCCGGCGCAGCTGACACCTTCCTGTCCAAGAACAAGGCCAAGAGCGTGGACGCCAAGCTGGCCAAGATGACCAAGTGGGTGGCCATCCTCTGGGTGGTCCTGACCCTGGCTTTGTGCGTACTGTAAGGGATTGAAACCAAAACCCGCCCCGGTCCCATGGGACCGGGCGGGTTTTTCTTTCCCCAAAGGCCCGTTCTTTCCCGGGCCACAGACCAGACCGGCGGCCCCAGGTCAGGGCCGCCGGTTCTCTTTTTCTTACTGCCGCGCCCACTCCAGCAGGCGCTGCATGGTAACGATGCTCTGCTCCCGGGTGTAGGAGGCGGCGGGGGAGAAGAGGTTGCCTCCCGTCCCCGACATGATGCCCGCCCCCTGGACCTGACCCACCGCCGCCACCGCCCAGGAGGACATCCTGGACCGGTCGCCGAAGGTGGAGCTGTAAGCGGGCAGGGGCTTGCCCATGGCCTGGGCCAGCTTGGAGAGCATGGCCGCGGCCTGTTCCCGCTTCAGCTTCTGCTGGGGGGCAAATTTTCCGTCCCCCACCCCGCTGACCACCCCCAGGAAGGCCAGCTTTTCCACATTCCCGTTCTGGGTGTCCTGGAAGCTCTGCCGTCCGGCGATGGGGGCGCCGGTGACCGTCTCATATAAGGCCACCCCCAGGGCGCAGAACTCCTCCCGGGTGATGGCCCGGGCGTAATCCCCCTGGAGGGCAGAGGGAACAATGCCCGCCGTGATGGCCTGCTCCACCCGGCTCTGGGCCCAGGAGGAGGGGATGTCCTTGGGGTCGGAGGGGGTCACCTGGCCCGGCGTAGTGGAGGCCCCGGTCATGATCCGGGTGGGGGTCATGTTGTAGTAGGTGGAGCCGGCCGGGGCGCTCCTGCCGTTCCCCAGCTCTCCCCTGTGTCCCGCCCCCCAGGTCAGCAGGGAGCCGTCGGTCTGGATGGCCGCCGCCCGGGTGGACCCCGCGCTGGCCAGGGCCACCTGGTCCAGCAATTTCAGGGGGATGCAGTCGCTCTCGGTGATCACATTGTCGCTCTGGGCAGTGCCCCACATCATGTCCCCCCAGGTCCACAGGGTGCCGTCCGCCTTCACCGCCAGGCTGTACCGCTCCTCGGCGCTGGCCCAGGTGACGTTATCCATGATCTTCACCGGGGAGAGGTAGGGGGTATCGGTGGCCGAGCCCTTGCCCATCTGGCCCAGGAAATTGCTCCCCCAGCCCCACAGGGTGCCGTCGGTCTTCACCACCAGGGTGTGGGAGCTGCCCAGGCTGGCCATCTTCACCTCGCTGAGCACCTGCACCGGCTGCACCCGCCCCTGGCTGGTGCCGTCTCCCAGCAGGCCGCCTCCCCAGGCCCACAGGGTGCCGTCGGTCTTGATGGCCAGGGTGCGGTTGGCCCCCGCGTAGGCCAGGGACACCCCGCTGAGCACCTGCACCGGCCGGGTCTCGTCAATGCCCGCATCCAGGGCGGCGGCGCCGCCGCCGCTTCTCCCGGTGCCCAGCTGGCCCCAGGTGTTGTCCCCCCAGGCCCACAGGGTGCCGTCGGCGCGCACCGCCACGGCATGGCTGGTCCCCGCGCTCATGGACACCACCTGGTCCAGCACCTGCACGGGGCTGGCGCGGTCCACGCCGGAGTCAAAGCTGTCTTCCTGTCCGCCGGCGGCGCCGGTGCCCAGCTGGCCGCAGCTGTTGTCCCCCCAGGCCCACAGGGTGCCGTCGGTCTTCAGGGCCAGGGAGAAGGCCCCCCCGGCACTGACATACTTCACCTGGTCCAGCACCTTCACCGGACGGGACTGGCTCCCGCCGGCCTGTCCGGTGCCCAGCTGACCCTGGGTGTTGCTCCCCCAGGCCCACAAAGAGCCATCCCCCTTCAGGGCCAGGCCGTGGTTGGAGCCCCAGCTCACGGTGGCTCCGCTGTCCCCCAGGGCGGCGGAGGGCAGCACCGTCAGCCCCAGGGTCAGGCACAGGGCCAGAGCCAGGGCGGGCCAACGCTTCCAAGGGATATGCTTCATATGCTACCTCCTTACTGGACAAAAAGCGGGGGGCGGCTTCACACCGTCCCCCGCCTGGTTTCAGGTCATATCATGGCTGTTGAGCAGGGTCCGCTTGATGTTCCACAGCTTCTGAGACAGGTCCACATAGTAGTTGTGGGGGTTCTCAAACCGTTTCACCTCGTCCCACAGGGCATCCACCTGCCGCTGGCAGTAGGCCCGGCTGGCCTGGAGATCGGGCACCTGGTACACCAGTTGGCCGCCCTGGAAGATGGGCACCAGCAGCTCCCTGGCCTCAATGTCGGTAAACACCTTCCGCTTCCAGGTGGCGTCGGGGTCGAAGAGCTCCAGAGGCTGGGTAAAGTCGATCTTCTCGTCATGGAGGCAGATGAGATCGGCCTCCGCCTTGCCCGTGTCCTTGGAGAAGATGCGGTATACCTTTTTGAAGTGGGGGGTGGTGATCTTGGCGGCGTTTTCGCTGATCTTGATTTTCGGGATGATGTTGCCCTGGTCGTCCTCGATGGCGGCCAGCTTATACACCCCGCCGAACACCGGCTCGGACCGGGAGGTAATCAGCCGCTCGCCCACGCCGAAGGAGTCGATGCGGGCCCCCTGGCGCACCAGGTCCCGGATGATGTACTCGTCCAGGGCGTTGGAGGCCACGATCTTGCACTCGGGGAAGCCGGCCTCGTCCAGCATCTGCCGGGCCTTCTGGGACAGGTAGGTCAGATCGCCGGAGTCCAGACGGATGGCGCACTTGGTGATGCCCTTGGGGAGCAGGACCTCCCGGAATGCCCGGATGGCGTTGGGGACGCCGGACTTCAGGACGTTATAGGTGTCCACCAGGAGGGTGGCGTTGTCGGGGTAGAGCTCGCAGTAGGTTTTAAAGGCGGTGTACTCGTCGGGGAACATCTGTACCCAGGAGTGGGCCATGGTGCCGGTGGCGGGGGAGCCGTAGCGCTGATCGGCCATGGTGCAGGCGGTGGCGGAGCAGCCGGCGATGTAGCTGGCCCGGGCGCCCAGGAGGGCGCCGTCGGAGCCCTGAGCCCGGCGGGAGCCGAACTCGGCCACCGGGCGGCCCTCGGCGGCCCGGACGATGCGGTTGGACTTGGTGGCAATGAGGCTCTGGTGGTTGAGGGTCAGCAGGAGAAAGGTCTCCACGAACTGGGCCTGGATGGCCGGGGCCCGGACGGTGAGCAGGGGCTCGCCGGGGAAGACCGGGGTGCCCTCGGGCATGGCCCAGATGTCTCCGGTGAACCGGAAGTCAGCCAAAAAGGCCAGAAACTCCTCGCTGAAGCAGCCCTTGGAGCGGAGGTAGGCCACATCCTCCTCGTCAAAGTGGAGCTCCTGGATGTACTCGACGACCTGGGCCAGGCCGGCGGCCAGAGAAAAGCCACCCTTATCGGGTACCGTGCGGTAGAATACGTCAAAGTAACAGATCCGGTCCTTCAGGCCGGTCTGAAAATAGCCGTTGGCCATGGTCAGCTCATAGTAGTCGCAGAGCATGGTCAGGTTCGTTTTCGCTTTCATCCCTGAGAAAGCCTCCTTCAAGGGGGTGACAAGACACCCCCGGTTTGTCCATATTATACCCGCTGTCCCGAAAAAAGGCAAGAAAAACCCCGCCTCCTTTTCCATCCCCATGGATAGGGAAAAGGCCGCCCTTCCGGGCGGCCTCCCTCTTTCAAGGGGTCAACGATGGGCCCTTATTTGATCTGGTAGTCCCGCCCGAATTGCAGTTTGCCGAAATCAATGCGGCTGCCCCGGACAGGGGGTTCCTCCTCGTCCTCTTCCTCCGGCTCCTCCTCGTCCACCTCAGGCTCCTCCCGGTCGGACACGGGGTCAAACTCCGCGGTATCATCCAGGTCCTCGGGGGCCTCTTCCTCCTGCCGGGCCTTCAGATTTTCCGCGGTGGCGTCCATCATGGCCTGGGCCAACAGGCGCTGGACGTTGTCGTCAATTTCAGAGGCGGCCTCCTCCACCGGATCGGGCTGGGCGGCGGCCTGAGGGGGACACAGCTCTCCCAGCTTGGAGAGATACTCCTCCTGGCTGGCATGGAGGGCCCGCACCTTCTCCACAAAGGCGGCGGTGGCCTTCTGGGCCTGGGCCAGGCGGTACTCCTCCGCCTCCAGGGTCTGCTCCAGCTCCTTCTTCCGGCGCAGGGCCTCCCCCTCCGCCTGCTGTAGCAGCTCGGCCTTCTTCCGCTCGGCCTCCTTTACCAGGTCGTCCGCCATGCGCTGGGCGGTCATCAGAGCCTTGCGCATGGCCTCCTCAGTGGAGCGATATTCCTCCACCTTGTCCACCAGCACCTTCATCTTGCTCTTGAGCACCGCGTTCTCACTGTACAAAGCGGAATAGTCCCCGGTGAGCACGTCCAAAAACTCGTCCACCTGGGACATATTATAGCCGCCGAAGGACGCCTTCTGGAAGGCGCGCTCGGAGACCTCCTGTGGCGTAAGCATAAGATTCCCCCCGATTCATCCCCAGTCCCTCCGGGGGAGGGCTGAGGGTGTATGATTCTTTGTCTTAGAAATACAGGCCGTTGTTCTCCAGCTCGTCGATAAGATCCCCCAAAATATCCACATTGTAGGGGGTGATGATGTAGGTGGAGATGGCTACCTTCTTGATTTTGCCCTCGTTGGCGTAGGCCACGCCGGACAAGAAGTCCAGCAACCGCCGGGCAATCTCCTTGTTGGTGGACTCCAGGTTGAGCACCACGGTGCGCTTCTCCCGCAGATGGTCGGCGATGGCGGAGGCGTCCTCAAACTTCTCCGGCTTCACCAGCACCACCTGTAGCTGGGTGGCCGCCCGGATGTTCACCACCTTGTTGCTGCGGCGGTCGTCGCTGACCGCGGGGGGAACATCATACATGGGCTCCGGCCGGGCGCCGCGCTCCCGGCGCTCAGTACGGGCAGGGGGCTGGGCGTCAAACTCGTCCTCAAACTCGTCTTCTTCCTCATCCTCATAGGGATGGGCCAGGCGCTTAAATTCATCAAAAATTCCCATGGCAAATACCTCTTTTCCTTCCGGGTATTTTCATTTGTTATGTCAGCCTGTCCATGTCCGCTCCCTCACAGGGAGGGATGCATGGGTGGCCGGGGGCCGAACAGGGCAGTGCCTACCCGCACCAATGTGGCGCCCTGGGCAATGGCATCCTCATAGTCGCCGCTCATCCCCATAGACAGACAGTCGATATCATTCTGATTATCCGACATTTTCCCTCTTATGTCAACAAAAAGCTGACGCATAGCGGAAAAATATGGAAGATTTGCCCCCGGTTCCTGGGAAATGGGGGGGATGGCCATCAAACCCCGCAGCCGCACGCCCTCCAGCTCTCCCGTCAGCCGAGCCAGGGCCTCCACCTCCTCGGGCAGACAGCCCCCTTTGCTCTCCTCCCGGCCAATATTTACCTCCAGCAAAATGTCCTGGACGATCCCCAGCTTGACGGCCTGGCGGTCAATGGCCCGGAGCAGATGCTGGGAATCCACCGACTGGATGAGATCTACCTTGCCCACCACCTTATTGACCTTGTTGGTCTGTAGGTGACCGATGAAGTGGACCTGGGCCCCCCGGTAGGCGTTGGCCTCCAGATGGGCGGTGAGCTCCTGGACCCGGTTTTCTCCGCACACCGTCACTCCGGCGGCAATCACCGCCCGGATGGTCTCATCGGTCTGGACCTTGGTGGCCGCGCACAGGGTGATCTCCTCGCTGCTCCGGCCCGCCGCCCGGGCCGCCGCGGCGATCTTTTCCCGCACCGCCTGTACATGCTGCAATACATCCATGGTACTACCCTCTCTCTTTCTTGGGATCAATTAGAACTCTAACAGCTGCCCATCATACAGTCCCACGCCCTCCACGATCACTTCGTCTCCGGCGCGCAGGGCGCTGCTGCTGTGATCGGCGGCCTCCACTACATAGTAGTCCGCCCCCTCGGTGACCACCTTCACTTCCTTAAACTCCGTCCGGCCGCCCACCAGCACATAGACCCCCAGCCGGGTGCTCTCCTGCTCCTGACTGGTGTCGGGATCGGTGTAGGTGACCTTTTCCAGGCGCAGGGCCTCCTTGGGGATGCGCAGGCCCGACCAGCTCTCAAAGACCAGCTCCGCCGTCTGCCGGCGCAGCAGGGTGGTCTGGGACAGGTACTCATCGGAGGAGAACACCACCAGACACTCGCCCTCCTCCGGCGCTCCGACCTGCTCCACCTGCATGTCCACATCCTGGTTGAAGTCGCCGGTAAAGCGCATGGTAACGGTGCTGCCCTCGATGAGGGTGTCGGCTACCTCCTGGGGGAGGGCGGCGGCAAAGTACCAGTAGTAGCCCAAAATCAGCTTTCCCAGCCCCCCGCCGGACACGCTCCGGCCCATGAGCTCCTCCAGGGAGGAGGGGGTGAGCTGAAACACCGTCTGGGGGGTGAGCAGCTCCTCGTAGCCGTCCACCAGATTGGAGAAGGTGCCTGCCTGGGGGGCGGTCACCCGGGTGGTGGCGGTGGAGGTCTGGGTGCGCAGGGCGCTGTACTGGCTTTTCAGCTCGCTCAGCCGCTGGGTGAGGCTCTCCGCCGTCAGGCCGTCCCCGTAGGTATAGCCCCGCTTGAGCACCCCGCTCTTCACCGCCAGCACCTGGTCCTCCAGCTGGTTAAAATCCCCCAGGGCCACGGAGGAGCGCAGCTCCACCACCGACTGGAGGATCTCCTCGTCCAGCTTGGCCGCCGACTCCACGCTGCCCGAGCCCACGGCCGCCTGTTCCAGCAGCTGGATCTCCAGGGCCAGCTGGTCCAGCTGGGCCTGGTCGGCCTGGGCCTGGGTGTCCCGGTAGACCAGGGCCACCTGCTTGCCCGCGGCCACCTTTTCTCCCTCGCCCCGGGTCACGTCCACAATGCCGCTCTGGGCGGGGAGGACCACCTCGTCCCGGACCAGCATGCCGTCGGCCTCCACGCTGTTGGACACGGTGTAGGAGTAGGCCAGGGTGGTGGTGAAGGGGTCGTTGAAGGTGTCAAAGACGTAATAGCCGAAATATACCACCATAGCCGCCGCAATGGCGACCATGACAACGGTAATCACTGGTGTTCCTTGCTTCATGGAGCTCTCTCTTTCTGTTTTTGCGTCAAGCCCCGGCGGAGACCACCGGGGCTGTGGAGGTTTGTCTTATTTTAGTCCTCGCCCCCCGGCTGCGTCAAGGGCACCGGCCGCTCGGGGGTGATGGTGGAAATGGCGTGCTTGTAGACGAACATCTGCTTGCCGTCACTGGTGAGCACCACGGAAAAGGCGTCAAAGCCGGTGACATAGCCCCGCATTTGAAAGCCGTTCATCAAAAATACGGTGACGGCCCGGCGCTCCCGCCGCAGCTGGGTGAGAAAGATTTCCTGAAGATTGTTGGTTTTCTGCATATGTAGCACTCCTTTTTTCTGTAACCCCCGGACGGGGCCTGAGTGCCTTTATACTATACCAAATTCTTCCATATATTCCGTCGAAACCCGGCAGGCTTTTTCAAAATCGGGCCGCTCCTCCCAGAACAGCCATTTGGCCCCCTCCTTGCGCCGGAACCAGGTGATCTGACGCTTGGCGTACTGCCGGGAGCGGAGTTTAATTTCCTCCGCGGCGGTGGTGGTGTCTCCGTCCCCCTCCAGGGCGGACACCATCTCCTTGTAGCCGATGGCCTGCATGGCGGTGCAGCCCTTGGGCACACCGGATGCCAAAAGCCTCTCCACCTCCGCCACCAGGCCCTGGGCCATCATCTCATCCACCCGCCGGTCAATCCTCTGCCACATGTCCTCCCGGCGGGTGAAGGCCAGGGTGAGGGTGAGGGCGTCGTACCGGGGCGGGATGGCCTTGGTCTGGGCGTTGTGCCAGGAGATAGTCTTGCCGGTGGTGCGGTAGACCTCCAGGGCCCGGATGATGCGCTTGCCGTCGTTGGGGTGGAGCCGCCCGGCGCTCTCCGGGTCCACCGACCCCAGCTCCGCCAGCAGGGTTTCCCCGCCCTCCCTGCGGTAGCGCTCCTCCAGCTCCCCCCGCAGGGAGCTGTCCGGGGAGAAAGCGGCAAAGGTGCGGCCGGAGAGCAGCGAGTCGATGTACAGCCCCGTCCCGCCCGCCACAATGGGCAGCTTGCCCCGGGCCAAAATGTTTTCCACACAGGCGGCCGCCTGGTCCACATACCGGGCTACGGAATAGTCCTCCCAGGGGTCGGCCACGTCCAGCATGTGATGGGGCACCCCCCGCATCTCCTCCGGAGTGGGCTTGGCGGTGCCGATGTCCATGGTGCGGTAGATCTGCATGGAGTCGGCGGACACCACCTCCCCGTTGTGGCGCAGGGCCAGCTCCACCGCCAGGGCGGTCTTGCCCGAGGCCGTGGGGCCGTCAATGACTAAAATTTTGGGGGGCATGGTGCCACCTCCTTCTCGTTTTCCTCTATATTACTTTCCCCGTCCGGGCGAGGGGCCGCTCTTGCCTCCCCAGCTCCTTTGCCCTACGGGGCCGAAGGGAAGCGGAGCTTCCCACAAAGTTCTTTGCCAAGCTTTCTTTCAAGAAAGCGGGGTTACGCTCTCTTGAACTGCTTTTCCAATTCTTTCTTGGTGAGCTGAATGGCCACCGGACGGCCGTGGGGGCAATATTTTTCCCCAACAGGCGCTCCGCGCCTACCGGGGGCCCCTGTTCTTTTGTCCTCGGGGGGAAGTAAATTCCCCCCTGCGGCGGCTGCGCCTTGTAAAATATTGTCCCCCTTAAGCTCTCTTAAACTGCTTCTCCAGTTCCTTCTTGGTCAGCTCAATGGCCACCGGACGGCCATGGGGACAATATTTTACCGCGCCGTCCATCACGGCCCGGGCCACCCGCTCCAGCTCCTGGGGACTGGTCTTCCAGCCCCCCTTGATGGCCGCCTTGCAGGCCATGGTGTGGAGCAGCTCGTCCCGGGCGGCGGCGGGGTCGGCGGTGCCGGTGGTGAGCAGCTTGTGGGCCAGCTCCGCCAGGGTGGAGGGAATGTCCTCCACCGCCACGTCGAAGGGGGCCTGACGGACCGCCAGACTGTCCCCCAGCTCGTCCACCTCAAAGCCGAACTCCTCCAGCAGCTCCCGCCGCTCCAGAAGAGCCTGCTGCTCCTCCGGCTCCAGTCGAAAAACCACCGGGGCCAGAAGGGACTGGGCCATGGGGTCGTAGCCCTGGGCCTTCATCCGGTCAAAATTCATCCGCTCGTGGGCGGCGTGCTTGTCGATGAAGAACACCTGGTCCCCCTGCTCCACGATGATGTAGGTGTTCAGCACCTCCCCGGCCATGCGCCAGGGGCGCTCTTCCTCCCGCAGGGGTTCCTCCTCCTTGGAGGGCTCCTCCCCAATGGGAGAGGCCGGGGCCGGGGCAACAACCGCCTCCTTTATCACCGAAGGCTGGGCCGGGGCGGGGGAGGGGACCACTTTCTCCTGAGGAGCGGCCTTCTCCGGCTCCTTCTCCTCCGGGATGGGAGCCACCGGGGCGGCGGGGGACATCTGGGAAATCACCCGCACCGGCTCCTTGGGGGCAACGGGCTCCTCAGGCTCGTCCCAGAACACATCCACCCCCCGGCTGCGGGGGCGGGACTTTCCAAACAGGGGAGAGGCCCCCTTGCCCGGCTGGCTCCGGACGGGGGCGGAGGGAGCGACGGCAGGGGTGGAAACCTGGACCGCTCCACCCGCTTCCAGCCCAACACCGGGCCGTGCGGCTGCAGTGGGCACCGCAGGGGGTGCGGAGGGCGCCGCCGCAGGGCGAGCCGAGGCCCTCTCCTCCATCTGGGAAGGGGCCTTCCCGGGCTGAACGGTGATGGTGGTCTGGTTGGGGGTGACGGTATCCGTGCTCTTCCAGCCGGGGAGGGTGGTCTCCCGGCCCTTCCCGCTCCCCTCCAGGGTGAGGGCGGGGTGGCTGCGGTCCCCCTCCAGGGCAGAGAGGACGGCGTGGTAGACGGCGGAGAACACCTGCCGCTCCTGGCCGAACTTTACCTCCGTCTTGGCCGGGTGGACGTTCACATCCACGGCGTTTAACTTGGTGGTCAGGTGGAGGACGCAGGCGGGGTACTTGCCCACCATGCGCTGGTTGCGGTAGGCCTCCTCCAGGGCGGCCATCATGAGGGGACTTTTCACCTGGCGGCCGTTGACGAAGAAGTACTGGTTCCCCCGGCTGTTGCGGCAGCAGGCGGGGAGGGAGACAAAGCCGGTGACGGTCATGTCCTCTCCGCTGCCCTTCACCTCCCGCAATCCCAGGGCCAGCTCCCGGCCCAAAACGGCGTAGACGGCGCTTTTCAGCTTGCCGTCCCCGGGGGTGAGCAGCTCCTGCTTGCCCTCCCGGATGAACTTCACGCTCACCTCGGGGTGGGACAGGGCCAGGCGCTGGACGGCGGAAAAGACCGCCGCCCCCTCGGCGGAGTCCTTCTTCATAAATTTCAGCCGGGCGGGGGTGTTATAAAAGAGGTCCCGCACCACCATGGTGGTACCCAGGGGACAGCCCGCCTCCTCCACCTCACCGGGCACGCCCCCCTCCAGGGTGAGGGCGGACCCCAGGGGGGCATCGGGGGTGCGGGTCATCACCTCCACCCGGGACACCGCCGAGATGGCCGCCAGGGCCTCTCCCCGGAAGCCCAGGGTGCCGATGGCCTCCAGGTCGTACTCGGTGTGGAGCTTGCTGGTGGCGTGGCGGAGGAAGGCGGTCTTCAGCTCCCCGGCGGGGATGCCCTTGCCGTCGTCGGTGACCCGGAGGAAGGCCATGCCCCCGTGGCTGATCTCCACCGTCACCTTGGAGGCCCCGGCGTCCACCGCGTTCTCCATCAGCTCCTTGGCCACGCTGGCCGGCCGCTCCACCACCTCGCCGGCGGCAATCAGGTCGGCCACATGGGGATCTAACACTTGTATGTTGGGCATAGCTACCTCCCGATGTTCTCTCTGCGTGGGCCTTCCGCCCCCGGACTGGTTCTTAAACGGATGGATTCTCCCGCCCTTACCCGTTCAAATCCTGCTTCAGCTCGGCCAGCAGGTTCAAAGCCTCGATGGGGGAGAGGATGTTTACGTCGGTCATGCGCAGCTTCTTCAGCACCGTCTGTCCCCCCAGGTCGGTGAGGGAGAGCTGGGGCTCCTGGGCAGGCACCGGGGCGGCGGGCTGGACCCCGCTGCCGCTCTCCAGCTCCTGCAAAATTTCCCGGGCCCGCTTAATGACCCGGTCGGGCACCCCGGCCAGCTTGGCCACCTCGATGCCGTAGCTCTGGTCGGCCCCGCCCCGGACGATCTTTCGCAGAAAGATGACCTCGCCCCCCCGCTTCTTGGCGGCGATGTTGTAGTTTTTCACCCCGGGGATCTGGCCCTCCAGGGCGGTGAGCTCGTGGTAGTGGGTGGCAAAGAGGGTCTTGCACCCCAGCCGCTTTTGGTCGGCGCAGTACTCCAGCACCGACCGGGCGATGGCCATGCCGTCGTAGGTGGAGGTGCCCCGGCCGATCTCGTCCAGGATGAGCAGGGACTTCTTGGTGGCGTTTTTCAGCAGGGCGGCCACCTCATTCATCTCCACCATGAAGGTGGACTGGCCGGAGGACAAATCGTCGCTGGCCCCGATGCGGGTAAACACCCGGTCCACCACCCCGATGTGGGCGGACTTGGCGGGGACGAAGGAGCCCATTTGGGCCATGAGGACGATGAGGGCCACCTGGCGCATGTAGGTGGACTTGCCCGCCATGTTGGGGCCGGTGATGATGGCGCACAGGTCCCCGGAGCAGTCCATGTGGGTGTCGTTGGGGACGAAGGGTGCCCCCTTGAGCACCTTCTCCACCACCGGGTGGCGGCCCTCCACGATGGTCAGGCTGCTGGAGTCGTCCACCTGGGGCATGCAGTAGCCGTTGGCGGCGGCCACGGTGGCAAAGGAGTTGAGCACATCCACCTGGGCCACGGCGGCGGCGGAGTGTTGGACCTGGTCCACCCGCTCACACACCTGCTCCCGCAGCTGGCAGAACAGCTGGTACTCCCGGGCGGTCACCCGGTCCTGGGCGGAGAGGATGGCATGCTCCAGCTCCTTCAATTCCTGGGAAATATACCGCTCGGCATTCACCGTGGTCTGCTTCCGGGTCCAGTCGGCGGGGACCAGGTCAATTTGGGACTTGGCCACCTCGATGTAGTAGCCAAAGACCTTGTTGCTCTTCACCTTCAGGTTCTTAATACCCGTCTGCTCCTTGGTGCGCACCTCCAGGTCGGCCAGCAGCTCGGCGGAGTGGTTTAAAATGTTCCGCTGCTTGTCCACTTCAGCGTCGTAGCCCTCCCGGATGAAGCCGCCCTCCCGCACGGAGAAGGGGGGCTCGTCCACCAGGGCCCGGCTCAGCTCCTCCCGCAGGTCGGGCAGGTCGTCCAGCTCCTCCTTCAGGCTCTGGAGAAGGGCGGAGGAGCAGTGGTCCAGCAGGGACCGGATCTGGGGCAGCTTGCCCAGCCCCGTCCCCAGAGCCACCAGGTCCCGGCCCCCAGCGGAGCCGTAGACCACCCGGCCGATGAGCCGCTCCAGGTCGGTGACCTCCCGCAGCACGGCAGAGAGCTCCTCCCGGGTGATGATATCCTCCACCAGGTCTCCCACCGCCTGCTGCCGCCGGGCGATCTGGACAGGGGAGAGGAGGGGCCGCTCCATCCAGCCCCGGATGAGCCGCCCGCCCATGGCGGTCTTGGTCTTGTCCAGCACCCAGAGAAGGCTCCCCCGCTTGTCCTTGGAGCGGAGGGTGGCGGTGAGCTCCAGGGTCTGCCGGGCGGTGAGGTCCAGCTCCATGTACTGCCCCGAGGTGTAGTAGGAGAAGGCGGCGATGTGGCCCAAGTCCGTCTTCTGGGTCTCGTAGAGGTAGGACAGCAGGCCGCCTGCCGCCCGCACTGCCCCCTCATCTCCGGGGGGCAGGGTGTCCAGACCCGTCTTGAACTGCTTCTTTACCAGGGGCTGGGCGGCGTCCAGTCGGAAGCGGGCCTCCCCGGCGTTCTCACAGGGGCACTCCAGCCGCTCCTTCAAAAATTCCACCAGGCCGGGGGTCTTCCAGGCCCCGTCGGAGAGCACCGCCTCCGCCGGGTGGAACCGGCCCAGCTCGTTTTCCAGGTGCTCCAGAGCCTCCTCCCCGGCGGGGAAGGAGGTGGCGTGCATCTCCCCGGTGGAGATGTCGCACAGGCACAGGCCGAACTGCTCCTCGTCGGCTAAGATGGCGCAGATGTAGTTATTTTTCCCCTCCTCCAGCATGGAGGAGGCGATGACGGTGCCCGGGGTGATGACCCGAATAATGTCCCGGTCCACCAGTCCCTTGGCCAGGGCGGGGTCCTCGGTCTGCTCGCAGATGGCCACCTTGTACCCCTTGGCGATGAGCCGGGCGATGTAGCTGTCGCAGGAGTGGTAGGGCACCCCACACATGGGCACTCGCTCCTCCGGGGGCTTGTTCCGGTCCCGGGTGGTGAGGGTCAGGTCCAGCTCCTTGGACACCAGCTTGGCGTCCTCCATAAACATCTCATAAAAATCCCCCAGCCGGAAAAAGAGGATGGAGTCGGGGTTCTGCTCCTTCATAGCCAGGTACTGCTGCATCATGGGGGTCATCTCTGCCATGGGTTCACCGTCTTTCTTTCTCAAAACTCACTGGAGAATTGTTTAGGGGAGGGGGTCAGTCCTCCGCCAGCTCCCCGTAGAGGGACCACTTGTTGGAGTCGGTGATCTTCACCAGCCGGAATTGGCCCACCGCCTGGCTGGGGCCCACCACCCGGACCAGCCGGTTGCCGGGGGTGCGGGCGGTGAGGTCGTAGCGGGCGTCGTCGGACACCCCGTCGATGAGGCAGCGCACCGTCTTGCCCACATAGGCGGCGTGCTTCTCCTCGGAGATGGAGTCCTGGAGCTCCACCAGGCGGTTGAAGTTCTTCAGCTTCTCCTCCCGGGGCATGGAGTCCTCCATCTGGGCGGCGGGGGTGCCCACCCGGGGGGAGAAAATGAAGGTGAACAGGGCGTCAAAGCGTACCTCCTCCAGCACCTTCAGGGTGTCCTCAAACTCCTCCGTTGTCTCCCCTGGGAAACCCACGATGATGTCCGAGGTGAGGACGATGTCAGGGATGAGGGCCTTCAGGTCCCGGATCTTAGCCAAATACTCCTGGCGGGTGTGGCGGCGGTTCATGGCTTTCAAAATCCGGTCGTTGCCCGCCTGGAAGGGCAGGTGGAGGACGGGGGCCACCTTCTCGCACTGGGCCATGGTCTCAAAGAGCTTGTGGGTGGCGTCCTTGGGGTGGGAGGTCATAAAGCGGATGAGGAAGTCCCCGGGGATGGCGTTCACCGCCCGGAGGAGGTCGGCAAAGTCCATGGGCTCGGGGAGGTCCTTGCCGTAGGAGTTCACGTTCTGGCCCAGGAGGGTGATATCCTTGTACCCCTCCTCCGCCAGCTGGCGCACCTCGGCCAAAATGTCCTCGGGCTTCCGGGAGCGCTCCCGGCCCCGGACGTAAGGGACGATGCAGTAGGAGCAGAAGTTGTTGCAGCCGTACATGATGGACACCCAGGCCTTCACCTTGTCCTGGCGCACCACGGGGATGCCCTCGGCGATGGACCCGGCCTCGTCGGCCACGGAGAAGATGCGGCCTCGCTGCTGGAGCAGGTCCCGGACCATCTCGGGGAACTTCCACAGGGCGTGGGGGCCGAAGACCAGGTCCACATGGCGGTAGGACTGGCGGATCTTCTGGGCCACGTGGGGCTCCTGCATCATGCAGCCGCACAGGCAGATGAGCTGCTCGGGGTGGCGGCGCTTGACGTGGACCAGAGCGCCCACGTTACCCAGCACCCGCTGCTCGGCGTGCTCCCGGATGGCGCAGGTGTTGATGACGATGATCCGGGCCTGTTCCTCATCGTCGGTAAAGCCAAAACCCATCTCCCGGAGGTAGCCCCGGATGCGCTCGGAGTCGGCCTCGTTCTGCTGGCAGCCGTAGGTGTCCACAAAGGCCAGAGGCTGCTGGGGCCACTGGCTGGTGAGCTGGGCCACCTCCCGGCAGCAGGCCAGCTGGCGCTCCACGTCGGCGGGGGGGATGGTGGTAGTCTGTCGATTCATAGATGAGCCTCCCTTTGGGGGTAGTCCGCCCCACAGCCGGGGGCATGGGTTCAGAGCTTATATCATATCATTTTTTCCCCGAAAACTCAAGCGGGAGCCGCCTCCTTTTCCAGCTAAACGCCACCTTTCCGTTGCCTTTTGGACAGGGAGGTGATAAAATAAGATGTTACCTGGTTACAATACCCACATGGTCCATCCCAGTTTTTGAGAGAAAGAGAAGGGAGCACCCCCTATGCGCAAGCTGGTCATTGAAACCTCCGCTGTCAAACACAACCTGTCCGTCCTCAAGACGAAGGCCGCCGGGGGCGCCATCTACGGGGTCCTCACGGGAGACGGAGGGGGCTGCGGCGTGGTGCCTCTGGCCCGGCTGCTCCGGGCGGAGGGCATCGGCCGGTTCGCCGTCAGCGAGGTGAGTGAGGCAGAGGCTCTACGCAAGGCGGGGTTTGTGGACGAGGAGATCCTCATGCTCCGCTCCACCACCGACCACGAGGAGCTGCAGCGGCTGGTGGACCTGAACGTGGTGTGCACCATCTCCTCCGTGGACACGGGCATGGCCCTCAACGCCCTGGCGGAGAACCGCTCCACCGTGGTGGAGGCCCACATCCAGGTGGACACGGGGATGGGCTTCGGGGGCTTTCTGGTGGGGGAGCCGGAGAAGATCCTGCTGGCCTACCGCTCCCTGCCCAACGTGGCCCTGTCAGGCATCTACACCCAGCTCCACGCCGGGCGACCCAACGACCCGGAGGCCAGGGAGCAGCTCAAGCAGTTCCAGCAGGTGCTGGCCAACATCCATGCCGCCGGGTTTGAGACGGGCATGGTCCACGCCGCCGGCTCCTTCGCCCTTCTCCACAGCGATCTGCCCCGCCTGGACGGGGTGCGGGTGGGCTCGGCCATTCTGGGCCGGTGCCGCCGCACCAAGGACGACAACCTGAAAACCGTGGGCTACGGCCAGGCTTCCTTAAGCGAGGTTCGCTGGCTGCCCAAGGGCCACACCCTGGGTACAGACAAGCCCCTGGTGCTGAAAAAGCCCACCCGGGTGGCCGTCCTCCCCGTGGGCTACCAGAACGGCTTCGGGGTGACCCGGCCCCGGGAGACGGGCTTTTGGGCCGCTGTGCGCCGCTGGCGCCGCCAGAGGCGGCGCACCGTGCGCATTGGGGAGCAGCGTGCCCGGGTGCTGGGGGCCATCGGGGCCACCCAGACCATCCTGGACGTGACCAACCTGCGCTGCTCCGCCGGGGATCTGGCCACCTTTGAGATGGACCCCCTCTTCGCCAAAGGGTTTACTCCGGAATTTCGATAACACAAAAAAGAAGGTTCTGTTATGAATACATCCCTGCCCTTCCAGCCGCTGCTCTTCGGCGGCGACATCAACGTATACAGTGTGGCCCGGGCCTTCCACGAGGCCTACGGGGTCAAGAGCGTGGCCTTCGGCAAGTATCCTTCCTTCCCCTGCCACGGCAGCGCCATCATCGACTACCGGGTGTGCCCGGACAACGAGAGCCGGGAGGCCTTCCTCCGCAACGCCCGGGCGGTGGCCCAGGAATTTTCGGACAAGAAGGTCATCCTCCTGGGCTGCGGGGACAGCTATGTCCAGCTGGCCGCCCACTGCAAGGACGAGCTGCCCGACAACGTCATCGCCCCCTACATTGACGGGGAGCTGCTGGACACCCTCATCAACAAGGAGAAATTCTACCAGCTGTGCGACCGGTACGGCATCGACCACCCGGCCACCTTCATCTACGACAAGTCCATGGGCCACGACTTCACCCTCCCCTGGGGCCCTCCCTACATCGCCAAGCCCGCCGACAGCGTGGCCTACTGGGGCTGCGGGGACCACTCCTTTTCCAAGGTGTACATCTGCCAGAGCTGGGAGGAGCTGCTCCAAAGCCTGGACCACGTCTACGCCGCCGGCTACCAGGACCACATGGTGCTCCAGGAGTTCATCCCCGGGGACGACAGCTACATGCGGGTTTTGACCAACTACTCCGACCGCAGCGGCCAGGTCAAGCTCATGTGTCTGGGCCACGTGCTGCTGGAGGAGCACTCCCCCCACGGCATCGGCAACCACGCCGTCATCCTCACCGAGTGCGACCGGGAGCTGGAGGAGAAGATCAAGGGTCTGCTGGAGGCCCTCCACTTCACCGGCTTCTCCAACTTCGACATCAAGTACGACAGCCGGGATGGGAAGTACAAGGCCTTTGAGATCAACTGCCGCCAGGGCCGGAGCAACTACTACGTCACCGGCGCCGGCCACAACATCGCCAAGCTGGTGGTGGCCGACTGGGTGGAGGGGAAGGACTTGCCCTTCCTCATGACGGAAAACCGCTCCCTGTGGCGGATGGTGCCCAAGAAGGTGGCCTTCAAGTTCACCCCCAAGAAGTACCACCAGGAGATGCGCGCCCTCATCCGGGCCGGGGCGGACACCCACTCCCTGGTCTATTCCGGGGATAACTCCCTGAAGCGCCGCCTGCGGGTGTGGAAAAATCACCTGGGCAACATCAAGCGCTTCGACCAGTACAACAAGGTCCCCCAGGACTGACCCTTTCCTCCCACACATTATAGGAGAACATCTATGCCTGATTACCGTCTCGGTGTCCTGGGCGGCATGGGCCCCCAGGCCCTCCCCACCCGGCAGGCCGGGCGGGGACCCCTTTTCTCTTAAATGCTCGGCGGAAGTAAATTCCGCCTGCGCAATTCTCCGCCGCCCCTGGGCGGCTCCGAATTTACGGCGCAAAGGCGCCGCCCCATCTGCGATGGGGCCCCACCTACGACAGGAGCGTATCTATGCCTGATTACCGTCTCGGTGTCCTGGGCGGCATGGGCCCCCAGGCCACCAACACCTTCTATCAATTTGTCATCGACCGCACCGACGCCGCCACCGACCAGGAGCATGTCAACGCCCTGATCCTCTCCGACAGCGGCATGCCCGACCGCACCGGAGCCATTCTGGGCACCCAGGAGGCGCGCCGGGCGGTCTTTCAGCGTCTTTTGGCCGACGCCCGGCTGCTGGAGGGGGCGGGCTGCACCGTCATCGCCGTCCCCTGCAACACCTCACACTTCTTCCTGGACGATGTGCAAAAGGAGATCTCCATCCCCATCCTCCACATGATCCGGGAGACCGCCAAGGCCCTCCACGCCCAGGGCCGCACCCGGCCGGGCATCCTGGCCACCGACGGCACCATCCAGACGGGGCTGTACCAGAAGGAGTTCGCCGCCTTGGGCATCCAGGCGGTGGTGCCCACCCCCGCCGCCCAGAAACTGGTCATGTCCCTCATCTACGACGACGTGAAGGCGGGCCGGGACGGCGACCCCCAGAAATTTGCCGCCGTCCACCGGGACCTGGTGGCCCAGGGCTGTGACTGCGGGGTGCTGGCCTGCACCGAGCTGTCCGTCTTCGCCGATAAGCACCACCTGCCCCCCTTCTACACCGACGCCATGGCCGTGCTGGCCGAGCGGGCGGTAGAGGCCTGCGGCAAGCCCCTGCGCACCATCTTCATGAAATAAACCATTTTATATTTACAATAACGAGGTGACTTCCCATGGACCTGACCCTTCACACCCTGGGGGACTATCTCCGTCTGCTGGAGAAGGACGGCCTGCTGGCCGCCCCCGTCCCCGACGCCCTGGACCTGTCCGCTTTGGTCCCTCTGGTGTCCTACGACTCTCGGCTGGTGGTCCCCGGCACCCTGTTTCTCTGCAAGGGGGCCCACTTCCGCCCGGAGTTTCTCACTCAGGCCCAGACCCTGGGGGCCGCCGCCTACGTCAGTGAGCAGGCCTATCCCCAGGTGGACCTGCCCTGCATCCTGGTCTCCGACATGCGCCGCACCATCGCCCCCCTGGCCGACCTCTACTACAACCACCCCTCCGGGGACGTGAAGGTCATCGGTATCACAGGCACCAAGGGCAAGTCCTCCACCGCCTACTATTTGAAGTATATTCTGGACGAGTACCGCGCCGGGCAGGGGAAGGGGGAGACGGGAATCATCTCCTCCATCGACACCTACGACGGAGTGGACCGCTTCGAGTCCCACCTCACCACCCCCGAGCCCCTGGAGCTGCAACGCCACTTCGCCAACGCCCGGGAGGCGGGACTGGAGTACCTGACCATGGAGGTGTCCAGCCAGGCTCTGAAGTACCACCGCACCCTGTGCACCGACTTTGCCGCCGCCTGCTTTTTGAACATCGGCCTGGACCACATCTCGCCCATCGAGCACCCCGACTTTGAGGACTACTTCTCCTCCAAGCTGAAGATCTTCGCCCAGGGGAAGGTGTGCTGCGTCAATCTGGACTGCGACCACGCCCAGCGCATCCTCCAGGCCGCCCGGGACACGGGCAAGCCGGTGATCACCTTTTCCCAAAAAGATGAGAGCGCCGACGTCTACGCCTCCCAGGTCCACAAGCGGGGGGACGACATCCTCTTCCGGGTGCGCACCCGCCGCTTCCTCCGCCAGTTCCGGCTGACCATGCCGGGGCTGTTCAATGTGGAAAATGCCCTGGCCGCCATCGCCGTGTGCGAGGGGCTGTCCATCCCCGAAAGCTGCGTCTATGTGGGCCTGATGAAGGCCCGGGTGCCCGGCCGGATGGAGGTCTACTCCAACGCCGACAACACCGTCACCGCCATTGTGGACTATGCCCACAACCGCATGTCCTTTGAAACCCTCTTCCGCTCCGTCCAGGCCGAGTACCCCGGTCGGCGCATCGTCACCGTCTTCGGCTGTCCCGGCCTGAAGGCCCTGGACCGGCGGCAGGATCTGGGGGAGGTGTCGGGGAAGTACTCCGACCTGGTTGTCCTCACCGAGGAGGACTCGGGGGAGGAGGACACCCGGTCCATCTGCCAGGAGATCGCCCAGTACGTGGCGGCGGCGGGCTGTGAATACTCCATCGAGCCCAACCGGGGCGAGGCCATCCGCCAGGCCATTCTGGGCTGTTCGGAGCCATCCGTCCTCCTTATCACCGGCAAGGGTGCGGAGACCCGCCAGAAGCGGGGCACTCAGTATATCGACACCCCTTCCGATGTAGACTATGTCCACACCTTCCTCCAGGAGTACGACGTCAAACACGGCCTGGACGGCCTGGAGAAAGTGCGCTCCCTGCTCTCCCTGCTGCCCGTGCTCAACCGGGCGGAGGGCCAGACGGTGGTGGTGAAGTACGGCGGCTCCGCCATCGGGGCCCAGGCCGAGGCCGACACCGCCCTTCAGGACGTGGCCGCCCTGCGGATGGTGGGGGTCCGGGTGGTGCTGGTCCACGGGGGCGGCAAGCACATCACCGCCATGCTCAAGAAGCAGCAGGTGGAGACCCGCTTTGTGGGCGGCTACCGCTACACCGACGACGCCGCCCTGGAGTGCGCCGAGCTGGCCCTGTCCGCCCAGGTAAACAAGGGCATTGTCCAGGAGCTGGCCAAGCTGGAGGTGTCCGCCGTGGGCATCTCGGGCAAGGACGGCGGCCTTATCACCGCCGGCATCAAGGACCCCAACCTGGGCCGGGTGGGGGAGATCCGCCGGGTGGACCCCAAGGTGGTCAACACCCTTCTGGACGCCGGATTTTTACCCGTCATCTCCCCGGTGGCCCTGGGGGAGGACGGCGGCACCCTCAACTGCAATGCCGACGACGCCGCCCAGGCGGTGGCCGAGGCCATGGGGGCGGATAAGCTCATCTTCCTCACCGATATTCCGGGGGTGCTCATCGACAGCCACAACACCAAGACCGCCATCTCCCACATGGACGTGAAACGGGCGGAGGAGCTCATGGACACCGGTCTCATCGCCGGAGGCATGGTCCCCAAGGTCCGGGGCTGCGTCCACGCCATCCGGGCCGGAGTGGGCTCGGTGTCCATCCTGGACGGCCGGGTGGAGCATGCCCTCCTTCTGGAGATGCTGGGCCAGCGGTTCCAGGGCACCACCATCACTGGGTGAAGGGTCCCGTTGGGATGTGTTTTGGTTGTGGATTCTTTTCTTGAAAGAAAAGAATCAAAAGAACGTTAGAAAAAAGGATGGCTGATTGAATCAGCCATCCTTTTTTATCCATATGGGAAATTAATAGGCCATCTTCTCCTCCAGCCAGGCCTTCAGCTGGCTGATGGGTACCCGGACCTGGTCCATGGTGTCACGGTCCCGGATGGTGACGGCGTGGTCGGCCTCCTCAGTGTCGCTGCCCACGGTCTGGAAGTCCACGGTGATGCAGTAGGGGGTGCCGATCTCGTCCTGGCGGCGGTAGCGCTTGCCGATGGAGCCGGCGTCGTCGTAGTCCACCATGAAGTACTTGGACAGCTCGCTCTGGATCTCACGGGCCTTGTCGCCCAGCTTCTTGCTCAGGGGCAGCACGGCGCACTTGTAGGGGGCCAGAGCGGGGTGGAGGCGCAGGACGGTGCGCACATCGTTCTTGGCCTCGTCCACCACTTCCTCGTCGTAGGCGTCCACCAGGAAGGCCAGGGTC
Organism: Flavonifractor sp. An100; assembly: GCF_002161175.1. Classification (GTDB taxonomy): domain Bacteria; phylum Bacillota; class Clostridia; order Oscillospirales; family Oscillospiraceae; genus Lawsonibacter. The sequence goes on along the minus strand of NZ_NFMA01000010.1, from coordinate 70,117 downwards.
ACCCGGTCGGCGCCCAGGGAGGGCTCCACCACGTAGGGGATATAGTGCTCGTTGGCCTCCTGGTCGAAGTAGGTCATGTCCTTGCCGGAGGTGTTCTGGTGGGCGGTCAGGTCAAAGTTGGTGCGGGAGGCCACGCCCCACAGCTCGCCCCAGCCGAAGGGGAAGACGAACTCAAAGTCGGTGGTGGCGTTGGAGTAGTGGCTGAGCTCCTCGGGCTCATGATCCCGCAGGCGAAGGTTTTCATCCTTGATGCCCAGGCCCAGCAGCCAGTCGTGGCAGAACTTCTTCCAGTAGGAGAACCACTCCAGCTCGGTGCCCGGCTTGCAGAAGAACTCCAGCTCCATCTGCTCGAACTCCCGGGTGCGGAAGGTGAAGTTGCCCGGGGTGATCTCATTGCGGAAGGACTTGCCCACCTGGCACACGCCGAAGGGCAGCTTCCGGCGGGTGGTGCGCTGGACGTTCTGGAAGTTGACAAAGATGCCCTGGGCGGTCTCGGGACGCAGGTACACGGTGTTCTTGGCGTCCTCGGTGACACCCTGGAAGGTCTTGAACATCAGGTTAAACTGGCGGATGTCCGTCCAGTTGTGCTTGCCGCAGGTGGGGCAGGGGATGTTGTGCTCCTCCACAAAGGCCTTCATCTCCGCCTGGCTCATGGCGTCCACGCTGTGGCCCAGGTCGAAGTTGTTCTCCTGGCACCAGTCCTCAATGACCTTGTCGGCGCGGAAGCGCTCCTTGCACTCCTTACAGTCCATCAGAGGATCGGAGAAGCCGCCCACGTGGCCGGAGGCCACCCACACCTGGGGATTCATCAGGATGGCGGCGTCCAGCCCTACGTTGTAGGGGTTCTCCTGGACGAACTTCTTCCACCAGGCCTTCTTCACGTTGTTCTTCAGCTCCACACCCAGGGGGCCGTAGTCCCAGGTGTTGGCCAGGCCGCCGTAGATCTCGCTGCCGGAGAAGATAAAGCCCCGGCCTTTGCACAGATTTACGATCTTCTCCATGGTCTTTTCCGTGTTCTTCATGTTTCCAGCTCCTTCTCGTCTTGAATTGTGACTCAGGGCATAAAAAACGCCCTGAGCCTTTTGGGCTCAGGGCGAACAAATAACATGTCCGTGGTTCCACCTGAATTCGCGTATGGTGTACGCGCACTTCCTTCCCGGTAACGGCGGGGACCGGCGGGCCATTTCCTGCCCGCGCTCCAGGACGCCTTTCCCACCATGCCCTCGGAGGATTTGCACCGGCCATCCTCTCTCTTGCGCCCCGGCACGAGGTACTGTTTCCTGTCATCGCTGTGCCCAACATTCTATTACACACACAGCCCCCTTGTCAAGGCCCAGGCGGCGGATTTTTCCCCATTCCCAGTGGAAAAGGGGAGCTGTCTTTTCTTTTTTTTTAAAGTATGGTATAATCTGCGTAAAATTTGCCCGGGAGATTTTCCCGGGAAGGGAAGAGGAAGTTCGAAACCATGAACCACCTGCTGCAGATCCTCCGCCTGCCCAAGGGCTCGGAGGAGCGCTACTCCACCGCCCACACCGTCTGGCTGGCGGTGTCGCTCAACGGCCTGGGCTGCTGCATCGGCCTTCTGGCCCTGCTCTATGCCGCCACCGCCTACCTCAAGCTCAACGGCCTGGCCATGTTCTACTCCTACCTCACCCACCCCCTCATTCTGTTTTTGAACCTGCTGCCCCCTGTGCTCATCCTCTGGCTGGTCTACTTTCTCACCCGCCGGGCCTGGGCGGGCTTTCTGGTCAGCTTCTGTACCGTGGTGGGGCTGTCCATGGTCAACTATTTTAAAATCCGCCTGCGCTCCGACCCCCTCCTGGCCGGGGATCTGCGTCTGGCCGCCGAGGCGGGGGGCATTGTGGGGGGCTACTCCCTGGATGTGACCTGGCTGACCTGGTTCACCCTGTTCTGTCTGGTGGCTGGGCTGCTTTTTGCCATCTTCCTTATGCCCAACGGCCTGCGGGGCTGGCGGGAGCGGACCTTTGGGGCCCTGTCCTGCCTGGCCCTTATGGGGGTGGCTCTGCCGGTGCTCTTTCTCAGCCCCGTCCACTACGACGAGACAGAGAACAACCGCTTTATCAACCAGTGGTCCGACGTGGAGGTCTACCTGTCCAAGGGCTGTATCTACCCCTTTCTCTACTCGCTGTGGGATGTCTTTCCCACCCCCCCTCCGGGGTACGAGGAGGCCGCTGCCGCCCAGCTGCTGGGGTCCTATACCGATGCAGATATTCCCCCGGAACAGCAGGTGTCGGTGATGGGCATTATGCTGGAGGCCTTCTGTGACCTCACCGACTTCCCCGCTCTGGGGGACCACCCGGAGGTGGCCAAGGTGTACGAGCCCTGGCACCAGCTGGAGGAGCAGTCGGTGAGCGGCGATTTGCTCACCAACATCTTCGCCGGCGGGACGGTGGACAGCGAGTGGGCCTTCCTCACCGGCTACACCGACCACGAGGAGTTCCGGAAAAACACCGACTCCTATGTGTGGTACTTCCAGGACCAGGGCTACCACACCACATTCAGCCATCCAGGCTACGGCTGGTTCTATAACCGGCAGAACGTGGTGGAGTACCTGGGCTTTGAGGACAGCTGGTTCACCGAGAACCGCTACGGGGAGCTGGTGGACCCCACCTCTGCCATCTATAACTCCGACCACATCCTGGTGGAGGAGCTCTTGGAACAGCTGAAGGCAGACATTTCCCAGGGTCCCTGCTTCTCCTTTGCCGTGTCCTACCAGAACCACGGCCCCTATGAGACCACCTTCACCTCCGCGGTGGAATATCTCACCCCCGCCTCCACCGGCTACACCGCTGAGACCTGCAACATTTGGAACAACTACCTTAAAGGGGTAAAGGACACCATCGACGCCATGACCGGCCTGGTGGAAGGGCTGGAACAGCTGGAGGAGCCGGTGGTGCTGGTCCTCTTCGGGGACCACAAGCCCTGGGGTGGCAACGGCAACTCCGCTTACGCCCAGCTGGGGGTGGACTTTGACGTGTCCACCGTCCAGGGCTTTTACGACTACTACTCCACTCCCTATCTCATCTGGGCCAACTCCGCGGCCCGGGAGACCTTAGGCAACGACTTTGTGGGGGAGGGCGGGGACTTCTCCCCCTGCTTCCTCATGACGGAGCTCTTCGACCAGTGCTCCTGGGAGGGCCCTGCTTTCATGCAGCTCTCCCGCCAGCTTCGGGACATCACCCCTCTGGTCCACGTTCAGGATCTCTTCTGGCAGGACGGCTCCCTCACCGATCACCTGTCTGAGGGGAAAGAAACCTTCCTCAGCGCCTTCCTGGGTGCCCAATATTACCGGGAAATGGAAATAATTCCCGGAAATTAGTCACATTTTGCACAGGTTTTTCCACAAAGAATCCCCGCAGGCTTGTTACAGGCCTGCGGGGATTGTTCGTTGTACGGGATTTGGCAGATTATCTCAGGTAATTGAGGGGGTTAACTGCACTGCCGTTGACGCGGACCTCAAAGTGACAGTGGGTGCCGGTGGACCGGCCGGTGCTGCCCGCCTTGGCAATGGTCTGACCCTTATACACCTTGTCGCCGGCGGAGACCAGCAGGGAGGAGTTATGGGCGTAATAGGTCTGGGTGCCATTGTCGTGGGTGATAATCACCAGGTAGCCATAGGAGCCCTTGTACCCGGCGAAGGTGACCCGTCCGCCGTCGGCGGCCTTGATGGAAGCTCCATAGGAGCAGGAGATATCCAAGCCGGAGTGGTAGCTGTAGCTGCCGAAGATATACCGTCCGCCGAAGTAGGAGGTAATCCGCCCGGAAATGGGCCAGGAGAAGCTGCCGGTGGAGGCGGTCTTGGGCTTTTCCTTGGTGCCGATAGCCTTCACTGTGGTGGTGGGCTCCCGGAGGGTGGTGGAGGAGAGCACGGTGCGCTCCTTCTCGTAGCCGTTGACATAGGTGACGTCGGCCTCGATCTGGGCCTCGCCCTCCACGCCCTGGGTGAGGATTTTGGAGGTACCCTTGTACATGGAGCTGTCCTCCACCTCTTCCACCGGGCACTCAATGGCCTGGGTGTACACCTGGTGCTCGGTGGTCTGCACCGACAAAACGGGAATTAGTTCTTTGACGTTGAGCACGTCGCCGATCATCAGGCGGTTAATGTCCACATCGGGGTTGAGGGCCTTCAGGTCGCTCACCGACATGTCATTGGCGTAGGCGATGGCGTTGAAGGTGTCTCCCTTCACCACGGTGTAGGTGGTCTCGCCGGTGGAGTTGGCCTCCAGAGCCTGGCGCATTTCGTCGGTGGTGAGCAGGTTTTCGGCGGCGTAGACGTAGTCCATGGACACGTCCTCCACAAATTCCGCCGAGGTGGTGTTCTCGTTGACGTACTGGTTTTTCAGCTCCTCCAGCATCTCGTTGAGGGCGTCCTCATCCTTCACCACGCCAATCACCTGGCCGCCCACGCTCACCTGGCACTGCCGCAGGTGGACACTGGCCTCATCCAGCTGGCCGTAGAAAAAGTTTTGGATATCGGAGTCCTGAGTGATGTCACTTTTTAAGGTGAGGGCGAACTGATATTCCACATCCCCCTTCACCTGGTAGTCATAGCCCAGCAGGGAGGTGCCTGCCGACTCCACCTGGTCGATGGCGTTTTCCACCACCCCCTGGTCGGCCACCACGCCCACCGGCTCCCCGTCCAAGGTGACGGCATAGCTGGGGGTGTACAGGGTGGTCAGGGTGAGGGCCACACCCAGGGCTGCGGCGATTCCCAAAAAGGTGGCCGGTCCCACCGCCCGCTGCACCGCCAGAGCGCCGTGGGTGATGTGGGCTGCCCGGCGCAGGTGGATGCGGGCCCACTCCCGAAAAATCTTCCAGTCCTGAACCACTTGCTTCCGGCGGTCCTCCCAGGCCTGGCGGTCAAACTGGAACCGGGGCGAGGTTTTTTCCTGATTCATTTGTTCCGGCTGGGGAGTCAAATCCTCCTCCGCCATCGGATGCAAAATATGTTCCATAGACGCCTCTTTCATCTCTTGCTGGCTTCTGGGGAAAAAATAACAATTCATACAAAAGGGTTACAAATTGGTAACAACGTTACTATACACGCTTTCCCGGCCTGCGTCAACCCTTTTCCTGGCTTTGGCTGGATATTTGTTGGAAAATCAAATGAAATTTTTACCCAAGCCCCATTTTTCTATATGTTGTGCCCCATACCGGCGGGGGAGGGGACCGCCCACAAAAAACAGAAGACCGCCCCACCGGAGTCTAACCAGTAGGGCGGTAAATTCGTCGAAATCACAAAGACTGCTCAGGCAATAAGTACCCGTAGAGTAAAGGTGAGGGTCATGGCCAGCACCCCCAGGCTGCACCACAGGTCCAGCAGGGCGGGCAGAGACCGGCGGCGGCGGGGACGGTGCTCCCGGGGGGCCCAGGGGCCCTGGACCACCGGATCCTCCTTCCAATCCCGGGGCTGAGGGGCTAAGCTCCCCTCCTCTTCCAGCTCCAGACGGCGGCGGTAGTCCTCCAAATTCACCACCTTCTCCGGCCGGCTGGTGATGTTCGCGGTGGTACAATAGATGGTCTGCATGGTGTGTTCCCTCCCACTTTGGTCTGTTTTCCCCAGTTTATTCCCCAAAATGTCCCAAAAACCGGACCATTGCGGCCCCCCGTTCTGGGAACGAATGTTCTAACGTTAAATTACAACATACGTTCGATTTTGTCAAGAGGGATTCGAACATTTTTTCGACCTTTTTTGCCCCTGGGGGAGCCGTTTCAGGCAAATCGGGTTTTTTTGTGGAAAGACGTTGCGTTTTTGTGAGAAAAGGGGTATAATACCACGTCTGTATGGGAAATTCAAAGATTTGAGGTGCGAAAACGTGCGCAACGAAAAGCTAAGAAATGTAGCCATCATCGCTCACGTCGACCACGGCAAGACTACCCTGGTGGACGAGATGCTCAAGCAGTCGGGCGTCTACCGGGAGAACCAGGCTGTGGTGGAGCGCGTGATGGATTCCAATGACCTGGAGCGGGAGCGCGGCATCACCATCCTGGCCAAGAACACCGCCGTGGAGTACAACGGCGTGAAGATCAACATCGTGGACACCCCGGGCCACGCCGACTTCGGCGGCGAGGTGGAGCGCATTCTGAAGATGGTCAACGGCGTCATCCTGCTGGTGGACGCCGCCGAGGGCCCCATGCCCCAGACCCGGTTCGTGCTGTCCAAGGCTCTGGAGCTGGGCCACCGGGTAATTGTGGTGGTCAACAAGATCGACCGTCCCGACCAGCGGGTGTATGAGGTTATCGACGAGGTGTTGGAGCTGCTCATGGACCTGAACGCCACCGACGAGCAGTTGGACAGCCCCATGCTCTTCTGCTCCGGCCGGCAGGGCACCGCCTCGGTGCAGCCTGACGTGGCGGGCAGCGACCTGAAGCCCCTGTTCGATACCATCCTGGAGTATATTCCCGCCCCCGAGGCGGATTTGGACGCCCCCTTCCAGATGCTGGTGTCCTCCATCGATTACAATGAGTTCGTGGGCCGCATCGCCATCGGCCGCATTGAGCGGGGCACCATCAAGCAGAACCAGGAGATCGCGGTGTGCAACTACCACGACCCCGACGCTGCCCCCAAGAAGGCCAAGGCGACCGCCCTGTACGAGTTTGATGGCCTGGCCAAGGTCCCGGTTCAGCAGTCCACCGCCGGCAATATTATTGCCATGAGCGGCATTGGGGACATCACCATCGGCGACACCATCTGTGTCCCCGACTGTGTGGAGCCCATGGAGTTTGTCAAGATCTCCGCCCCCACCATCGAGATGACCTTCTCCGTCAACGACTCTCCCTTTGCCGGCCGGGAGGGCAAGTTTGTCACCAGCCGTCAACTGCGGGAGCGGCTGTTCCGGGAGACGTTGAAGGACGTGTCCCTGCGGGTGACTGAGGTGGAAAATTCCACCGACTCCTTCAATGTGGCGGGCCGGGGCGAAATGTCCCTGTCCATCCTCATTGAGACCATGCGCCGAGAGGGCTATGAGCTCCAGGTTTCGCCCCCCCGCGTGCTCTATCAGGAGATCGACGGGGTGAAGTGCGAGCCCATTGAGCGCCTGGTGGTAGATGTGCCTGCCGACTGCGTGGGCCCGGTCATGGAGAAGATCGGTTCCCGGAAGGGCGATCTGGTGGAGATGACCCCCGTGGGCAGCCGGATGAAGGTGGAGTTTTTGGTGCCTTCCCGCGGCCTGTTCGGCTACCGCAATGAGTTCTTGACGGATACCAAGGGCGAGGGCATCATGGCCTCCGTCTTTGATAGCTATCAGCCCATGAAGGGTGAGATCCAGCGCCGGAACACCGGCTCCCTGGTGGCTTTCGAGACCGGCGAGGCGGTAACCTACGGTCTGTTCAACGCCCAGGAGCGCGGCCAGCTGTTCATCGGCGCGGGCACTCCCGTGTATGCCGGTATGATCGTGGGCGTGTCCCCCAAGCAGGAGGACATTTCCGTCAACGTGTGCAAGAAAAAGCAGCTGACCAACATGCGTGCTTCCGGCTCTGATGACGCCCTGCGTCTGACCACTCCCCGGCAGATGTCTCTGGAGCAGTGTCTGGAATTTCTGGCCGACGACGAGCTGTTGGAGTGCACGCCGGAGAATCTCCGCCTGCGCAAGCGGATTCTGGACCACGGCGAGCGGATGCGGATTGCCTCTAAGAAAAAAGGTTAATTCTTAGGAAAATGGGAAACTCCCCGTATTTTGCGTCATGCAGAATACAGGGAGTTTTTATATTACGGTTCGTTCTGGGAAATAAATTGTTCTTCTGCCTGCTGTTGGGCCCGACGCAAAATTTCTTCTGCCTGACCATAATTTTTTCGATTCTAATGCCTGCATAGCATCTGTGATTTGATTAAACAAGGTAAAATATGGCTTTTTATACTCATCCAACTCAGTCACCACCTTTTGTTTATGGTAGCATACATTTCTATTTATTGCAATTCATTTGTATTGCATACGTAATTCATTTATATGTGTACACTAACCATGGTGATGCACATGAGAAAGTTTAAAATTCCAAATGATCCGCCCACCACATCAAAGAGTATTCGCTTTCCAAATGATGTCATTGAAGAAGTAGAGCAGGCCATTCGAGGAACAAACTGTACCTTTAGCGCCTTTGTTATCGAAGCTGTCCGCGTAGCCTTGGAAAACTTAAAAGAAGAAGAAACTTGACCCCCGAGCCGCTTGGTTCGAGGGTCTTTTTATTTGCCTGTGGGCGGGGCGGGGGTTGGGGATATTTCGCCCTCCGGGGCGAGTAACTTTCTGGCCGGCCAGAAAGTCACCAAAGAGCCGTCAAAGGGGAGAGAGGTTTCGATTCCTCTCTCCCCTTTGAAATCCCCTCTCACACAAACGACCAATCAGGGGGGACTGCGGTCCCCCCTATTGGATGTACCCCCCGGAAAAGGGACCGCTCAATCAAAATGAAGTGCTTTGATAAAATGCATGCTTAGAAGGTAAAATACAATTCGTTCTGATTATTTTCTTTTAACAGCTCTAGTTTTTGACTTACTGTCTTGTAAATGAAAGGAACAATGAACGAAAAAGGCGGCCTTCGGCCGCCGTTACGCATCGGGTGGTAGCTGCTTTCCCCGGGGGTACATCCAATAGGGGGGCCGAAGCCCCCCCTGATTGGTCGTTTTAAGGGGATAGGATTTTCAAGGGAAGGGGGAAATCGAAATCCCCCTTCCCTTGAACGCATCTTTGGTGACTTTCTGGGCGCCCAGAAAGTCACTCGCCCCGGAGGGCGAAACATCCCCAATCCCCGTCCCGCCCGCAGGCGAAATATCCCCAACCTGCATGCGAAAAATCCCCCGCCCCCAGGCGGCCGAAAATCAATCTCTTCTCACCGGGCCAATAATTTCTTCATGCCCTCCTCCAATCCATCCACCGTCAGGGGGAACATGGGGATGAGGCGGGCAATGTCGTCGTAGGTCTGGGACCAATATTGCCCCCATTGGGGCCGCTGGCTGGGGTTGAGCCAAATGCAGCCGGGGTAGCGGCCGCGGAATAATTTTAAATAATCCATCCCACATTGGGGACCGTCGCTGCGCCCGCTGCCGTAATAGCCTCCCATCAGCTCGTAGGGGGCCATCTGAGCATCTCCCACGAAGATAATCTTCCAGTCGGTGGCAATGTTGGAGAGTACCCAGTCCGTGGTCACCGAGTCCCGGGAGAGGAGCATGGGGTCCTTGTAGAGCCGCCCATACACGCAGTTGTGGAAGTAGTAGACCCGCAGGTCCTTAAAGTGGCCCGACTTGCTCACCGCCTGGAACAAAGCAGAGCACAGCTGGGAGTAGTAGTCCATGGAGCCGCCGGAGTCCATGAGAAGGAGAACCTTCACCGTATTCTCCCGGGGCCGCTTGTACCGCACCTTTAACATCCCCGCATTGTCGGCGGTGTCCTTGATGGTGTTGTCCACATCGAACTCGGTAGGGGGGAGGTCCACCAATCCGGAGAACTGCCGCAGTTTCCGCAGGGCCACCTGGAATTGGCGGGTGTCCAGGGTGTTGTCCCGGCGGAAGTCCCGAAATTTCCGCTCGCCTGCCACCCGGAAGGCCCGCTTGTACATGGACTGGCCGCCCACCCGGATGCCCTTGGGGGCCAGACCGGAGTTGCCGAAGGTGGACATGCCGTGGGTCCCCACCCAGTAGCTGCCTCCGTTGTGCTCCTCGTTTTGCTCCTCCATGCGCTCTTTGAGCATCCGCTCGATCTCTTCCTCGCTGAGCCCCAGGGCCCGGAGGGCCGCCGCCTCGTCATAGTTGGCGTAGTCGTTGAGCACGTCGGGCCGGTTCAGCCAGTCCATCAGCTCCTGGGATACCTCCTGCTGGAAGGGCACGTCTTTAAAATATTCCAAAAAACAGCGGTCAAACCGGTCAAAATCCGCCTCACTCTTCACCAGCAGGCACCGACACAGGTGGTAAAACCCGGTGAAGCTGGCCCCGTGAAGATTCTTTTCCAACCCCTCCATCAGGGCCATCCACTCGGTGAGAGAGACTTTTAACCCATTTTTCCGCAGCAGATAGAGAAAATCCTCAAACATGGTGCTTCCTTTCCCATCCACAGTTTCCTACATTTCTTTTACCCGACCGGACCACAGACAAGAGACCGATGGGGTTCTAAACAAAAATCCAGTCCAAAGAGAAGCCGTGGAAGTTCTTTTTGCGTCCTTTTTCTTTCAAGAAAAAGGACTTCACCGCCAGGTGCGGCGCAGGGCGTCCATGTCCTCGTTCTTCTTCAGCAGCACCCCCAGGTAGGGCACCTCCTTGACCACCCGTTTGGGGTCCACACCCCCGTGGACCAGGGCCTGGATCCAGTCGATGATCTCACTGGTGGAGGGCTTTTTCTTGATCTGGGGCAGCTGGCGAATCTTATAAAAGGCCTCCAGCACCTGGGTGAGGAGCTTGTCGTCCAGGTCGGGGAAGTGGACCCGGACGATCTGGGCCATCAGCTCCTTATCCGGGAAGGCGATATAGTGGAACACACACCGGCGCAGAAAGGCGTCGGGCAGCTCCTTCTCGGCATTGGAGGTGATGATGACCACCGGGCGGTGGTTGGCCTTCACCGTCCGGCCTGTCTCGGGGATGTGGAACTCCATCCGGTCCAGCTCCCACAGCAGGTCGTTGGGGAACTCCAGGTCCGCCTTGTCAATCTCGTCGATGAGCAAAATCACCTGCTCCTCGTCGGTAAAGGCCTCGCCCAGCTTGCCCAGCTTCACGTACTGCTCCACATTATCCACATTTTTTCCGCCGAACTGGCTGTCATAAAGCCGCTGGACCACGTCGTAGACATACAGGCCGTCCTGGGCCTTGGTGGTGGACTTGATGTTCCAGATGATCAGCTTTTTCCCCAGGGCCTGGGCAATGGCCTCAGCCAGCATGGTCTTTCCCGTGCCCGGCTCCCCCTTGATGAGCAGGGGCTTTTGGAGCACCATGGCAATATTCACCGCCTGGAGCAGCTCCTGGTCGGCCACATAATTCTGACTTCCGTGAAATTCCTTCATCGTTTTGCGATCCTTCCCGGCCCCGAGGGCCTTTTTAAACTCATGCTCCGAATTGTATAATTTTTTACCCCAAATTGCAACCCTTTCCCCTTGTTTTTCAAAATACAGCCCTACTTCACATCAAAACCGGACCGGGAAAACTCTCTTCCCGGTCCGGCTTCTTTCTTCCACAGGTGTTACTGAAAACGCTTGCTCTGCTCCACAGCCAGCTGGTCACAGCGGTTGTTGTAGGGGTTCTCTGCGTGGCCCTTGACCCAGTGGAGATTCACCTGGTGGCGCTCACACAGGTCCAGCAGCTTTCCCCACAGGTCGGGGTTGAGGGCGGGCTTTTTATCGCTCTTCACCCAGCCCCGGGCCCGCCAGCCCTTGGCCCAGCCCTTGCCCAGGCCGTCAATGACGTACTTGGAGTCGGAGTAGAGCTCCACGATACAGGGCTCGGTGAGGGCCTCCAGGGCGGTGATGACCCCGGTGAGCTCCATGCGGTTGTTGGTGGTCTGCTTTTCGCCCCCGGACAGCTCCTTCTTGTGGGCGCCGTACATGAGGATGGCCCCCCAGCCCCCGGGGCCGGGGTTGCCGGAGCAGGCTCCGTCGGTGTAGATGGTGACAGTTTTCATGGTCAGATTCCTTTTTTGGTGTGGTTCCCTCCGTTACAGGCGGGAGAGGATCTCCTGGCGCTTCTCCTCATACTCCTTCTGGGTGATGAGTCCGGCTTTTTTCAGAGTCTCCAGCTGCTCCAGCCGCCCCTTGGCGTCCAGGGCGGTGGAGGGGATGTGGTCGTGGTCCTCCGGGGCGGGGGAGGAGGACTCCTCCTTGGTGACCTCGTCCATGAGGCCCACGATGGTCTCCTCCTCCACTCCCGTCTCCACGTCATAGCCCACCCGCTGGGCAAAGCCGTTTTTGGAGAACAGGTTGATGAGCCCCGTCACCATGGCAAAGCCGCCCATGGCCAAAAAAGGCAGGCTGAACAGAAAAGAAATGGGCATGATCTGTCCAATGGCGACACACACAAATACAAATCCAAAGATGGCCTGGACCGCGCCCCCCATCCTTCGGGTGGCCCGGGCGGGTCCGGTGGGCTGGTACTGGACGGTAAACCGTCCCCGTCTTCTCCGGCTCATGGCCTCTCCTCCTGTCCTAATTGTATTTTATTTCGGTATTATTCCTCTTCGGACTTAGCTTCTTCCTGGGGATCGTCGGTCGCGTCCATCTCCGGCTCCTGGGCGGGAAGTTCTTCCCCCTCGGGCTCCTGGGGCTGCTGGGTGTCGGCAGTCTCCTCCCGGTCAGCCAGGGCCAGGGAGATCACCTGGTCTCCCTCCTCCTTGAAGCGCATGACGATGACACCCTGGGTGGCCCGACCCGCCATGCGGATGGCGTCCACATGGGTGCGGATGAGGATGCCCGCCTGGGTGACCAGGAGCAGATCCTCGCTGCCGTCCACCACTTTGATGCCCACGATCTTACCGGTCTTCTCGGTGACCATGTAGTTCTTGATGCCCAAGCCGCCCCGGTTGGTGATGCGGTACTCCTCCACGGGGGTGCGCTTGCCGTAGCCCTTCTCGGTGATGGTGAGGACGGACTTGCCGGCGGTGGCCCGGGCGGCCCCTACCACATAGTCTCCCTCCCGCAGGCGGATGCCACGGATGCCCACGGCCTCCCGGCCCATGGGCCGGACGTCGTTCTCGTCGAAGCAGAGGGCCTGTCCGTCGTGGGTGGCGATGAGGATCTTCTTGGTGCCGTCGGTCTCCCGCACGGAGATGAGCTCATCCCCCTCCTCCAGGCGCAGGGCCCGGATGCCGCTGGAGCGGATATTTTTCAGGGTGGTGACGGGCAGGCGCTTGACGGTACCGTTGCGGGTGACCATGACCAGGAAGAGGTTCTCGTTATCCAGCTGGCGGGTGTGGATCATGGTCTGGATGCGCTCGCCGCTTTCCACCTGGAGGATGTTGACGATATTGGTGCCCTTGGCGGTCTTGCCGCTCTCGGGGATCTGGTAGCCCTTCTTGCGGTAGACCTTGCCGGTGTCGGTGAAGAAGAAGAGGTAGTCGTGGGTGGAGGCGGTGAACACGTCCACCACGCAGTCCTCCTCCCGGGTGGTGATGCCCTTCTTGCCCATGCCCCCCTTGGACTGGGCGGCGTACTCACTGGCGGGGGTGCGCTTGATGTAGCCCGCCTGGGTGAGAGTGAAGACGCACTGCTCCTCCTCGATGAGGTCCTCGATGTCGATCTCGTCCTCCACATCCTGGATCTCGGTGACGCGCTCGTCGCCGTACTTGTCCCGGATGGCGATGAGCTCGTCCTTCAGCACGCCCCGGAGCATGCCCTCGTCGGAGAGCAGCTGGTTGAAGTAGGCGATGCGCTCCTCCAGCTCCTTGTACTCCGCCTCCAGCTTCTCCCGGTTCAGGCCCTGGAGGGCGATCAGGCGCATGTCGCAGATGGCCTGGGCCTGGACGTCGTCCAGCTGAAAGCGCTCCATGAGGCGGTCCTTGGCGTTGTCGTAGCTGGTGCGGATGATGCGGATGACCTCGTCGATGTTGTCCTGGGCCACCAGCAGGCCTTCCAGCAGATGGGCCCGCTCCTGGGCCTTTTTCAGGTCATAGCGGGTGCGGCGGATGATGACCTGCTCCTGGTAGGCGATGTACTCGTCCAGAATGTGGCGCAGGGAGAGGATCTTGGGCTGGAGCTTGCCGTTGACCTCCACCAGGGCCAGCATGTTGATGGCGAAGGTGGTTTGCAGCTGGGTCTGGGCAAAGAGGCGGTTGAGGACCACCTGGGGATTGGCGTCCCGCTTGAGCTCGATGACGATACGCATGCCGTTGCGGTCGGACTCGTCCCGAATGTCGGAGATGCCCTCCAGCCGCTTGTCCTCCACCTGGTCGGCCATACTCTTGATGAGCATGCGCTTATTCACCTGGTAGGGGATCTCGGTGATGACGATGCGGGTGCGGTCCTTGCCGAACTCCTCAAACTCGTGGCGGGCCCGGACCATAATCCGACCCCGTCCGGTGGCGTAGGCCGCCCGGATGCCGCTGCGGCCCATGATAATTCCCTTGGTGGGGAAGTCGGGACCCTTCACGTGCTCCATCAGGTCGCCCAGGGTGGCGTTGGGGTCGTCCAGGACGCAGATGGTGGCGTTGATGACCTCCTTGAGGTTGTGGGGCGGGATGTTGGTGGCCATGCCCACGGCGATGCCGGAGGAGCCGTTGACCAGCAGGTTGGGGAAGCGGGAGGGGAGGACCTTGGGCTCCTTCCGGGTCTCGTCAAAGTTGGGGTCCCAGTCCACGGTGTCCTTCTCAATGTCCCGGAGCATCTCGTTGGAAATTTTGCTCAGCCGGGCCTCGGTGTAACGGTAGGCGGCCGGGGGGTCGCCATCCACGGAGCCGAAGTTGCCGTGGCCGTCCACCAGCATGTAGCGCATGGAGAAATCCTGAGCCAGACGGACCAGGGCGTCATAGACGGAGGCGTCGCCGTGGGGATGGTAGCGGCCCAGCACGTCGCCCACGCAGGTGGCCGACTTCTTAAAGGGCTTGTCGGAGGTGAGGTTGTCCTCATACATGGCGTAGAGGATGCGCCGGTGGACCGGCTTTAAGCCGTCCCGCACGTCGGGCAGGGCCCGGCCCACGATGACGGACATGGCATATTCGATGTAGGATTTCTCCATCTCCGGCACCAGGGGGGAGTTGACAATGATCTGGTTGGGATAGCGAATCTCCTCCGGATCGTATTGGGGTTTCTTGGACATGGGTGAAATTGCCTCCTTACATGGGGATATCAGCCCGCCTGGAGCAGCTCATCCAGCTGAGCCTGGGCGGCACTTGGGTCAAAGGTGAAGGTGTAGCTGTCAGGGGATGCGGCCTGGAGCTGGTAGAAGGTGTCCCGCCAAATCCGGGCCCGGCTCCCCGCCCACAGCACCCCACGCAGGGTGCCCGAGGTCATGACCCGGTCCTGCTGGGAGAGGGTGAGGTCGGAGATGGGGTAGATGGCCATCACATTCATCCGTTCCACCTGCTCCTGAGCGGCGGTTACATAGGCGTCCACCAGCCCCTGGTCCTCGGGGAGGGGGAGCTGGCTTTTTAACACCCGGGCCAGGTTCTGCACCTCTGCCTGCCAGGCGTCCGCCCGGCAGCCGGCTACCGCGTCCAGCACGGCGGTGGGGCCGTCGCTGTCCACCCCGTCATAAAAGGTGTCGATGGGATTTTCCTCCTCCTGGTCGCTCCCGGTCTGGGCGCTGTCCTCCTGGGAGGGCTGCTGGGTCTGGCTCTGGAGCTGCTCCTCCAGGGCGGCCTTCTCCTCCTCCATCTGGGACAACTGCTGCTCCAGGCGACTGTTTTCTGCCTGGAGGGACTCCAGCTCCCCGCCGCTCTCCTTGCCGCAGGCGGTGAGGGCCAGGGTCAGGGCAGCCATGCAGAGCAGGGCTGAGATCACTTTTCTCATAGGTTCTCCTTAATAGTCCAGATTCACGGCGTACTTGGCGTTCTTCTCAATGAACTCCTTCCGGGGCTCCACCTTTTCCCCCATGAGGATGTTGAAGGTGGCATCGGCGGCCACGGCGTCGTCCAGCTCGATGCGCCGCAGGGTACGCTTCTCCGGGTCCATGGTGGTCTCCCACAGCTCGTGGGGGTTCATCTCGCCCAGACCCTTAAACCGAGAGATATCCACCTTGGCGTTGGGGTTGTCCCCCCGGAGCTCAGCGGAGATTTTATCCCGTTCCTCGTCGGAGAAGGCCACCCGGGTAGTCTTGCCCCGGGTGAGCTTGTAGAGGGGGGGCACGGCGGAGTAGACGTAGCCCTCCTCAATGAGGGGGCGCATAAAGCGGAAGAAGAAGGTCAAAAGGAGGGTGCGGATGTGGGCGCCGTCCACGTCGGCATCGGCCATGATAATGACCTTGTGGTAGCGCAGCCTGGAGGAGTCGAACTCCTCCCCGATGCCCGCCCCCAGGGCGGTGATGACGGGCTGGAGCTTGTCGTTGCCGTAGACCTTGTCCGCCCGGGCCTTCTCCACGTTGAGCATCTTGCCCCACAGGGGGAGGATGGCCTGGAAGCGGGAATCCCGGCCCTGGGTGGCCGAGCCGCCGGCGGAGTCGCCCTCGACAATGTACAGCTCGGTGAGCTCGGGGTTATTTTCGTTGCAGTCCCGCAGCTTGTCGGGCATGGCAGCCCCGCCCAGGGCAGTCTTCCGGCGAATGGACTCCCGGGCCTTCCGGGCGGCTTCCCGGGCCCGGTTGGCGGTGAGGGCCTTATCCAGAATGGCCCGGCCCACCGCCGGATTCTCCTCCAGGTAGGTCTCCAGCTTCTCGGAGACAATGGCGTTGACCAGGGTGCGCATCTCGCTGTTGCCCAGCTTGGCCTTGGTCTGGCCCTCAAACTGGGCCTCGGTGAGTTTCACAGAGATGACCACGGTGAGGCCCTCCCGGCAGTCCTCGCCGGAGACCTTCTCGTCGTCCTTCAGCAGCTTAATTTTCCGTCCGTAGGCGTTGAGCACGTTGGTCAGGGCCCGCTTAAAGCCCTCCTCGTGCATGCCGCCCTCGGGGGTATGGACGTTGTTGGCGAAGGAGACCATGATCTCGTTGTAGCCGTCGTTATACTGCATGGCCACCTCAGCCATGGAGTCCTCCTTGGCCCCGGACATGTAGATGACCTCGGGGTGGAGGGGGTCCTTGTTCCGGTTGATGAAGGTGACAAACTCCCGGATGCCCCCCTCATAGCACATGTCGTCCTCCTGCTCCTGGCCGGGACGCAGGTCCACGGTCTGGATGCGCAGGCCGGCGTTGAGGAAGGCCTCCTCCCGCATGCGGGTGTGGAGGGTCTCGTAGTTATACTCCAGGGTGTCGAACATCGACCGGTCGGGCTTGAAGGTGACGGTGGTGCCGGTGTGATCGGTGCGGCCCACCACCTTCATTTCCTGGGTAATCTTGCCCCGGGCAAACTTCATCTCATAAATTTCCCCGTTTTTGTGGACCTGGACCTCCAGCCACTCGGAGAGGGCGTTGACCACGCTGGCGCCCACGCCGTGGAGGCCGCCGGACACCTTGTATCCGCCGCCGCCGAACTTGCCGCCGGCGTGGAGGACGGTAAAGACCACCTCCAGAGCGGGCCGGCCGGTCTGGGGCTGGATGTCCACGGGGATACCGCGGCCGTTGTCGGTAACGGTGATGGTGTTTCCCGGGTTGATGGTGACGGTGATGTCGGTGCAGTAGCCGGCCAGGGCCTCATCGATGGAGTTGTCCACGATCTCATACACCAGGTGGTGAAGACCGGACTCCGAGGTGGAGCCGATGTACATGCCCGGGCGCTTGCGCACCGCCTCCAGGCCCTCCAGGACCTGGATCTCCGAGCCGCCGTATTCGTGGTCCACCTGGGTGGAGCTCAGTTCATTCAGTTCTTCAGACATAGTTTACCTCCGGATCAGTTGGGAGTGGAGATTGGAGAGGGAAGAGAGGGTGGTTCTTCCTTCTCCACTCTCCGCTCCTTGGGTTGTTTACTTACGATATCAGGTTCTGCTCCAGCCGCCGGGAGAGGGCGGCGGAGGACAGCTGGGAGAGGTAGACGGTGGGGGGCTCTCCCTGCCGGCCCACCACCACGAAGGACCGGGGCAGATCATCCCCCAGCCACACCGCTCTCCCTTCGGCCTCGGCCCGTTCCAAAAACTCCCGGGTTTTAAAGGCCCAGCTGGCGTTATCCAAATCAAAGATGCCTAAAATTTCCCGGTGGGGCACCACCACCGATTGGCCCAGATGGAGATACATGAAACTTCCTCCTCACACCAGCCGTCCGCCCTGGATGTGGAAGGCCCTGCCTCCCTCCAGGCCGTGGAGTTTTTCCTCCTCACAGCAGGTGATGAATACCTGTCCCCCCTGGATGCGGTTCAATACAAAGGATTGCCGCTTTCCGTCCAACTCAGACAGCACGTCGTCCAGCAGCAGCACCGGCCACTCCCCGGTCTCCTCCTGAAAGATCTCCCGCTGAGCCAGCTTCAGGGACAGGGCCGCCGTCCGGGTCTGGCCCTGGGAGCCGTAGACCTTGGCGGGGGCGCCGTCGATGGTCACCAGCAGGTCGTCCTTGTGGGGGCCGGAGAGACACTGCCGGCTGTCCAGCTCCGCCTGGCGGTGGGCCTGCTGGTGGTCCAGCAGGTGGGTTAAAATTTCCCGGGGCGTTTTCAACGGGTCGGCCACCGTGGACACCGTCTGGTACTCCAGCCCCAGCGCTTCCCGCCCGCCGGAGAAGTCGGCGTGGATGGCGGGGGCGTGCTCCGAAAGGCGGCGGATAAAGTGGGCCCGGTAATGGATGAGGATGGCCCCCGTCTGGGCCAGGCGCAGGTTGAAGTCGTCCAGGGTCTGGAGGAGGGAGGGATTTTCCGGCCAGTCCCGTAAAATCCGAGTCTTGTGGTCGTACAGGCGGTTATACTCCCCCAGAGCGGCGGCGTACCGGGGCCGCAGCTGACAGATGGCGCTGTCCAGAAACTTTCGCCGGGCCGCGCCCCCCTCCCGGATGAGGTACAGATCCTCGGGACAAAACAGCACAGTGGTGAGGATGCCCGCCAGCTCCCCGGCGGTCTTCAGCCGCACTCCGTTGGAGAACAGCTGCTTGCCCCGACCCCGGAAGAGCTTGGCCTCCAGGGTGAAGGTCCGTTCCCGGCTGTCCACCTCCCCCTTTACAAAGGCGGAGTCCACCCCCAGCATGATGAGCTCCCGGTCGTACCGGGAACGGTGGGAGCGGGCGGTGGACAGGTAGGCGATGGCCTCCAGCAGGTTGGTCTTGCCCTGGGCGTTGTCTCCGTAAATGAGGTTCACCCTGGGGTCAAAGGAGGCCTCCAGGTGGGGGTAGTTGCGAAAAAAGTCCAGCTCCAGGCTGCGGAGCATCATGTGACCACCAGCTCCGTCTCCCCGTCAATGGCCGCCCGGTCGCCGGGGCGCAGCTTCTTGCCCCGCATGGTACACACCTCGCCGTTGACGGTGACCCGGCCCTCCTGGATGATGAGCTTGGCGTCGCCCCCCGTCTCCACCGCCCCGGCAAATTTCAGCAGGTCCTGGAGCTTGATAAATTCGGTGTGGATTTTAATTTCATTGCTTTCCATAATACCCTCGGCTTTCTCAGTTGGCCTTCAGCCGCACGGGCAGGACCATATAGACGAATTTCTCCTCCCCCTCGGCGGGCAGGATGACGCAGGGGGCCACCCCGGAGGTGAACTCCAGGCGCAGCTTGTCGGCGGGGGCGTTTTTCAGGGCGTCCATCAGATATTTGTTGTTGAAGCCGATCTCCAATCCCTCTCCGTCCCCTTTAATGGGGCACTGGTCAGCGGCGTCGCCAATGGCGGTTTTGGTGGTGATGGACACCATTCCATCCCCAAAGACGCAGCGCAGGGGGCTTTTCAGCTTTTCACTGATGATGAGGGAGACGCGCTCAATGGAGGAGAGGAGGGCGCGGGTGTCGCACTCCACCTTGATGGTGTTGTTCCGGGGGATGGCGTTGCGGTAGGGGAGGAACTCTCCCTCCAGGCGGCGGCAGACCAGGACGATCTCTCCGGTCTGGAACATGACGTGGCGGGCGCCCTGGGTGACGGTGATGTTCTCCTCCCCGGAGCAAATTTTTTCCACCTCGCTGAGGGCGGAGCCGGGAACTACGAAGGAAAAGTTTTCCAGTCCCTTCTTTTCCACAACCTCCTCCCGGCGCAGGGCCAGGCGGTAGCCGTCCACCGAAACCACAGTGAGGCTATTTCCTTCCACATCAAAGAGGGAACCGGTGTGCACGGGGCGGCTCTCGTTGTCGCTGACGGCAAAGAGGGTCTGGGAGATCATGGAGCGGAGGGTGGGCTGGGGCAGGGTGAGGGAATTTTGCTGGTCCACGGTGGGCAGTTCGGGGAACTCCTCTGGATCGGTGCCCAGGATGTTGAACTGGGACAGGCCGCACTGGATGTTGACCATATATCCGTTGGAGGAGAAAACCACCACATCGTCGGGCATTTTCCGCACGATCTCCCCAAACAGCCGGGCGGAGAGCACCAGGGAGCCCCGCTGGGTAATTTCGGCGGGGACGGTGGCCTGAATACCGGTTTCCAGGTTGTAGCCGGTGAGGCGGAGCTGGGCTCCCGCCTCCACCAGGATCCCTTCCATGGCCGGAATGGAGCTCTTGGCGGCAACTGCCCGGGAGGTGACTGCCACGGCGGCGGAGAGCAGGGCCTTTTCACAGGAAAATTTCATGGGGATTCCTCCAGTCTCTCTCCCTAAACCGGGGAGAGGTTCGGTATAAATTTAGTAATAACAGCCGTAGGCGAAAAAAATGTGGAAAGTCGGAAAAAACCTTACAGCCCCAAGGGACAAAGCGTCAACAGGGGGTGTGGAGAAAAAACAGCCACTTTCCACAGGGGAAAATATGGAGGGCTGTTTTCCACATTTGTCAACAAACATTCCACAAATAAGTGTGGAAAGATTACTCGTACCGGATATTGATGTTCGCGGTGATATCCTTAATGATCTCCGCCTTCTCCGGGTCGTTTTTGGCCAGGTCCTCGATGCGCTCGATGGAGTGGAGGACAGTGGTGTGGTCCCGGCCCTCAAACTCCTTGCCGATTTCCTTCAGAGACAGGTTGGTCATCCGGCGGATGAGGTACATGGCGATCTGGCGGGCCATGGAGATATCCTTGGCCCGGCCCTGGCCCCGGAGGATGGAGGGCTCAATGTTATAGAACTTGCACACCTCGTCGATGATCACGTCGGCGGTGGGCACGATGTCCGACTTGTCCTTGAACATGTCCTTCACCGCCCGGACCACCGTCTCCTTGTCCACAGTGTCCCCCATCAGGTCCTGGTAGGCCATGATCTTGTTCACGGTGCCCTCGATCTGCCGCACGTTGGCGGTGATGTTCTCGGCGATGAGCTGCAGCAGGAACTCAGGCAGCTCCACACCCATGCGGATAGCCTTGTTTTTGATGATGGCCATGCGGGTTTCGTAGTCCGGGGGCTGAATGTCTGCCAATAGGCCCCACTCAAAGCGGGTTTTCAGACGGTCCTCCAGACGGAGCATCTCCTTGGGGGGGCGGTCGGAGGTGAAGACGATCTGCTTTTTCAGCTCGTAGAGGGTGTTGAAGGTGTGAAACATCTCCTCCTGGGTGGAGTCCCGACCGGCGATGAACTGCACGTCGTCCATGAGGAACACGTCAGCACCCCGGTATTTTTCCCGGAACTCAGAGTTGCGGCCCTCTCGGATGGCCTGGATGAGCTCGTTGGTGAAGGTGTCTCCCTTGATGTACACCACCTTGTAGTCGGGGTGGGCGGCGTGGATGGTGTGGGCGATGGCGTAGAGCAGGTGGGTCTTGCCCAGGCCGGACTCCCCGTAGATGAACAGGGGGTTGTAGCTCTGGCCCGGGTTGTCGGCCACCGCCCGGGCGGCGGCGTGGGCAAACTTGTTGGAGGAACCCACCACGAAGCGCTCAAAGGTATATTCCTCCGTACCGGGGAGAAAGTTGGTTTTCGCCGGTTTTTGGTAGGTGTCCAGCTCCCCTTCCGTGAGAACCACCACGTCCAGATCGGCGGAAAATAGCTCGTACAGGGCTTTTTGGATAAAGGGCACATACCGGGAGGCGATGATGTCCCGTTTAAAGCGGGTGGGGGAGTAGAGGACGAAGCGGTCCTCCTCCAGAGCCACGGCGGTGGCGTCGTCAAACCAGGTGTTGATGGTGGTGGAGGTCATCTCGGGCTGCATCAGCTCCACCACCTTGGACCAGATATCTGCGGCAGGATTCATGGGGCTCCTCCTTCAAAAAGGTTTCCGAACTTTCAAAGCGCCTTCTCCCACCCGGGGGTGGGGAAGGCGGCGGAGAGAGAACGGGACCGGACATTCGGTCCCGGGAAAATTGCAAAAATTCCTACCTATCATTATACCAAAAAACCGCCTGGGGGGCAAGAATTTCCCACATTTTTTTATTTAAGGCAGACATTACTATTAGGTTACACAAGGTCATTCGACCGCGTGTGACCTAATTTTTTTGCCCGTTTGGAGGTGAGGACATGGCCGACTATGCTTTCAGAACCATCGAGGACCGGAGGAAGATACAGGAAATGTGGGAGGAAGGAAGATCGCCGCGAGAGATCGCGGGGGCCTTTGAGAAATCCCTGGACGTAGTTTATACCGAACTTTCCCGGGGCCGGGATGGGACGCGCCTGCCAGACCAGCGCCTGCGGTACAGCGCGGATCTGGCCCAGCGCAAGGTGCAGCAATCCCTGGAGCGGCGGGGCAGAAAAGCCGGAAAGCCCACCACCGGGAAAAGGGCGGCGGGCCTGTAACGGCCGCCGGAAAGGAGAACCGCATGAAACGAAAGGAAATCAAGTGGAGGCGGAAGGGCCTACGGGTAATGACCGGACGACAGGACGGTGTGATCTTCCAGATCTGGTACCAGTGCGGCGGACCGAGAAAGGGATATTCCGTGGACAGCCACGACACCAAAGGCAAGGGCAGGGACATAAGGACCACGGGCCACAAGACTTTCCAGACGTGGGAGGAGGCCGTGGAGTTCTGCCAGAAGATCATAGCGGGAGAGGTTGATCTGGAGGCCCTGCAGGCGGAGTTCGACGCGGCGGAGGCGGAAAAGGAACGGCGGGCGATCCGCCGGGCCGTGGCAGAGGCCAAGGAGTTCCGGGGACACCTGGAGCGGGCGGGAATTTCGTACACCACCCTGCTGCACCTGGTGGCATTACAGGAGGGAATGGGCGGACTGGCCCACAATATGCTCCTGGGCTATGAATACGGGGAGGGATGGCCGGATGAGACCTGACGAAAAGGGCACCGGACCGCTGACGGTTTACATGGACGGCCAGCCGGTGGGGATCGCGGGCGGTGAGATCCCGGAGATCTCCCTGGCGGCGGAGGGACCTGTGGAGGCCGTACCGTCGGCCGTATTCTCCGGCGGGTCCATGACCATCACGCTGGAGCGGGCCGGCGAGGCCATGAAGTCACTGACGGGGGCGTGGGACGCGATATGCACAACCCTGGAGCGGGCTGGAAAGGCGATGGCCAGGGTGTGGGCGGTCTACTGGGGGGCGCTGGAGTTCCGGGAGGCCATGCGGTGGGCCTCCGTTTACAACCGCCCCCTGGCCTACCGCTACCGGCACACCAAGAAAAAGCGGACCCGCAAGAAGTACGCCAAGCGGATCCTGGCCTGGTATCGGGAGGAGGTCCTGTAAATGCTGCGGCTGACGGCCAATAAAACGAAACTTTACGCACTGGTGGCGGAATACGTGAAAGACCTCCCGCCCATGCGGAGCGGGACGACCTTCATAAAATATCCGAGGACAAAGGACTGTGCCCTGGAGTGGGTCACACAGGAGTGGGACCGCGCCAGCGCATACCTCTCCGCCTGCATGGGGAAACCGCTCCTTTCCATCCTGGTCCGGGACGGGGATACCGGGAAGATAAAAAAGAGGGACATTCACAGACTGGACCTGCAGGGCCTCCGGGAGCGGGGCATGGTGGAGGAGTTCACCACCGCAGTGGAAAAACGGAGGGCAGAGCGTGAACGTACTGAGCCTGTTTGACGGGATAAGCACGGGGCGGCTTGCGCTGGAAATGGCAGGTATCAAAGTGGACGAATACATGGCCAGCGAGATCGAGGCTGCGCCCATGAACATATCCAAGACGAACTGGCCGGGGGAGATCACATATCTGGGGGACGTGCGGAACGTGAGGACGCGGAAACTGCCGCATATCGACCTCCTAATCGGGGGAAGCCCATGCCAGGGGTTCTCCAGGGCGGGCCAGCACCTGAACTTTGACGACCCACGCAGCGCCCTGTTTTTTGAGTTCGCCAGGATCCTGGACGAACTTCGGAAAGGGGGCGTCATGTTCCTGCTGGAAAACGTGGTCATGAAAAAGGAGTGGGAGGACGTGATCACCAAGACCCTGGGGGTCCAGCCCATCCACATCAACAGCAGACTGGTATCGGCGCAGAACCGCCCACGTACCTACTGGACGAACATACCGGGGGCGGGGGTCCCGGAGGACCGAGGGATCCGCCTGCTGGACGTGATCGACCGGGACGTGGACAGATCCGAATTTGTGGAGCGGGACGGCCTGCTATTTGACCCGGCTATCCCCAAAGCGGCCGCAGACCTGATCAGCGTCGTGGAAGGAGAAGTGAGGGTAAAGCAAGCGACGCGGATGGGCTACATAGTGGCCAAAGAGGGCGACGGGATAAACCTGGCCTTCCCAACATCAAAGACCCGGCGGGGACGGGTGGTAAAAGGAAAGAGCAACACCCTGGCCTGCGATTGCGAGGGGTGCGTCTACCACGACGGCGTAATCAGAAAATTCACCATGACGGAATTGGAACGCCTCCAGACTTTGCCGGAGGGGTACACGGCCCACGGAGCGACCGAGGCCGAGCGGGCAAAGGCCATCGGAAACGGCTGGACGGCGGAGGTCATCGCAGAGATATTCCGCCACATGAAATAGGAGGAGCCAATGAGCAAGCAGAGGAGGCGCCCGGCCGGGCTGGAGATCGGCCAGGAAGTGGTGCGGACGCCGCAGACGATCTTCGAGGATGGGGCGCGGGGAAAGGCCATCCGGCGGCCCATGCGGGGCCGCGTGGACTATATCCACCCGAGGGGCCGGTTCCACATCGTGGCTTTTGAGGTGCGCGGGAAAACCATCAAGGAAACCTTTCAAGGTGTGGAGGTGTAGACCATGAGCAGAAAAGCGGAGTTTTTGAAGATCTGGACCGAGCGGGTCCGGCGGGACCATGCGGACGACCTTCTGGAGTGGCTGGAGCGGGAAACGGACTTTTTCGAGGCCCCGGCCTCCACCCGGCACCACGGAGCGCACCCAGGCGGCCTGATGGAACACTCCCTGAACGTGTACCACCGCCTGCGGGCCATCGTGTGCGTGGAAACCTACGGGACCATCACCTCCGACCTGCTGGCGGAGGACGTGGAGGAAACGGTGGCGATCCTGGGCCTGCTGCATGACGTGTGCAAGGTGGGCGTGTACCACAAGACAGACTTATTTAAGGCCATAGCGGAGGGGGACCTGGCCGCCGTAGCCCCGTATGAGTTCCGGGACCCCCTCCCCCTGGGCCACGGAGAGAAAAGCCTGTACCTGATCCAGCGGCGCATGGACCTGGAGCCGGAGGAGGCCATGGCCATCCGGTGGCACATGGGGGCCTATGACAACGCGGTGAAGGGTGACGGCCGCGCCCTTTCGGCGGCCATGGAGGCCACCCCGTGGGTGTGGCGCCTCCACCAGGCGGATATGTGCGCGGCCTGGGTGGATGAACGGGAGGCGGCGGAGGAATGAAAAAGGTCCTTTGCAAGCCCTGCGCGGTGGAAATCGCCGCCCGGAAGGATCGGGAGGTCAAGCAACTGCCCGGACGGTCCGAGAAGATCACCTGCGACAAGTGCGGCCGCCGGCGCTATGGCCTCCCCTATGAGGTCAAGCGAGTATTTTTCACGGGAGGGTCCAGGAAATGAGCCAACGAAAAGCAAAAGAGTACCGCCGGGCCATGGAGCAGTACCAGGGTGTGGCGGAAGACGTGGACGACCTGAAACGCCGGATCGGCGCCATGGAGGCACGGCACCGCCGGGAGGATCAACTGGCGGAGGCGGCCAGACGACGGGCGCGGGCCGCCGCCCGGGAACAGCAGGAACGGGAGAGAGCGCGGGCACAGGAGCAAGCGGAGGCGGAGCGCCGGGAGGCCAACCGCCGCCGGAATGAGCGCCGCCGGCGTATCGTCCGGCGCCGCCGGATTGCCGCCCTGGCCTGCCTGGCGGCCCTGATCCTGGCCATAGTGTGGGCGGCGGCGGCCTGCGCGGCCGCAGGTGCCGACGAACCGGAAACGATCCAGCCGGACCCCGTGGCCGTCATGACGATCACCACGCCGGCGGCCGTCCTGGGGGAGGATCCGATGGAGGCGGAGAAGATCGAGGCCGCCCTGCTGGAACAGGGGTATTTCTCCGAGGAGATCCCGCTTTCCTACGACCTCCAGGACGTTATGCGGACCGCCTGCGCGGAATACGGGTGCCCCTATCCCCTGGCCCTGGCCGTGGCGGAGGTGGAAAGCCACTTCGACATGGAGGCCGTGGGCGCCGTGGGAGAGGTGGGGATCATGCAGTTAAACCCGGGGCCGCAGAATACATACTGGATCAACCTGGAGGCAGAAACCGGAGAGGACCCGACCACGCCGGCTGGTAACATCATCTGCGGGGCCTACCTGCTGGGGACCCACATGGCCAACTATGGGGAGCCGGAAAAGGCCCTTATGGCCTACAACATGGGACCGGGCGGGGCCGCCCAGGCGTGGGCCGCCGGTATCACCTCCACCGAGTACAGCGCCAAGGTCATGGAGGCCATGGCCCGCTGGGAGGAGGTCCTGGTGTGAAACCATTCAACTTCAATGAGGGGAGCCGGGAGCAGATATGGAGGACCACCCGGGAACGGGCACGGATCCACCGCTGGCAGGCCCAGGGCCGTTCCAGGGTGGACCACCCTGCCCACGGGTCCGTGGTGGTGCCCCACGCCTCCAACTTGGCCGCGATCCTGAACGCGGCGGAGGTGTGGCGGTGTGACTGGGTGACGATCCTGGACGCAAAGGTGTGGGCCGCCGATCCTTCGGAGCCGGCGGCCAAAATGCCCCTACATATTTCGTAAAGGAGGACAGGCTGGTGATCATTGAGGAGCAGGGCCTGGTAAGGGCCATCAAGATCGCATACCGCCACGGAGGGTACACTGTCCTGAACCAGGGCGGGGAGGTCACGATCTACACGGAAGGCTGGTTCATGCGGTGCCTGTGGACGAAACTGCCGCGCAAGGCGCTGGCCACCATCGTGGAACACATGGGAATGATCCCGGACGACGGCGAGGCCGTGGCCATCGAGAAGGACGGCCAGCCCCAGGCCGTCATGGCTGGGATCGTGAGCGACGACGTGGACGGGTGGATGGGCGGAGAGGTGGCCAGCATGGCCTCCTATGTCCCTGTCACCTTCCGGGGGTATCAGTTATTCCAGGAGGTAAGCGGCCGCCAGGCGTATGGCGTGGATCCCACGGCCCTGGCCATCATCGAGCGGGCCACGGCGGAAATGGGATCGGCCGCAATTTCAGGCGGCCGTGCGCTGACCTGGAGCCACGACGGGGAAACCGTCATGCTGGAGGCGATCCGAAAAACCACCTGGGCGTGGGAGTGGGAGCGGACCGTGTGGGAGGCCCTGGAGAGCGTGGACCTGCACAAGAGGGAGGGCTGACCGTGACGGAGTTCGAGAAGATCACCGCCTCCCCTGCCGTCCTGGGCGCTTTCCTGGGTTCCCTCCCCTGCCTGGAAGGTCCGTGGGACAACGCATTTCACCGGGCGTTCTGCGACAAGTGCAAGGCGGAGAACTGCGACGCCTGCCCGCACGAGGCGGAGCGGAACAACCCGACCTGGTGGCTGGGGCTGATCCACACGGGGGCCGGGCCAGTGAAAACGGAGAGCCGGGACCCATACCAGAGGCAGGCAGCGGACCTACGCCTGGAGGCCATGCACCAGCGGGACCGTTTCGGCCGCGACCTGCTGGCCCGGGAACTGGAGAGCGCGGCGGCCACCATTGAGGAACTGGCGGCAGAAATGGAGGCGCGGACCAATGGAGAACCGGGCCTTTAATATGGATTGCATGGAGGCCATGCGGTCCATGCCGGATCAATGTTTCGACCTGGCCGTGGTGGATCCACCATACGGGATCAAGATAAGCAACAACATGGGGCGGCGGAAGGGTGAGCGGCCGAGCGAATACAAAAAAGTGACCTGGGACGACACGCCACCGCCGCCGGAATACTTCACGGAACTGGTGCGGGTGTCAAAAAACCAGATCATTTTCGGGGCCAACCATTTTGTGAGCCTGATCCCGGCGGCGGATAGTTCGTGCTGGATATGCTGGGACAAGGGATTTTCCAGTGAAGTGTCCTTTGCCTCCTTTGAACTGGCCTGGACCAGTTTTGACAGACCGAGCAAGCGCGTGGCGCTATCCTCCGCCCAGGCCGGAAGGATACACCCAACGCAAAAGCCGGTGGCGCTGTATGCCTGGATTTTTCAACACTATGCAAAGCAAGGGGACCGGATCCTGGACACACACCTGGGGAGCGGGTCAAGCCGGATCGCCGCGTGGGACGCCGGCCTGGACTTCACAGGGTACGAGATCGACCCGGAGTATTTCGAGGCCCAGGAAAAGCGGTTCCAGCAACACACCGCGCAAATGTCCCTGTTTGGCGGGGGGGGGGTATCTGATTACAATATACATTTTTAGGAAAATGAAAGCCACCTGCGCCTGGTGCTGACAACACGGCGCAGGTGGCGATATAAGCGACGGCGAAACCGTCCCGGATACCTATATTATATCAGTTCCCCGGGAGGTTCGCAACGGATAATTTTTCGGCGGGGCCACGGCCCCGTAAGCGCCGGTAAGAGGCATTAGTAAAGTGACCAGCACCCGTAAAGGAGGGGCACCATGCCATACGTCCACAGGATGGTGCAGGCTGGCCGGACCGTCGAACATAGGAAAATGCAATCCGTCCGGGTTCACACCAAGGGGGTCAAGCGCGGACCCAATAAGGGGACCACCACGGAGAGGCAGGCCCGGATCAACGAGCGGGTGGCGGAGGAACACCTGCGCTGGGATCTGAATGGGAACTTTGACCACCGGGATCTCCACGCCGTCCTCCACTACTACGACAAGGACACGACCTTTGAGGAGATCCTGGCCCATAAGGCCGCTTTCCTGGCCAACCTTCGGAAAGCCTGCCGAAAGCGCGGGATCAAGTACAAGGCCGTGGTGGTGATCGAAACCAAGCGCATGACCAACCCACACATACACGTGGTGATCAGCCGGATGGACCCGGAGATCATCACCGAGGCATGGGAGAACGTCCCCAGGGGCGGCGGGGGTATCAGTTTTAAGCCCCTGGACCGCCGGGGGAACCATGCGAAACTTGCGGCCTACCTGATGAAGGAAAGCCGGTCCACCATGGAAAAGTACCGGGAGATCGGGAAACGGGGCAAGCGGTACAGCAAGACCCAAAACATGGCCAAGCCGGTGATCACCTACAAGGTGGTGCCCGCCTCCTCCTGGAGGAAGGAGCCAAAGGCGCGGAAAGGCGCGGTCCTGTATAAGTTCGACGACGGAGCAACCTGCAAGAGCGGGTGGCACGAAATGACGGGCTACCCATACCAGGAATATTTCGAGGTTTTCAACGAATAGGAGGACAAGCCGATGAAAATTTACATAGCGGGAAAGATCGCCGGGGATCGGCGGTATCGGGCAAAGTTCCGGGAGGCAGCCAAAGCCCTGGAGGCGGCCGGCCATGTGGTCCTGAACCCCGCCACCCTGCCGGACGGATTGACCGACGGGGACTATATGCGGATCGCGCTGGCCATGCTGGAGGCGTCGGACCTGGCCGTGTTCCTCCCTGACTATCAGGAGAGCCGGGGCGCCATGGTGGAATGGGCCTGGTGCCAGCGGACCGGGAAAGAGTGCGCCCTGTATCTGGACATGACGGGAGGCGGGGCAAAATGAGCCGGACGACCGCGCAGGTGTCCTTTCTGGATGAAATCATCGTGGACAGTTTCGCCGGCGGCGGCGGGGCCTCCACGGGGATCGAACTGGCCACCGGCCGCCCTGTGACCATCGCCATCAACCATGACCCTGACGCCATTTTAATGCACAAGACCAACCACCCGTACACCGAGCATTACCAGGCCAGCGTGTGGGACGTGGATCCCCGCGAGGTGTGCCAGGGCCGGCCGGTGGGCCTGCTGTGGGCCTCCCCTGACTGCAAGCATTTTTCCAAGGCCAAGGGAGGAAAGCCGGTAGACAAGAACATAAGGGGCCTGGCCTGGATCGTTCTGCGGTGGGCCGGGACCGTGCGGCCCAGGGTGATCATCCTGGAGAACGTGGAGGAGTTCCAGACCTGGGGGCCTGTACGGAAAGGCCACCCGGTGAAATCCAAGGCCGGACAGACCTTCCGCAAATGGCTTTCGCAACTGGAGGCCCTGGGGTATGCCGTGGAATGGCGGGAACTGGTGGCGGCGGACTACGGGGCGCCAACGACCAGGAAACGGTTTTTCCTGGTGGCAAGGTGTGACGGCGCGCCCATTGTGTGGCCGGAGCCGACACACGCACCGGCGGGCAGCCGGGAGGTGCTGGAGGGGCAGAAAAAGCCGTGGAGGAGCGCGGCGGAGGTCATAGACTGGAGCCTGCCCTGTCCTTCCATCTTCGACACGCGGGAGGCCATCCGGGAGAAATACGGGCTTTCCGCACAGCGGCCACTCCGCCCCAACACAATGCGGCGAGTGATCCGAGGGGTGGACAAGTTCGCAATCAAGGCCCCGGAGCCGTTCCTGGTGGTGGTAAACCACGCCGGGGACTTCCGGGGGCAGAACACGGCGGAACCGCTCCAGACGGTGACGGCAAAGCACGGGTATGGCGTCGCCTCCCCTGTCATGGCACCGCTGACCATGCACAACAACGAGAACGCCATAGGGACCAAGATCACCGAGCCGGTGAATACAATCACAAGCAGCGGAGCGGGAGGCCATCAAATGGTGATCACCCCGGCCATGATCCAGTACCACACCGAGCAGACCGAGCGGGTACGGGGGCAAGGGCTGGCGGAACCCCTTATGACCATTGACGCCTCCAACCGTTACGGCCTGGCGGCGACCAGCCTGGTCAAATACTACGGGAGCGACCAGCATGGCCAGAGCGCCGGGGATCCGCTCCACACCGTCACCGCAAAAGACCGGGAGGGCGTCCTGGCGGCGAACCTGGCCAAGTTCTACGGCGGAGCATATACCGGGGAGGGGTCCAGAATGTCCGACCCGCTCCACACGGTCACAGCCGTGGACCACAACGCCATGACGGCCACCCACCTGGTCAAAATGAAGGGGACCAACCTGGGCGGCCCCATGTCGGAGCCGGTGCAGACCATCACCGCCGGCGGCGGCCACTTCGGCGTCGTCACCAGCGTGGTGGCCAAGGCGGAGCGGGACGCGGATCTGAAACACTGGCCGGAGATCCGGGACCTGCTGAACACCTACTGCGGGTATCGACTGGGACCGGAGGACGTGATCCTGTTCGAGATTGGAGGAACGGCCTATTTCATGGCAGACATAGGATTACGCATGCTGACGCCCCGGGAATTGTATATGGCCAACGGGTTCCCACAGGACTACAAGATCGAACGGGACTATACCGGGCGGGAGTACCCAAAGACCAAACAGGTGGCACGGTGCGGGAACGCGGTTCCCCCTCCCTTCGCCACGGCCCTGGTAAGGGCCAACCTGCCGGAGTGGTGCGGCGTTGAGATCAACACCATGGAGGAACTGGAAAAGGCGGTGGCGGTATAGCCGCCGGAAAGAAAAGGAGGAAATCAAATGGGCGTTATCGGGATTGGAGTGGGAACCGCCAAAATGGGGCGGATCTGCCGGGACAAGGCCGGGAACATCACGGATCAATCGACGGCCCGGTGGGACGCGGACCCCGCTGGCGGATCGGTGGCAATCTGGCCAATGGACCCGGAGAAGCTGGAACCGAGCGGGCCGGCGGAGGTGTACGGCGACTGGGACGCGGCCGCCTATCTCCGCCGGGTGGTGGAACTGATCCACCCAAACCGGAGGATCAACATACCGGACCTGGAGGCCATGATCCGGGCCGCCGCAAAGGCCGGGGAGGATATTTGTACCTACTGCCCGGACTGCAACTGCCGGGACTGTATCGTGAATGAGTGGAAGGAGGATCCAGACGATGAATGACCAGGTTATTTTGAGCGTGGAAAAGAAAAACGGCGGCCTGGAAGTGACCACCCGGGGAACGGGGCAAGACCAACTGGCGGCCATTGAGGTGGCGGTGGCCTCCGCGTGGCAAATCATGACCGCCACCCGGCACGTGCCGCATAAAATGGCCACCGACGTGATCCTGCTTTCTGTGCAGCACGGGATCCAGACTGCCGCCGACAAAAGAGGGCGCATGAACATGGAGGAGATCGGGCTGGACAGGGGCAGGAAGTGAGGCGGATCCATGAGAGAGAAAAAGAACCTGCGGCGGGTCACTCTCCTGGTGACAGCGCAGACCGCCTACAACCTGGACAGGCTGGCCGCCATGTGCGGGTATCGGGAGCCGGGCCACGTCGTGGATAAACTGGTCCGCGAGAAAATGCTGGAACTGAACGGAGGTAAACGCCATGAACGAAACGAAAATTGACTGGGCGGAAATGTCCTGGAACCCCGTAACCGGGTGCCGCCATGGGTGCCCCTACTGCTACGCCAGGCGGACCGCACACCGCTTTGACGCCGGCCTGGAGGACCGCGCAAGCCTGGGCGGCCTCCACGTCCTGGAGGAGAAGATCAAGGGGGCGCCGTACCCCTACGGGTTCGAGCCGACCCTGCACCGCTACCGGCTGGACCAGCCGGAGCGGAAGAAAGAGGGCCGGACCGTCTTTGTGTGCAGCATGGCGGACCTGTTCGGCCGCTGGGTGCCGACGGAGTGGATCAGGGACGTGGTGGACGCCTGTCAGAGAGCGCCCCAGCACAGATACCTGTTTTTGACGAAAAACCCCGCCCGATACCTGGAACTGGACCGGGTGGCCCTCCTCCCCCATGCGGAAAATTTCTGGTACGGGTCCACGGTGGCCAATGAGGACGCGGCGGCCATGTACCCCATGCCATGGGCGAATATCAACACATTCTGGAGCATGGAGCCGCTGCTGGGGCCGGTGGACATGAGCGCGGCGGAGGGCCTGCCCCAGTGGGTGATCCTGGGGGCCGAAACCGGGAACCGGATGGACAAGGTAAAGCCGCGCCGGGAATGGGTGGAGCAGATCGCGGAGTTTTGCGCGGAAAATGAGATCCCGGTTTTCTACAAGGACAACCTGCGGGCCTATTTCCCGGACCTACCACCCTCCGCCCTCCCCTGGAGCGACCAGGAGGGCGCGACAACCAAGTGGGCCGCCCATTTCATGGGCCGTTTTGAAAGGCTGGTGTGAACCGTGGAGAAAATCGAGATCGGGTACACAGTGGAAAAAGAGCGGTGGCTGGAGGCGGCCAACAATCTGCACGAGTTCGGCCAGATCATAGCAAAGAACCTGCGGAAGGTGAACAAGGACGGGCGCGGACAGGAGGACGCAGACGACCTCACGGCGGACATTATGCTGGCCTGTACGGCCATAGGGTACGTGGCGGAGTTCGCCGTGGACAAATGCCGGTTTGTGCCAGTGAAAGGCGGAAAAGCCGGAGGAACGTAAATGGCCATCAGCATTTCCGACCTGCCGCCGAAATACCAGGCCCAGGCCGTGAAAAAGTACATGGAACAGCAGGCGCGGCGGGGGACTGTGCCCTCCGCCGCAGCCGTGCAGGATCCCGAGAAGGTGAACAAGTACCGGAACACCCCCACCACACGGGTGACGGCCTCCGGGGCCGTCATCAAGTTCGCCAGCCAGAAAGAGGCCCGACGGTACGACTTCCTGATCGAGCGGGAGCAGCGAGGGGAGATCCAGGACCTGCGCCTGCAGGTAGACTTCACCCTCCAGGAGGCATACACGGACACGGAGGGCCGCCGGGTGCGGGCCATCCGGTACAGGGCCGATTTTACATACTACGAGGGCGACCCGGCGGAGAAAGTGGTGGAGGACGTAAAGAGCCGCGCCACACGCACCAAGGATTACGCCATGAAAAAGAAGTTGCTAAAGGACCGTTTGGGGATCGACATAACAGAGGTGTGACCATGAGCATGACAAGGGGCACGAACCCGGAGCGGGAGGCCGTCAAAGAGTACCTGCAGCAGTACCATGACGCCAAAGTAAAAAAGCGGATACTGGAGGAGCGCCACCGCACCCTATCTGCCGAACTGAGGGACCCGGGCGTGGGATCCACATACAGGACCACGCCGACCGCAAAAAGGCAGGCCAGGGAGGGCGGGGCCGTGTCCCTTGTGTACCGGATCTCCGAGGTGGAGGAGCGGATCGACCAGCAGCGGGAGGCCATGGCCAAGGCCGTCCTGCATGTTATGGATATGATCGACATACTCCCCCAAAACTCCATGGAGCGCACCGTGGTGGAAATGCGGCACATCGACTGCAAGCCCTGGGAGAAGATCGCCCAGGCCGTACACATGAGCCGGTCCCGCATATTCGACTACTACAACGCCGCCCTGGACACCCTGCTGGCCTGTAAGCGCACGGGGAAACTGGTGGGGGAATACATGGCAGGCAAAGAGAAAAACAAGCACGGATAAAAGTTCGGACGTCATCGGACTTTTTACTGTGCTATATTGATACCATGGAAATCGGGAGGGCCACCAGGGAAACGCCTGGCGGCCCTCCCCTTTCCATACCAGAGCCGGGCGGAGCGTAGGCGCGGGGGCTTTCCTCCTTTCACCCCGCAGCGTCCACAGTACCAGAGCGGACGCAGCCCGGCAACCACATGGCCATGGGCGTCATACCATGGGCGCCCATGGCCTCCCCTCTCCGAAAAATGAGAGGGCGCCCCTGTTTGGGTCCTTCCCAGGGGGTGCGACCATGCGGGGCGCGGAAGGCCCGGCGTTTTTCTCCAAGAAAATTCCTGAAAAACGGGCCGTTACGTTACGCATTGACGCGCCGGCCGGAGCAATCGGGAGGCACCCACCCCCTAAAGGGGGTGAGGCCCGAAAAAATCCAGAGGAAACGAGGTCAAAAAAACGAAATCCACCACCAGGCGGAAAGCGAAACCGGCGGGGCCATCCGGCCGGCGGCGGAAAAGGGGGTGCTGCAGGTGGCGGGAACGACGAAAAAAACAGCGCCAAAGAGGTCCACGACGCCGGCGGTGCTGACCGGGACGGTGCCGGAATGGGCCAATTCCACCGCCATCGCCCAACTGCTGGGGAAAACCACCAGGCGGGTCCAGCAGTTGACCCAGGACGGGATCCTGGAAACAGAGGTCCCGCCCGGCGGCGGGGCCAGGAAGTACCGGACCTGCGAAACGATCCAGCGGTATATCGCCCATGTGGAGCAAAAGGCCCAGGAGATCGGAGAGGGCGGCCGGCTGGCGGAACTGAACCTGAAAAAACTGGAGGCGGAGGTGGCCCTGAAAGAGAGCCAGGGCAGCCTACACCGTCTGAAAACCGCCATAGCGGAGGGGAAGTACCTGCCGGCGGAGCAGGCCACCGAGGAACTGGCGGAGTTTATGGCGGCCTTTCAAAAGTTCGCCATGACGATCCCGGCCCGCATGGCCGGGGCCATGTCCGGGTATGCGGACGCCATCACGATCCGCAACGCGCAAAAGGCCATCCGCAAGGAACTGGAAACCATGCTGACGGCCTACGTGGACGCCATGCAGGCGGAGGACCCGCCGGAGGCCGCGCCGTGAGGAAGTACCGAGTAAAGCCCTACAAGGTGCCCCGGTGGATGGTGCCGGCCATTGAGATCCTGCGGCCAAGGGAACGGGTAAGCACATCCGCATGGGCGGAGCAGAACCGGGTCCTGCCAAACGGAAACGCCATACCAGGGCCGTGGCGGAACAACGTCACCCCGTACCTGGTGGAGATCATGGACGCCTTTTCCGACGAAACCACGGAAAAGATCGTCTTTGTCAAGCCCACGCAGGTGGGCGGCACCTCCGCTATGGAGAACGCCCTGGGGAGCCTGATAGACCAGGATCCGGCGCCGGCCATGTTCGTGTACCCTTCGGACGAACTGGCAGAGCGCACGGTGGAGGCGAAACTGGAGCCAATGATCCGCCAGTGCAAAGCCCTGGCGGAGAAGTACCGGGAGCATGACAGCAAGCGCCTGGCCCTAAAGTTCCGGGATATGATCGTCTACCTGACCGGAGCCAACAGCCCGGCCAGCCTGGCCTCCACCCCGATCCGATACCTGTTCCTGGATGAAGTAGACAAATTCCCGGGGGCGACCAAAAAAGAGGCCGACCCCGTATCCCTGGCCATTGAGCGCACAAAGACATTTTTCAACCGCAAGATCTTTATGGCCTCCACCCCGACCCTGAAAACCGGGCCGATCTGGAAAGCCAAGGAGGAGGCGGACGCGGAAAAACACTACTTTGTGCCGTGCCCCCATTGTGGGGAATTTATCGAACTGAAATTCGCACAGATCAAGTGGCCCAGCAAGGACGACGTGCCGGACCAGGCGGAGCGGGCCGAAATGGCCACATACGTGTGCCAGGCGTGTGGGTGTATCATCACCGACCGGGACAAGGCGGCCATGCTCCAGGCGGGCCGGTGGCAGATCGTCCGGCAGACCACGACGACGCCCAAAAGCGTGGCCTACTGGATGAATACCCTGTATTCACCGTTTACCAGGTTTTCCGACATCGCCCGGGAGTTTATGCGGGCCAAGGACGACCCGGAACTGCTCCACAACTTCGTCAATTCGTGGCTGGCGGAGCCATGGGAGGACACGAAACTGAAAACCAACGCCGAAATGGTCATGGAGCGGCAGACGGAGGTTCCGGCCTGGTCCCTCCCGGCGTGGACAAAACTGCTGACCGGCGGGATCGACGTGCAGGAAAATTGCCTGTACTGGGTGATCCGAGCATGGGGCGACTTTATGACCTCCCAAAACGTGGCCCATGGCCAGGCGCTTTCCATGGCGGAAGTGGAACGGATTATGAATACCGAGTTTTCCCTGCCGGACGGCGGAAAGGTCATGGTGGACCTGGCCCTGATGGACAGCGGCGACCAGACCGACGCGGTGTATGAGTTCTGCACCATGAACATGGACTGGGTACGGCCCTGTAAGGGCGTCCCGTCCCTCCAGGGCCATTACAAGATCTCCACCGTGGACAAGGCCGGGAGCCGGGCCAACGGTATGCAACTGGTCCTTGTGGACGGCGGCAAGTACAAGGACATGATCGCCGGGCGCATGAGGCGGCCAAACGGGAACGGATCCTGGATGGTGCATAAAGACTGTGATCTGGAGTATGCGGAGCAGGTCACGGCGGAGCATAAGATCACCGAGCGGGCCGCCGGAAAAGAGGTTCAGCGGTGGGTGCTGAAATCCTCCCACGCGGACAACCATTACCTGGACTGCGAGGTGTACGCGGCGGCGGCCGCCGACGTGCTGGAGGTCCGGTCCCTGTTCCTGAAAAACCCGGACCGAGCGGAGGAGCAGGCGCCAAAGCCGGCACCGCCAAAGCCGCAGCCGGCACCGGAGGAAACATGGATCCAGCAGAATGAAAACTGGTTCTGACAGGAGGCAATCATGGAACTGGACAACACAACAGCGGCCCCGGCGGAACTGCTGGAGCAGGTCAACAAGGCGATCACCACCGTGCTGGTGGGCGGGCAATCCTACCGGATCGGCAGCCGCCAACTGACGCGGGCGGACCTGGCCATGTTGAAAACCCTCCGGGACGACCTGGAGGCGCAACTGGCGGCCGACGAAAGCGGCCCCCTGCTGGGGCGCACCTACATGGCATTTTTCGAGGGGAGGTAAAGCGGTGAGTTTCATTGACAGCATGATCGCGGCCGTGTCCCCAAAGAAAGCATACGAGCGGGAGGCGTGGCGCCAAGGGCTGGAGGCTATGCGCGGATATGACGCGGCCGGGTTCGGCCGGATCAATTCCGGGTGGAGGGCACACAACGAGAGCGCGGAGATCACAGACCGATACAGCCGGGACGTGGTACGCGCCCGCGCACGGGACCTGGAGCGGAACAGCGACATTCTCCAGGCCGTGGTCCTGGCCTACAAGCGCAACGTGGTGGGAAAGGGCTTTACCCTCCGGGCAAGGACCGGGGACGACGACCTGAACCGCCAGATCGAAAAACTGTGGCGTCAATGGTGCAAGGCCAGAAACTGCGACGTGACCGGGGAGCAATCCTTTACCGAGATCCTACGCATGGCCGTGGAGCGCAAGAAGGTGGACGGCGGGATCCTGTTCCTGTTCCGCCACACCTCCGGCGGCGTGGTGCCGTTCAAGTTGCAGGCCATTGAGGTGGACGAACTGGACGTGACACAGAGCGCCCCGCACCGGCAGGGAAACCGCGTCGTGGGCGGGATTGAATATAATTCCTGGCGCCGGCCGGTGGGTTACTGGATCCAGCAATATGACCTGGAGGGGTGGCGCCTGCTGCAACCGATCTACATTGACGCCAAGGACGCCTATTTCCTGAAATCGAAACGGCGGCCCAGCCAGATCCGGGAAATGTCGGATATGTCCCACACGATCACCAGGATCCGGGACGTGAACGAGTTTATAAACGCGGTATCCGTCAAGGAGCGGATCGCGGCCTGCCTGGCGGTGCTGATCAAAAAGACCATTCCGACCGGGACAAGCCTGGGGCGTTCCGGGGTTCGCGGGCCGGACGGCCGCGTGGACTACGCCGGCAAGAAACTGGGGCCGGGCATGATCATGGAAATGGGCGCCGGCGACGAGGCCCAGGTGGTGGATCCCAAGGGAGCGGCCACCGACGCCACCGCGTTCCTGAAAGTTCAGCAGGGACTGATCGGCGCGGGCCAGGGATTGAGTTATGAGGCGGTGTCCCGCGACATGAGCGGGTCCACCTACTCCTCCGCCCGGCAAAACGCCATCGAGGACGAGGACACATACGCGGAGGACACGGAACTGCTGACGGAGTTCATGTCCGAGGTGTACGAGCAATTTATTATTTCGTGTTATCTCTCCGGGGTGATCACCTTCCCCGGGTTTTGGGATAAAAAGGCGGAGTATATGGCCCATGACTGGGTGAAATCCCCGAAAAAGTGGATCGACCCGGCCAAGGAAAGCACCGCCGACAAAACCGCCCTGCAGAGCGGGCAAAAGACCTACCAAGAGATCTGCGCCGAGCGGGGCAAGGACTGGCGCCAGGCCATCGACGAAACTGCCGAGGTCCTGGAGTATGGCCGAGAAAAAGGCATTGAGATGGGAGGTGTAATTTTTGGAAATGGAACGGCAGCAGCCCAGCAGAACGCCGGAGGGCAACCGCCCCAGGGATAAGGACCATGGAACCAGGAGCATGGGCCAGATCCTTTCCCGGGAGGACCAGCCCCAGGAGAGCAGACGCCGGACAATCAGTTTTTCCAGTGAGGAGCCATACCGGCGCTTTTTCGGCATGGAGATCCTGGACCACGGGGAGAACGCGGTGGACCTGTCCCGCCTGAACAGCGTGGGCGTTCTCCTGTTCAACCACAACACCGACAAGGTGGTGGGAAAGGTGATCCGGGCCTGGGTGGAAAACCACCGGGGCATGGCAGAAGTGGAGTTCGACACGGACGACGACGCCGAAAAGATCTTCGGGAAAGTGCGGTCCGGCACACTGAAAACCACGTCCGTGCGGTACAGCGTGGACGCCTGGGAGGAAGTGGTGGCCGGGAAACAATCTGCGGATGGGCGATTTACCGGCCCTTGCCAGATCGCCCGGAAGTGGACGCCGCTGGAGGTGTCCGTGGTGTCCGTGCCTGCGGATCCCACTGTGGGAGTGGGACGGGCTGACACGGGCCAGACGTGCGCCCCCCTCTCCGTGTATGAGCGACAGATCCAAGCAAACAAAAATCTGATTTTCAACAGGAGGTAAGAAAAACCATGAATGAACTGCAGAAAGCCCTTGCCCGCCAGCAGGAACTTGTGACCCTGGCCCGCAACGAGGGCCGGGACCTGACCGCCGAGGAGCAGGCGGAGTTCGACCGCTGCCAGGCCGTGATCGACGCCGGCAACGAGGGCGGCGAGGCCGGCGGCCAGCCCGCCGGCGGTGAGCGCGGCGCGGAGAACGGCGGCCAGGGCGCCCCGGCCGGCACCAACCAGCCCAGCGTGGCAGACACGCAGAGAGCGATCCAGGCGGAGCGCCAGCGCACCGCCGACATTATGGCCCTGTGCCGCCAGACCGGCATGGAC
The DNA here is from genome assembly GCF_002161175.1 of Flavonifractor sp. An100. GTDB lineage: Bacteria > Bacillota > Clostridia > Oscillospirales > Oscillospiraceae > Lawsonibacter. The sequence continues at coordinate 30,301 of NZ_NFMA01000010.1, read as the reverse complement.
GCGGAGGAGTATATCCGCAGCGGCGCCACCATGGACACCGTGCGGGCGGCGGCCGTGGACTTCCTGATCCAGCACAACGGCCCCGTGGGCGCCAGAATGTCCGACAACAGCCGGGAGCAGGACAACTTCCGCCAGGCGGCCGTGGACGGCCTGCTTATGCGTAGCGGCATGGAGGTGGAGCGCCCCAGCGAGAACGCGGAGCAAATGCGCGGCCTGTCCCTGCGCGATCTGGCCATTGAGTGCATGGCCCGGGAGGGCCTGGGGACCACGGCCTCCCTTCTCCGTATGTCCAAGGACGACCTGTGGAACATGGCCTGCCGCCAGTTCTTCAACCCCACGGCGGCCTTCCCCGCGATCCTGGACAACACGATCCGCAAGGCCATTGTGCAGAGATACCAGGCTGTCCCCACCACGTTCCAGGTGTGGACCACCAAGGGCAGCGTGACCGACTTCAAGCCCACCAAGGATCACGAGTACCTGGCCGGCGGCGCCGGTGAGTTCCTGCGCGTGGGCGAGGGCGGCGAACTGAAGCACGACACCCCGCAGACCGAACTTCTCCCCCAGCGCCAGGTGGCAACCTACGGCCGCCAGTTCTCCATGACCCGGGAGGCGTTTATCAACGACGACGTGGGCTTTATCACCCAGGTGCCCGGTATGTACGCGGCCTCCGCCAAGCGCACGATCAACAAGCAGGTGTATTCCATCCTGTTCAACAACCCCACGATCTTCGACGGTGTGGCCCTGTTCCACGCCAACCACAACAACCTGATCACCACCGGCGCGGCCCCGTCCATTGAAACCCTGCAGGCCATTATGATCAAACTGCTGAACCAGAAGGACCCCTTCGGGGACAGCATTATGGTGCAGCCCCGGTACATCATTGTGCCCGTGGGTTACGGGTTCCTTATGTCGCAGATCCTGGAAACCGCGCAGATCGACGTGGACGGGATCGGCAGCCACACCGCAAACGCCCTGTATCAGTACCGGAACCGCCTGCAGGTGATCGAGGAGGGCACCCTGAACGCCCTGGCCGGTTCCAACGCGGTGCCCTGGTTCGTCGCGGGCGATCCCACCTATGCCCGTTCCATCCAGGTGGACTACCTGAACGGCCAGGAAACCCCGACCATTCGCCGCATGGAGGTGGCCGGCCAACTGGGCTATGTGTGGGACATTTGGCTGGACTGGGGTATCACCGCCGTGGACTTCCGTGGTATTGCCAAGAACCCCGGAACCACCATCACGCTGTAAGGCAGTAAGGAGGTAAAACAGATATGAGCGCGAAATACTGGCAGAGAGGCGAAACCATCGACTACACCCCCACCGACGACCTGGCAAACGGTGACGTGGTGGACCTGGCCACCCGGATCGGCGTGGCTGGGAACGACATTCCGGCCGGCGAAACCGGCGCGGTCCACGTCGTGGGCGTGTTCGAGATCCCCAAGGCCACCGGCGCCGTCACGGTGGGCCAGGCCCTTTACTGGGACAAGGCGGCGGAAAACATCACCACCGCAGCGGGCAGCAGCCCGGCGAACACCCCGGCAGGCTGGGCCGTGGCGGCGGCCGGGTCCAGTGACGCCACGGTGCTGGTGAAACTGCTGGGCTAAAGGAGGGCCAGGCCATGAAAGGATTGATTGCAAAGCGGCCGATCCTGTACCGGGGCCGTATGTATCGGGACGGGGAGAACCTGCCCGGCGACGACACCAGAATGGTGGCCGCGTGGCTGGAAAATGACAGCGCGGAACTGTGCGGAGCGGAACAGGACACCGCCATGGGAGGCCGGGAGGAGGCCCAGGAGCCGCCCAGGGGGCCGGAGAACACCACGGAGGTATCCGGGGATACCGAGGGCCAGGGAGCGGCAGACGGCGGCCAGGAGGCCCGGGAACAGGCCGGAGAGGGCGAAACCGGAGGCATGATCGCCGGGCACCTGGATCCCAAAGACCTGGAGGGCCTGAAAAAGGCTGACCTGGAGCGCATGGCCAACGATATGGGCCTGGATATTTCCAAGGCCAAGACCAAGGCGGACCTGATCGCCGCGATCACGGCGGCGGAAGTCTACGCCCCCGCAGAGGATGAAAACGGGGGTGCCCTGTAATGGGCGCCCCCTCCTTCAAAGACTGCGTGGCGGCGGATATTCACGGCGTATTCCTGAATACCCAGGAATTTGCAGACACCCACACCATCGACGGCCGGAAAATGGACGCGGTGGTGGACGACGACGCCCTGCTGGAGCGGGACGCGGCCCGGGGAGGCGTCCACACGGATGGGACATACCGGACGCGGCGCCTGCTGTATGTGGATAAGACCGACTACGGCGGGCGGCCCATGTCGGGCAAGATCCTGAACCTGGACGGCCGGGAGTATCGCGTGGTACAGGCAGACGAGGCGGCCGGCGTCCTGACCATTGAAATCGAGGCGATCCGCACATGATCCATATCGAGGTTGACACCCAGGCCGAAATTGAAAAAATAGCAAAAAGGCTGGAATGGCAGGCCATAAAAGCCCCAGACGTTCTTCGCCTGTCCATCAACGCGGCGGCCAGAAAGGTCCGAAAGCAGATCCCGGACAACGTGGAGGACGCCTATACCATCGACCCAAGTGTGTTGAAAGACCGGAAAAGGGGCGCCCCGACCGTCCAGACAGCAAAACCGGGAAATATTATGGCGGTAATCCGTTCAAAAGGCCCAGTAAATGAGTTATCAGACTTTCTGACAGAGGAAGGGAGCCGCGGCGTTAAAACAAAGGTTCGCAAAGACGGCGGAAAAAAACTGCTGGAGCGCGCCGGGGCAACGGCCTTTAAGGTGACGTTCAGAAGTACACACGTGGCCATAGCACAACGGAGGATAGGAGAAACCTATACAACGAGCGGGGCTGCGGACCGTGTGGAAAAATACGGTATGCCACGACGCGGACAATGGCCGGATATGACCAGAATTAAGGTGCTGACCGGCCCCTCTGTACCCAGCATGATGGGAAACGAGGAAGTGCAGGAACGGACAAGAACCATTCTTTACGACGTTCTGGACAGAGAGATCGAAAAGAGAATTGAAAAAACCATTCAGGGGAAATAAAAGCGGCCCCGAGCGGGGCCGCCGAAAGAACCTTATACGCTGGGAACAAGTTGAACCTGGACGCCATCAATGGTGAGCGTCGTACCTTCCGGGAGGTCAATGTTTTTGTACTCCGGTTCGTACATATCCATCAATTCGTTTTGATCTTCGGTCCCCATGATCGCATTGATCCCACCGTCGTACAGATTGCTGGAACTGACATTCCCGCCGCCGCTGACGGCCACAATGTTATACACACCGGCAGGGAAATCTTCACCGGCCACAAAGTTGCCGTTGCCAAGTTCCACCGTTTCGGTGATCTCCTGATTGCGGGGAGTCAACGGGGCGCCGCTGGCGTCGTCACAGGTAAGGCGGACCGTCACGCCGGAAATGGACAGCACCACGCCCTCCGGCAGGTCAATGTTGCTATATTCCTGTTCGTACATATCCACCATTTCGTTTTGATCCTCCGTCCCCATGACGGCATTGATCCCGCCGCTAAAGGCGTTGCTGGAACTGACGTTCCCGCCGCCGCTGACGGCTACAATGTCGTAAGTACCGGCCGGGAAATCAATGCCGGCGGTATAGTTGCCGCTGGAAAATTCCTGGTCAACGGTGATCGGTTCGGGATCGGCGGGAGGTGTGGAGGTGTCCTGGGTGGAACCTTCGGAGGCGGCGGGAGCGCCAGAGGCGTCCGGCGTCTGTTCGCCGTCCGAAATGGTACAGGCGGACAGGGAAACGGCCAGCGCCAGGGACAGCAAGAGCGCAAGGGATTTTTTCATCGTTTCTTCGTTCCTTTCTGTTCTGATTATTGCCACGATATGCAGAGTATTACCACAAAGAATTTACCACAAAAAGCGCCAAAAAGTCAAGGAGGCGAACACCACGACACCGGAATTTTTGCAGGATGCCATTGTGGCGGACCTTGCGGACCTGTTCGAGGGGCAGACCCTTCCCAGTTCCGCCGGGGACCGGCGGCCGATCCGGGTTTACCCCCAGGACCTCCCGATCATTGAGGGAATGGACGAAACCGAGGACCGGGCCGAGGAGATCCCGGAGCCGTACATCATCGTGCGGACCAATGAGGGAAACATTCCAGACGCCAACAGCGCCCAGGAGATCGACCTGATCCTGGTGGTATGCACCTATGACCGGAACCCGAACCGACAGGGATACAGGGACGTGCTGCACATCATCCAGGAGATCTACGGGAGGTACGCCAAAAATCCGCTGGTGCGGATCAAGGCGGACAGCGGCGGCGCGAGAGGCGGCCCGTGGTCCGTCAAGTACCCGATCAAGTGGGTCACACAGCAAGAGGACACCCACCCCTATTATTTCGGGGCCATGTCGCTGAAATTTGAGGCGCCAGCGGTGCGCCAGGAGGTGCCATTCACATGACCAAGAGAACAACCAGAAAGGCGGCGGAGGCCGCCGGCACGGTGGTGTACTGCGGCCCGTCCATCAAGGGCGTGGCCAAACAGTTCACCGCCTACAACAACGGGATCCCGGAGGGGCTGAAAGCGGCGACCGAGAAAAACAAGGTCCTGGCCGCCCTGATCGTCCCCCTGGAGGACCTGCCGGAGGCCATGCGCCAGTTGCGCCAGAGATCCGGCCGTATCCACACCCTGTATAAAGCCGTACAGGGCAGAACCTAAAGGGAGGGATCAACTATGCCTTATAATCACGGCGTTTACAACCAGGAGCAGGAAACCAGCCTGACCACACCGATCCAGGGGACGGCGGGCCTGCAGGTCATCTTCGGCACCGCCCCGATCCACCTGGCGGCGGATCCGGCGGCGGCCGTCAACAAGCCCGTGGTGTGCTATTCCTTCGCGGAGTGCCAGCAGGCCATGGGCTATTCGGACGACTTCGAGAACTTCACCCTTTGCCAGAGCATGGACGCCTGTTTCCGCGTGTTCAACGTGGCGCCCATTATCCTGGTGAACGTGCTGGACCCCGGCAAGAGCGGCCACACCACGCAGAACGCGGAGGAGGAGTGCGCCGTGGCGGACGGTGCCGTGGCCTACGCAAAACAGTTTGTCCTCCTGGACACCATCGTGGTCAAGAACGCGGACGCCACCCTGGTGGCCGGCAGCGACTACGTGGCCACCCACGCGGAGGACGGCACGGTGACGATCACCATCCTGTCCGAGGCCGCCAAGGAGGCGGAAACCCTGAAAGTGGCCAGCACCAGCCTGAAACCGGACGGCGTGACGGCGGCGGACATTGTGGGCGGCGTGGACGCCCTGACCGGGAAGGAAACCGGCCTGGAACTGGTGCGCCAGATCTATCCCCGTTTCGGCATGACGCCCGGGATCCTGCTGGCCCCCGGATGGAGCCACAACCCCACCGTGGCGGCGGCCCTCCAGGCCAAGACCGAGGGGATCAACGGGAACTTCGACTGCGTGACCTACCTGGACATTTCCACGGACCCGGAGGAGGACGGCGCAGAGGTTTACACCGACGTGAAAACCGCCAAGGAGGCCCTGGGCGCCACCTCTCCCCACGCGGCGGCCCTGTGGCCCATGGGCGCGGTGGGCGACAAGGTTTATTACCTGTCCGCCATGTTTGCCGCCCTGACGGCCTACACGGACGCCGGAAACAGCGACGTTCCCTATGAAAGCCCGTCCAACAAGGATTTGAAGATCACCAAAACCGTGCTGAAAGACGGAACGGAGGTCCTGCTGGACCAGCAGCAGGCCAACGACCTGCTGAACGCCAACGGCGTGATCACCGCCATCAACGCAAACGGGTACAAAGCCTGGGGCAACAACACGGCGGCCTATCCCTCCACCACTGACCCCAAGGATCGGTGGCTGGCGGTGCGGCGGTTCTTCGACTGGGACGGCAACAACTTTATTTTGACCTATTTCCAGAAGGTGGACAAGCCGGGCAACACCCGACTGATCCAATCCATCGTGGACAGCCAGAATATCATCGGCAACGGGTACGTGGCCCGGGACTACTGCGCCGGATACCGGACTGAGTTCAAGAGCGACGAAAACCCGATCACCAACCTGCTGGACGGCCACCTGACTGTCCACACGTACCTGGCGCCCTATATCCCGGCGGAGTACATCGAGAATATCCGCGAATACGACACGGAGGCCCTGGAGGCCGCCCTGACTGGTGGAGGTGAATAAACCATGAGCGTTCCCAATATTCCCAGCAAAATCAATAGTTACAACGTCTACAACGACGCGGAGCGCCTGATCGGCGTGGGCGATGAAGTCACCCTGCCGGACTTCGAGGCCATGGCGGAAACCATTTCCGGCGCCGGGATCCTGGGCGAACTGGACGACCCCACCGTGGGCCATTTCTCCAACATGGAAATGGAGATCCCCTTCCGCGTCCTGGACCGCGAGGCCACCGATATGCTGGACATGACCAAGGCGGTGCGGCTGACCCTCCGGGCGGCCCAGCAGGCGTTGACCGTGGAGGGTGACACGGAATTTCGGTCCATGCGCGTGGTGGTGCGCGGCAAAAGCGCCACCCTGGCCATGGGTAGCGTACAGAACGCCAACCCCATGGAAAGCAGCGTGACCCTGAATGTGTCCTATATCCTGATCGAGGTAGACGGCACCACCCTGGTGGAACTGGACAAGATCAACCCGACCTTCAAGGTGAACGGCGTTGACCTGCTGCAGAAAGTGAGGGAAATGACCTAATGAGCAACAGCACCGAGAACACGGCCGCCCTGGGTGCGGCGGAGCAGGAAACCGAGGAGGAAAGCCTGGTCCTGAAATTCCGAAAGCCCTACAAGTTCGAGGGCCAGGAATACACCGAGGTGGACCTGTCCGGCATGGAGGACATGACGGCCGGGGACCTGTGCGCCGTGGCCAAACTGGCCAACCGGGAACTGGGCGTGACGCCGATCCCGGAAATGACCCTGCCTTATGCCATGTATATGGCGGCCAGGGCCAGCCACAAGCCCGTGGAGTTCTTCAAGGGCCTGCCCCCGGTGGAGGCCATGAAGTTGAAAAACCTGGTCACGGGTTTTCTGTACGGCGGGGATGGAGAGGAATAAACCCGCCGGAAATCAAAAAAGGGTGTGTTGCCCTATCTCTCCGACTGCATAGCGGTGTGGACTACTTCCTGGGCCTGCCGCTGGACGATCTGAACGACATGGCAAAGGTGGTGCTTGAAATTGGCAAAAAGCAAGGTCATGGAACTGGCCATAAAAATCGCCGGAAAGGTAGATAAATCCCTGGGGACCAGTACCAAGGCGGCCAACAAGCAACTGGCGACCATCCAAAAGGCGGCCAACAAAGTATCCACCACCATGACGGCGGGACTGGCGGCGATGGGGACCGGGGCCATCGCCGCCACCAAGTACCTGGCCGACCTGGGTGGAGAATGGCAGACGGCCACCAACCAGGTGGCCGCCTCCACCGGCGCGGCCGGGAAGGAACTGGAGGGCCTGCGGGACGTTATGGAGGACGTGTACGCGGCCAACTACGGGGACAGCGTGGCCGACGTGGGCGACGCGGTGGCCATGGTAAACCGGAACATGGCCAACCTGGACCAGAACGGATTGACGGCGGCCACCGAGGGCGCCCTGGCCCTGCGGGACGCTTTCGAGTACGACGTGGCGGAAAGCACCAGGGCGGCGGAGGCCATCCGAAAGAACTTCGGTTCCTCCGCAGAGGAGGCTTTCAGCCTGATCGCGGCCGGCGCACAAAACGGCCTGGACTACTCCGGGGAACTGATCGACACCATCAACGAGTATTCCTCCCAGTTTGCAAAACTGGGCTTTGACGCAGATGGAATGTTTAACATTCTCCAGGCGGGGGCGGACGGAACCGCCTGGAACCTGGACAAGGTGGGCGACGCCATCAAGGAGTTTTCGATCCGGGCCATTGACGGGAGCGACAGCACGGTGGAGGCGTTCGCGTCCCTGGGGTACAACGCGGAGGAAATCATGGCCACCTTTGCCGCCGGAGGTGAGGGGGCCAACAAAGCATTTTTTGACGTGATCAACACCCTTATGGCCGTTGACGACCAGGTGGAGCGGGACGCCCTGGGCGTGGCCCTGTTCGGCACCATGTGGGAGGACCTGGGGACGGAGGCCATGGAGGCCATGGCCGGCGCGTCCCAGGCCGCCTACGATACCGAGGGCGCCCTGGAGAAGATCAACCAGGTCAAGTACAACGACCTGGACAGCGCGATCCAGGGGATCGGCCGCCAGATGGAGGTGGCCCTGCTGCCGGCGGCGGACGCCGTGTATCGATCCCTTATGGACAGTATGCCGGAGATCACGGAGGCCATGGAGGAGGTGTCCCCAGTGATCGCAGAAATCGCCGGGGACTTTGCCGACTGGGCTGGCGGGGCCATTTCGGACGGCCTGCCGGTCCTGGTGGACGGGATCCGCGACTTTGCAAACTGGGCGGGCAAGGCATACGAAAAGGCCAAGCCGTTCCTGTCCTTCCTGTGGGAGCATAAGGGGACGGTGCTGGCCGTGGCCGCTGGTGCAAAAGCCCTTTCCGTAGGAATGGGCGCAGCCAACAAGGCCATGGGTGCCTATAAAAACGCAAAGGGTATGCTGGCAAACCTGCAAAAGATCGTTCCGGTATATACAAAGTTGATTGCGGCCAAGGTCAAAGACAAGGCAGAAACCGCTTATTTGTATGCGCTGGAGGTCAAGGACGTACTGATCCGGGCCAAGACAACGGCGGCGACCTGGGCGCAGACTGCGGCCACAAAGGCCAGCACACTGGCGACTAAGGCGGCAACCGTCGCCACAAAGGCCATGAGCGCAGCGGTGAAATTCCTGACCAGCCCAATGGGAATGACGCTGGGGATCATAACGGCCGTGGCGGCCGCCCTGGTCCTGCTGTATAAGAACTGGGACACCGTAAAGGCATGGCTGGTGAATTTCGGCAACACCGTGAACCAGATCTGGACCAACTTTTCCAACATGGTGGGAAATGCCATCGCGGCCATCGGAGAAAAATTCCCCCTGCTGGGTGCCTACCTGCAGGGATGGTGGGAGAGTATCCAGGCGGCGGTGGATAACGTCAAAGCGATTTTTCAAAATATCATCGACTTTATCAGCAACGTATTTTCCGGCAACTGGAGCGCGGCCTGGCAGAATATTGTAAACATCTTTGGAAATTTGTTCGGCATGATCGTGAACCTGGCCAAGGCGCCGATCAACGGGGTCATTTCGGCCATTAACTGGGTGCTTTCCAAAATCAACAGCATTTCCGTGACGATACCGGACTGGGTGCCCCTGGTGGGCGGCAAAACCCTGGGCTTTAATATCCCAACGATCCCGCAACTGGCGGAGGGCGGCGTGGCCACCTCCCCCACCCTGGCGGAGATCGGCGAGGGCGGGGAACCGGAGGCCGTCATGCCCCTGTCCAAACTGGCGGCCCTGCTGGACGAATACACCAAGAAACCGAAACCGACCGGCGGCGCAGACGGCCAGGAGGGCGGCGACGGGGAAACCATCGTATTCTCCCCCGTGCTGAACTTCTACGGCAAAGCGGACCGCGAGGAGGTGGAGGAGGCCACCAGGATCTCCTTCGAGGAGTTCAAGCGCCTGTATAAGCGCCTGAAAGCGGAGGAGCGCCGGAAGAAATTCAAGCCGGAGCCTGCGATGGGGTAAGGAGGGCGCCATGGAAAAGACCTATACGACGAAACAGGGCGACGCCTGGGACGCCATCGCGTTCCGGGTGTACGGCGACGTGAAATATACCGGCTTTCTCATGCAGGCCAACTTCCCGCACCTGGACACCTTCGTGTTTGACGCGGGGGTGGTCCTCCAAACGCCGGACCTGCCGGAGGACGACGACCTGGCCAACGCGCCGATCTGGAGGACCACCGCATGAGGACACGGAGAGCGGAAACGGATCTGACCTGGAACGGCGCGGCCGTCACCAGCAAAATGGTGGGCTACAAGGCCACCGTGACCTATACGGACGCGGCCAGCGGCGAGGCGGACAGCCTGGAGATCAGCATGAACGACCGGGACCGCCAATGGACCACGGCGTGGATGCCGAAAACCGGGGACACCCTGACGGCCGCCATTAAGGTGTACGACTGGGAGCGGGAGGGGGACAACCGGACCCTGGACTGCGGATTTTTCATCCTGGACAATTACAGTTTTTCGTGGTGGCCAATGACCGGGACCATTTCGGCCGTATCGGTGCCGGCGGATAGTGCTTTCCGGGCGACGCAGCGGACCAAGACCTGGGAAAAGGCCACCCTGCAGGCCATAGGAAACGAGATCGCGGCCAGGGCGGGCATTACCCTGACCTGGGACGTGGAGGGGGAACCCATTACCGTCGAAAGCGTGGAGCAATCCGAGCAAACGGACTGCGAGTTTTATATGAGCCTGTGCGAGGAATACGGCCTTTCCATGAAGGTGTACGCCCAAAAAATCGTGGTGTACGACCGGGAGCAGTACAAGGAGCGGGACGTGGCGGGCACCATCCGGGAAAGCGAGATCGAAAGCGGTTCCTGGAATACCACCCTTGACGGGACCTATACCGGCGGGGAATACACCTACACGGACCCGAACACCGAGGAGGAGATCAAGGTCACGGTGGGGACGGGGACCCGGATCCTGAAACAATCCGGCAAGGCCGACAACAAGGCCGACGCGGAGCGCAAGATCACGGCGGCGGTGGCCAACGCCAACCACGGCGCCACCACCTTGTCCCTGACCATCATGGGGCGGCCGGACCTGGTGGCCAGCCAGTGCGTCACCGTGGTGGGGATCGGCCGCCTCTCCGGCAAGTATTTTATCGACAGTATCACCCACACGGTGGGCGGAGGATACACCATGGACATGGAACTGTCCCTGGTGGAGGCCATGACCGAGGAAGTGATCAAGGACGCCACGGAGCGCCTGGCGGCGGTGGGCGTCATGGACAGCCCGGAATACTGGGTGCAGCATTACAAGGACGTGGCCAACCTGGACGGCCTGATCCTGAACATGGCCACCCGGATCAAGACCAACCTGGGCGGCAGCAGTATCACCACCGTGGACGACGCCCTGGACGTGCTGACCCGCACCGGCGTGATCAACTCCCCGGACTACTGGGCCAGCAAGCACAGCGCCCTGGCGTGGCTGGATCGGCTGCTGATCAATGCCGCCAACGCCCTGACCGAGTAAGGAGGAGCCAATGAAGGGAGAAATTCGCCTGGGGAAAATATCGTCCATCGACTACGCCAAGGGCATGGCCCGGGTGGTGTACCACGAAAAGGACGACGACGTGACGCGCCTGATCCCCCTTCTCTCCCATGAGTACAAAATGCCCCCGGTGGGGTCCCAGGTCCTTGTGGTCCACCTGTCCAACGGGACGGAGGCCGGCGTGGTCCTGGGCCGGCCGTGGAGCGAGAAGAACGCGCCGCCGGAGGGCGGGGCCACCCTGTACCGGAAGGACCTGGGGCAGAACCCCGGGGACGCCATGATCCGGTACGACGGCAGCACCCTGACCATCAAATGCACCGGGGCCATCAATATCGAGGCCGGCGGGGCCATCACCATCAACGGCGCCACCATCGACCTGAACTAAAAGGAGGCGGGAACCATGCCAAACGCGGCAAGACTGACGGACGCGGTGGACGGGACCACCGACGGGGAACATTCGGGGCACGTGCCCCCACACTCCCCCGAACCATTCACCGGGGAGATCTCCGGGGCCTGTTCCGGGGACGTGCGGGTGAACGGCCTGGCGGCCGCGACGGTGGGAAGTATCACCACCGAGCGGGACGGGTGCTGTGGATCCAGCCAGGGAGCGGTGGCGGCAGGCAGCGGAACCGTGCGGATCAACGGAAAAGCGGCGGCCCGCACCGGCGACGCCCTGGACCCCCATAGCGGGAGCGGGACCATCACCGGAGGCAGCGCCACCGTGCGGATCGGAGGGTAAACCATGGCCATCGGAACACTGGGAAGAAAGATCGTTTTTGAGGTGAGCGACGACCGGGTTTTTACGTTTTCGGAAATGACCCGGGAGATCACGAGCCGGTGGGCCAACCACGAACCCCAGGGGGTCAAGCCAAAGCCGGAGTTTTTGGGCGCCGGCCTGCAGACGGCCAGCCTGACGATCACCATTTCCGCCACCCTGGGGGTCCGCCCCCGGGACGTGCTGGAGGCCATCGAGAACATGGTGGAGAACGGCACGGCGGAAACCCTGGTGATCGGCAACAGGCCGGTGGGAAACAACCCCTTCCGCCTGACCGGATCGAGCGAAACCTGGGGCGTGGTGTATAACCGGGGCGAACTGGCCAGGGCCTCCATGACCATCAACCTGGAGGAGTACACATGAACGAAACCGGCGTTTACGACTTCAAACTGGAATACACCTTCGCCGGCGACTACATGGCAGAACTGGACCGGCAACTGGCCCTGCTCCTGTCCACGCGGGAGGGCACCATGCCCCTGGATCGGGAGTTCGGCCTGAACATGGACTTTGTGGATATGCCGCCGGAGGTGGCCAAAAGCCTATACACGGCGGAGGTCACGGAGAAGGTGGCCAAGTTTATCCCCACGGTACGGGTCCAGGAAGTCAAATGGAGCAGCGGAGGACAAGGGAATTTAATTGCAAAGGTGGTGATCACAAGTGCCTGACGAAATGAACGCGATCAAGAGCCTGCCGGACATTTCTTTCATCGGCAACAAGGACATTGACCAGGTGCGGCAGGAAATGGTGGCGGACTATGAAAGTTTTATTTCCGAGGCCACCGGCCAGACCGTGACCCTGGAGCGGTCCAGCGTCCACCGTATGGAACTTTACGCGGCGGCGGCGCAGATCTACCAGGCCATGCAGTACATTGACCGACAGGGAAAGCAAAGTATCCTGAAATACTCCTATTCGGATTTCCTGGACAACCTGGCCATTTTTAAGGGCGTGACCCGGAACCCGGCCACGCCGGCCACCACCACCCTGCGCTTTACCCTTTCGGCGGTGCGGGACACGGCCACCGGGATCCCCCAGGGGACCCGCGTTTCCACGGCCGGCGCCACCTACTTCGCAACGGACGTGTACGCGGAGATCCCGGCGGGGTCCACCGCCGTGGACGTGCCGGCCACCTGCACGGTGGCGGGCACGGACGGAAACGGGTTCGCCGCCGGAGAACTGGCCACCATTGTGGATCCGATCCCATACGTGGCCAGCGTGACCAACACGACGGCCACCGAGGGCGGCGCGGAGATCGAGAGCGACGACGACCTGGCGGAGCGGGTTTTCCTGGCCCCTGGGGCCTATTCTACGGCCGGACCGGAGGACGGATACCTGTACCACGCCAAGGCGTACAGCGCCGCCATAGGCGACGTGGTGGCCACCAGCAACCAGGCGGCGGGGACCGTGGACATTGTTTTCATCATGGCCGACGGCAGCACCCCGGGGGAGGAAATGATCGAGGGCCTGGAGGGCTACCTGCAGGGCAAGACGATCCGGCCCATGACGGACCTGGTACGGGTGGCCGCGCCGCAAGAGGTCACGTACACCATCAACCTGACCTATTACATCAACCGGAGCGACAGCGCCAAAGCCGTGACCATCCAGGCGGCGGTGGCCCAGGCCGTGGCGGACTACCAGACCTGGCAAAGAGCCATCGGGCGGGATATTAACCCCTCCCAACTGGTCCGCATGGTCATGGACGCGGGCGCCAAGCGCGTGACCGTGACGGCCCCCACATACACCGCCGTGGACGCCACCAAGGTGTCCGCCCTCCAGGGGGACGCCGTGATCAGTTACGGAGGGCTGGAGGATGATTAAACTTTCCGGGAGCCGGTTCACGGACATTATGCCGGAAAACCTGGCCAGCCAGGTGGAAACCCAGGCTTTCGCCTACGCGGTGGGGCGGCAGATTGAAAAACTGTGCGCCTACTCCGACGCGGCCAGGACCTACGCGGCCATAGCGACCATGCCGGAGTGGCTGCTGGACTATATGGCCGTAGAACTTCGCACCCCGTCCTATGATGAAAACTATTCCCTGAAAACCAAACGGGCGCTGATCCAGGGGTCCCTCCTGTTTTACACGCAGATGGGGACGCCGGCGGCGGTGAACCGGATCATTGAAACCATCTTTGAAACCGGGTACATCGAAGAATGGTACGAGTATGACGGGGATCCCCACCACTTCCGCGCCTACGTAGGCGACGGCGGAGAGGTAGGGCCGGGGGAACTGGAGGAGTTCCGGCGGGTCCTGTCCTCCGTCAAGCGCCTTTCGTCGTGGCTGGATGATATTATCACGATCACCGCCATGGACCCGGATATGGTGACGTTTACGGGGACCATGGGGAAGGGCTACACGTCCACGCCCCTGCCGGAGGCGGCGGTGGACTACCACCTGGAGGACATGATCCGAGCGGGCGGAACATTCGGCACCATTACACAAACCGCCATCCCGGCGGCGATCTAAACAGGAGGAAAACCCATGTTTTACGGATTTGTAATCACCGAGGCAGGAAACAGCCTGCTGGCCAGCATGGTGGCGGGCCAAACCCTGACCATCACAAAGGCGGTCATGGGCGAGGGCACCGCAGACAACGCGGAGGCCGCCCGGAAGTTGACGAACCTGATCACCCCGGGGCCGGAGGCCACCAGCACCGAGCCGACGGTGGACGGGAACAACGTCAACATGATCGTGGAGTATCGGTCCGACCTGAACGGCGGCCTGCAGGAAGGGTTCTGGATCGGTGAATTTGGCATTTTCGGCAAGATAGGGAACGGCGCGGAAACCATGATCGGGTACGGTTCCCTGGGCGACGCCAAGCAGTACGTGAGCGCCTACGTGGCCGGGGCCGCCCCGGACGTGCGCCGGTATCCCGTTTCCATCACCGTCACCACCGGGATCCAGGTTGACGTGGCATACCCGGCGGAGGCGTGGATGACCGCCGAGGACGTGGCGGACTACTTCAACGGGACCCTAAAGCCGGATCTGGAGGACGGCCTGCAGGACCTGATCGACGAACACAACGAGGACCCGAACGCACACGGCGGCGCCCTGGAGAACAAGCAGGACAAGATCGAGGTGGAGGGGATCCTGAAAGGGACCAAGACCACCGGAGAGGGCGGCGACACGTACAGCGTGGGAGCGGCCACGCCGGGCACCGACTACCAGGCCCCCACAAACGCCCTGACGGCGGCGCAGGCCATGACCACCCAGGACCTGATCCCCTTCTATGACGTGACCAACAGCCAGCACAAGCGGACCACCCTGCAGGCGCTGAAAGAGGCCATCGGGGTGCAAAGCCCGGCCATCAATGTGACCACCTGCGCGGGGGCCTCTGTGACCTGTTCGGACGGCGTGACAACCCTGGAGGGCACGGGGTCCACGGAGTTTGAACTGCCCAACGTGGGAAACTGGACCGTGACCGCCCAACTGAACGGGGAAAGCGTGTCCGAGGTGGTGAACGTGAGCGGCGCCCTGCTGTATGAGGTGGACCTGATGATCACGAGCGGGATCGCCGTGACCACACAGCCCACCAAAACCACTTATTTCATCGGGGAGGCGTTCGACCCGGCGGGCATGGTAGTGACGGCCACCTTTGAGGACGACACCACCGAGAACGTGACGGAGGACTGCACCTTCTCCCCGGACACCATGGCGGAGGGAACCCAGTCCGTCACCGTTACCTATCAGCGGGCCGGGATCCAGAAAACCGCCACGGTGGCCGTGGCCGTGCGGACGCTGGACCACATCGCCGTGACCACGGCACCCACCAAAACAGCGTACAACTACGGGGAAACCTTCAACCCGGCGGGCATGGTGGTGACGGCCTACTACACCGACGACACCAGCCGGGCGGTGACGGGGTACACCTACTCCCCCACCGGCGCCCTGGCCATGAACAACACCACGATCACTATTTCCTATTCGGAGGGCAGCGTGACCGAGCAGACCACCCAGGCCATCACGGTGTCCAAGGTGCTGGACAGTATCGAGATCACCACGCCGCCCACTAAAACCGCCTATTTCTCCGGGGAAACCTTCAACCCGGCGGGTATGGTGGTGACGGCCCACTACAACGACGGGAGCAGCGCGGCGGTGTCTGGGTACACCTATTCCCCCAGCGGCGCCCTGGCGGCGGGAAACAACACGATCACCGTGTCATATTCGGAGGGCGGGGTGACTAAAACCGACACCCAGGCCATCACCGTGACCACGATCTCCAACACCCTGAACAGCAATTCATGGGCCACTATCAAGGCCGTTTCCGACGCCGGCCAGGGGGACAACTACTGGGACGTAGGCGACACCAAGCAGATCACGATCAACGGAAAGGTGGGGAATACGAACATTTCCAACCTGGCGATCAACGTGTTTATTATCGGGTTCAACCACAACGCCAGCCGGGAGGGTTCCAACCGGATCCACTTCAAGATCGGCAAAATCGGCAATACCCAGGTGGGCCTCTGTGATAGTGAATACGGAAATTATACTTCCACCTCCGGCGCGTTCACGATGAACACCAGCAACACCAACAGCGGCGGGTGGGCCAACAGCCACATGAGAAAGACGGTGCTGGGGTCCGACGCAAGCCCCACCAGCCCCCGGGCCAACACCCTGCTGGCGGCCCTGCCGGCGGACCTCCGGGCCGTTATGAAACCGATCACCAAGTATTCGGACAACACCGGCGGCGGCAACAATACGGCCAGTTATGTGACCAGCACCACGGACTACCTGCCCCTGCTTTCGGAGTTCGAGTACCACGGAACCCGGACCTATGCCAACAGCGCGGAGCAGAACTTCCAGCAGCAGTACGCCTATTATCAGGCGGGCAACAGCAAGGTGCATTACAAGCACAACGCCACCGGCACGGCGGCCAGGGCGTGGTGCCGGTCCGTCTATGCGACGGGCACGAGCTATTTCTGCCTTGTCGGCACCAACGGCGCCGCCGACTACTCCAACGCGAGCGATTCCTGGGCCGTGGCCGCCGGCTTTGCAGCCTAATCCGGCGGAGCAATCGGGGAAAATCCCGCCCACGGAAGTGGGCGGGATCCCGCCGAACACACACCGAGAGGAGGGGCGGCCATGTCTGTCCTGAAAAGCAAGCGATCCACCAGCAAGGCGGAGTATGTGAACCTGGCCAATGAGATTTACACGGAAACCGTGGCATTTTTGACCCGGCTTTCCGCCAGGTACGCCCGCCTGCTGGCGGAGCCGGTGGCGGCGCTGGCCGGGGAGGTGATCGACCAGACGGAAAAAGCGAACAGCATTTTTCCAAAGGGAGAGCCGAACCTGGGCCTGCGGAAAGGCCACCTGCTGGAGGCCAGGGCCGCGCTTATGGCCCTGGACGTGCGCCTGGGACACTGTTACACCATCCTGGCGCTGAACCCGCAGGGGTGCTTTACTAAGCCGGACGGGAAAAGCGTACCGCCGGCGGAGGCCACCAAGAAACTGGATGATATGTCGCAAAGCCTGGGCGAAAAGATCGACCGGGAAAATGAACTGATCCGGGCCGTTCTGGAGAGCGACCGGAAAAGAAAATAAATCACTGGCCATTTGGGTGTATCTCTGAAAACGTGCCGGGTGGCAGGGCGGCGGGTGCTTTGACGGCGGCCAATGCGTGGTGCCGGTCCGTCAATGCGACGAACACGAACAATTTCTGCCTTGTCAACACCAACGGCAACGCCAACAACAACAACGCGAACAATTCCTGGGCCGTGGCCGCCGGATTTCACAACCCCGCGAGGGGAACGGGTCAAATGCAGTAGGAAACGAACCGGACCCTTTGTGAAAGGAGAGATACTGCCCGGGCCAAAAACCCGAAACCGCACTCTGTGGCCACTTCACGGACGCTGCTTGCATGGCGGGCCTATTGTGCTAACCCCGTTTCATGTGAAGGGGCTACGCGTTTAGCCGCACACCTACACCACAACCGCACGGAGGCGCGAAAAAAATATATGACCAGTGAGGAGCGCCGGGAGGCGCGATACCATAGACGACAGGCCGCACGGGAGGCGCGGCGGAGGAAACGCAGCGAGGACCTGGGCGGGATCGCCCAGGCGTTCAGTTTCCGAAAAATGTTCAAATGGGGAAAGAAGTGCTGTAACAATGTCCGGTGGAAACAATCCACGCAGAATTTTGAACGGCACCTGTTTTCCGGCACGGCCCGCAGGCGGCGGGAAGTTTTATCCGGGAAGTGGCGGCCAAAGCCGGGTGCCCACTTCCTTCTCCGGGAGCGAGGCAAGATCCGGCCCATAGACGCCCCACACATCAACGACCGGCAGATCCACAAAACCCTGACCAAGGAGGTGCTGGAGCCGCTATACACGCCGGGCATGATCCGGCGGAACGGCGCCAGCCAAAAGGGAAAAGGACTGTCCTTCCACCATGAGGAACTGAAACGGATCCTGCGGGAGCATTTCAGGAAACACGGCCGGGAGGGTTACGTGGTCCTTATGGACCTAAAGCAGTTCTTTCCCTCCGCGCCCCATGCGGCGATCTATGAGCGCCACCGGCGCCTGATCCTGGACCCGGAGATCCGGGCGGTGGCGGACACGGTGGTGGCCGCTGTGCCGGGCGGCGTGGGTATGCCCCTGGGCGTGGAGCCGTCGCAGATGGAAATGGTGTCCCTGCCGTCCGCCGTGGACAACTGGATCGCCTGCCAACTGCGGGCGGAAGGGCCGGCCCACTATATGGACGACTACCACATGATCGCGGAAACCAAGGAGCAGGCGGAGGCGTTCCGGGACGCCGCAACCGAGCGCATGGAGGCCATGGGGCTGACCGTGAGCCGGAGCAAAACCAGGATCGTGCCACTGTCCAAACCCTTCCGGTTCTGCAAGGTCAAATTCTACCTGACGCCCACCGGGAGGGTGATCACCCACGGGAACCGGGACGGGATGAAACGGGCGCGGCGGAAACTGCGGGCGTTCAAGGCCAAGGTGGACGCCGGGGAAATGACCGTCCAGCAGGTGCGGGCGTGGCTGACCAGCCAGATCGCCTATTTCGAGAACTACAACGACCACGGCCGGGTCCTCCGGCTGAACCGGATATTTCATGCAATTTACGGAGGTGCAGAACCATGATCAAGATCATCAAAGACGGGACAAGCCTGGGAATGACCGAGGCGCCAACCTACGTGCGGCAGGCGGAAAACGGGTGCTTTGTGCTGTGCCAGGAGGCGGAGGCCACGGGGATCGCCCACAACGGAACCGTGTACCACCTCCTGGGCCGGGAGGCCCTGGAGGGCGCGGAGAGCGTGATCCTGGAGGAGACAGACGCCGGGGAGGAGATCGAGCGGACGGCCACGACCAACGGGATCGTGTTCACCACCATGGCGGAGGCCGGGAACATTGACGACGTGACGGCGGCGGAACACGCGGACTTGTTCTCCCCGTGGGCCTATCCCGTCAACTACACAGCGGGGCAGATCCGGCGCTATACGGACGGAAAACTGTATAAATGCCTCCAGGCCCATACCAGTCAAGCCGACTGGACGCCGGACACGGCGGTGAGCCTGTGGGTGAGCATTTCGGACCCGGCGGAGGAGTGGCCGGAGTGGTCCCAGCCCATGGGGGCACATGACGCCTATGCCCAGGGGGCCAAGGTAAGCCACAACGGGAAACACTGGATCAGTGACGTGGCGGCAAACGTGTGGGAGCCGGGCGTGTATGGATGGACGGAGGCCGCAGACGACGCGGCGGAGGTGTAAGCCGTGGAAAAAATACCGTACATCGTAAAAAAGCGTATGAGGCTGGAGGGGATCGGCGGCCACGTCAATCTCCCCTATGGGACACGACTGGAGGCCGTGGACGGAATGATCATCCACAAGGGTGCGGCCGTCTGCGCCGTCACAAGCCGGAACGCACACCTGCACCTGGCCAGGGACGACGACGGCCAAGGGCGGGAGCGGGGCGCCCTGACGCTGGCCATCACCTCCACACTGGAAAAACGGGACAAAGACCATCAAGCCCGCTGGGATCGGGTGTGGGAGGATGAAACCGCCCAAAAGTACCGACGGCAGGACCATGAAGATCATTTCCTGTGGGGCCACGCCTTTTTCGAGGCCCCGGTGGAGGACCTGCGGCACATCGCGGATCTGATCGGCGCGAGGAGGTGACGGCCATGGACAGCACAAAAGTGATCGCGGACCTGTGCGCCGTCATTGACCGCATGAACGTGATCATTCAGGCCCAGGCCATGGAACTGGCCCAGTTCGGGGCGCTGGCCCACGAGGAGGAGATCGCGGCCGTGCGGCGGCAGTACGCCAGGGCCGTCGGTGAGGGGGTGGGACCTTGAACCTGGAGGAGATCCTGCTGGGCGGCGGCGGGGCGCTGCTGGCGGCCATGACGATGATCCAGGTGGCACCGATCAAGGTAAATCCATGGTCCGCCGTCGCCAAGGCCATCGGCCGCGCCATCAATGGGGAGGTGATCGCCAAGGTGGACCAACTGGAGCGGGACCTGGAGGCCATGAAAGCGGCCCAGGAGGAGCGGGACGCGATCAGTTGCCGGTCCCGGATCCTCCACTTCGGGGACGAAACGATCCACGGGGTCCGCCACACAAAGGAGCATTTCGACCAGATCCTGCGGGACATTACCAGTTATGAACGATACTGCGACGACCACCCGCATTTCGAGAACAACACCACCGTGCTGACCTCCCAGCGGATCAAGGATATTTACGAGGACTGCCTGGCAAAGGCGGATTTTCTGTAAAAAAGGGGGCGCAGGAATGAATATGCCTTTGATCGCGGCGGCAGCCATGGCCGGCGGGGCGCTGCTGGGCTTTTCCTTGTGCTGGGCCGCCACAAGGCTGGCCGGAGGAAGCCACGCAGCGGCCGCACGGCTGGCCACCGCCGCAAAGAAGAAAATGGGGACCATGGACAAGGTGCTGATCCTGGAGGGCGTGATCCTGGTGGCCTATACGGCGGCGGACCTGGCCGTGTTCTGGCACACCGGGAACGAGCCTGCCACCCTGACCGCCTGCGTGTTCGGCGTGTGCGGTTTTGAAAACGGGGTCATGGGATGGATCAAGACCACAAAGGAAAAACAGGCGGCCGCAAGAACGAGCGGGAGCGGCCAGACTGCCGCACCGGAGGAACCGCCAAAGGAGCGGCCGGAGCCGCCAGACGTAGGAATTTAATAAGGGGGTTTTACCAATGACAGAGAACCAACTGAGGCAGAAGATCGTGGACACAGCAGAGGCGTGGCTGGGGTGCAAGGAGGGCGACGGGAGCCACAAAAAGATCATTGACGTTTACAACGCCCACAAACCCCTGGCCCGAGGCTATAAAGTAAAGTACACGGACGCATGGTGCAGCACATACGCCTCCGCCGTGGCCATCAAGGCGGGCATGACCGACATTATCCCGACGGAGTGCGGGTGCGAAAAGCACATTGAACTTTTCAAGAAATTGGGCGCGTGGCAGGAAAATGACACCTACACCCCGAAAATGGGAGATTATATTTTCTATAACTGGGACGACGGCGCCAACTACGCCACCACGGACCTGACTGCCTCTGCCGACCATGTGGGGATCGTCACCAAGGTGTCTGGGAACACCTTCACCGTGATCGAGGGAAATATGTCCAACGCCGTGGGGCACCGCACCATGAAGGTGAACGGGAAATATATTCGCGGGTTCGGCACCCCGGACTATGCCGGCAAGGCGACAGAAACCGGCGGCGGGACCAGCGAGGCCGGCAGGCCGACCATCTACACCGTGAAAGCCGGGGACAACCTCTCCAAGATCGCGGCCAAGTATGGCACCACCGTGGACGCCCTGGCGGAGATCAACGCCATCCAAAACAAGAACCTGATCCGCGTGGGCCAGGTACTTATGCTCCAGGATACGCCCCGGGCGGCGGCCGACAAACTGGAGGCCCTGAGTGTGATCAACTCCCCGGACTACTGGGCGGAGGCGGCGGAGGCCGGAAAGGTCCAATACCTGGACATTCTGATGAAAAAGGCCGCGCAGACCATCACAAAGGCCGGGGTGCGGACGGATACGCCCCAGGAGGGCGTGGCCGCGCTGGTGGCCGCCGGCGTGATCAATACGCCGGAATACTGGCTGGCCAACTATGGCACATTCCCCAGCCTGGACCTGCTGCTGCAGGCGCTGGGCGGGGCTGTGAAATAATCAGAGGAGGACATACACATGGAAACCATTATGCAGTACATTCCCCTGGCGGTGTCCGCCATCCTGCTGGTGGCCCTGATCTTGACCGTGATCACCAACATCATCACCCAGGTGGTCAAGAAAATCACCTGGGACAAGATCCCCACCAACATTCTGGCGGTGCTGGTGGCCATGGCCGTGACCCTGCTGGCGTTCTTTGCGGTGTGCCAGATCATGGGCTGGGCCGTCACCTGGTACATGGTGGCCGGCGCGGTGGCCCTGGGCCTGTTCGTGAGTTATGCGGCCATGTTCGGCTTTGACAAACTCCGGGAGGCCCTGGAGCAGATCACCAACTGGGGCAAAGACAAAACGGAGTAAAGAGGACCCCCGGCACCGTGTAGGTGCCGGGGGTTCGTTATCGGGCAAAGAACACGCCCAAGGGGCTGCCGGAGGGGGACCGCCACCCGGCGGGGTGAATGTCCTCCAGGGCCTCCCGAGAGGTGCGGCCATCCGACCATCGGATCACCGCCATGGTGGCGGCGGGGGTCCAGCGGGTGGCCTCCCTCTCCAGGAAACCGACGATCACGCCGACCTCCTGGGGGTACATGGCGCCAAAGTTCCCGATCACGGGCTGGCCGACCATGACCAGGCCGGGGTGCGCGGAGGGCTGGGCGTCCTGGGGAATGTAGGCAGACAAGGGATCCGCCGGGGCGGCCTCCTCCACCTCCTCCTGGTCCTCCGCGTATTCACAGGAGGCCCGGAACACGGGGGCCATGCTGTACCGTTCCGGGACGATATACTCCCCGTTATGGTCCGTGTAGATCTTCGCCCGGCGCTCCTGACCATCCCGGCGGAATGTCACCGTTTTGGCTGTGCGCTTGACGATTTCCACCACGAAAACACAGTTGTGATCACAGGCGCTGGTGGTGTAATAAGATTTTCCGACTTCAAAAGTGGACATTCTGGAAACCCCCTTGATTTATTCGCCTTACTCTTGTAAAATCAGGGTGGGCCGGCGTAAGGCTGCCGGCCGCCCTGTTTGGGTTTGGTGCGCGGTTCACTTGCGAGGTGGGGCCGCGCACCGCTTTTTATGCCTTGACCTTGCTATCCCGCACGATCTTTGCGGCGGCCGCAGGGTCCGAGGCGGTGGCCTCAATCAGTTTTGCGATATTCTCTAAAAACTGATTGAGTTCCGCTGTGGTCATTTCGTCCATTCCCTCACTTCCTTTCGTAAGGGGCTGGCCGCCCCTGCCTTACGAGTATTATTATATACTTGAACAAGTATATTTGCAAGAGTGAACCTGCACAAACTTACACAAGTATATTTGTGTAGATTATATACTTGAACAAGTACACAAAAGGCGCTATAATACAGGAAAAGGAGGCGATCCCATGGAAGGAACAAAGGGGACGGCGGCGACCAGAGCAAAAAACAAGTATGCGGCCGCGAATTATGAGAGGCTTTCCCCCTTCGTGAAGAAAGGGAAAAAACAGCGGTACAAGGACGCGGCGGCGGCTGGAGGATATAGCAGCCTGAATGAATTTATAGAAACTGCCATGGACCGCCTGGCGGACGAAATCCTGGGGAAAGAGTAACGGCACCACACGCGCCGGTGTAGGGGCCGCCCAAGGGCGCCCCGCCGGAATAATCATTTTTTCTTCGTTCAGACTATTACCACGGGTTTTCACCTGATCCCGTGCTAAAGTTAAGAAAAAGTCTGGTTATTCCCACACGGAGGCGCGGCGGTGAAGAAATTTCTATATCACGGGAAAAAGAATATCTGCGGGGACCGCATACGCATGGCGAGGCTGGGGAAGCGGCTATCACAAACGGACCTGGCCCGCCTCCTTCAACTGGAGGGCGTTCCGATGGAGCGGGACGTGATCAGCCGGATGGAGATGGGGGATCGCCTGGTCACGGATTATGAGGTGGTCACAATAGCGGAGGTCCTGGACGTGCCCGTGTTATGGCTATTAGGGATAGAATGAGAGCGGCCGGCGTGAAAATCACGCCGGCCGCTTTTCCGCGCAAAGGGGGAAAATATGAACTACAAAGGGTATCACCATCTAAAATGGGAGGACCGCCTGAAAATCGAGGGGGCGCTGAAAACCGGGGGCAAGCCTGCGGAGATCGCGGAAATGCTGGGGGTCTGCGTCAAGACCATATACAACGAGATCAAGCGGGGCCTATGCCTCCAGCAGAAAGAGGGATACATATTCCAGGAGGAATACTGCGCGGAGGTGGCGGAGCGGAAGTACCAGGAGCATTTGAGGGCCAAGGGGCCGGAGATCAAACTGGGCCGGGATCATGCTTTCGCCAACTTCGTGGAGCGGAAGATCATAGAAGAACACTATTCCCCAGGGGCGGTGCTGGCCTATATCGAGGCGGCCGGCCTGGAGTTTGAAACCCATATCTGCGAAACGACCCTTTATTCCTACATATACCGGGGGGACGTGTTCCTGGAACTGACGGAGGAACACCTGCTTTATAAAGGGGAGCGGCGGCGGGACTACGAGCAGCGAGAGCGGGCCAAAGAGGCCCCGGGGGACACCATCGAGGACCGGCCGCCGGAGGTACGGGCACGGAACACGTTTGGGCACTGGGAAATGGACAGTATTATGGGGCCAGTGGGGTCAAAGGCGGCCCTGCTGGTGCTGACAGAGCGGCTGACGCGGTGGGGGCTGGTGATACGGGTACCGGACCATACAGCGGAAAGCGTGGTCCGGGCGCTGAACCGGGTGGAGCGGAGAATGGGAAAGCGGTTCCGGGAAGTGTTCCGCACCATCACCGTGGACAACGGCAGCGAGTTCATGGACTGCGCCGGCCTCCAGCGATCATACCGGCTGAAAGGCCCACGGACGAAAATCTATTACTGCCACCCCTATTCCCCGCAAGAGCGCGGGAGCAACGAGAACATGAACCGGATCCTGCGGCGGTGGTTCCCAAAGGGGACCAACTTCGACCAGGTGACGGAGGCGGAGGTGGCCCAGGCGGCGGAGTGGATGAACAACTATCCGCGCCGGATCCTGGGGTGGAGATCCGCCGGGGCCGTGTTCGAGGAGTACGTGGCCGCCTGAAAATCTGAACAGCGGGAGCGGGACGGCCGGGGCCGGGTTTTGGCCGCCGGTGATTTTTCACGCCCTGGGATCGCCGGGAACGGGAGAAAAAGGCCGCTCCACCATAGTGGAGCGGCCCCAGTATACCGCACGTCAAAAATTTTTCTTGATATTTTGTAATTTATCCTTGACTTTTTCAATTTTTTTATTTAAATGTATAGCATAATTGGTGTATAAGTGGAAATAGGACTACAAGATGTTGAGAACGGGGGAAGAAAAGAAAAAAAGAGGGGGAAAGAATCAAAAAATATGGTTGACATATGGGAAAGATATCGTCTATAATGAATAACGCTTTCCTGAAAAGGGGGCTTTCTGCCCATTTTCCCGGAGGCACCGGCTCTGGCAGCCGGAACACTACAAAGACCGCAGCTGTCTCCTTTTGGAGGGAGCTGTTGTTGGGCCGGGAAAGCCGGCTTGAAATTGGATTAGGAGGTGTCCCCCATGCTTCGTACCTATCAGCCCAAGAAGCGCCAGCGTTCCAAGGAGCACGGCTTCCGCAAGCGTATGGCCACCCGCAATGGCCGCAAGGTGCTGGCCCGCCGCCGTGCCAAGGGCCGCGCTCGTCTGACCCACTGATGCTTCCAGGGGCTTTTTTGCCCGCTGAAGCGTCCGCGTGCCGGACAAGACCGGTTCAGACTGGATACGGCAAAGAGGACACAGCTGCATAGATCGCGCAGAAAGGGGCGTGGGAGTTTTCCCCCGCCCCAATTGCCGCATGTGTCGAAATTTCGGCCGCTGTTCCCGTTTTTGTTTGGAGGTCCGTCATGAAGCATACCGTTTCCCTGAAACAAAATCATGAGTTCCGCCGCCTGTACAACAAGGGGAAAAGCGCGGTGTCGCCCTATTTTGCCGTCTACTGCCGCAAAACCGGCCGTCCTTACAGCCGGTTGGGCATCACCACAGGGGTGAAGCTGGGCAAGGCGGTAAAGCGGAACTTTGTCCGCCGCCGCATTCGGGAGCTCTACCGCACCAACGAGTGGAAGCTCCAGCCCGGCTACGACATTGTAGTGGTGGCCCGCACCCGGGCTATCTTTGCCCGCTATTCCGACCTGGAGCACAGCTTTCAGCAGCTGATGCGGAAGCTGGGGCTCACGGTGCCCCGGGAGGAGCGGCCGGTATGAAGGCGATACTTCTCTGGCTGATCCGGTTTTACCGTCGCAACATCTCCCCTATGCGCCCTCCCTGCTGCCGTTTTATTCCCACCTGCTCCCAGTACGCCCTGGAAGCGGTGGAAAAATATGGGGCGGTGAAGGGGGGCTGGTTGGCCCTGCGGCGTGTGCTGCGGTGCCACCCCTTCCACCGGCAGAAGTCCATTGAATATGATCCCGTGCCCTAAAAGGGGCAGGACCTGTCGGCTATATTTGAGCTTGCGGAGGTATGATTGTGGAAATTATCCTGAAACCCTTTTCCTGGCTGTTGATGTTCTTCTATGAGACCTTCAACAGCTATGGTCTGGCTCTAATCCTCTTTGCCGTGGTCATTAAGCTCATCCTCTTCCCCGTCACCCTGAAGGGCAAGAAGAGCATGATCCAGACCACCATGCTCTCGGGCAAAATGCAGCAGCTGCAAAAGCAGTACGGCAAGGATCGGGAGCGCTATAATCTGGAGGTCCAGAAGCTCTATGAGCGGGAGAAGGTCAACCCCATGGGCGGCTGCCTGTGGTCCCTGATCCCCCTGATCCTGCTGATCGCCCTGTTCTATATCATTCGGGAGCCCCTGACCCACTTTATGAGCCTGTCCGCCCAGGAGATCGCCCTGCTGGCCGAGCAGCTCAACTGGTCCACCGAGGCGGTGGCCCACGGCTGGGTGTCCCAGTCCAACATGGACAAGCTGCTCCAGCAGCTCTCCAACGGTGAAATCACCACCGTCTTCCAGAACGGCTCCTACAACCAGGTGTATCTGGCCTCCCTCATCAACGAGGGCAACCTGCCCGCTCTCCAGGCCGCTATGGGCGAGGCGGGGTCCAAGCTGTTTGCCATGGACTTCACCTTCCTGGGCCTGAACCTGGCCTCCATCCCCAGCTGGAAGTTCTGGGTGGGCGGTCTGAGCGCCTTCGGCCTGTTCCTGCTGCCCTTAGTGTCCACCGGCGTGTCCTTCCTGTCCATGAAGGTGTCCATGGCCACCAACAAGATCAACAATCAGGTCAAAAACGACCAGATGGACAAGACCAACCGCATGATGATGTACACCATGCCCCTCATGTCCCTCTGGATCGGCTTTACCGTCCCCGCCGGCCTGTCCATCTACTGGATTGCCCAGTATCTGGTCACCATGGTTCAGGAGGTCATCTGCGCCAAGCTGCTGAAGAAGGACTATGAGGCCGCCCGGGCCGCCGCCGAAGAGCGGGAGCGCCGGGAGAAGGAAGAGGAGAAGCGGCGCAAGGAAGAGGCCCGTTTGGAGCGTCAGCGCCGGATCGAGGAGGAGAAGAAGAACAAGGGCAAGAAGAAGCCCGCCCAGAAGAAGACCAACGACGAGCCCGAGCAGGAGGGCGTGAATAAGAACGACAGCCGGGAGGGCATCCGGGCCTATGCCCGGGGCCGGTCCTATATCCCCAACCGCTTTGGCGAAGTGACCCCCTACACCGATCCCAACCAGCTCTTCCTGGCCCAGGCCATGGAGCAGGCCGCCAAGGGCAAGAAGAAGGGCAAGGCCCAGCAGGCCCAGGCGGAGGAGCCGGAACAGAAGGAACAGGAGCAGTCCCAGCCGGTCCAGGCCGTCCCCCAGGCCGAGGAGCCCAAGGCTCTGGAGGAGACCCCCGCTGTGGAGGAGCCGGTTCAGGCCCCGGAGGAGGAAGCGGCGGAGGAGACCGCTGTCCCTTCCAAGGAGGAGGACGCCCCTTCCGGTGAAGAGGAGACCGATGAGGACAAGGAGGTCTGAAGGAAATGATCAAATGGATTGAAACCACCGGCCGGTCCGAGGAGGACGCCATTGCCGCCGCCCTGATCCAGCTGGGTCTGGACCGGGACGACGTGTCCATTGAAGTGATCGAGCGGGCCAAGTCCGGTTTTCTGGGCTTCGGGGGCAACCCCGCCAAGGTCCGGGTCAGCTATGAGGTAGAGGAGGAGGGCGGCGAGCCCAAACCCATGCAGGATCTGCTGCGGGAGGAGGTTCTCTCCGTGGTGAAGGAGGAGCCCAAGGCTCAGCCTGCCCCCAAGGCCGCTCCCAAGGAGGAGAAGAAAGAGGAGCCCGCCCCTGTGGAGACGGCAAAGGAGGAGACCCCTGCCGCCCCCGTGGAGGAGGAGACCATCTTGGCCGCCAAGCCCGGCTGGCAGCCCCCCAAGGCCAAGCAGCCCAAGCCCGAGCGCCGGGAGCAGCCCCGGCAGCGCAAGCCCCGCTCTGAGCAGCTCCAGGAGGGGGACGAGGTCCTCATTGGAGAGGAGCAGCCCCGGGAGCGCCGGGAGGAGACCCTCACCTTGGCCTCTCAGGAGGACGAAAAGGGGGCGAAGATCCGCTCCTTCCTCACCGGCCTGCTGGAGCACCTGGATGTGAAGGCCCAGCCTGAGGTGTACATCAACCAGGACGGCAACTACAAGGTCATCCTCCAGGGCACCGGCCTGGGCGCCATCATCGGCCGCCGGGGGGAGACCCTGGACGCCATTCAGCAGCTGACCAACTACTCCGTCAACCACGGCCAGTCCAAGCGGGTGCGCATCCACATTGACGCCGAGGGCTACCGGGCCAAGCGGGAGGAGTCCCTCCAGCGTCTGGCCCTGAAGATGGCCGGCAAGGTGGTCAAGTACCGCAAGAGCATGACTCTGGAGGCCATGAACGCCTACGAGCGCCATGTGATCCACACCACCCTCCAGGACTATCCCAACGTCACCACCTACTCCACCGGTGTGGAGCCCAACCGCCGTACCGTGGTGGCCTATGCCCCCGGTCAGAAGTAAGAACCACACAGCAAGCCAGTCAGGCGGGAGGACCACCATCCTCCCGCCTGTTTTTGTCCAAAGGAGGTTTCATTGTCCCATGTCCACCCCCCTCTATGACGCCCTGACGGCCTACGCCCGGTCCAATCCCGCCCGCTTCCATATGCCCGGCCACAAGGGGACCCCTCTCTCCGCTCCGGAGTTTTCCCCCCTCACCCCCCTGGACGTCACCGAGCTGCCCCCCACTGGAAACCTCTACGAGGCGGGTGCCCCCTTTGATGAGGCCCAGCAGCTGTGGGCCCGCGCCTTCGGTTTTGACCACTGCCAGTTTCTCACTGGGGGTTCCACCCTGGGCATCCACACCGGGCTGGCTCTCTTTACCTCCCCTGGGGACCGGGTGGCGGTGGACCGGGCCTGCCACCGCTCGGTGTACAATGCCCTGGCCCTGCTGGACCTGGAGCCGGTATTTTTGGAGCGACCCTGGCTGGGAGAAGAAAACCTTATCGGGCCCTTTTCTCAAAAAGATGTGGAAAAAATTCTAGATGTCCACCCGGATGTGAAAACGGTCTGTATAACCTCTCCAACTTATGCCGGACTGTTGTCGGATATCCCCGCCATTTCTGGGGAAATACACCGCCGGGGTGGAAAATTGTTTGTGGATGGAGCCCACGGGGCCCATCTGCCCTGTTTGGGTGTGGACGCCTTCTCCGGGGCAGACGGGGTGGTGGTTTCCGCCCATAAAACCCTCCCCGCCCTGGGACAGGGGGCCCTGCTGTTTTACAGGGGGGGGGTGGAGGACCGGGTGCGCCGGTGGTCCAGCGTCTTTGGCACCTCCAGCCCCTCCTATCCCATTCTGGCCTCCCTGGACCTGTGCCGGGACTGGTTGGAAGGGGAGGGGAAGGGGGAGTACCGCCGGGTCCGGGACCGGGTGGCCGGGCTGCGGGAGCGCTTTCCCAGCCTGGGCGGGGAGCTGCCCCTGGACCCCACCCGCCTGACCCTAAAGGTGAAGGACGGCCCTGCCTTTGCCCGGGCTTTGGAGGAGCGCGGGATCTATCCCGAGATGGAGGACGGGGGCCATGTGGTCCTCATCTGCACCGGAAGCGATAGCGAGGACTCCTTTGTCCGTCTGGAGCCCAACCGCCGTACCGTGGTGGCCTATGCCCCCGGTCAGAAGTAAGAACCACACAGCAAGCCAGTCAGGCGGGAGGACCACCATCCTCCCGCCTGTTTTTGTCCAAAGG
>NZ_NFMA01000001.1 GCF_002161175.1 Flavonifractor sp. An100 | reverse complement strand
GGATTATAGGGGGGTGAGGGTGTGAGGGGGCCTCCCCCCTTCCGTCCAAACTTTTCCCGGTTTTCGTGGCGCAATATTCGCACTCCCCTGCTACGATGAAATCAGTATGCAAAAAGGAGGTATGGAGATATGGCAAAAAGCAAATATGAAACCCATGTATCTCCGTACCTGGAGAAAATCGAAAAGTGGGCGCGCGAGGGAGCAACAGCGAAGGAGATCGCCGGGAAGCTGCGTATTGCCTATTCCACTTTCCGAAAGTACCTGGACCTGGGCAGCGAGGGGGACGAGCGCTACACGGCGCTTTCGGTTGCTTTCACGCGGGCGTGCGAAGAACCGGACGATAACGTGGAGGCGGCGCTCTATAAGAGGGCCTGCGGGTTTGAGTATGTCGAAACCAAGCGGGAGCAGCGGATTGACAAAGCTGGCAACGTCATTGAGCTGGTGACCACCACCAACAAGATGGTCCCGCCTGACCCGACGAGCGCGATGTTCTGGCTTACCAACCGCAGGCCGGACACCTGGAAGTACAAGCCGGACGGCAAGGAGGACGATGCCGACGATGCCGGGGGCGTTGTGCTTCTGTCCCCTGTGATGGAGAACCCAGGGCCTCCCGTTCCTGGAGGAGGCGACGCCGATGGGTAATGTGGTATGGAGGCCGCAACCGAGGCAGGCAGCTCTCATGGCTCGCTTCGAGGACGAGGCGCTGTATGGAGGAGCTGCTGGCGGCGGAAAGTCTGATTGCGCCCTCGCCGAGGCGCTTCGGCAGGTTGAGATTCCGTACTACCGCGGCCTCATTCTCAGAAAGACCTTCCCGCAGCTCACTGAGCTGATGGACCGCTCGACCGAAATCTATAAGCGGGCATACCGCAAAGCCAAGTTCAACGAGAGCAAGCACGTCTGGACCTTCCCGAGCGGGGCCAAGATTTACTTCGGCTCCATGCAGTACACCAAGGACAGAACCAACTACCAGGGCAAGCGGTATGACTTCATCGACTTCGACGAGCTGACGCAGTTCTTGTGGGAGGAATACAGCTATATGTTCTCCCGGAACCGCCCGAACGGGCCTGGAACGCGGTGCTACACCCGCGCCCAGGCAAACCCCGGCGGCGTCGGTCATGGATGGGTAAAGGAACGGTTCATAACCGCCGGGAAGCCCATGGAAACCATCTGGGAGCAAGTGAAGATCAGGCACCCGGATGGGCGCGAGGAGGTTCGGTGGAAGTCCCGCATCTTCGTCCCGTCCTCTGTGTTCGACAACAAAATCCTGCTGGAGAATGACCCGGACTACATCACCCGCCTTGCATCCATGCCGGAGCAGGAGCGGAACGCGCTTCTTTACGGGAACTGGGACACCTTCTCCGGCCAGGTGTTTACCGAGTGGAGGAACGACAGCGACCACTACGAGGACCGCATCAATACCCATGTCATCTCCCCGTTCGTTGTGCCGGACACATGGGCAATCTGGTGCGCGCTGGACTGGGGCTACTCAAGGCCGTTCTCTGTTGGATGGTATGCCGTAGACCACGACCGGAGGCTCTACCGCATCCGTGAGTATTACGGATGCACGGGGACGCCGAACACCGGCGTGAAGATGGAACCCTCGGATGTCGCCCGGAAGATAAAGCAGATCGAGGCGGAGGACCCAAACCTAAAGTGGCGGAACATCCATCGCGTTGGCGACCCTGCAATCTGGGGCAGCCAGGGAACGGAAAGTATCGGCGCTCTGATGGAGCGGGAGCGCGTCTACTTCGAGAAGGGAGATCATGCCCGCATTGACGGGAAGATGCAGGTCCATCACCGGCTCGCCTTTGATGAAAGCGGAATCCCGATGCTCTATGTGTTCTCTACTTGCAAGCATTTCATCCGAACTGTTCCGAACCTCGTGTATGACGAGAAGGACGTGGAGGACATCGACACCGACGGAGAGGACCACATCTACGACGAGCTGCGGTATGTCTGCATGAAGAACCCCATCGCGCCGCGGCCCAAAAAGGCCCCTCCCCTTGTGGTATATGACCCGCTGTCTACCGACGATGACTTGCGGTACGACAGATACGAATTTTTCAGGAGGTACTAAGCTATGCCGACATTTGGACGAAAGAGGAACAACCAGGAGGAACCGGAGAACGTCAGCCGGTCCAAGGTGGAACCTGGGCAGGAAGCCAACGCGGAGCAGAGCGCGGTGCGGTCTGGCGCTCGGAACAGTATGCAGGCCAACGGGCTGCCCGGTTTGCAGCGCAACGAGGGCATCAGCCCGGAAATGGCTGCTATGCTGCTGACTGCCCGCTCCAGCCAAAAGCGAATCGGAGAGAAAGAGGTCGCCCGAGCAATCGACATCCTCACGGAATACAAGAACGGGAAAACCATGCTTGAGAACCGCGTGGTTGAGGACGAACTGTGGTGGGAGCTTCGGCATTGGGAGGTCATGCGGCGCGAGCGGAAAAAGGCCGGAGAGAACACGGACGCAAGGCCGGAGCCTACGAGCGCATGGCTGTTCAACTCTATCCTGAACAAGCACGCTGACGCCATGGACAACTACCCGGAGCCTGTCGTGCTTCCGAGAGAACGGTCCGACGAGGAGAGCGCCAAGGTCTTGTCCTCTGTGCTTCCGGTTGTGCTGGAGTACAACGACTACGAGCAGACCTACTCGGACAACTGGTGGGAAAAGCTCAAGCACGGAACGGCTGCCTACGGCGTTTTCTGGAACAGCAGCAAGGAGAATGGGCTGGGTGACATCGACATCCGGGAGATTGACCTTCTGAAACTGTTCTGGGAACCCGGCGTGACAGACATCCAGAACTCCAGAAACCTTTTCATCGTGGAATTGGTTGACGAAGATCTTCTGGAGCAGCAGTACCCGGAACACAAGGGACACCTGGGCGGGAGCGTCATTGATGTGAAGCAGTACATCTACGACGATACCGTGGACATCAGCAACAAGAGCGTGGTGGTGGACTGGTACTACAAGGTCCGCAACGCATCCGGCAGGACCATCCTGCACTACGCAAAGTTCGTCGGGACCACCCTTCTGTTTGCCAGCGAGAATGAGCCTGAGTACCAGGAGCGCGGCTGGTATGACCACGGGAAATATCCTGTGGTCCTGGATGTGCTTTTCCCTGAAAAGGGAACGCCGGTGGGCTTTGGCTATGTTGCCATCTGCAAGGACCCGCAAATCTACATCGACAAGCTCTCCTCCAACATCCTGGAGAACGCCATGATGACCACGCGCAAGCGGTTCTTTGTGTCCTCCAGCACCGGCGTGAATGAGGCTGAGTTCCTGGATTGGAACAAGCCTCTGGTCCATGTAGAGGGAGAGCTGGACGAACACCGCATCCGGGAGATCACCACGCAGCCCCTCTCTGACATCTATGTGACCGTGGCACAGATGAAGATTGAGGAGATGAAAGACACTGCATCCAACCGCGACGTGAACTCCGGCGGCTCTGGCTCCGGCGTGACGGCTGCTGCTGCTATTGCCGCACTCCAGGAGGCCGGAAACAAGGCCAGCCGCGACATGATTGCCGCAAGCTACCGCACGCACGTCAAGGTCAACTCCATGTGCATTGAGCTTATGCGGCAGTTCTATGACGAAACCCGCTCCTTCCGCATCACCGGGACCGTACCCGGCAGCTACCAGTTCATCGACATGAACAACGCCGCAATCAAGGACCAGGTCGTTCCCTCTGGCTACCCTGGGCAGGAGGTCATCTACCGCAGGCCGGTGTTCGACGTCAAAATCAAGGCTCAGAAAAAGAACCCGTTCTCCCGCATGGAGCAGAATGAACGCGCCAAGGAGCTGTACGGCCTCGGGTTCTTCAACCCGGAGCGGGCGCAAGAGGCGCTGGGCGCGCTGGAGATGATGGAGTTCGAGGGCATCGACAAAGTCAGGGAGCAGGTCCAGCAGGGGCAGACGCTTCTCAATATCTGCCAGCAGATGTCGCAGCAGATGGACCAGATGGCGCTCCTTCTCCAGGCGCTTACCGGGAAGGACATGGGCGTAAACTCTGGAGCTGCCGCGGCTGGAGGCTCTGGCGGGAAGGTATCTGCTGCCACGTCCGGCTCTGTGGGCAACACGGATGGCCTTGCAAGCGACATTTTGCAGGCCCACACGCCTATGACCGATTATGGGACGCGGCTTGCTGCCCGCAGCTCTCCCAGCATGAACGCAAAGAGCAGCGCAGCTACGCCGCAGGCATAAGGAGGACACGCCATGACGAAGGTTTATGCAGAGTTCGAGGGCGGGCGCTGCTTGTTAAACCTGGAGGGCCACGCCACCGGAAGCCCGGAGGTTTGCGCGGCGGTGTCCGGCATCGTCTATGCCCTGGCCGGGTATGTCACCAACGCAGAGAGGGACGGCCATGCGGAGATTTACTCCATGAGGATGGATAGTGGTCGGGCGCTCCTGCACTTCCACGGCGATGACAGAGTGTGCGGCGCTTGCGAGATGGCTTTCGTTGGCCTGATGCAGATTGAAAAGCAGCACCCGGAGCATATCAAAGTGAATTTTGCTCCTGATTAAAAATTTTTCTGGTTTTCAGGGCGCAATCAGAAACGGCTTCTGCTACGCTCAGAATGTCCTCCTACTTCACCTCCATGGATGGCGGATGCGGCGAGCGCCGCTCCGCTGTCCTGGTGGAGTACATGGACCGACGCACGGGGGCGAAACACCCGCGATGAAAAGGAGGAAATCCGATGAAACACAGCGACATTTTGCTGGACATCAACCTCCGTCTGTTTGACGGCGGCGCTGGAGCGGCAGCTTCCGCAGCCGGTGACGGTACGGGCGGTGACAGCAACCAGGGCGGTTCCCAGGCATCCCCCGGTTCCACCCGCCGGGGAAAATCGGGCGAGTTCAGTAACGTGCTTTTCGGAAAGCAGGATGACCCGGCGGCGTCCGGCGAAACCAAGCCTGCCGAGGGCCAAGCGAAACCTTCCGCCGCCGGGAAGGGCAAAGAAGGGGATGTGCAGGTCACATCCAACACCATGGAGGATAGACGCAAGGCTTTCCAGGAGCTTGTCAACGGCGAGTACAAGGATGTCTATACCGAGGAAACACAGCGCATCATCGACCGGCGTTTCAGGGAGGCCAAGAACCTGGAGCAGCAGTCGGCCAAGCAGCAGCCTATCATTGATATGCTGATGCAGCGCTACAAGATTTCCGACGGCGACCTCTCCAAGCTGTCCACCGCCATTGAAAACGACAGCGCTTACTGGAGCGAAGCCGCCGAGGAAGCGGGCATGAGCGTGGAACAGTACAAGCAGTTCCAGAAGCTCCAGCGTGAGAACGCTGCCCTTCTCCAGGCACAGCGTATGCGGCAGAACCAGCAGGCAGCCCAGCAGCAGCTCCAGAAATGGTACAGCGAGGGCGAGCAGGTAAAGGCCGTGTACCCCAGCTTCGATCTGGCCGCGGAATCGAAAAACCCCCAGTTCCTCTCTATGCTGAAAGCTGGCGTTCCGGTGCAGCACGCCTACGAGGTCGTTCACATGGACGAAATCAAGGCTGGTGTCGCTCAGAACACCGCGCGCAGAACCGAGAAGCAGGTGGTTGACGGCATCCGCGCCAAGGGCAACCGCCCTGCCGAAAACGGCACATCCTCCCAGAGTGCGGCATTTACCGTGAAGGACGACCCTCA
Organism: Flavonifractor sp. An100; assembly: GCF_002161175.1. Taxonomy (GTDB): domain Bacteria; phylum Bacillota; class Clostridia; order Oscillospirales; family Oscillospiraceae; genus Lawsonibacter. The sequence goes on along the minus strand of NZ_NFMA01000001.1, from coordinate 278,068 downwards.
CAAGTGGACCAAGAAGGACCGCGCGGAGGTCGCCCGCAGAGTTGCGCGGGGAGAAACCATCAAGCTGTAAGCTGATGTAATCTCCCCCGAAAGGAAAGGAGATTATATCCATGTATAAGTTCAAGGACTACGTCCTTCTGCCCGTCGTTCTGAACCTGTTCGAGGGCAACACCAACGTCACCACCGACGGCGGCCTGTCCGACGAGATGAAAACTTTTTACAGCGATTATCTCATTGACATGGCCGAGCCTGAGCTGGTGCATGACCAGTTCGGCCAGAAGCACCCCATTCCCAAGAATGGCGGCAAGACCATCGAGTTCCGCAAGTATGACCCGCTGCCCAAGGCCCTCACCCCTCTGACCGAAGGTGTGACCCCTGACGGTCAGAAGCTCAACATGGGCGTCATCACTGCTACTGTGAAGCAGTACGGCGGCTTCATCGAGCTGTCCGACATCCTGCTGCTGACGGCCATTGACAACAACCTGGTGCAGGCCACCAAGCTGCTGGGCAGTCAGGCGGGCCGTACCCTGGACACCATCACCCGCGAAGTGCTGAACGGCGGCACCAATGTTCAGTACGCCGAGGGACAGGTTGACAGCCGTGCGGAGCTGTCCTACACCGATGCGGAGAACAACATGAACCTGACCGTGGACGCCGTCAGAAAGGCCGTCCGCTTCCTCAAGGTTATGAACGCGCCCCGCATCAACGGCTACTACGCCGGTATCATCCACCCGGACTGCTCCTACGACCTGATGTCCGACCCCAAGTGGGTGAACGTCAAGACCTACTCCGACCCCGAGGGCATCTACGAGGGCGAGATTGGCCGCATCGAGGGCGTCCGCTTCGTGGAAACCAGCGAGGCCAAGGTGTTCACCGGCGAGGGCGCTGCTGGCCGCGACGTCTATTCCACCCTGATTCTGGGCGCTGACGCATACGGTGTGACCGAGATCACCGGCGGCGGCCTCCAGCACATCGTCAAGCAGCTCGGCTCTGCCGGTACTGCTGACCCCCTGAACCAGCGTGCTACCGCTGGCTGGAAGGCCACCAAGGTGGCTGAGCGTCTGGTGGAGGCGTACATGGTACGCATCGAAACCACCAGCACCTTCACCGCTGCGTGATAACCTGGGCGGCGGGACTGCCCCGCCGCCCTTCACTACATCTACGACAAGGAGGAACTGATATGGCGAGCAAGAAAGATGAAACCGCCACCGGCACCGGTACTACCAATGACCAGATGCAGAACAGCGGCAACTCCGCTTTTGACGCTTCCGCCGAGGCAGCCAAGATTATTGAGGCTGCCAAAGAGGAAGCGCGGTCCATTCTGGACACCACCAAGGCCGAGTGTGAGAAAATCGTCGCCGAAGCCAAGGCCAAAGCCGACCAGGAAGCGCAGGCTGTGGCTGCGGCAAAAGCGGCCTCCCCCGCTCCGGCCAGCAAGAAGGGCGACGAGCTGGTGAGCATCCAGCTTTTCAAGGACAACGACAAGTACAAGGACGATGTCTTTGCGGCTGTCAACGGCGAGCGCGTGCAGATCAAGCGCGGCGAGCGCGTGCAGATTAAGCGGAAGTTTGCCGATGTCCTGGAACAGTCCATGCGGCAGGACACCGCAACGGCCAACATGATTGAGCGCCAGAGCGCTGAGTATGAGGCCAAGGCGAAGTCGCTGAACATCTGACAAACGGCACGGCTGGGATAAAAACGGAATAGATAACCGCGAACACCCAGGCGGCTGCGACACGGCGCGGCAAGGAAGCAGAGGGTCCTTCCCCCTCTGGCCCTTGCCGCGCTTTTTTGAAGGGAGGGAATACAAATGGACAGAACCATCAATGTGACTGTGAACGGGGAATTTGTTCGGAAGGACAGCAAAAACGCCGGTGTGCAGGGCGAGGCAAACTCGACCGTGCTTCACATCGTACTCAGTGACGAATGGGCGGAGTACAGCAAGCGGGTTGTGTGGCGCGACGCCATGGGAGAAAACCCCGTTTCCGTCCTCCTATACAGCGCCGTCGCTGAGCTTCTGGATGGGAAGGACCCGTTGACCTTCGATACGCCGATTCCGGCGGAGCCTCTGGCCGTGGCAGGCTGGTGCAGCTTTACCATTGAAGGGTTCCGGGAAAGCTCCCCCACCGCGGTTGCAATTACCGTGACCGATAATCTTCTGGTGAAGCCGAACGACGCCTACGGAGCGCCCGCAGAACCCACACCCACTCAGGCACAGCAGCTCCAGTTGCAGATTGACGGCATCATCCCCCAGGTGACGGAAGCCGTTTCCACCGCGATTGAGGCTCTGAATCAGGCAGAGGAGGCCGTGAAGGTTTGGACGGTGTGGGACCCTGACACCACCTATTTGCCCTTGCAAAAGGTGTCCAGGCTCGGAAGCTCCTACATCTGCCAGAAATCGAACACCGGGATTGACCCTGCCGTTGACACAGCGGACGGCGACGGTGTGGTTGGTATGTACTGGCTTATGATCGCCCAGAAGGGCGACAAGGGCGAGCAGGGCGCTGCCGGTCCGCAAGGAGATACCGGGAAAACCGGCCTCCAGGGTGAACGCGGCGTGCAGGGAGAGCCTGGAATCCAGGGCATCCAGGGAATCCAGGGCATCCAGGGTCCGCGAGGATTGACCGGACCACAAGGAGCTGTTGGCCCGCAGGGTCCGCAGGGAATCCAAGGCCCCCAGGGTCCCAGAGGCATCGACGGAGTTTCCGTGGCAACATCCGGCATGGTGTCGTTCAATGTTACGGAGGACGGGCATCTTCTGTGTTCTTACACCGGCGACGAAAGACCCAACTACTACATCAACGATGAAGGGCATTTGTGCCTTGACATCTGACGGAAGGAGGAAACTATATGCCTACTTTTGACCTCGGCCTGGTTGTCGGCCCCCAGGGTCCGCAGGGTGAAACCGGCCCCCAGGGCCCCCAGGGCGCTACCGGTCCCCAGGGCGCTACCGGTCCCCAGGGTGAAACTGGCCCGCAGGGTCCGCAGGGCGTTCAGGGAATCCAGGGCGAAACCGGCGCACAGGGAAACCCCGGAGCGGACGGCGTTACGCCGAACATTCAGGTGGGAACCACCACTACCCTTGCTGCTGGTAGCAACGCAACGGTGACGCGGCGGGCCGGAAGCCCTGATGCTGCCCCCATCTTCGACTTCGGAATCCCGAAGGGCGCTGATGCGGTAAACCCCGGCGATATGCACAAGGCGACCTACGACCCGAGCGGGAAAGCGCAGGACATCTTTGCATACGCTGACGCCAAAATGCCTAAGACCGGCGGAGCGTTCACCGGCGTGACATCCGGCGTATCTCCTACGAGCGGCAGCACCAAGGGCTTCCGCAATATCTATTTCGGAAGCGGCGCTCCCTCGTCTGGCCTGGGTTCCAACGGCGACGTCTATATCAATATCGGGTGAGGAGGAACAGACATGATTAAAGCAGGAAACAAGCAGATCAACGACAGCGGCTTCGCTGTGGTCACGGAAACCATTTCCGGTAACGCTCGGCAGGCGGTCATCCTGGAGCTTCCCGGAGGCATCGACGATGAAACCCTGGCTTCCCTGTGCGCTGGACCTATCGAGGTTCTGGACGCGGACGGGAACACTGTGCAGAGCCACGTCGGCCCCTTCCGCATCTCTACTCACAGCTTGAAGCTGGTCCGCACCGATGTGAACGGTGACGTGGCCGCTCTGACCGCGAGAGTGACCGAGCTTGAGGCGGAGCTGTCCACGCAGGTGAGCGCAAAAGAAAGCGCCCTGAATGAGCTTGCAAGCGTCACAGCACAGCTCGTAGACCTCAAATCCAGCGTGCAGACCGTAGGGACTGTGACCACTCCTGTTTTCGGCGCTGACAACTTGCAGGCGGAACAGTGATTAAGATTGCCTGCAAGGATGTGTCCGAGCTGTCATGCACCATTCCGAACATCATTTCCGAGCTTGAGCAGCCGTGCGGTATCTGCAAAAGCGGCGAGCTGGTCCTAACCGGCTTATCCCCACTCGGGACGCCAGTTACGGTCAGGCTCATGCGGGATTTTGTTTTGGAGGTAGACGGAATCGACCAGGGCACCATGAACAACATTCGGGAAAGAGGGTGTCCGCGTGCCTTATAACACGGCTGGAACTGACAAAAGAAAGAGCGACGAGTTCCTACTTGGAAACCGGGCGGCAGATCTCTGGCTATACACCTGCGACGTGTGCGCCAACGAAAAGGTCATACCGAAAAAGTACCGCTATACCGTGGGAACCGGCTTGATGGAAACCGCAGAGAAAATATGCGCCTACATCGAAGAAGCGAACCTTATCGACCTGAGAGAAGCACCGCGAGAGCGGCTGCTGCTTCAAAGGAAAGCCTTGCGCGAGTGCAGAAAGCTGGAGAGAAAAATCCTCCGTATGAAGGAGAGCAAGCAATTCCCTGGCGTTTCGGCGGACAAGGCCGCGGTATGGAGCAAAGCGGTTCTGACCGTCCGGTATATGGGAGCAGCTTGGTACGAAAAGGATAAGGCCAGAGCAGAGCCTATGAACTTGGATGCAGGACGGACCGGGAGATTGAGGCCGTAGGCCGATAGAACCCGCCTGTCTTTCATTAGGGTATGGCCTATTCGCGCCGTCCGCTGGGGCTTGCGCTCCCCGAACTCCGACACCAACAACGCGTACAACATCAATACCGACGGCTCTGTGAACAACAACAACGTCTACAACGAGAACTTCGCCCCGCGCCCCGCTCTGATGGACACCGCGTACAAGTAGTCCAGCCGGACGAAAGCAGAGGCCCATCATCAAAGGAGGCCATATCCTGTCGCGGCAAGCTGTAACGGAGGACACAGCGAGCCAGGACGAACACATGGCATTGACGCCGACGCGCCCGCTACCGGGGTAGGCCCCGGACACCTGCGTGCAGGGAGGTAGCGGCGGCTATCAGCGATGCCCGCGCTCCTCGGCCATCCAAAAGGGTGGTGAATTATGACTTTTGAGGAATTATGCTCCTTTGAAACCCTCTGGAACGCCTACCGGCGCGCCAGAAGGTGCAAGAGAAGCAAAGGGAGTACAGCGGCCTTTGAATACAGCGCAATCGAGGAGCTGCTGATACTCTCAAAATCACTTTTGCAGGGGAAGTACCAGCCTGACCCGCTGGATGCTTTCCTGATCTATGAGCCGAAAAAGAGGCTTATCCAGGCCCCTACTTTCCGGGATAAGGTGGTACAGCACGCCATCACGGACAACATCGTGTACCGCGAGCTGTCGCGCAGCTTTACGCTGAACACCTACGCGGCACAGTATGGGAAAGGGACGCATTTCGGGCTTGAGATGCTGGAGAAACACCTGAGAACCTACTTCCTGCGGAAAAAGGGAGCAGAGGAGGCCGCAAGGCGCTCCGCCGGACTTCCCCCCAAACCGATAGAGGAATGGGACTATGCGAACGGCGCAGTCATCAAGGGCGACATCCGGCACTTCTTCCAGAGTATAGACCATGAGAGGCTGAAAAACGCGCTGGCGGAGCGGTTCACGGACCGCCGCTTGCAAGAGCTGATGTGGCGGTACATCGACGCGGTAGATGGTCTTGCGCTTGGTCATCAGACCAGCCATATCTATGCCGTGTTCTTTGTCCACTCCATCATGCACTATGTGGGAGAGAAACTGCATCTGCCCCTCGCTGGAATGTATATGGACGATTGGTATGTGATCTGCCCGGATATGGGGACGGCCCGAGAAGCGCTCTCCCTGTTGAGAAAGCAGTTTGCGCGCCTCGGGCTGGAACTCAACCAAAAGACCAACATCTTCCCCTTGCAAAACGGCATCGACTTCTGCGGGTTTCATACCTACCTGACCCGGACGGGAAAGGTGGTGAAAAAGCTGCGCTACTCCTCCATCAAGCGTATGAAGCGACGCATCCGCCTTTGGGAGAGGCAGTACGCGGCTGGGGAAATCTCACGGGAGAAAATCATGCAGAGCTTCCAGTCATGGGAGGCCCATGCCAAACATGGCGACACCAGGAAGCTGAGAGAAGAAATGCGCGCCAGGTTGGAGGCGAGCTTGGCCCGCGCAGAGAACCGCCGCAGGCAGGGCGGGGAACCGCCGCCCTGCCAAGGCATAATCGAAAGGAGAACAAAACGATATGGGACAGTTACTTTCCAATCTTGCAAACGGAAGTCTGGTCAAGCTGGACGAGAACACACAGGCAAAGAAGTTCCTCAAGCTGGACAATGACCACTACGGCAGCGGAACCGGCGTGACCATGCTCCGCAAGGACACGTTCAACGAGCGACAGTGGGAGGCCAGCTACGACGGCGGCTATAAGAACCGGTATATCGGCTGCCTGCTGGACAACTTCTGCGATTTGATGTGGCCCCTGATGCTGGACAAGGAGATTCAGGAGTGCATTGTTCCGGTTCCTATTGTGGTCGCCGAGGGCAACGGCGTTTCCACGCTGCACACCATCTACCGAAAAGGGTTCGCGCTCTCCTGCACGGAGGTAGGCGTTTCTGGCTGGCAGACAGAGGGTACGAAGTTCAGCTACTTCTCCGACAACAATAAGCGCATCGCCTATTTCGACGAGACGGCGACCGCCGTCCGCTGGGGCTTGCGCTCCCCGTACTCCGACACCGACCGCGCGTACGACGTCCGTACCGACGGCTCTGTGGACCGCAACCGCGTCTACTACGCGCACTTCGCCCCGCGCCCCGCTTTTAATCTTAAATCTTCTATCGTTGTATCTGATAGCCCGGACAGCGATGGATGCTACACGATTGAGAGCGTTCCGGGAAAGAGCGGCGGACTTTACGTCAAGAACAATGGCGTGTGGGTCCAGGCAGCCTAAGATAACAACCAGCCGGACGGCGGATGCCGCCGTCCGGCAAATTCTTTGAGAGGAGGCGGCGATATGCCGAGCATCAACGAGATCATCGAGCGGGTCGGGCAGCTCCGCCCGGACGCATACGATGACAGCTCGAAAGCCGGTTGGCTCATTGAGCTGGACGGGAAAATCTACCGGGAAGTCATCCTGCGGCACCGGCTTACGCCGGGGGTGGAGGCGCACGGGCCGGTTGGCGTATGCCCTGAGTGCGGAAGCTCGGAAATTTTTTATGACAGCGGGATGGACTGCTCCTCCTGCCAAGCGTGCAGATGGAGCGAGCTGCCCAAACTGGTGCGGTCCTACCCGGAGGACGGGGACGTGCCGCTTCTGGTTCCGGCCCCTTACGACAACCTCTATTCCCTCTACCTGATGGCTCAGATTGACTTCCACAACCGCGAGGGAGAGAACTACAACAATTCCGCGCTGGCCTTCAATCAGGCCATGGACGAGTTCAAAAAGGACTACCACAGGACCCACATCCCGATTACAACGGGAACCTGGAGCGGTCTGTTCTGAGGAAGGAGGCCCCATCTTGAAACTTCCCTATTTCACCACGGCGGCGAACCGGACGAAGCGACAGGTCATCGCGTTCGGCGGCGTCAATTACGGAGAGAACACCGGCGACGGAGAGCTTGCTGAGAGCTTCGGCCTCTCCTCCGCACGCTTCCCATGCCTGACGCAGCGCGCCGGTAGAAAGACCTATGCCGGTTACGAGGCACCCACGGGGATCTATGCCAGAGGGAAACTGTGCGTGGTTGACGGAACGGACTTCCTTTACGACGGGAAGGTTGTGGGACAGGTGGCTGCCGGTGCGAAGCACTTTGCCACAATCAACACGAAAATTGTGATTTTCCCCGATAAGGTCTACTACGACACTGATGCGGAGGAGTTCGGAAGCCTGGAGGCCCACTACCCCGGATATACCGGAGATGTCACCTTCTCCGCGAACACCATCACCGTGCCGGAACAGAGCTATATCGACCACGCGGCAGAAAGCGAAACCACCATCTCGGGCGTAGGGGCTGACACCACTATGACCGCCTATACGGGGGCGATCGTGAACAAGTCCAGCGGAGCGCTTACCATGAGCGGAGGAAGCGAAAAGACGCCTGGGAAGCTCAAGTCTGGCGACATCATCCAGTATGAGTGTGACACCGAGAAAGAGTACATGGTGGTGAAAAGCTCCACTGAGCAGAGCGACGGGACATATCATATCAGCTACATCCTGCACGATGTACTCCTACACAAGTACCCTGACTTCGACGAATACTTCTCCGCCGGTGACGCCATTGAGATTTCCGGCTGCACCACCCACGCGGAGAACAACGGAAGTCACATCATCCGCTCTCTCGACGGGAGAACGCTTACCTTTGACAAGGACATCTTCTCTGGCACGGGAGCTGAGAATGGCACAGTGAGCCTTGCAAGAGAGGTCCCGGACCTCACCTGCATCTGTGAGTGCGACAATCGAATTTGGGGCGCGGAGGGAACGACGATCTACGCATCTGCACTCGGCGACCCAAAGAATTTCAAGCTGTACGACGGCCTCTCCACGGACGCATACGCCGTTGCCGTTGGAACGGATGGAGCTTTCACCGGCTGCATCGCGTACTCCTCCACGGTTCTTTTCTGGAAAGAGAACTGCGTACACAAAGTAATCGGGTCTATCCCCTCCAACTATGAAATCTACACATACACGGTTCCTGGCCTCCAGTCCGGCAGCGAAAAGAGCATGGTCATCATCAACGAAACCCTGTTCTACAAGGGGCGGAACGGCGTTTACGCCTATACCGGCGGAACACCGGAGCTTATCAGCGAGAACTTCGGAACGCGGCGTTTCTTCGATGCTGTGGCCGGTACGGACGGAGAGAGGTATTACATCTCCATGCGGACCGAGGCGGGAGATTGGGAACTTTATGTATTTGATACCGCGCAGGGCATTTGGCTTCGGGAGGACTTTACCCATGCTGCGGACTTCGCACAGCTCAACGGAACGCTCTATTTTTTGGATGCAAACTCCGGCAAGGTGATGATGTGTGGGCAGGACAACGAGGAGGAGGGGCGGCTTCCGTGGAACGCCACCCTCTGCCAGATGGATGAAACCACGCACGGCAGGAAGATTTACTCCCGGTTGTACCTTCGGGCGGAGATGGAGCAAGGTTCCTGGCTTCGTGTGGAAATCAGTGTGGACGGAGCGCCGTTCCGCCAGGTGTTCATCACCCACAATGAGCGGGCGCAGACCGCACAAATCCCAATCCTCCCCACGAGATGTGACAATTTCCGCGTTCGGCTCTCTGGAAAGGGCTTCTGCCTGCTCAAGAGCATTGTGCGGGAGTTCACCGTAGGAAGCGAGGTGTGATAGATGGCTACTATTCTGCCGGGTTCACCGCCCACCTACAACCGGAACGACATCTCGGCGACCGTCAAGGCCCTGTGCAACTACACCAGGAGCCTCCAGGAGAACGCGGACTATATCCTCGGGCAGCTCAAGAAAACCAGCGAGCAAAACACGACGGACATCTCCGCTCTGAAAACGAGTGTGGAGAGCTTGAAAAAACAGGTTTCCAGCCTGCAAAGCTCCGTGGAATCTCTTGGGAACAACTACAACAGCCTGTCGGCCCGCGTAGCGGCGCTGGAGCAGGCAATCGGATAACAAAGGGGGTATCACCATGGCAACCAAAAAGAACGACGAGGAGAAGGTTTCCCAGGACATCAAGGCGACCAGCTCCAGTTACAGAGCGCTTGACAACAGTGGAAACGACTATGCCAGCATGGTCGGCATGAGCGATCTGGACAAGGCGGCTCTGGAGGCTGCCGGTAAGTCTTGGGCCGAGGCCAACAAAGCCGGAGATCAGGCGGGCATGGACGCGGCGCACAAGCAGGCGGAGGCAATCCGCGGTCAGTACGGATATTCCGGCGGCGGAGACGGCTCACAGTATATCCCGACCGGCACCAAGAGGGAGGAGTTTTCCTACGAGAGCGCACCCTCTTATACCAGCAAATATCAGAGCCAGATTGACGAGCTTACGGAAGCAATCCTTGGCCGGGACCCCTTCGAGTACAACTACGAGGATGACCCGAACTACCAGCAGTACAAGGAGAGCTACACGCGCTCCGGCCAGAGGGCGATGCAGGACACCCTCGGGCAGGTGTCCGCCCGCACAGGCGGCCTTGCAAGCTCTTACGCAACGACGGCGAGCCAGCAGACCTACGACAACTACATGGCAGCCCTCGCCGACAAAATCCCGGAGCTTCGGCAGCTCGCCTACGCCATGTATCAGGACGAGGGCAACGAGATGCGGGCAAATCTGGAAATGCTCATGGCTCTGGAGCAGGGCGACTACGCCAAGTATCAGGATCTCCTCACCCAGTACAATACCGACCGCAACTTCGACTACGGGATTTACCGGGATGACATCTCCGACAGCCGGTATGACAAGGAGTGGAACTACCAGGTTGGCCGGGACGAGATTGAGGACAAGCGGTACGAGGATGAAACCGCGTGGAACCGCGAGCAGTACGAGAGCGAAGAGGAGTACAACCGCGCGCTGGAAAAGGCGCAGACCCTTGCGGCTGCTGGCGACTTCTCAGGCTACAAGGCCCTTGGGTACACGGACGCGGAGATTGCCAACCTCAAGAGCGCCTATGACAAGGCGCAGGCGGCGGCACGGGTATCCTATTCCGGCAGCGGCAGCAGCGGAGGGGGCAGCAGCGGCGGCAGCAGCGGCAGCAGCAGCCAGTCTGGAATCGTTGACACCATGCTCGGCTTTGGTAATGACACGAAAGCCTATGAGTATCTGCTTAGCCTGGATATGTCCAACGCCAAGACGGAAACTCTGTGGTCCCTTTATGAAAGCGCCCGCGGCGGAGGCGGCAGCATCCCCACGTTCAGCGACAGAGACAGCGCTGTTGCTTATATGAAAGAACAAGGCGTTCCGAGCGGGAACATCGCCGGAATGATGACAAGAACCGAGTGGGCCAGACGAAAGGCGTCCTACCAGCAGTATGGGCAGGGCGGCACCGAGGTTACGGAGTACGACAGCTACACCGACTATATGAACGCCTACGTTGAGTATTGCATCGAAACCTACGGCGGATAAGGAGGATTTCTATGAGCTTTAGCGATTGGACAAAAAAGAAAAAGCAGCAGACCGGCTCTACTTCCTCTGCTTCCGGTCAGACTGGGACGCGGGTTACCGCGCCCCAGTCCTCCAGCATCCTCCGGGATGACACCCCCTCTGACTTCGGCGAGTGGACCAGGAAAAAGTCCGGTAACGCTATGTGGCGCAGCGAGGAGATCGGCTTCGACCAGTGGATGGAGAACCTGAACAATTTCTCCAAGCGATTGAGCGATGATTACTCCTCCAGGGAGAACACCTTCCAGCCTGCCGACAGTTTCCTTTCGTACCAGGAGGAAACGAACCGCAGCATTGACAGCTACACCAGAAAATCGCAGGAGTATCGGGACTACTTCACCAAATACCGCGATATGTACGACGCGGACTACGGAGAGGGAACGGTTGACCGCATCCTCTCCGCCCTTGACGAGGGCGATAGCTTCCTGGCCGGTGTCCGCGAAAGCCTTGGAAACGAGTATGACTTCTGGTCCCAGTTCGAGGACGAGGATGATTATGGGACCTACCTGAAAGGCAAGGAGTATGCCGCTCTCGCTGAAAATGATGACTTCGCGGAAAAGAGCAAGTATGTTTCCACCTATCAGCCCGGAACCGAAAAATTCAACGCATGGACCGGAACATACTCCAACACCGGTTTCGCCGACATCAACTACGACTACATCAACAAGGACGAAACAGCCGTAAACCGGCAGATTCTCTCCGACATTCAGAGCAACGCCTCTCTGCTTGGCCTGGATAACAGCGAGCGCGGGGAGATGACGGATGATGAAATCGCCATTTTCAACTACATCTACGCAACGGAAAGCCCGGAAGCTGCCTATGAGTATATCGACTATCTGACGGCTGACCTAAACTACCGCCAGCGGCTCAGCGCGGAGCAGGAATGGGCGGAGTATGCGCGAGAGCATCCCGTTGGTTCCTCTGTGTTCAGCGTCCTGGAAAGCCCCCTCAAGGGCCTTTCCTATATCGGACAGTTTGCGGACTTTACCGCAGACGGAGAAATTGACCAGAACGAGGGCTACAACAAGTTTTCCTACATCAACAGCGCTATCCGAAACGAGGTAAACACCATCGTGGAGGACAACTGGGGAGGCGTTGGCAGCTTTGCCTACACCACCGGCATGAGCATGGGCGACTTTCTTTTCAATACGGCAATCACCGGCGGAAACAGCGCGCTCACTCTCGGTATCATGGGAACCGGGGCTGCTGCGGACACGACTATTGCCGCGAAGGATAGGGGCCTCTCTGACGGTCAGGCTTTCGCGCTCGGCACCATCGCTGGTGCCGCTGAGATCATCACGGAGAAGTTCTCTCTGGATGCTCTGTTCAAGGGAGATTGGGAGCAGGGCGCTCTCAAGTATGTTCTTCGGAACACACTCACCGAAGGAAGCGAGGAGGTCGGAAGCGACCTTATCAACCTTTTTGCAGACATCCTCATTTCCAAGGATAAGTCCGAGTGGCAGATGTCTATTGATGCCTACATGGAAAGCGGCATGAGCGAGGACGAGGCTTTCTGGCACGCGGTCACAGACCAGGCCGAAACCATGGGCCTCGATTTCCTTGGCGGTGCCATCTCCGGCGGCGTCATGTCCGGCGGTGCCGTTGGAATCAACGCTGGCCTGAACGCCTACACCGCGCAGCAGACCGGAGCAGAGTTTTCCGCCATGGGCGACGATGTGGTGGATGCCATCATTGAGGAAGGTCTTGCAAGCGACCCGTCCACGAACAGCTATCAAATCGCGCAGCAGCTCCAGCAGAAGCGCGCGAATGGCGAGCAGATCACGAACATGGAGCTGGGCAGGTTGTACCGCGCGAACGTTGTCGCCATCGACGCAGAAACGGAACATTCACAAAATGATGCCGAAACTGTGAATGATGTCCCGGAATCGACCCGGACGGCGATTGAAATGCTGGTAAATGGAGAGCAAATCAGCGGCAACCAGGCGGCTCGCATCGCCCAGAACCAGGATGCTGTCGCTCTGCTTTCCAGACTTACCGGGACCGAGATTGATACCGACGCTCCGTTGAGCCGCGTTAAAAGCGACATCCGCTCCCTTGCAAGCCGCTCTGCCGGTGTTTCTACTGATACCGGTACTGCTGTGGCGTCCCAGCAGGACGCCGTACACACGTCACCCCAGACGCTCCAGGGTAGAACAACCGCGGAGGCGGCGTACGATATGTCCCGCGTGCGCGCCGCTGCCTCGTCCCTCGGTGAGAACGGAGCGAAAGCGCTTGCTGCTTCCTACGACGGCGACGTGAACGCAGACAGCTTTTACGCCGGTTTTGCTGCTTATTATGAGGCTGGTGTTTCCGGCATGGACATGGAGAAGGTACGCAGCGACTATGCATCTGCCCTCAACAGCGCTCAGAAGTTTGCGGCATATTCCGCGGGGCAGAATGACGCCGCCGCATCCCTGACCGCGGAACGAGAGGGTGTGAAGTACGCTACCGTCTACGGCGACGAGGCTGGTTTTGTCCCCAATGAACATTCCACAGATCTGCCGGACAGCACGGTGCGCTTTTACAACACCGTAGCAAGAGCGACCGGAACCAAAATCCAGATGGCCCCCGCCACCGGTGAGGGCGGCGCAAACGGCTGGTATAAGGACGGGACTATCTATATCGCCGCAGATGCCGAAAACTCCGGCACGGTTGTGGCAAAGCATGAGATCACACACCGGCTCCAGGAGATTGCACCGGCGGAGTACCGGAAGTACCGGGACTATGCTGTAAATGCCCTCTCAGAACGCGACGGTTCCTCTGCATCTCTTGTGGAGCGGTATAAGGCTCGATACGCCGAGAGCGGCGTAAATCTGACTACCGAGCAGGCTATGGATGAAATCGCCGCCGACTTCACGGAAGCGCTGATTGTTGACCCGTCCCGCTTTGAACGCCTGACCCAGCAGAACCGAAGCGTGGCCGCAAAGGTTGTCGATGCCATCAAGAACTTTATTGCCAAGGTAAAGTCTGCTTTCACCCGGACCGGCGATAGAAATGCTGCCGCTCGTGAAACCTTCGGCGTTGACCTCGACACCCTGGAGGAAGCCGCGCGGCTCTGGAGCGAAGCTCTGGAGGCGGGATATGAGCACATCTCGTCCGCTCAATATCTGGCAACCGAGGAAGGGCAGCGAGTTGAATTGTCCGACGTGAATACCCGGTATTCCTTGCGCGAGAAGGACCCACCCAAAAAAACCGGCGTGGCCTACAAGGTATTCTACGCAAAGGGCGGGCAGCTCTACCCTCCCATGGTTGCGAATCCTGGCGGCGCAGGAACACCGGTTGGTGTGTGGCTTGATGCTGACATCGGGCAGGCGGCACCTCCTTCCAAGACCGGTCGTATGCAGGTGCAGGCGGGCGGAAAGGGAACCAATGCGGCAAAGGGCAGTCTGGCGTTCCGTCCCGGCTGGCACCTGGGCGACATCCCGCTGGCAAAGCAGTTTGCAAGGAAGAACCCGGAAACCGGCGTAAAGGACCTGTTCCCTGCTGACTTCGTATGGGCGGAGTGCGAGTACGCCATGGATGTGAACTACCAGGAGGAGGCCATGTCCTACGGCTATACGGAAAACGGAAAGTTCCGCCACTCCTATGCTGGCCTCCCAAAGCTCCCGACTGACGGCTATTACAGATACCGCACGAACCCGAACCCGGACACGGTTCCTTGGGTCATCACCGGCGCTATGAAAGTGAACCGCATCCTCACCGACGCGGAGACGGACGCTATTTGCCTTGAGGCTGGCGTCGAGCCTATGAAGCGACAGGGCGGCCCTATGGACGAGGCAAAGCTGGCCGCTCTGGGCTTGACGGCGGGGGATGTTACGGATGGCACAAGGTTCTCCATGAAGTCTCCTGTGGAGCAGACCGACACATTGATTGCCCTGCACAATCTAACGGAGAGCAAACTGCTTGGCGACCTCCGGCTGGGCGGATTCCCCATGCCATCCATCGCGGTGACGCGCATGGACATTCCCCACACGAATTTCGGGGATATTACGCTTGTCATGGACCGGCGAAGCATCGACCCGAGGGCCAATCGAAGGAATGTAGTTTACAGCGCCGATGCGTGGACCCCCACATTCCCACAAGTAGAGTATGCCGCGGACGCCACGGTGGAACGGCGTATCTCCGGGCGGCTGAACAGCCTTTCCCGCCAGATCGACGAGATGTTTCGGCAGGATTTGTACCGAGTGTCCTATGACATGGAGGACCTTCTTAACCGCTATGGTGGAGAGACCGGCCTTGTGGAACACGCCATGGACAACTACGGTCTAAAGGCTGCCTATCTGGAGGAACGCGGGCAACACATCGCTGCTGTTACCACTCAGCGGGAGGCGGACAGAGGCTACAATCCTGACAGAGCGGACAAATACCAAGCTGTTGCGGATGCGCTTGGCACGGAGGACCCGGACGCTATCGGCTCCATGAACCTCAAGGAACTGCGGGAGCGGCACGGTGAGGCACTGGAGCAGGCGTTCCCTGGTATGACCAAGAGCGCGTTCCGCATGAGCGGAATCCTGCGGCAGGTGCAGGAGTATTTCCGGGACCGCGGGAGCGCACCGATCTATGAAACCGTGACGGACAGCGCGGCCACGCGGCGCGCAGTGGACGAGGCTCTGGACAAGACCGGATATGAACGGTGGGTGCGGGACCTGTTCTCCGGCATTGAGGGAGACAGCGGCATCTACAACAACAAGGAGCGGTTCACCCCGAGCGGGAACCGGCGCACCTTCCAGCAGACCCACTACCCGGTCACTCTGGAAAACATCGTCAAGGCCATGAAAGGCCAGAACGGTGGGAACAGCAAGAACGTGTCTGGGTTCTTCGGCGTCAAGAGCCTGCGGGCCGGTACGGCGCGTCGGTTCAAGAATATTGCGGATATGCACAGTTTGGAGAGCCGCCTGCAAAACCTGACAGAGGAGGAAACCAAGGCCATCAACGACGCGCTGGACGAACGGCTCATTGAGATCACCGGGGAGCTGGCTGAAAAGTCCCCTGGTGGCGCACGGGAGTACGATTACCACCAGGCGGACACCATTGGAAACATCCTGGTAGAGATCGCCGACGGCGGAACCTACACTATTGACAGCATCATGAGGAAATTCAACGAGGAGTACGGCTACCGCATCTCCAACGAGCTGGCGGCAAAGGTGCGGGACCTTCTTTTTGACGTTTCCCAGATGCCGGTGAATCTCTTTGAAGCTAAGCCGGAACGGGCGGTAGGATTTGACGAGGTCCTGGCTGCTGTGGTGCCAGATGACAGCAGCGGCGAGCTGCGGTCTGCCCTTTCTGGTAGGGGCGTAAATGTCCTTACCTATAAGGCTGGAGACGATGCGGACCGCATCGCCAAGGTCAACAGCGTGGAGGGGGCGCGGTTCTCGCTGAAATCTATGGATAGCAAGGGACGGGAGCTGACGGAGGAGCAACAGGCGTTTTTCCGTGACAGCAAAATCACTGACGCAGAGGGGCGGCTTCTGGTTCTGTACCACGGGACTACTGCCTATGGTGAGATTACAAAGTTTCGCCGTGGGCGGTCTGGTTGGCTGGGACCCGGCATCTATCTCGCAAGCAGGCAGGCCGATGCACAGCGGTATGCGGACGCTATGGGAGAGGGTAACGGCCAGCTTTATGAGCTGTACGCAAATGTGACAAAACCTCTGGTGGTTACTGACGGAAACCCCGTTCCTGAAATACTGCGTGAGGCTTACGGGCGGGACAGCATTTATAAATCCCGCTCTGCAAAGCAGAGCAACGACACGCACATCATCACATCTGCTGACATCAAGAAATTGCAGGGCAAAGGATACGACGGCATACAGTGGAATTTTGGCGGGAATACGGAGGTGTCCGTGTTCTCCGCGGAACAGATCAAGCGGGTGGACAACGAATCCCCCACCTCTGACCCGGACATCAGATGGTCCTACAAGGGCAATAACCTTCTCCGGGAGAACGCGGCCTTGCAAGAGGAAAATGCAATCCTCCGGGAACGGGTTGAGTATTGGAAGGGCCAGACAAGGAGAACCCAGCGCGTCACAACGGACAAAAAGGCTGTTGCTCGTGCTGCCCGAGAGCTTATCCGAACCTACCACTCCGACCTGAGCGCCGATGAAATCGCAGGGGATCTCCAGAGCCTTTACGATTACATCGCCAGCGGGCGCGACGGGAACAACGAGCTGACCTACTCCGAGGCACGCCGACGCTCTGACGAAATCGCAAGGAAACTGGTGGATGCAGCCACGGAGACCGACGGGACATACGAACAGTATAAGGACCTGCGGGACTATGTACGGACCACTGCACTCTATGTGAGTGAGGAGGACAGCCGCGACATCCCGGACTATGGCGCATGGCGCAGGCAGCGGTTCGGTAGGATGAACCTGCGGAAGGGTCCGACCAACATTGACCAAGTGTACCAGGAGATGTCGTACCTGTGGCCCGAGTTCTTCGACGAGCAGCGGCACAGCAACCCCATGGACCAACTTCTTCATATCGCAGAGGTGCTTGACGGAATCTACTCAGTGGAGGAGCGCAACCCCTTTGGTGCCTATCTCAGCGAGGTGGTCACAGATGCGTCCAATGAAATCATGGAGACATTCTTTGACCTTCCCCAGACCAGAAAGACCTTCGCGGACCGGCAGGCCGCCCGCATCGACGAAACCAGAGCCAAGGGGCAGCAGCGCCTCCAGAGGCTCAGGGAGCAGCGCGACGCCCGCCTCGCGGAGCTGCGCGCGCAGAACAGAGAGCGTGTTCAGCGCGCCGTTCAGAGGGAGAGGGAAACGAGAGCGCGCCAGATCGACCGGCTGAAAACCAGGTATGCCGAGAGAGATGCTTCGGCCAGAGAGCGCCGTAGCGCCCGCGAGCTTCGCGCTCGAATCATCCGGCACACGAAGGACCTGTCCGCGAAGCTCCTTCGCCCGAGCGACAAGCAGCACATCCCCGAAAGCCTGAGAAAGGCCGTTGCCTCCGTCCTAGAATCCATCAACCTGGAGAGCGTCTACACGATTGACCCGGAAACCGGCGAGCGAAAGAAGGGCGGTAATGGCGACCCCACAAAGCGGACGGCTGCGTTCCGCGAGCTTCGGCAGGCTTATTCCAACATCACAAAGGAAGGGGCGGACTATACCCTGGTCATCGACCCTGACCTGATGGACAATCTGAATGAGATTGAGGCCATGAAGGACACGCCGATTGCCGAGATGGGTACGGCGCAGCTCTCTACCATCTGGTCTACTATCAAGGCGGTCGAGGCTTCCATCCGAACCGCAAACAAAATGCTTGGCGCTTCCAGGTTCCAGACCATCTCCCAGGTTGCGGAAGGAATCCGAAACGACAACATCATGCGGAGCGACCGCGGCGATTACCGGGGCGCACTCGGGAAAATTGACAAACTGGTGAACCTCGATATGCTTACGCCGCAGGGGTATTTCCATCGGCTCGGGAGAACCGGAGATGACATTTTCCGTATGCTACGCTCCGCCCAGGACCGCCACATCGAAATCATGCACGAGGCACAGCGGGCCACGAAGGACATCATCGGGAAGCTGGATGTCAGAAAGCTGGAAAGAGAAACGCACACGTTCGACCTTGACGGGCAGAAGGTGACGCTATCCACAGCCCAGATTATGTCTCTTTATGAGCTTATGAAGCGGAAGCAGGCGCAGGACCATATCTTCACCGGCGGCATCAGGCCGGATGCGGTGAGAGGTGGCAGGGGCATCCGTGAAAGCCGCAGAGCCGACGCGGTTCGTGTCACCGTCGAGGACCTTGCTGAGATCACTGGAAAGCTCACGGAGGAGCAAATCAGAATTGCCGACGGCCTGCAAAAGTATATGGGCGGCAGGCTTGCGGAGCTTGGCAATCAGGCCAGCATGGAGGTCTACGGCTACCAGAAATTCAACGAGCCGGACTATTTCCCCATTCAGGTAGATAAAAACCAAACGCAGAAGGACATCACAAAGGATGCCCAGGCCCAGACTATCGCCGGTAGAGGGTTCACAAAAAGCACTACCCCGAAAGCCAACAACGCGGTCATGGTCGGGAGCATCTTCGACATCTTCTCCTCCCATGTCAACGACATGGCGACTTATGCTGCGTGGCTCTCTACGATGGAGAATGTCCGCCGCATCCGGGACTTCACCTATCGTGACAGCGAGTGGAACCGGACCGGGACAGTAAAGAGCGTGATTGAGCGCGTCTTTGGCAGGAACGGAAACAGCTACCTCAACAAACTGGTGGATGACCTCAACCAGGGCGTCAGAGCCTCCGGGAGCGGAAACTTTATGGACGGCATCATCGGCAACTACAAGGCCGCCGCTGTCGCCGCGAACCTCCGCGTCGTTCTCCAGCAGCCTACGGCCATTCTTCGGGCGCTGAACACCATCGACGCAAAATATCTTATTGCTGGCTCTGTGCGCCGCGGCGACTGGGAAAAGGTTATGAAGTATGCCCCGATTGCCCGGTGGAAGGACTGGGGCTATTTCGACATCAACACTGGCCGCCAGATGAAGGATGTCCTCCTGGGCAGCAGCAGCGCTATGGAGAAAATCAAGCAGGCATCCATGGCCCCTGCCGGGAAAGCGGACAGTTTCGCGTGGGCGCGGCTCTGGAACGCGGTAGAGGCAGAAACCAAGGACCGCAGACCGGGATTGAAACCCGGAACTGACGCGTTTTACAAGGCTGTCGCAGATCGCTTCTCTCAGGTTATTGACCAGTCCCAGGTTGTTGACGGCATCCTCCAGAGGTCCCAAATCATGCGCTCACCGGACGCCCTCACAAAGATGTCCACCTCCTTTATGGCAGAGCCGACAAAGACCTACAATATGTTCGTGAACGCGGTCTATGACCTTCGACACGCTACTGGCCGGGATGCTCGCAAAACGGCGAGGAAGGTCCTTGTAAGGACCTCTACGGCGCTTGTAGTGTCCTTCACGGTAAACGCCGTCATGCAGTCCATCGCCGACGCTCTGCGCGACGATGACAAGGAGCTGGAATACTGGGAAAAGATGCTCCAGGCTTTCACCGGGTTCTCTGGCGACGAGGAGAGCTTCCTTGACTACTGGAACAGCTTTTGGTCCGGCAACCTGGAAGCAAACTTTAATCCCCTCGGCTATATTCCCTATGCGAAAGATCTTGTTTCCATCGCGCAGGGCTACGATGTTTCCCGCATGGACATGGAACCCATCACGAAGGTGTGGGAAGCGTTCGCCAATATGAGAAAGGCTCTGATCGGTGAGGGGAAATACTCCATCGCCGGTGCCTCGGCAACAATGCTTTCCGAGGTTGCGCGTCTGTTCGGCGTCCCTGTTGCAAACCTCAAGAGAGACATCCAAGCCGCGGTCGCTACGGCGGCAATCGAAACGGACAACTACCTCATGCAGTACCGCATCGACAAAGCCCTCCTGAACATCGGCTACCAGGGCAACCGAAGCGGATTCATGGACATCCTCTATGCAGCGAGCATCAATGACCCGGAGGCTTATGAGTTCATCTATGAGGACATGGTGTCCAGCGGAATCACTGAGGAGCAGATCAGGAACGCTATGGAGAGCCGCATGAAAGATGACCAGGGCGTTGAGAGCGTGGCGGACCTGGAGAAAAGGTATCTCACCCCGAACCAGGAAAAAACCTACGACAGCCTGTATGGGCAGGTTTCCAACTCCTCAGTCTGGAGGTCTGCAAACCAGGAGCAGAAGGATTCTATCGAGGAGGACATCTACAATCTCGCCGTAGGAACCGACGCTGGCGAAAAGCTCATGGAGAAAATCGAGGGCGGCTCCTCCTACGGAATCAGCGAAGCGGACTACCTCCTCTATCTGGCTGCCCGCGAAATCGTGGATTCCAAGAACGATGACCCCGAAAAGAGAAACGGGAGCATTGACCAAGAGGAAGCGGAAGCGGCCATTGATATGCTCACAGGGCTGTCCGACGAAGCGAGGGCATACCTCTGGCAGAGTACGAACAAGGGTTGGAAGGAAGAAAAGAACCCATATCGCTGATGGAGAATAGGAGGCGGTGCCTGAAAAGCGCCGCCTCCTAAATTTTCGCTTTGTTCAGGGCGCAATCCATCTTTCCACATGGTATGCTCGGTTGGAAAGGGCGGTGGTAAGTATGAGTGATGCAGTTCTGGTTGCCATCATCGGTCTTGGCGGCTCCTGCCTCGGTTCCGTCATCGGCGTAATCACGAGCAGCAAGCTGACACAGTACCGGCTTGAGCAACTGGAAAAGAAGGTGGACAAGCACAACAATTTGGTGGAGCGGACCTACCAGCTTGAGAAGGACGTAGGGCTTCTTGACGAGCGTCTTGAGGGCGCGGAACGGCTTCTAACGGAGAAGATGAAGGTCGCAAACCACCGAATCGAGGACCTGGAGAAGGGTGGTTCAGATGGCTAAAGGAAAGCGCCTGGATGCCCGTTCTGTGACGAGGACGCTGTTTGTTACGACACAGCTCGCGGCGCTCGGTTGGGTGTCGATGTCCTACTTGATTGCCGCATACGCCACGGTTCGACTTGGTCAGGTTTTCCCTGTCGAAGAACTTTCCGAGCAGGCAATAGAAACCATCCTGGGAGTAAATTTCCTCAAGGTCATCGAGAACATCTTCGAGCATAACGACGGGTCTGTTTTCGGAAAAAGCAACACCGAAAAACAGGTAAAAAGAGATTGCTGAGAAGGAGGCACGACATGAAAAGATATATCGGAACCAAGATCATCGAGGCGGAACCTGCGTATCGGGTTGACGGAAAAACTGTTCAGCCGGTCACCTGGCCCATCCCGGAAGGGTCGAAAGCGGAGGATGGCTACGCCGTCCGCTATCCTGACGGCTATATGAGCTGGTCCCCCAAGGCCGTTTTTGAGGAGGCGTACCGCCCCACTGACAGCCTCACTTTCGGCCTCGCTATCGAGGCTGCGAAGCGCGGCAAGAAGATTCAGCGCGAGGGATGGAACGGGAAGGGACAGTATGTCCAGCTCGCATCCGCCGTAAGCTACGTTGCCCCTGATGGGGAGATCATCAACGCGGACCACAGTTCCATCGGGAATAAGGCCCTGGCTTTCGTCGGAACGTCCGGCGTTCAGATTGGGTGGCTCGCATCCCAGGCTGATATGCTGGCCGACGATTGGAAGATTGTTGAGTAAGGAGGAAATTTTATGGACTTCATCATTGAAAACTGGCCCATCATTGTGGCTGGAGCTGCTTTCGTGGCAGCGGTCGCTTCTTGCGTTGCCAAGTTCGTGGGGCTTCCGACTGAATCCCAGCTCGCAAAGGTCAAGGAATGGCTTTTGTGGGCCGTCACAGAGGCCGAGAAGGAGCTGGGCGGCGGAACCGGGCAGCTCAAGTTGCGGCAGGTCTACGACCTGTTTGTGACACGCTTCCCGTGGCTTGCAAAGATGATTTCCTTCGATATGTTCAGCAGCCTGGTTGATGAAGCGCTGGAGGAAATGCGTTCTATGCTGGACAGCAACCAGGCTGTAAAGGCTTTTGTGGAGGGTGCGAGCCATGAGTAATAGCCCGCTTGCAACCTATAAGCTGATCTCCCCGAACAAGAACAGCCCCAGAAACCATGCCATTGACAGGGTTAGCGTCCACTGTTTTGTCGGGCAGGTCACGGCAAAACGCGGCTGCGAGGTGTTTCAGCCTGCAAGCAAGGAAGCGTCTTGCAACTATGTCATCGGCTACGACGGAAGCATCGGCCTTTGCGTGGAGGAGAAGGACCGCTCCTGGTGTACTTCCAGCTCCGCAAACGACAACCGCGCTATCACCATCGAGGTTGCCAGCGATGACAAGGACCCCTACTCCGTCACCGAAAAAGCGTATGCCTCTCTCCTTGACCTCCTCACAGACATCTGCGAACGCAACGGGAAGAAGAAGTTGCTCTGGTTTGGCGACAAAGACAAGGCGCTTTCTTACTCCCCCAGAAGCGATGAAATGGTGATGACGGTCCACCGCTGGTTTGCTAACAAGGCTTGCCCTGGCGAATGGCTGTATAGCCGACACGGGCAGATTGCGGCGGAGGTCACGAAACGACTTGGAAAGGATGAACTGGATATGACGAAAGAGGAACTTCTCTCCTGCGCCGGGACCGGCGACAACCCCTCTGACTGGGCCAAGGAAGGAACTGAGTTCTGCAAGGAACACGGCATCTTCGCTGGCGACGGAAACGGAAACTACGGGTGGAGGCAGCCCATCACCCGCGAGGCGGTGGCCTGTGTCATCCAGCGTGCCATCGAAGTGGCGAAGGAAATGTAAAAGTGGGCCGGAGGATTGAACCTCCGGCCCACTTTCTATTCTTCTTCGCGTTTTGAACGATAGCAGATGTACGCAATCGCAGCCAGCAGCGCTCCGGCTGGT
The DNA here is from genome assembly GCF_002161175.1 of Flavonifractor sp. An100. GTDB lineage: Bacteria > Bacillota > Clostridia > Oscillospirales > Oscillospiraceae > Lawsonibacter. Next base: position 254,751 of record NZ_NFMA01000001.1, on the reverse strand, counting down.
ATTCCAAAGGTGTTTGCAAGATCATCTCCAAACGCTACCAGGAACCCATACCTTACCCCGAACATGATTGCCAGAAGTACCACACCTGGAAGCACGACATCACCCACAAACTTTCTCATGCTCAACCTCCAAACCCATATTTATCAAGTATGGTCCACTCGCCGAAACTGGACGCCTTACTAAAACAAGAGCTGCACGGCTCTCTCCCGTCCTCAAGCGCTGATTCCAGGGACGTGTAGATGGTCAGATTCTCGGCGTCAATTCTCTCTGCATACGGGCATCCGCTTCTATGGACCACCGAACTGTTTACGCTCCCTACATACTGGTCGCTCGCGTTCGCGCTGGACGCATAGATCTCGGGAGCGATGGTTCCGGCATCAGCCGAAACCGGCTCCGATGCGCTCGACATAATAGCTGCTGCAATTATGCAGGCGGCCACAATTATTGAAATCGAGATGATCGCCGCGCCTGCAATTCCGTTTCTTCTTCTCTCTCGCGTTGGCCCTTTTTCTTGAACTGCCTGCTGCCTCAAGATTTCGCCGCTCCCCTTCAAACAGTATTGCTCTTGCATCGTACTCCCTCCTTTGTGACGAAAACGCACGAAATTTGTAAATTCAATATATCTTGTAAATCTTTATTACAAGAATATCCGAAAAAAATGGTACAGTCAAGGCAAAACGGAGGGTGACGCCTTGAAAATTTATGACTACGACGGAGCAAAGAATATATCCGGCGAACGAATCAGGCAGGCCAGGGTTACGCAGCGGCTTACCCAGGGCGACCTCGCTGCCCGTATGCAGCTCAACGGAGTTCAAATAGAACGTGAAGCCATCAGCAAGATTGAGAGCGGCGTTCGCTTTGTTGCCGACTATGAGCTGGTCCACTTCTCAAAAGTCCTTGGAGTGGCAATAAACTGGCTGGTTGGAGAAGAATGAAAAATTTTCTAAAAAATCCCCACTACCTTACGGGTAGTGGGGATTTTCTGCATCCTCCCAGGGCGTTGACAGGTTGCGACAAAATGTGCTAAAGATATACAAAAGTCATGCAAATGCACAGAAAATGGAGGTTGTATATATGCCGAAATACAAGGGCGCACACCTGACCTGGACAGATCGCCTCACCATTGAAAAGATGCTCCGGCAAGGATGCAGCAAGCCGCAAATTGCTCGGTATCTCGGCGTTCATCACAGCACTATTTACGACGAGTGCAAGAGGGGCGCTGTGGAACTTGTGGACAGCGAGCTTCGGACCTACACAACATACTCCCCGGAGGTTGCGGAGGCATACCACAAAAAGGCCGTTAAAAACATGGAGAAGGGGCTGAAAATAGGCAAAGACCGCGCTCTTGCAAGCTGGCTTGTGGATACCATATCCGCAGGGTATTCTCCGGCTGCCGCCTGCGCGCTCCTCGGGAAAACGCCGGAAACTACATTTTCTTGCACACTCTGCCGACAGACTGTGTATAAGTACATCGACAGAGGGGATTTGTGGCCCCTGACGAACAAAAAGCTGCGCTACAAAGGAAAGCGAAAGCGCGCTTATAACCACGTCAGGGCGGCAAAGGCCCCTCGCGGGGAAAGCATTGAACGCAGGCCGGAGAACGTCGATTCAAGGCTGGAACCTGGACATTGGGAGATGGACAGCGTTGTGAGCGGGAGGGGAGGCAAAGCGGCCCTTCTTGTGCTTACTGAGAGAGCTACGCGGTATGAGATTGCCGTCCGCGTCCCAGATCACACGTCCGCCAGTGTAGTTTCAGCCCTGGACAGGCTGGAGCGACGCTTCGGCTCGCATGAGTTCCGGCGTCTATTTAAGACCATTACCGTAGACAATGGAAGTGAGTTCTCCGACCGCTGGGGGATGGAGCGGTCATGGAGAACTCACTGGAAACAAAGGACGCGCGTTTTTTATTGCCACCCGTATTCCTCCTGGGAGCGCGGCAGCAACGAGAAGCAGAACCAGATGATACGGTGGCACTTTCCGAAAGGAACGAACTTCACTAAGATTTCACAGGCCCGCATAGATGATGCCGTTGAATGGCTCAATAATTACCCTCGAAAAATCCTCGGATGGAGGAGCGCTGGAGAGGCGTTCCAAGAGTTTCTTGCAAGCGTCATTTGAAGTGAATATATTTTTTCAAATAAATTCGGGTTTATCTATTGACATTTGCGGAACTGGGTGTAAACCTTGGTTTGATCAGGCCTTGGGCTTAAAGATCAGGCTGACCAGCTTGCCCTTGACCACGATGGTCTTAACCAACTGCATCCCTTCCTCCAGCTTGACAATCTTGGGCTCGGCCAGGGCGGCAGCTACTACGTCCTCATCGCTGGCATCGGCGGGAACCTGAATATTGGCCTTTACCTTGCCGCTGACCTGGACAGCCATCTGAACGGTAGCAGTGACAGTCTTGGCCTCATCATACTCCGGCCAGGGCTGGAGACACACCTGTCCGCCGTAACCAGCCATCTCCCACAGCTCCTCACACATATGGGGAGCAAAGGGAGAGAGCATGAGCAGTAGAGCCTTCATATCCCCCCGGCTGGCGCCGTTGGCATAGAAGTCATTGACCAGGGACATCAGAGCCGCAATAGCGGTGTTGAACTTCATGGCCTCGATGTCCTCAGACACCTTCTTGATGGCCTTGTGAACGGCCACCTCATTGACCTTGGAATACTCCTCTCCCACATGCTCCTGCTCTGTGGCCAGATTCCACACCCGGTCCAGGAAGCGCTTGCAGCCTTTGACGGCATTGGCAGACCAGGCAGCCGCCTTCTCAAAGTCGCCGATGAACATGATATAGGTGCGCATGGTGTCAGCGCCGTACTGATCGATAATATCGTTGGGGTTGACCACGTTGCCGCGGCTCTTGGACATCTTCTCTCCGCCCTCGCCCAGGATCATACCGTGGGAGGTGCGCTTCTTGTAGGGTTCCTTGGTGGGCACCACGCCGATATCGTAGAGGAACTTGTGCCAGAAGCGGCTGTATAGCAGGTGGAGGGTGGTGTGCTCCATGCCACCGTTGTACCAATCCACCGGGGACCAATAGTCCAGAGTTTCCTTGGAGGCCAGGGCCTTGTCGTTATGGGGATCCATATACCGCAGGAAGTACCAGCTGGAGCCGGCCCACTGGGGCATGGTGTCGGTCTCCCGCTTGGCGGGACCGCCGCAGCAGGGGCAGGTGGTGTTTACCCAGTCGGTCATCTTGGAGATGGGGGACTCACCGTCGTCGGTAGGCTCATAGCTCTCCACCTCGGGCAGCAGCAGGGGCAGCTGGTCCTCCGGGATGGGCTGCCAGCCGCATTTCTCGCACCACACCATGGGAATGGGCTCACCCCAATAGCGCTGGCGGGAGAAGACCCAGTCACGCAGCTTGTAGTTCACCTGGGCATGGCCGATACCCTTCTCCTCCAGCCATTTGGTAATGGCCGGTATGGCATCCTTAACTGTCATACCGTTGAGGAAGTCGGAGTTGACCATAATGCCGGTCTCATCCTTAGCGGTAAAGGCGGCCTTCTGCACGTCCTCGCCGCCGGAAACCACCTCGATGATCTCACAGCCAAACTTCTTGGCAAACTCCCAGTCACGGTCGTCGTGGGCAGGCACGGCCATGATGGCGCCAGTGCCGTAGGTGGCCAGGACATAGTCGGAGATGAAGATGGGGATCTCCTTACCGTTGACCGGATTGATGCCCTTCACGCCGTCCAGGTACACGCCGGTCTTCTCCTTATTGAGCTCCGTGCGCTCCAGGTCGGACTTGGAGGCGGCGGCCTTCTGATAGGCCTTCACCTCGTCGGCGTTCTTCAGCAGAGGCATCCACTGCTCAATATATTTATGCTCGGGAGACAGGACCATATAGGTGGCGCCGAAGAGGGTGTCCGGCCGGGTTGTGTACACTACGATGTCGTCTCCGGTGGTGGCCTTGAAGGTGACCTCCGCACCGGTGGAACGGCCGATCCAGTTTTTCTGCTGGATCTTTACCCGCTCGATGAAGTCCAGATCGTCCAGATCGTCAATCAGGCGCTGGGCATAGGCGGTGATCTTCAGCATCCACTGGCTCTTCTCCTTGCGGATGACGGGGGCTCCGCAGCGCTCGCACACGCCCTCCACCACTTCCTCGTTGGCCAGCACGCACTTGCAGGAGGTACACCAGTTCACAGGCATGGTGGTCTTATAGGCCAGGCCGTGCTTGTAGAGCTGGAGGAAGATCCACTGGGTCCACTTGTAATAGCTGGGGTCGGTGGTGTTGACCACTCGGTCCCAATCAAAGGAGTAGCCCAGCATATGCAACTGCTTGGTGAAGTTCTCAATGTTATCCTGAGTCACCTTGGCGGGGTGGATGTGGTTTTTAATGGCAAAGTTCTCTGTGGGCAGTCCAAAGGCGTCAAAGCCGATGGGGAAAAGCACATTGTACCCATCCATCCGCTTTTTCCGGGCCACCACGTCCATGGCGGTATAGGGCCGGGCATGTCCCACATGCAGGCCATTTCCTGAGGGATAAGGGAACTCCACCAGGCCGTAAAACTTGGGCTTGCTGGTGTCTCCCGTCTTGCAGGCAAAGGTCTTTTCTTCCTTCCACCGAGTCTGCCACTTTTTCTCAATGGCGGTGAAATCGTACTTCACATTCATCACGCTTTCCTGTATTCTTTGGCCCGAAGGGGCTCTGATGCAAAATGATTCCGTAATATTATATCGGATGCCACTGGCGATTGCAAGGGTTCTTGGGGAAAATCCCGCTTCTTTCCCCCTCTCTTCCCAGAACAGTGCAATTTTAATAAAATCTTCATGTTTGTTAAGAAACCTTATGCTATAATTATATTATCCAATTTCCTCTGGGTTTGGACCACTGGATATTGTCTGGGCTGACTATGTGATAAAGGAGTTGTGTACATGAAAAAGATGTTCCGCACGATGCTTTGTGCCGCCCTGTTAGCCATGGCGGTCAGCATCCCCGCCTTTGCTGCCGAGACAGAGGTCCCGGAAAAGCAGGGGGATTTCTATGTACTGGTCAACGATCAGTATGTCACCTTCACTGACGCTGTTCCTCAGATCAAGGACAGCCGCTCTTGCCTGCCCTTTGTGGCTGTGTTTGAGCAGCTGGGCTTCGCTGAGGAGAACATGACCTGGGACAACGCCACCAAGACGGTCACCGCCACCAAGGATGACACCACCATCTCCCTGACCATAGGCAAGACCGCTATCACTCTTTCCACCGGCACCGAGGCTGCCAAGGAGATCTCCACCGATGTAGCCCCCTACGTAGACCCCGCCACCAGCCGCACTTACGTGCCCTTCGGCCTGGTGGCTGACGCCCTGGGCTACAGCGTGGGCTGGGACGCTCAGCAGAAGGCCGTCATCATTGACGACGTGGACGCCATCCTGGCCGCCAACACCGAAACCTATGAGCTGATGGACCAGTACATGGCCTACAACAAGACCTTCTATGAGGAGAACCAGAAGGTTACCGGCCAGTTCTCCATGAATATGGGTGTGACCTCCGAGGCGGAGGGCAGCAGCTCTGACGTGTCCTTTGATCTGACTGGTGACTATGAGATGCTCATGGCCAATACCACTGCCTTTGAGATGTCCACGGACATGACCATGGACATGGCTATGTCTCTCGACGGCACCGACATAACGGACATGCTTCAGGGCGAGGACGGCCTCCAGCTTCCCTTGGACATTTCCATGGAACTGCGCGGCGACATGGAGGACGGCATTTTCTACTACCAGTCCGCCGCTCTGGAGCATCTGATTCAGGGCGAGAGCGATCCCTCTAACACCTGGTACAAGCTGGACCTGAAGGCCATTTTTGACCAAATGAGCTCTGTCACCGGCATGGATTACGCCACCCTGCTTAAGCTCTCCGCCGCCAGCATGGACCAGTCCTTCGCTGAGACTCTGGATACCATGCTGCGGACCCTTCCTCTGACCAGCGTGGACTACACCACCACCGATTACCTGACCATGCTCAACGCTATGCTGGGCGACAGCGCCTTCGAGAAGTCCGGCTCCTCCTATGTGAACACCCTGGAGCAGGACGGCGTGAAGCTGGTCTTCACCCTGACCACCAGCGGCTCTAAGGTAAACGGCTACTCCATGGAGATGACCACTGCCGATCCCGCTCTGGCCGGTATGGAAATGTCCATCACCGCCTCCATGAAGGACAACAAGATGGACATGGGTATGACCATGGATATGATCATTGACCCCGGTGCCGGCAGCGCCACCATCACCTTTGACTTTGCCATGGACGGCACCTACCAGAGCACCAACAAGTCCCCCGTCACGGAGCCTCCCGCAGGAGCTCAGGTGGTAGACATCATGGAGATGCTCTCCTCCGCCGTCGGCTCTGCTGACTCTGTCCCCGCTCCGGAAGCGGACGCCTGATCCCTGTGCCATAAAAAAACAGCCGCTGCCCGATGAACCGGGCGGCGGCTGTTTTCTTTGGTTATTTGGTTCCACAAAGGTCAAGTCTCATGCTCCGGAATGGGCATGGGGGCGGCTACCTTTTCCGGCGCTGATGCGGCGTATGTCTGGGCAATGGCTTCCAAAGCCACCTCCTGCTCCTCCATTAGAGCCGTTACCTGCTCCAGGCATTTCCCCGCCTTATCCAGCTTATCCGCGGCATGGGAGACGGTAGACTCCACCTGACTGCGCAGGGAATCATACTCCCGCTCTAACTTCTGCATCCACTGTTCCATCTGCCGGCGCAGCTGCCGGGCCTGCTCCTGGGCCTGCTCCTGCACCGCCTGGGCCCGGCGGTGTGCTTCCAGCTCCACCCCCGCTGTACGCTCCTTAACGGCATCATAGGCAGCGGCTCCCGGCTCCAGCTGGGCCACCTTCGCCTGCAGCTCCTCTACCTGGCGTTTGGCCTGCTCCAGCTCATTGCCGCTTTGGCTGCACTGGGTCCGGCTGGAGGACAGGGCCAGATTAGCCTGTTCCAGCTTCTCCCGCAGCTCCTCATTTTCCCGGCGCAGCAGCCCCAGCTGCTCCTGCTGCTCAGAGAGCTGCGCGTCCTGCCGGGCCATGGTGTCCTGGGCCTGCCCCAGCTGGCTCTCCAGCTCCTGCTGGTGTTTGGCCGCCTCCTGGGCGGTCTGCTCCAAATAAGTCAAAACGTCCTGGCGGTTAAACCCGCCAAACATCGCATTCCGGAAGGGATGATCCATTGCTCACACCTCATTTGATCTGCCCTGTGGGGCCTATGGATTTGTCGATTTCCCATGTATTCTATCACAGCCTCCCCTGAATTACAATCGTTTCCCATGGAATCTTCCCTCCACCCCCTTTTTCCCCAGGCAACTTCCTCTAAATTCGTTGACGGAACCCCGCCCGGGATGATATACTAACTTAGTTTGAATTGTTTTTATGATAGGTGAGGTGTGCCCACTATGTGGCTGTCCGATCAGTGGAAAGACTATGAACTCATCGACTGCGGTCGGGGGGAAAAACTGGAGCGCTGGGGAACCCAACTTCTGGTCCGCCCCGATCCCCAGGCCATTTGGAATACGCCCCGGCGCCATCCGGGCTGGAAGGTCAATGCAGGCCGGTACGCCCGCTCCTCCACCGGGGGCGGGCAGTGGCAGAACAAGTCCATGCCGGAGCGCTGGACGGTGTCCTACCGGGATTTAACCTTTAACATCAAGCCCATGAATTTCAAACACACTGGCCTGTTTCCGGAACAAGCCGCCAACTGGGACTTTGCCCGGGAGCAGATTCGGAAGGCCGGACGGCCGATAAATGTACTCAATCTCTTTGCCTACACAGGGGGAGCCACGGTGGCCTGCGCCGCCGCCGGGGCCAGCGTCTGTCATGTGGACGCGGCCAAGGGTATGGTCCAGTGGGCCCGGGAAAACGCCAAGAGCTCCGGTCTGGAAGACGCCCCCATCCGCTGGATCGTGGACGACTGTGCCAAATTTGTGGAGCGGGAAATTCGCCGTGGCCGCCGTTATGACGCCATCATCATGGACCCCCCCTCCTACGGCCGAGGCCCCACCGGCGAGGTGTGGAAGCTGGAAGAAAACCTCTACCCCTTTGTGGAGCTGGTATCAGGGGTATTGTCCGATCAGCCCCTGTTCATCATTCTCAATTCCTATACCACCGGCCTTGCCCCCAGCGTGGTCACTTATATCCTGGAGACGTTGATCTCCAAAAAGTTCGGTGGCCACACCACCTCCGATGAGTTGGGTCTCCCCGTCACCCAGACCGGCCTGGCCCTTCCCTGCGGTGCCACCGGCCGTTGGGTTTGGGAGCCCTGACCCCCAATTTCAATAAAGTTGAGGCTTACGCCCATGAAAAACAACATCATTTATACCGATGACATCCACTTCTCCTACACCACCGCCGAGGGAGTGGCCCCTGTGGTCCTGGATGGGGTCACGTTAGGGATTGAGGAGGGCTCCTTCGTGGCTGTGCTGGGCCACAACGGCAGCGGAAAATCCACTCTGGCCAAGCACATGAACGCCATCCTTCTCCCCTCAGGCGGGACCGTCTATGTGGACGGAATTGACACCGCTGACGATGAGCGCCTGATGGACATCCGCCGGACGGTGGGCATGGTGTTCCAGAACCCGGACAACCAGATCGTGGCCAATGTGGTGGAGGAGGACGTGGCCTTTGCCCCGGAAAACTTAGGCGTCCCTCCCGAGGAGATTCGCCGCCGGGTGGACGACGCGCTGAAAGCGGTGGGGATGTATGAATTTCGGGAGCACGCCCCCCACCTGCTCTCCGGGGGCCAGAAGCAGCGCATTGCCATTGCAGGCGTGATCGCTATGCAGCCCCGGTGCATCGTGCTGGATGAGCCCACCGCCATGCTGGACCCCATCGGCCGGGCTGATGTTCTGCGCACCATCAAGACCTTGAACCGGGAGCGGGGTGTCACAGTGGTCTTGATCACCCACCATATGGACGAGGCCGCCCAGGCCGACCGGCTGGTTGTAATGGCCAAAGGCAAGGTGGTGGCGGACGGGACACCCAAAGAGGTGTTTTCCGACGTGGAGGGATTGAAGGCGGTGGGCCTCACCGTCCCCCAGACCACCCAACTTTTGTGGGAGCTGCGCCAGGCGGGATGGGATGTGCCCCTGGACGCACTGAGCGACGAGGAGTGCGCCCAAACGCTCTATTACTTGCTCACGGAACATCCCTCAGGTAAAAGCCTGTAAAGGGAAAGCCCCATCCGGGCGTGACCTGTTCCCCGTGAACAGGCAGGCACCACTAGGAAAAGGACGTAACAGGAATGGATACAATCATCGAGACCAAACAGCTCACCCATACTTACTCCGCTGGCACTCCCTTTGAGCGCTCCGCGCTGCTGAATGTGGATTTCTCCGCCTACCGGGGGGAGTATCTGGGCATCATCGGCCACACCGGTTCGGGAAAGTCCACCCTCATCCAGCATCTGAACGGCCTGCTGAAACCCACCTCCGGCCAGGTGCTTTTTCAGGGGGAGGATATCTGGAGCGACCCCAAACGCACCCGGCTGACCCGGTTCCAGGTGGGGTTGGTGTTCCAATATCCCGAGTACCAGCTCTTTGAGGAGACGGTGTACAAGGACATTGCCTTTGGACCGAAAAACATGGGTCTGGACGAAAAAGAAATTGACCGCCGGGTGCGTCAGTCGGCCTACTTTGTGGGCCTGCGGGACGACCAGCTGGACAAATCCCCCTTTGAGCTCTCGGGGGGACAGAAACGACGGGTAGCCATCGCCGGAGTCATCGCCATGGAGCCCAAGGTGCTCATTTTGGACGAGCCCACGGCCGGACTGGACCCGGTGGGGGTTGAGTCTATTTTAAGTAACATTCGGGATTACCATCAGTTCCACAACGCCACGGTCATCCTGGTCTCCCACTCCATGGAGGAGGTGGCCCGCTCCGTGGACCGGCTGGTGGTGGTCAACGACGGACACATCCCCTTCCAGGGCACGCCCCGGGAGGTCTTCCGCCATGGAGACGAGCTGGAACAGATGGGACTGGGCGTCCCCCAGATGACCCGGGTATTCCACCGGTTGCGCCAGCTGGGTGTGGACATTGACCCGTCGGTCTATACCGTGGAGCAGGCCAGAGACGCCCTTCTGGCCAAGCTGGGAAAGGGGGCGGTGTAAATGGCGCTGAAGGACATTACGCTGGGACAGTACTTCCCCGGCCATTCCCTGGTCCACCGCCTGGACCCCCGCACCAAACTTATTGCGGTCACCTTATACATTGTGGCCCTGTTCCTGGCCGACTATTTCTATACCTACGCAATTATGGTAGCTGTACTGGGACTGTCCATCGCCATCTCCCACGTACCCCTAAAATCCATCCTCCGGGGCCTGAAACCCGTTTTGTTTATTGCTATCTTTACTGCTGTACTGAATCTATTCTACACCCCCGGCACCCATGTGCTGGTCCAGGTGTGGATTTTCACCATTACACTGGAAGGAATCCTCAACGCGTTTTTCATGGTGGTGCGCATTATGATGCTCATTGCCGGCACCTTCCTGCTCACCTATACCACCTCCCCCATCCTTTTGACAGATGGACTGGAGTCTCTGATGAACCCGCTGAAAAAGATCCACGTCCCCGTTCACGAGCTGGCCATGATGATGTCCATCGCTCTGCGCTTTATTCCCACCCTTATCGAGGAGACGGACAAAATTATGTCTGCCCAGCGGGCTCGGGGCGCAGACTTTGAAAGCGGCAATCTGATCCAGCGGGCCAAGGCGCTGATCCCCCTGCTGGTGCCCCTGTTTATCTCCGCTTTCCGCCGGGCCGACGAACTGGCCGTGGCTATGGAGTGCCGCTGCTACCACGGCGGAGAAGGCCGCACCCGTCTGCGCCAGCTGCGGTATCAGGGCATCGACTACGCCGCTCTGGCCTTCTTCCTGGTCATCACGGTGCTAGTTGGGGTACTGGGCCATTTCGGCTACTGATTGACAAAATATGGGGTGATTTTATGGAGCGAAACATCGCCCTGAAATTGATGTATAACGGCACCGCCTACCACGGCTGGCAGGTGCAGAAAAACGCAATATCTGTGGCGGAGACGTTGGAAAAGGCCCTGGCCACTGTGGTATGCCACCGGGTAAAATGTACCGGGGCAGGCCGCACCGACGCCGGAGTCCATGCGGAGACCTATGTGGCTAATTTCCGCACCACCTCCGCCATCCCCTGCGACCGCATTCCTCTGGCGGTCAACACCCGCCTGCCCAATGATATCGTGGTGGTCAAGGCCACCCAGGTGCCCATGGAATTTAACGCCATCGGCTCCTGCCATCGAAAAGAATATACCTACCGCATCTACAACTCCCGCCTGGGTAACCCCTTCTATGTGGACCGGGCCTGGTTTTACTCCAAGCACCTGGATGAGACCGTCATGGCCCGGGCGGCAGCCCAATTTGTGGGCACCCACGACTTCCGTGCCGTCCGTTCTGTGGGCACTGAGACCAAAACCACAGTGCGCACCGTCTACTACTTCGACGTATCCCGCAGGGAAGACCTGATAGAGTGTAAGGTGTGTGCCAACGGCTTTCTCTACAATATGGTCCGGGCCATGGTGGGCACCATCGTCTACGCCGCAGAGGGAAAATTGTCCCCGGAGGATATTCCTCTCATTTTAGACTCGGGCAACCGCACGTTGGCCGGCCCCACCGTACCACCCGGCGGTCTTTACATGACCAAGCTGTGGTACGACGAGGACGTTTTATAACACAGGAGCGATCGTATGGCCAAGGAAGCACCGGCACAAAAGCCGAAAAAATCAAATATTTTTGTCCGCCTGTTGGCCTTTCTTCTCACCGCCGCTCTGGTCCTGGGCGCCCTGGTCCTGGTAGTCTACCGGGACCGCTTTAACCTGGACGCTTTGAAGCGGTGGCTGTCCTACCGCTCTCTGGAGACCAGCGACACCGGCCAGGCGGCCCCCTTTACCCACGCCGGAGGTGACCAGCTCTCCATCGATTACCTGGAAAATGGGATTCTCCTCTCCTCCACCGCCGGCGCCCATTACTACTCCTTCTCCGGGGAGTCCTATGCCGAGGAGATTGTAGCTATGGAGCACCCGGTGCTGTCCGCCTCAGAGAAAGCAGGCGTTGTCTACGATGCCGGCGACGCCTCCCTGTTCCTGTTCCGGGGCACACAGGAGGTCTTTGACCTGTCCCTGTCGGGGGGCGGTGATCTGCTCTCCGCCCGGGTCAACAACAGCGGCTGGCTGGCCGTCACCGCCCAGCAGAGCGGATTTAAGGGGGCGGTCACCGTATACAACAGCCAGGGGAGTGAGGTCATCAGCATCCAGCTCTCCTCCACCTTTGTCATCGATGCCGCAATTTCTCCTGACTGCAAAACCGTCGCCCTGGTGACCATCAACCAGGAGAACGGAGCATTCAAAAGTCAGATTCTTTTCTATCCTGTGGATAAGAAGGAGCCCAGCGCCCAGGTGGACCTGAGTAACATGGCTGTACTGGAACTGGACTATGAGTCCCAAACCCTCTGGGCCCTGGGTGAGGACCGGCTGGTGGCCATTTCCACCGATGACCAGAGTGTACAGACCTACTCCTTTGCCAACACCTATCTGAAGGGCTATGCCCTTGGCGGAGACGGATACGCATTCCTGCTTCTGGGGCGCTATCGGGCCGGAGCGGCCTCCCAAGTGCTCACCATCTCCAGTGACGGCTCTGTGATTGCTTCTCAAGATCTCTCTGTTCAGGTCCTGGATTTTGACAGCGCCGGAAACTATTGCTCTCTGCTTACCGGCAGTGGTCTGACCATCTACACCAAGGACCTGCAGCCCTACTCCACATTATCCGCTACCCAGGGGGCCCGCTATACCGCCCTCGCTTCTGATGGCTCCGCTATGTTGGCCGATGCCCAACAGGCTTGGCTCTATATTCCCAACTGATCCCTTTCCACCCTTTGCAGCCTATGGAGGAACCCTATGACGTATCTTATTTTTGACGCTGTAATTGCCGTTCTGCTTCTAATCGCCCTGTGGCGCGGTTACCGAAAGGGCTTTGTCCTGACTTTATGCGGATTTTTGGCCATCTTTGTCGCCTTCATCGGAGCCTCCCTGGTCTCCAATATGCTGGCAGGGCCAGTAAGCCAGGCCATCCGCCCCATGATCGAGTCCAGCATCCAGCAGGTCGTCACCGACCAAGTCCAAACAGATGCCTCATCCTCCCTTCCTGCCAGCGAGGATGCTCCTTCCCTTACCCCCGATGAAAACAGTCAGGACCCCTCTTTGGAAGAGCTTTTGGCCGAGTTGAGCCAGTCGAAGTTTTTCCGCGGCTTTGCTGAGGCCATCCAGAAGTCCATTGACCAGGGGCTGGTGGCTGCCACAGCCAACGCGACCCGGATCATTTCCGACTACATCGCCCAGCAAATTGCTAAAATCGTTTTGTTTATTGTCTCCTTTATCTTAATTTTGGTGCTATGGTACTTCCTCAGCCATGCTCTGGATCTGGCCTTCCGCCTGCCTGTGCTCTCCACCTTGAACCGATGGAGTGGCGGCATTTTGGGGCTATTCAAAGGCGCGCTGTTGGTATTTATCGCCTGTCAGCTCCTAAAAGACAGCTTTATTTCGCAGCAGGCCATGGAACAAACCTATTTGCTCCACTTTTTCTGCACCGTAAATCCCCTCTCCTTTTTCCTGTAACTTGTCCCAGAATTTCACGGGACAGCGTTCATGACCAGTTCACAATTGTGATGTATCATCTCCCCAATGCGAAGTTTCCCCTGAAAGGAGTGTTGCTCTATGCAACCCACCATGTGCAGCCGCTGCGGCAAAAATGTGGCGGTTATCTTTATCACCAAACTGGAAAACGGCACCTCAAGGAACGAGGGGCTGTGTCTGAAATGTGCCAAAGAATTGGGTATCAAGCCCATTGATGATATGATGAAGAAAATGGGCATCACAGACGAGGACCTGGATAACCTGACGAACGAGATGATGTCCGCCTTCGGCGGGGCAGAAGGCCTGGAGGGCCTGATGAACCAGCCCAAAAATGACGACGATGAGGAGGACGACGGCCGCACCGCTACCTTCCCCTTCCTCAATCAGCTCTTCGGCGGAGGCAACGCCCCCGCCCCTCAGCAGCCCTCCCCTGGAGAAGGAAATCAGGCCTCCCGGGGCGACAAGGCTGGTGCACCCAAGCCGCCCAAGCGGAAATTTTTAGACAGCTATTGCATCTCCCTGACCCAGAGGGCCAAGGATGGCAAGTTGGATAAGCTCATTGGCCGGGACCGGGAGGTAGAACGGGTCGTCCAGATCCTCAACCGCCGGCAAAAGAACAACCCCTGTCTCATCGGCGAGCCCGGTGTGGGCAAAACCGCTATTGCCGAAGGGCTGGCCCAGAAAATTGCCCAGGGTGATGTACCCTACAAGCTGCTGGACAAGGAGGTCTATCTCCTGGACCTCACCGCCCTGGTGGCAGGCACACAGTTCCGTGGCCAGTTTGAGAGCCGGATGAAAGGCCTGATTGAGGAAATCCGAAAGCTGGGCAACATTATTCTGGTCATTGACGAGGTCCACAACATTGTGGGGGCGGGCGATGCCGAGGGCTCCATGAACGCTGCCAATATCCTCAAGCCTGCCCTCAGCCGGGGAGAGCTCCAGGTCATTGGCGCCACCACCCTCAACGAGTACCGCAAACACATTGAAAAGGACACCGCTCTGGAGCGCCGCTTCCAGCCTGTTATCGTGGAGGAGCCCTCCATTCAGGACAGCGTAAAGATCATTGAGGGTATTGCCCCCTATTATGAGGCCTACCATCAGGTTACAATTTCCAAGGAAATGTGCCGTCTGGCGGTCACCATGAGCGAGCGCTACATCACCGACCGTTACCTCCCTGACAAGGCCATTGACCTCATCGACGAGGCCTGCTCCAATGTCAACCTCCACAACCAGTCTCTGGCCCGGATCAGCGCCATCAACAAGGAGCTGGCTGATCTGGCTAAGGAACGGGAAGTCATGATGGCTGCCGCTACAGACGAGGCCTACCAGCGTTTAGCCACCATCAAAAGCACGGAGCTGCGCCTGGAGGGAGAGCGGCAGGAGCTGGAAGAGAGCGCTCATCCGGTTCTCACCCAGGAAAATCTGGCCAACGTCATCGAGCTATGGACCAATATCCCCGCCAGCCGCATTCAGGAGCAGGAGTACCAGCGCCTGGCCAAGCTGGAGGAACGGCTCAAGACCCATATCATTGGCCAGGATGACGCAGTCGCCGCTGTGGCCGCTGCCATCCGCAGAGGCCGGGTGGGGATCAGCCCCAAGCACAAGCCTGTCTCCTTTATCTTCGTCGGTTCCACCGGCGTCGGCAAGACGGAGCTGGTGAAGCGCCTGGCCGCCGACCTCTTTGATACCCCCGAATCCCTCATTCGTCTGGATATGTCCGAGTTTATGGAGAAGCACGCCGTCTCCCGGATCATTGGCTCTCCCCCGGGCTATGTGGGCTACGACGAAGCAGGACAGCTCACCGAGAAGATCCGCCGCAAACCCTATTCGGTCGTCCTCTTTGATGAGATTGAGAAGGCCCACCCTGACGTACTGAATATTCTCCTTCAGATTCTGGACGATGGCCACATCACCGATGCCCACGGCCGGACGGTGAATTTTGAGAACACGGTCATCGTTATGACCACAAATGCCGGCAGCAATACCAAGGTTGGCTCTGTCGGCTTTGGACGCACCGCCAACGAGCAGGGGAAAGAGCGGGCTTTGAAGGCCCTTAACGATTTCCTGCGCCCGGAGTTTATCAACCGTGTGGATGAAATCGTCTATTTCAACCAGTTGACCGTGGAGAACTTTAAGGGCATTGCCCTCATTATGCTTCAGGAATTGGCACAGGTATTGGAGGAGAAAAACATTACCTTTACCTGGGAGGACTCCCTGCTGGATTACCTGGTGGAAAAGTCCTACTCCGCCTCTTACGGCGCCCGAAACCTACGCCGACTTATTCAGAAGGAGCTGGAGGATGCCATAGCCGTTCGCCTCATCGAGGGCTGGCAGTACCCAGTTTCCCATTTAAAAGCCCTGGCCCAGGATGGAAAAATCCAGCTGCTGGCCATGTAATCCATTGTAAGTCAAAAAAGCCCCCGGCACATATTGTGCCGGGGGCTTTTCATGCATCGTTTTCCGCTGCGGTACCAGACTTTAGTGCTCCAGCAGCACTTTCTTTCCGCCGGAGGTAACATACAGCGTCTTGTCCTTAAAGTAGTCAATGGGATCGACCCGGTTGCCGTTCAGACGGATTTCAAAGTGCAGATGGTTTCCCGTAGACGAACCGGTGGTACCCACATAGCCGATCACCGCACCCTGCTTGACCGTCTGTCCCACAGTGGCATTACGCTTATTCATGTGGGCATAGAGCGTGGAGGTGCCGTCGCTGTGAGAGACCACCACATAGTTGCCATAGGAGCTATTATAGGTGGAGGTAATCACAACTCCGCTCTTGGCCGCGTAAATTTTAGTGTTTCTAGGAGCCGGAATGTCAATGCCTGTGTGATTGTTCGGCTTCCCGGTAAGGGGATGGGGCCGGGAGCCAAACAGTGAACTGATGGTATTGTACCCGCCATCCAAGGGCCACAGGAACCCGGACTCGCTGACCACATTGGAGATCTGGGCGGCCAACTCCTTTTCCAGCCGCTTAATCTCCGCATCCATAGCATTGGCTGCTGCCTTCAGCTTGGCTTCCGCCGCCTCCAGCTCATCCTCCTGGCTGCTGATCTGGGCAATCAGCTTGTCCACCTCAGCCTCTTGGGCCGCCAGCTCTTCCTTGGCCGCCACCTGCTTGGCCTTGGCTGCCTCCTGGTCTGCCTTGGCCTGCTCCAACTGGCTCTTATCCTCTTCAATCTGCGCCTGAAGGGCCAGGATCTGCTCCATAAGGGCGTTGTCGTACTCAATGAACTCCTCCACCATCATAAAGCTATCCAGCAAATCGTTGAAATCACTGGAGGAAAACAGGATGGACCAGTAGGAGACCTCCCCCTCTTCCTCCATCAGTCGCACCCGCTGACAGAACAGATCGTACTGCTTTTCTTCCTCCGCTTCTGCCTCGGCCAATTCTGCTTCCTTTTGGGCAATCAAATCGTTATAGCTGTTGATCTGAGCGGTAATATTATCGATCTCCGCCTGAATCACATTCATCTGCTGCTCAATCAGACTCTTCTTTTGCTGCGCAGCGCTCTTATCTGCCTGAACCGCCTTCAGCTGCTCCTGGAGTGCCTTTTTCTCTGCGTCCAGAGCTGCCGCATCGTCCTTCAGATCGTTAATTTCTGCCTGGGTCACGGCGGAGGCCGGCATCACCAGCACTTGACCGGACAGAGGAACCACCAGAGCCGCCACCAACATCAACGCCAATAACCGGCTGACCATACTTCTCTTTTTCTGTCTGTTCATACTTTGCGCCTTGCCTTCCTCAGCCGGGGTTTCAGTGTACAAAGATATTTGCTACAATGGGCAGAAGCATCAGCACCGCCATCACTCCAGCCATAATCGCCATAAAGATACGCTGTCTCTTTTGGTGTTTCATTTGCTTGCCTCCTTATTTCGCCTTACACCTGAAGGAACTTCCGGATGGCCAACAGGGATCCGCCCACGCCGATCAAAGCACCCGTCCCGCAGAACACCGGCAGGATGATCTTTGCCATGCCAGGATAGCTGATCATGGTCACCAGGGACAATCCATTGCCCTTGACAATAAACTGCGCTACCATCTGGTAGATGCCCCACTGGACAAAAAACGCTACCAGAGCTCCGGTCAGCCCCAACAGCAGACCTTCCACCACAAAAGGCCACTGAACAAAGGCATTGGTGGCCCCGCACATCTTCATAATGGCAATTTCCTCCCGGCGGTAGAAGGTGGCCAGCTTGATGGTATTTGCAATGATGAACAGAGACACTACCACCAAAATTCCGATCAGCACCAGTGCCACACCGGTGGCGATGTTGCGCACCAACACAAATCCCTGGGCAATCTCCAGCGCTACGCTGGTATTGGCTACGCCCTTCACCTGCTCTACTGCCTCTACCGTCTGTCCCAGTTGCTCAATGTCGTCCACATGGATGCGAAACCGGTCACGCAGCACTTCAGGGTCCAGACTGTCCAGCAGGGGGTTGCTGTCCCTGCCCTCTTTGAAATCCGTCAGCGCTTCTTCCCGCGTAACAAAGATGGCCTGAGACACATTGGGAACCGCCTCGATCTCACTTTGCAGAGACCGGGCCTCCTCCTCTGTATAGGTCTCATCTATGTAAGCCAAAAATTCATTTTCCGACTCCAGATCTCCCAGCATATGGTCCAGATTAACCGCCAAAAGGGAAAAGGAGCCCATAATCAAAAGGCAAGCCACAATCATACACACGGCGGCAAAGGACATAAACCCGTGGGTAAAGATGGAGTGGAAGCCCTCACTGACATAATATCCCGCGTCAAATTTTCTCGGCATTGTAGTACCCACCTGTCTCATCGCTAATAATGCGCCCATTCTCAATGGCCACAACCCGCTTGGTAAACCGGTTGACCAGGGCCTTCTCATGGGTGACCACCAAAACTGTGGTTCCCAACTCGTTGATCCGTTCCAGCAGCATCATAATTTCCAGGGAGCGCTGGGGGTCCAGGTTTCCCGTGGGCTCGTCGGCAATGATCATGCTGGGGTTATTTACCAGGGCACGGGCAATGGCCACGCGCTGCTGCTCACCGCCGGAGAGCTGGCCCGGATACCGGTCCGCCTTCTGCTCCAGCCCAACCAGCTGCAGCACGTAGGGAATCCGCCGCCGGACCTCCCGGGGAGATGCCCCAATGGCCCGCATCGCAAAGGACAGATTCTCATACACCGTTTTCTTTTCAATGAGTCGAAAGTCCTGGAAGATGATTCCCAGGGTCCGGCGCATGTAAGGAATTTGACGGGGGGCTATGTTATTTAAGTTATATCCATTTACCATCAGGCGGCCCTGTGTGGCCCCGATCTCACCGGTAATCAGTTTGATCACAGTGGACTTTCCGGAACCGGAAGGCCCTACCAGAAAGACAAATTCTCCGTCATCAATCCGCATATTGACCCCTTTCAGGGCCTTTGTTCCGTTGTCGTACTCCTTGTATACATCAATGAGCCGAATCATAGGATCCCTCGCTCCCTTATTTCGTTCCATTCTCTGCCGCACACAAGCAGAGAGCCGCAAAACAACGACTAGAAAAAGTGTACCACAGTTCCTGTGTTATGTAAATGAAAAAATCCTTACAACATGATACCTCTGCTATGGCAGGCATTCCTTCAAACTGCTTTTTTTCTTTCCTTTTTGTAATATTTTTGTCATTTTTGTAACTTAATTGTAATATTTAAAGGTGCTTCTTGAAAAGGATACATTTTCACCAAAAATTATGGTAATATTTTGTCAGAAAAAGAAAACCCACCGTCTATTTTGCACTCATAGACGGTGGGTGTCTTGCTATAAACTTAGGATTC
Organism: Flavonifractor sp. An100; assembly: GCF_002161175.1. Classification (GTDB taxonomy): domain Bacteria; phylum Bacillota; class Clostridia; order Oscillospirales; family Oscillospiraceae; genus Lawsonibacter. Next base: position 235,330 of record NZ_NFMA01000001.1, on the reverse strand, counting down.
AATTCCCCGGGAAATCAGATACTTTTTCACCATAAGCGCGACCTTGAATGTAATGGCATCGTCAAATTCCCGCAGGTCCAGACCAGTCAACTTCTTGATCTTCTCCAGACGATAGACCAATGTATTGCGGTGAACAAACAGCTTTCGGGCGGTTTCAGAAACATTCAGGTTATTCTCAAAGAACTTATTGATGGTCAAGAGTGTCTCCTGATCCAGGGCGTCAATGGGATTCTTCTTAAAGACTTCCTGGAGGAACATCTGACACAGAATGGTGGGCAGCTGATAAATCAGGCGGCCGATTCCCAGGTTCTCATAATTGATAACCGTCTTCTCTGTCTCAAACACCTTGCCCACATCAATGGCCACTCCGGCCTCCTTATAGGCCCGGGCCAGGTCCCGAATGTGGTTGACCACAGTGCCGATACCGATGACGACCTTGATCCCCAACTCCTGAGTAACCGCAGTAGAGATCTGCTTGGCGATCTTCTGCAGCTCTTTGGCGTCTGCTCCCTCGGGTAGCTGCTTAATGAGAGCCACGTCCGTCTCATTGATGGAGATAACAAAATCCGTCTGCTTGTCCGGAAACAGATTTTGGATGACGTCGATGGTGGTCACATCTGCCGGACCCAGCTGCCGCACCAAAAACGCGGCCCGGGGGGCCTCCGATACAAAGTGTAGTTCTTTGGCCTGGGTATAGATATCACCCAGCAAGATGTTGTCCGAGATGATATTCTTTACGAAGGTGGCCTTATCGTGCTTTTCCTCATAGTAGGTCTTCGCCCCGTTAAAGGCCACTACTGCCATGGCACACAGGGAAGATGCCAATTCATCCTCCCCCTTGACAAAGGCAGCATAATCAAATTGGGCACCCCAGCCCGCCAAAGGCTTAAAAGTCTTCCCTTCGAAATAGGCCACACCATTGTCCGCAGCATTCACCGCCGCTACCGCGCCGGCCCAGTGTTCTCCAATGCACGTCAACTCGCTGCAAGCTACGACCACGCCTTCTGCGTCGATCACACCTACCATTCGGTTGACGCTGTCCTTCATCTGGAGGACGACTCCCTGGAACATCCTACTCGACACATCCATCCCTCCTAAAACGTTCCAAACGATATCCTTATTATAACGGTTTTCCCCCCTGTTTGGCAAGAGGTTTTCGCTATTTTTTTGTGGAAAACGCCCAAAAAAGCTCAAGGCCGCTCCACAGCCCTTTTGAGTTGTGCTGTCTCCTGGGCAGTGAGCAGCCGCCATTGGCCAGGTTCTAGTCCCTCATCCAGGGTCAAGGGCCCCATAGTAAGCCGCTTTAAAGAAAGTACCGGCTTACCCCGGGCCGCCAGCATCCGTTTGACCTGGTGATACTTTCCCTCCTGCAAGGTCACCAGGCACCAGCTGCCATCGCCCACTGGCTCCAGTCCGGCCGGTAGACAATGCAGGCCGTCCTCCAGCACCATTCCAGCCTCCAGAGCCGCCTGGTCAGCTGGCTCAATCCGGCCGTCTACTTGGGCCAAATAGGTTTTATCCACATGCTTTTTCGGGGACAGAAGCTCATGGCCCAGAGGACCATCATCGGTAAGCAGAATCAGACCAGTGGTATCCTTGTCCAAACGCCCCACCGGGAACAAGCCACGGCGCCTTAAATGCTCCGGCAACAGATCCAGCACCGTCTTCTGCCGCTTATCTTCGGTGGCGGACAACAGCCCAGCCGGTTTATGCAGCATAACATACACGTTAGGGGCACAATTGATCTCTTCCCCATCCACCGTAAAACGGTTCTCCATGGGGTCATACTTCTCCTCCGGCCGGAGCACCGTGTGTCCCCCTGCCTTGATTCGGCCCTGACCTATGAGCCCCTTGATCTCCTTTCGGGACCACCGGCCCGTCGATGCCAACAGCTTATCAATTCGTTCCGCTCCCACGGCCGTTCCTTCCCTTCTCTGCTATCCTCTTTACAGGCTTATCCCCGATCCGTGTCATAATACTTGCCCTCCTCACATAGGGTAGAGGGAGAATAACCTTACGGAAGGAGATATGTGCTGTGTTGATCGTAACCGCTAAGGTCCCCAAGCGTAAACTGGCCTTCGGCGTGGCACTGGCCGCTCTGGCCTGCTGCTGCGCTCTGGCGCTCAATCTGGGCAGTTCCGCCACCCAGGAGGTGGCAGGTTCCACCACCCCTAACCCAAAAGGAGTGAAGTCCAACCAGGACCGTATTGATTATCTATCTTCTTATGGCTGGGAGGTTGTGGAAGAGCCTATCGCCACCCAGGAACTTCTAATCCCTAAGGAGATGGACGAAAGCTACGACGAATACCTAGCCCTTCAAGGGGAACAGGGTTTCGATCTGACCAAATATGCCGGGAAACGGGTCAAACGCTATACCTATGAGGTTACCAATTATCCCACCGGAGAAGCTGGCGTACAGGCCAATTTACTTCTTTATAAGAACACCGTGATCGGGGGGGAAGTGCTTTCGCCCCAGTTAGATGGTTTCCTCCACGGCCTTGCCATGCCCTGAATGCCCACGGGGCATTGGGTCTCACTGGCCTGATGTCCGGCAATCCTCCACCAGATGCACATTGAGGTGATCGTAGGTCATCTCCACTCCGTGGCGTCCAAAGGATTCCCGTACTTCTTCCATCAGGGTGTAATATACATTCCAGTAGTCATCTGTCGGGGCCCAGACGCGCACAAGATACTGAATACTGCTAGATTGATACTCGGAAAGCCAGATCACCGGCTCCGGATCCGTCAAAATCTGGGGGATCGCATCGATGGCCTCCCGGAGCGCCTGCTTGACCGTCTGGGTGGGGGCATCATAGGACGCAGTAAAGGTCAGTTCCGCCCGGCGCTTTCCCGTCGCGGTAAAGTTGACAATCTTGGTGGCGGACAGCTGGCTATTGGGGATGAAGATCTCCTTATTATCCACTGTGACAAAGGTGGTATATGCCAGGTCAATGGCTGATATAGTACCCCCTACCCCGTCAGCCTCCACATAGTCACCAACCTGAAATGGTTTGGTGACCAACAGAGTGATTCCCCCAGCCAGGTTGGACAAAGTATTCTGCAAAGCCAGAGAAACAGCCAGTCCTGCCACACTCAGCAGGGCAATAAGGGACGTGGTAGGGATGCCAATCTCTTCAGCGGCTATGAGAATCACCAAAAACCACAGCCCGATCCTTATCACGGAACGGATATACCCCCGCAGGGAGACCAGCGCTTTGGAGCGCTCCAGCATTCGGTCAATAAACTTCATCAAAATCCGGATGATGATTCCACCTACCGCTACAATAACGGCAGCCCGAATCAGTGCTCCCAGACTCAGGTTTAACACAGGTATACTTTTCAATAGTTCATTGATATCCAAAAGATTCCCTCTCTTCCTTATTTGAGCGTGCCAGCTCTTATCCTTCCCCATTCTCCTTTCGGACGTGCCGCTTCAGGCACTGGAAGGTCTCTGGGCTGATATCATGCTCAATCTTACAGGCATCCTCTGCCGCCACCTGAGGGGAAACTCCCAAATGAACGAGCCACTGGGTCAGGAGATTATGGCGCTCATAAATTTCTTGGGCCACCTGCTCTCCCAGCTCCGTCAGCTCCAGCCGGCCATCCTTTTCCATGGTAATATGCCCGCTGGTGCGCAAAATGGACATTGCCCGGCTGACCGAGGGCTTGGAATAATTTAAATGCTGAGCCACATCAATGGACCTCACACTCCCCTTTTGTTCCCGGAGAACTAGAATGGCCTCCAGATAGTCCTCGCCCGATTGATGCAGTGCCATGTGTTTGCCTCCTTTTCCATTTCCTCTGCTCCCTTTGGAGCAAAAAACCGGCCAGCGCGCAACGCGCCGGCCGGCTGCTTGTTTCGATCCTGCTCCGCCTGTTCCGGGGCTCAATAATTCATCTGTTTGCGGCGGGACAGATTCATGGTGCCGTCCTGCATCTGGTCCAAGCTGTCCAAACTCTTGCCCGTACCAAAGGCCACACAGGAAATGGCATCGTCCGCCACGTGGGTCTCAATTCCGGTGTGGGACTCGATCAGCTTATCAAAGCCCCAGACCAGGGAGCCGCCGCCCGTCATCACGATGCCGTTGGTGGAGATATCCGCCACCAGTTCCGGGGGCGTGCGCTCCAACACCGCATGGATGGCTTCTAGAATACGGCTGGACACCTCCTCAAAGGCTTCGATCATTTCACTGGAGGACACGGAGAATACGCGGGGCAGACCGGTCATCAGGCAGCGGCCCTTGATCTCCATGGTGACCTCCTCCGGACGGGGAAACACACAGCCAATGGTCTTCTTTAGCTCCTCAGCGGTACGGTCACCAATGAGGACGTTATGCTTGCGGCGGATATACTTCACCACAGCCTCATCAAACTTGTCACCAGCGGTCTTGATGGAGGCAGACTCCACCACACCTCCCAGGGAGATAACCGCGATATCCGCCGTACCGCCGCCGATATCCACCACCATGTGGCCGTCCGGCTTGGTGATGTCAATTCCAGCTCCAATGGCTGCGGCCACCGGCTCCTCAATGAGATAGGCCCGGCGCGCTCCGGCTTGAATACCGGCATCCACCACGGCACGCTCCTCTACCTCCGTGATTCCAGAGGGCACACAGATGAGCAGACGGGGCTTAAACAGGGAGAAGGTAGTCACCTTCTTGATAAACTCCTTTAGCATACGCTCGGTCATATCATAGTCAGAAATGACGCCGTCCCGCAGCGGACGCATGGCCACAATATTGCCGGGCGTACGGCCCAGCATAGCCTCAGCCTCCGTGCCCACCTTCAGCAGCTTGCCGGTGTTCTTATCCATGGCTACCACGGAGGGCTCCCGCAGCACCACACCTTTGCCCTTAATATAAACCAAAACAGAAGCGGTACCCAGGTCGATACCGATATCCTTGCTGAACAGACTCATACTATGCTCCACCTTATCCACAAAATGATTTTATTAGTATAACCGCTTGGGCGGTCAATTTGTCATCATCCTTCATTATAGACGGTCCAGCAATGGTTTTCAACCGTTTTTTCCTTAATTTTTCCTTTCCTTCTCCCCGCTGCCAGCCCTGGCCAATGTCAAACATTGCACCGATTCTGCGCCCGACAGTTTCAACTGCCGGATACACTCCTCCAACGTGGCCCCAGATGTGACCACATCATCCACCAAAAGCAGCCGCATCCCCTTCACATCTGTTTTCCGATCGGGCGCATAGGCTCCGGCCACATTTCTGCGCCGTTCCCCTTCATTTTCCCGCTGGGACTGCGGAGGAACATTTCGCACCTTTTTCAATGTGGACAGGACCGGGAGTGACAGCTCCCGCCCCACATCCTGGGCCAACAGACGAGCCTGGTCATATCCCCGCTGCCGCAGCCGCGCCCGACTTAAGGGCGCCCAGGTTATGCCGTCCACCGCTGTGATTCTCTGGTCTGCCGCGCACTGGGCCATTAGGGGTCCAAATGCCCGATGATAACAGCGCAGCCCGGAAAATTTATACCGGTGGATGGCCTCCACAACTAACCCCTCATAGGATAAGGCAGAATAACAGCTCCCATGCTCTCGTAATGTCCGCTTTCCGCTGGGGCCAACCAGCCAAGGCAAAGTCATTTGGCACCGGGGACACAGCATCTGGTCTCCCCGATCTAACAGTGCCCGGCAAAAGGGACATTTGGGTGGAAACAGCAAATCCAGAAAACCACTCCACAGATTCATTTCTGACAATCCCCTTCAATGGGACCGTGTTCCCGCTCAAACTCACGCACACATTTTTGAATTAAATACAAAATCTGACCGCTCATGGAACGTCCTTCATACGCTGATATGGACTGAAATTTATCATGCAAATCTTTATCCATTCGAATACTGAGGTGTGTGCGCTCTTTCATTTATGCTTCTCCTATCTTCCGTGTAATAGACTAAGCATATCCTTGTGCTCTCATTTTCAGTCCATTGTTAGTGCATTTTTACGGCTTAACTTTTATAAAAAAGCCCCCCGCTGTCATAGCCAACGGGGAACTTTTTGTAACTTATTTCATCAGAACGCCAACAAACTGCTGAATCATCACCGCAGCTTCCGCCCGCGTGGCGCTTCCGGCAGGATCCAGCGTACCGTCCGAGCGTCCGCTGAGAAGTCCGGCTTCCACTGCCCAGGCCATCGCCTCCCGGGCCCAACTGGACACTGCCGGACTGTCCTGGAATTGGGCCAGGCTGGCCGTATTCTTGGTGTCCAATTTCAGGTACTGCGCATACTGGTAGAGCATCACGGCCAACTGCTCCCGAGTCACTGAATCCTCCGGGCCAAACAGGCCGTCGCCATACCCAGAAACAATGCCATGTTCCACCGCCCAGGCAGCCCCCGGGGCATACCAGGCGTTCTGCGCCACATCGGTAAAGCTCTGCTCCATCGACGATTTACCAGGCTCCTCCAGAGCGTACAGCACCGTCACCAGCATGCCCCGGTTCAGTCCCTCCTGGGGTGCAAAGGTATCCTCTCCCACTCCGGAGAACAGACTGCGGCTGGTAACAAAGTCCACCGCCCCACTATACCAGGCGTCCTCTGCCACATCGGTAAAGCTGGAGGAGTAGTCTACCACCCGAACAGTAGCATTTTTCTCCAGCAGAAGGACGGCCTCTCCATCTTTCACAATGGACTTCTTTACCACCGTCTCTGTGCCGTCAGCGTTCACCACCACAATCAGCTGATTCGACTCCACATTGGGGATGGAGACCCGGACTGGACCGCTGCTGTCCTCCGGCAGAGTCACCACATAGGTCCCATTGGAGCCCTTCTCCACCTGGGCCTGTTCTTCCTTGGAGTTGGACGACGAGGAATCATCGCTCCAGCTTTCCGAACCGTAGTCCCTGCTGTAGTCATCGGTATAGAACCAGGTCACCTGCTTGTCTGAGGTCAGTTGGTAGTTATCCGCCGACTGCTCAGGCACTGTGCTGCCCACCATATACAGCCACCCGGAACTGGAGCCGCGCCCCATCTCCTCCCAGCCGTCAATGGAGACAAAGTAGCCGTCTGACTTCTCCTCGTAGTCCAGCCCCTGCTGATCCAACGCCTCAATCAGAACGTCCCGCACAGTACTGCCTGACTCCACCGTCAACGGCATGGACACGTCATCCAGTAGATTGGTGTACTCAGAACGGTCATTTTTATAGGTATAGATCCGGCTGGTATCCTCCGGGGGCACCATGACCTTGACGGTGACATCAATCTCCTTGGTGCCGCTGCCGCCACCCTGACCACCTTGGGATGTTAGGGACACGGAAATGGTTTTTCGCTGGTGGGAAGTCGCTTCCTCCTCGGTTACAGTAAAGCTGGCAGATTTGGTGGTATAGCCCTCACAGGAGGCCGTATAGGTGTAATCCCCCGCCTCCAGGTCATAGAGCGTTCCAGACTTGGCTGCAATCTCTCCGCTGCTTCCCGTTACCGTCACCGTCGCCTGACCGGGAACCAGAGTAAATTCCACTGGGCAGGCCGTCCAGGACATCTGAGCCCCTTCCTTGGGGATGCTGGTGAAGTCATACACGGAATAGGCACTTTGCTTCTCCTCTACCCCGGCCATGGCAATCAGGGCCCGGAAGCACCGCTCGGTGGTGCCGGGGTTATCACTGCCGTTGTAAGTAAAGGCGGTATTATTCTCATTGGCTTTGGAGAGGATTCCCTCCTTCAGGCTCACCCCTGTGGTCCCGTTTTTCACCTGGGCGGGGTCCACGCTGATGGCGCTCAGGCCTATGGCCACCTCAGCGGAAGACAGAGCCACATCAAAGCTGTTGGGATACAGGCCATCCCCCCCAATGGCAGTGCGCAGATAATCTACGCCGCGGTCCAGGGCCGATGTGACAGCCTCCTGTTTTCCGTAATAGGCCGCCAGCCCCTGGAACATCATGCCCATGGTGTCATAGCCCCAGGAGGTATCCCAGCTGCCGTCCTCCTTCTGCAGGCTCAGCAGATAATCCACCAGCGCCTGTTCCTGCTCCTGGGTATCCCAGTTTCCTTGCTGGTAGGCCAGCAGCACATAGGGAGCGGTATACACAAAGTAGGGGTCCTTGGGGTCCCAGGAGCAGGCCTTCAGTTTCTCCACGGCGTTAACGACCGTTCCGTCCACCAGAGTCAGGGCGGTGGGGTCCACCCCCAGGGAGGAGAGGATCAGCACCCCCTTGGCACAGGTCCCCATGGAGGCCTGGTTGGCCAGAGCCAAAATGGTCTGGTCAAGGTAGGCCTGCCGGGCTTGGCCGTCCAGCTTGGCCCCCTGGGGCCGAAGCAGGGCATAGGCCGCCATGTCCATCACGTTCCACTCACTGCTGTTGGCGGTATAGCCGGAAGAAATATTGCTCAGCAGCGCCTCCGGGTCCGCCTGGACCGGAGCGGCAGGCACGATTTTAAACATGAAGTTGGCCATGACCGAAGGGTCCTTCCGGGACTTGACCTGGATCATGCACAGCGAACTCTCTTTAGTGGGAAGAATGACGCCCGCCCCGTCTATGGTAAAGCAGTCCTCACCCAGCAGGACCTCATAGGTCACCTCCTGAGAAGCCCCCTCCGGCAGCACAGCAGCACGCAGGGTATAGCGCGTGCCCACTGTCAGCTCCGCGTTGTTTTCTGCCAGCTTAATGGAGGCGGGCGCTACCTCACCCCGCATGGCCTGGTCCAAAACCAGCCGGGCCTTCTCCAGCTTTCCGGTAGGAGAGCTGTCACCGCCCCAAAGAGTGACGCCTTTTTGGCATAGATAGGGAAGAACTAAACCATATTCCAGGCCGCCCCTCTCATCCTCTTCCTCCACCTCTGCCAGCGCCTGGGTCCCCTGGGCAATGGCCGACTGTAAAGCCGTCCAATCCCCGGAGAAGCTCTCCTCCCGGAGCTGCTCCGCCGCAGTCAGGTCCTCCTTCAGGCCGTAGTAGGTCTCCACAAAGGGACCGTCGTAGTTGTGCTCGGTCCAATCTGAATCATAAGCGGTATACACCCGGTAAGTGAAGGTCACCGTTCCATCCTGAGTGACCTTGTCGCTCTGGATTCCCATGCCACCCACAGGGTCGCCGGCATAGGTCCAGCCGGCATACTGGAACAGATCGGTATAGTCGGCTCCAAGGCTCTCACACAGAGGCTCAATCGCTCCAATGTCTCCAAACCCAATGACATAGCCATTTTCTGAGCCGTCAAAGCCCTGGCCGTAGGTAACGGTAAATCCGCCCTGATTCTTGGCCGCCTCAATGACCTCATACAGGCTGCTCCCGCTGGGAACCGTCACCCTTTGGTCGCTGGGGTATGCAACCGTTCCCTCCAAAGCGGCCGGCTCTCCCACGGACCGGAAGTCAAACCGGACCTCCACGGTCACGGTATCCCCCTCCGTCCCTGCCGCCCAGGCCCCAACCGGCAGCAGCCCCACCATCAGGACCAGCGCCAGCAGCAGGCTGAACACGCGCTGTCTGGTACTCCTCATGCACATCTTCCTTTCCGGCGGTCTTCTCCGCCCACGCAAGCTCGGTCAACCGCCTGAACCCATAAAAATCCGCGGCAGCCCACAACGGACCGCCGCGGCCTTTTTCCGCGTTTCAGCTTGGCTGTACCGTTTCGCCCCTATCCCGGGGGCTCGGGTACACTCCCCTTGAGCAGGTCTTCTGACTCCACGTGGGGGCTGTGTCCAGCCCGGCTTTGCTCCGCCTTCTCAGGTTTCCCCAATGGCTGGCTTTCACCAGGAGCAATGCACAACACGCGTTACAGCGGCGGTACCGTCCGGGATTTTCACCCGGTTTCCTATTCTTCCTCCCAAACTCACCCGCCTGGAAGGACACTCAAAGGTATCATTGAATTGTACAGGTAAATTGTATGCAAAACTTGGGAACTTGTCAACGCTTTCCTGCTTACTTCAAAAAGGTCTGGTAGTCCTTGTAGTTCTCCTCCAACAGGTGAGGGGTGTCCAGGCCATAGGGGCACTTGGACTTGCACTGGCCGCAGTGCAGACAGTTTTTGATCTTCTCCATCTGCTCCTGCCACTTGGGGGACAGCCACTCCTTGGTGGGCGCCCGGCGCAGCATCAGGGACATACGGGCACAGTTGTTGATCTCGATACCAACCGGACAGGGCATACAATAGCCGCAGCCACGGCAGAAGTCTCCAGAAAGCTCCTTCCGGTCATGGTCAATGACCGCCTGGTAGTCCGGGGTCATTTCCGGCTCCTGACGGACACAGGACAAAAACTGATCCAGCTCCCACTCGTGCTGTACGCCCCAAATGGGCACCACATCCGGCTGCTGAGCCATGAAGGCTGCCGCTGCCAGTCCGTCCCGAATCAGGCCGCCGGCCATCCCCTTCATAGCGATAAAGCCCATACCCGCCTGGCGGCACTTGTCCACCAGCTCCTGCTCCTGAGGACCGGCCAGGTAGCTGTAGGGAAACTGAAGGGTGGCATACAGACCGGAGTCAATGGCCTCGTGGGCCACCTTCAACCGGTGGTTGGTGATGGAAATAAACCGGATTTTCCCCTGGGCCTGGGCCTCCAAGGCGGCATCATACAGCCCGTCCTCTCCCCCGGGCTTGGGGCAGAAAGCCGGGTTATGGAACTGGTAGACGTCGATGTAATCCGTGCGCAAATTGCGCAGGCTGGTCTCCAGGTGCTTCCGCATCTCCACCCCAGTCTGAGCATGGCTCTTGGTGGCCAGAATCACTTTGTCCCGGATTCCATCAAATGCGTAACCCACCTTCTCTTCACTGTCGGTATAGCTGCGGGCGGTATCGAAATAATTCATTCCCCCGTCCACCGCCTTCCGCAGCAGATAGGCCGCCTCCTCCTTCGTCACGCGCTGGATAGGCAGACAGCCAAAGCCGTTTTTCTCCACCTGCAAGCCAGTCTTCCCCAGGGTCACAGTTGCCATAATCTCTCCTCCTCACGGCAATTTCTCTTCTTTCATTAAATGCTACATTCTCCCTTCTGTCAAGGGGAGCGGAAGAATCTTCGAAAAAAACAGAACGGGCGGCACAGCGAGTGCCGCCCGTTCCCTGCTTCTATGAGATTGGATTACATCCCTTTGAGCTGCTCTTCCAGCTTAGCCACCAGCTCAGCCAGCTTCTGGGAGCGCTCCCGCTCCGCCTCCACCACATGGGCGGGGGCCTTGTTCACAAAGCCAGGATTCTGGAGCTTGGTATTCAGCTTTTCCAACTCGGCAGAGTTCTTCTTCAGCTCCTTCTCCAGACGTGCCTTCTCCTTCTCCAGGTCCACCAGCTCGCCCAGAGGGATGAACATCTGGGCGGCGTGGGTGACCACCGCTACCATTCCGGCAGCAGTGGGCGCCTGGTCGGCGGGCACGATGGCCACATCACTGGCGTAGGCCAGCTTCTTCAGGAAGGGCACGCCCAGAGCAAAGACCTTCTCCTCCCCCGTGGCTACGGTGAGGTGGGCCTTCTTGCTGGGGGGCACGTTCATCTCACTGCGGCGGGTACGCACCGCGCGGATGGCGTCCATAATGAGCTCCATAGCCTGCTCCTCTTCGGGGAAGGACAGCTCCGCCTTGGCCTGGGGCCAGTCGGACAGCATGAGGAAGTCCCCCTCGTGGGGCAGAGCCTGCCAGATCTCCTCCGTGATGAAAGGCATGAAGGGGTGGAGCAGCTTGAGCATCTGGGTGAGCACGTAGCACAGCACCTGCTGGGCCCGAACCTTGCTGTCCTCATCCTCTCCCTGCAGGCGGGTCTTGGTCAGTTCGATATACCAGTCGCAGTAGTCGTCCCAGATGAAGTCGTAGATCTTCTGGGCGGCCACACCCAGCTCGTACTTGTCCATGTTTTCGGTGACCTCGGGGATAACCCGATTGAGCTTGGAGAGAATCCACTTGTCCTCCAGCTCCAGCTTCTCGGGCAGCTGGCACTTGTCGATGGTCAGGTTCATCATCAGGAAGCGGCTGGCGTTCCAGATCTTGTTGGCGAAGTTACGCATGGCCTCGCACCGCTCGGTATAGAAGCGCATGTCGTTGCCGGGGGAGTTGCCGGTGACCAGGTTGAAGCGCAGGGCGTCGGCCCCGTACTTGTCGGCAATCTCCAGGGGGTCAATGCCGTTGCCCAGGGATTTGGACATCTTACGGCCCTTGTCGTCCCGGACCAGGCCGTGGATGAACACGGTGTGGAAGGGGGGCTGCTTGGTCTGCTCACAGGCGGAGAAGATCATGCGGGCCACCCAGAAGAAAATGATGTCGTAGCCGGTGACCAGCACGTCGGTGGGATAGAAGTAGTCCAGGTCTTCCGTCTTGTCCGGCCAGCCTAGGGTGGAGAAGGGCCACAGGGCGGAGGAGAACCAGGTGTCCAGCACGTCGGGGTCCCGGTGGATGCGCTTGGAGTGGCACTTCTCACACTCGGTGGCATCCTCACGGCTGACGGTCATGTGGCCGCAGTCGTCGCAGTACCACACGGGGATCTGGTGGCCCCACCACAGCTGGCGGGAGATACACCAGTCATGGACGTTCTCCATCCAGTTGGTGTAGGTCTTGGCAAAGCGCTCGGGGACAAACTTGGTCTCCCCGTCATATACCACCCGCAGGGCCTCCTTGGCCAGGGGCTCCATCTTTACGAACCACTGGGCGGAGATGATGGGCTCCACGTCGCTGTGGCAGCGGTAGCAGGTACCCACATTGTGCTGGTGGGGCTCCACCTTCACCAGGTAGCCCTGCTCCTCCAGATCGGCCACAATGGCCTTCCGGGCCTCGTAGCGGTCCATGCCGGAGTACTTGCCGTAGCCCTCCACCACGCGGCCGTTGTCGTCCAGCACCCGGATGGTCTCCAGATTCTGGCGCAGGCCCACCTCAAAGTCGTTGGGGTCATGGGCGGGAGTCATCTTCACGCAGCCGGTGCCGAACTCCATGTCCACGTACTCGTCGGCCACGATGGGCATTTCCCGGCCCACCAGGGGCAGGATACACTTCTTGCCCACAATGTCCTTATACCGCTCGTCGTCGGGGTGGACAGCTACACCGGTATCGCCCAGCATGGTCTCCGGACGGGTAGTGGCCACCACCACATACCGCCCCTCCTCTCCCTGAATGGGGTAGCGGATGTGCCAGAAGTAGCCGGGCTTGTCCTGATACTCCACCTCCGCGTCGCTCAAGGCGGTGACGCAGTGGGGGCACCAGTTAATGATCCGGCTGCCCTTATAGATGAGACCCTTCTCATACAGGTTGCAGAAGGTCTCCCGCACCGCCTTGGAACAGCCCTCGTCCATGGTAAACCGGGCCCGGTCCCAGTCGCAGGAGATACCCATCTTCTTCTGCTGCTTGACAATGCGATCACCGTAGGTGCGCTTCCAGTCCCACACCCGCTCCAGGAACTTCTCCCGGCCCAGGTCGTAGCGGGTCAGCCCCTCCTTGGTGCGCAGTTCCTCCTCCACTTTGATCTGGGTGGCAATGCCGGCGTGGTCAATCCCGGGCACCCACAAAGCGGCGTAGCCCTGCATACGCTTAAAGCGGATGAGGATGTCCTGGAGGGCGCAGTCCATGGCGTGGCCCATGTGCAGCTGGCCCGTTACATTGGGAGGGGGCATGACGATGGTGAAGGGCTTCTTCTTGGGGTCCCTGTGGCCCTTGAAGCACCCCGACTTCTCCCACTTCTCATAGATGCGGTGTTCGGCCTCCTGGGGCTCATAGACCTTTGGCAGTTCGATGCTCATCTGAGATTCTCCTTTTATCTTCCAGTTCTGATATGTTTTCGTTCCATTAGGGTTCCCGCGGTGAGGGGTAAAACAAAAACGCCCTGAGCCAATTTGGCTCAGGGCGAAGCAAATAACCTCCGCGGTACCACCTGAATTCCCTCTTGAAAAGGGCGCTCGTCCCTCTGTAACGGGAGGTCCCGCCGGGCTTAGATTTCTTCAGCGCCGGGGCTCCGGGATCACTTCTCCACCGCCAGGCAGCGCCTTACACCATCCGGCGCCTCTCTGTGCCCTGATCTGCATGGATACTGGTTCCCTTCACAGCCGATACCAGTGGTATTATATCCAACTTTTCCGGCAGTGTCAAGGGATTCCCCCTTCTGTTCTGCCTGTGGGCCTCACCCCTGGTTCGGGGCCTTTCCCTTACCCACCCATAAAGTGGTTTTGCCGCTTTTCTCCTCCAGCCAGGCCCGCAGCTCATCGGCTGTACCGCCCCGGAGATGGTGCTTGTCTATCATCAGGCCCTGTCCGTCTGAGGCCACAAAGTAGAAGTTGTTCTCCGTCTCCATCAGATAGGCGCAGTCGGTATACAAAAACCGGGTCCCAGCCTTTTGACGCACCGCTAAAATTCCATTCTTGTCCAGGGTAAAGTCACTGCCGCCCAGATTGCCCCCCATAGCCCGGAAAGCGGTCCAGCCGGTCACCTGGTAGAAAAAGAGGCCGGAGCCAAACAGCAGGCAGCCCACCGCGCAGCAGGCAAGGGCCAAGATCACGCTGTTCTTCTGCACAGCCAGGTACATCCCAATGGCCAGACACACCGCCCCCCAGGATAAAAAGACGGTCCGCTTGCGCAGGCTCTGCTTCCGGGTCAGAGTTTTGCCCATCACCCGCTGCAGCTCCTCCATGTTCTCCAAATCATAATCGGTGTGGCTGCGAAAGGACGTCATATTTGCTCCCCCTGTCTATCATTCGCCTCTACGTAGGCATTATTCAAGGAATGATTATATCCAAGCTGTGCCGCCGCTGTCAAGTCTCCCGCCTACAGAAACGGGCCGGCACCTGACAGGTGCCGGCCCAGCTGTTTTTCAGTGCTTGTTGGTCTGATTTTTCTGGTACAGAATGTTTAGTCCCTTGAGGAGCAGGTCTTTTTCCAGGCGGATTTTCCGGTGGCACAGCGGAACCACAAACTGAGCCATTCCTCCTGTGGCCACCACCGTTGTGGGACAGCCCAGTTCTTCTTCCACCCGGTCCAGCATCCCGTCCACCATGGCGGCGGTACCGTACATGATTCCGCTGCGCATGCAGTCCACCGTATTCTTTCCGATGACCTTGCGAGGCTTGTCCAGGCGGATACCGGGCAGCTGAGCGGTCCGGGAGGTCAGGGCCTCCAACGAGATCCGCACACCCGGGATGATGCAGCCTCCCAGGTAGGTGTTGCCCTTGCCAACCACCTCAATGGTGGTAGCGGTGCCCAAATCCAGCAGAGTCAGCGGAGGCTCATATTCCGCCAGAGCCGCCACCGCAATGACAATGCGGTCACTGCCCACCTGAGAGGGGGTATCCATTTGAATGTTGAGCCCCGTTTTGATGCCGGGGCCCACCACCATGGGCGGCTTACCGATGACCTTCATCACTCCGGTACGCACCGAGTTAAACACCGGAGGCACCACCGAGGAAATGATGCAGTCCTGAATGTCTCCTGGCTTTACGTCAAACAGCCCCAGCATGTTCTTGATCTCCGCCCCATACTGGTCGGAGGTTTTAATATGGTCCGTGGCGATGCGGGCCTCAAATGCAATTTTATTGTCCCGGATCCCGCCGATGACAATATTGGTATTGCCGATATCGATGGCAAGAAGCATCGTTCCTTCACCTCAAACCCAAGTGTATCAGACTGCTCCGGTTCGCTGCACAGGCCGCATCACCTTGAGCAATGCCTTTCCGATGGCCGTGACCAGCACCAGCGCCACAACGGCCTCCATTACACCCGCACCGGTCACGGTTGCCATAATAAAATCAAACACCACCGATACGGCCTTATTGTTGGCCGCTGCATATTCCGCCCGAAACAGAACATAAATACTGCCCATGACGGTCACGGTGTTGGTCATGGAACCCAGGAACCCGACCACGGGCAAAGCGACATACTCGTTGGCCTTGAGCTTCTTCAGCGCCAGCCACAGCCAGCCGGCCACCACACCGATCAAAATACGGCAGCCCACTGCCACCCATACGGCCTTCAGCGCCCCCACCGGGGTATCATTTAGGAAGGGGGAAAAACAAATCGACGCCGGAACCGGGGCAATGGTGTTGCTCACCATGGAACACACGCCAAATACTCCGCCTAAGATTCCCCCTGCCAGCGGGCCGAACAAAACACCGCCCAGAATAACCGGGATATGGATGGTGGTCGCCTTGATGGGAGGAACACTGATCAATCCCAGCGGGGTGTTGGCCAACAGGACCACAATCGCGGCCATCATGGCCACCCCTACCATCCAACGGGTATCACGCTTGTTGGTTTTCATATTCAATTACCTCCTGCTGCCGCTCTTCCCCCGGAAGATGCAGCGCATGATTTCAGAGGCTGGCGGACAACTGCGCCGTCTTAGCACTCTCATTCGTTGTATTATACAGGATGCCGTGTTCTGACGCAAGGATAATTTTTGCCCGGCCAGCCCATTTTTTATTTTTTCTTTCCCTTCCCCCTCCTTTACAGGCGGCATGGAAATTTGTATAATGAAGGGCGAAACATTCCGGGTTTGTCCGGTTTTCAGAGGAGGAACTCCTATGCTACAGGGAAAAACCGTCCTACTGGGCGTTACCGGCGGCATCGCCGCCTACAAGGCCGCCTATCTGGCCTCCGCTCTGGTCAAGCTCCACGCCAATGTGGAGGTGGTTATGACCGAGCACGCAACAAAGTTCATCGCCCCCCTCACCTTTGAACAGCTCACCGGCCGCAGGTGTATGGTGGACACCTTCGACCGCAACTTCTCCCACCAGGTGGAGCACATCGCTCTGGCCGACCGTACCGATCTGGTGATCATCGCCCCCGCCACCGCCAACGTATGCGCCAAGCTGGCCCACGGTCTGGCCGACGATATGCTCACCACCACCGTTCTGGCCTGCACCTGTCCCAAGCTCATCGCCCCGGCCATGAACACCCACATGTTTGAAAATCCGGTGACCCAGGACAACCTGGAGACTCTGCGCCGCTACGGCTGGGAGGTCATCGCTCCCGCCTCGGGCCGTCTGGCCTGCGGCGCGGTGGGAGCTGGCAAACTCCCCGAGCCCGACCTGCTCCTCCAGCACATTCTGCGTGTCCTTGCCCTTCCCCACGATCTGGAGAGCAAACGCGTCTTGGTCACCGCCGGTCCCACCCAGGAATCCCTGGATCCGGTACGCTACCTCACCAACCACTCCACCGGCAAGATGGGCTACGCCATCGCCCGCATTGCCATGCTCCGGGGCGCCCAGGTCACTTTGATTTCCGGTCCCACCGCCATTCAGCCGCCCCCCTTTGTGGAGGTAGTCCCAGTGGTTTCCGCCCAGGACATGTTTGAGGCGGTAGCCAGCCATGCCCCCCAGGCCGACTTTATCTTTAAAGCTGCCGCTGTGGCCGACTACACCCCTGTGGGGTACAGTGACGACAAGGTGAAAAAGAAGGACGGGGACCTGTCCATCCCCCTCAAGCGCACCACAGACATTCTCCAGTACCTGGGGGATCACCGCCGCCCCGGTCAGGTCATCTGCGGCTTCTCCATGGAGACCCGGGACATGGTGGAAAACAGCACCGCCAAGCTCACCAAAAAGCACGTGGATATGATCTGCGCCAACAATTTGAAGGTGGCCGGTGCCGGTTTCGGTGTGGACACCAATGTGCTCACCCTAATCACTGCGAACGGATGTGAGGAGCTCCCCCTCATGTCCAAAGAGAAGGCAGCAGGCAGAATCTTAGACCGGGCTATGGCCCTGTCCCACTCCTGAGCCTCCATTCAAACACCAGAAAATACCCCCACCAGGCGCAGCAATGCAGCGCCTGGTGGGGGTATTTGTTTGAAACTTTATTTTCTCAAGAGACGGGGATGATCGACATTTGATATTCCTCCAGCTCATCTTCGGAAGAATCCGCTGCACTGCCGTTCAGATCTACCTCTCCCGATGTGATGCCCCCCTGTTCCCCGATATCAAATAAATGGCCCGGCCGTAAACTATCCTCATCGCTGCGCACGGTGTAGCTGCTGGGCTCCTCCCCCGGCGCTCCCGTCCACACGGTTGCCTGCCACTCTTCCGCGCTTCCAGTCACCTCCAGGGTCAGCTCCGTACCCTCGTCCCCCCAGTCCCGGGTATATCGGCCGTCCTTCTCCAAGGCGTCTGTGATATCCGTCTCTTCTCCATCTACCACCAAAATGGCCCGCCCATTCCGGTTTTCCACGTTTACCTGGGGGACGTCAAACACCGTGATCTGCTCCCCCGTGCTGGTGGTCATCTCCTGGCGGTAATCTCCCACCTTAATGGTAGCTGTAATGTTATAAAATATGCTTTGAACCGCCTCTGGATTGGCCGCTCCTACTCCCACCACCATTGTGGTCAAAGCAGCGGCGGCTACCAAAATCTGAACCGGACGGCGAACTCGTTTTTTTGCTCCATGCATCATATCAATGGTCTCCTCAATCGTTTCTTGGGACGCGTGCAGTTGTTCACACACCTCATGGTACAATTTGCGGTCGAACATACCGCTCTCCCTCCTTTTCTTCCTCTTGTGACAATTCCCTACGCAGCCGCTCCCGCGCCCGAAGCAGCCAAGTCTGGACGGTAGACGGTTTGGCCTTCATAGCAGCAGCAACCTCCGAAACCGTACACCCCTCATAATAGTAAAGGTATATGGTTAGGCGGTACTTTGCCTCCAGCCCCATCACCGCTCGAAACAGTTCCTCCTTCTCCGGGTCCTCCAGGACGGGACCGTCCCTCCGCTCCTCCAGCGGCACTGAAGTTCGCCTCCAGAAGGAGCGCAGCAGCTTCCGGCTCTCATTCACCGTCACCCGCAGCAGCCAGTGCTTTAAATGATCCTGGCTGGCATACTCTACCTTGCTTTCAATCAGCTTGAGCAGCACCGTCTGCATCACATCCTCCGCATCCGACCGGTTCTTCAGCCCATGGTAGGCCACCCGATAAATCATATCGCCGTAGGTTCGGGCCGCCTGGCCAAATTCCTCTTCCGTCATGGCTGCTCACCTCCTCGTTGGTTTGGTATCAGAAAGATCTTTCATTAGGAATATCCCTGACAGACATGAAAAATCTCAAAGGCAAAAAATTTTTTAAAAAACCGCCCCGGAAGAACAAATTCTTCCGGGGCGGTCCATGTATTCTTTTACTCGGACAGTAAAATTCGATCGTTGTCCAACGCTTTCCCTGCCCGGCTGCGGAATTGCGCCAGCAGGTCATCCACGGTCATGCCAGCGCGCTCCTCCCCCTGCACATCCAGAACGATAGCCCCATCGTTCATCATCAGGGTGCGATTGCCCAGCTTTAAGGCCTGGTACATGTTGTGGGTCACCATTAGGGTGGTGATGTGGTTCTCCTTCACAATCTCCTCGGTCAGCTTCAACACCTTTTCCGCTGTGGCAGGGTCCAAAGCCGCCGTATGCTCGTCCAGCAGCAGTACCTTGGGGGGCACCAGAGTGGCCATCAGCAGAGTCAAGGCCTGGCGCTGTCCTCCGGACAGCAATCCCACCGGCTGCTTCATCCGGTCCTCCAGCCCCATGTTCAGCCTGGCCAGCTGCTCACGGAAGAAGGCACGGTCCGCCTTACTGGTGCGGCTGAAAAAGGCGTGTTGGTTTTTTGAAGCCCGGAGATAGGCCAACGCTAAATTTTCCTCAATGGTCATATGAGGGGCAGTCCCCCGCATGGGGTCCTGGAACAGCCGTCCCATCTCCCGGCTGCGCCGGTACTCCGGTTTATAGGTGATGTCCTCTCCTGCCAGAAAAATAGACCCTTCATCCACATAAAAAGCACCCGCAATGGCGTTAAAGAGGGTGGATTTTCCCGCCCCATTGGAGCCCACAATGGTGACAAAATCCCCATGCTCCAGGTGGAGGGACAGGCCGGAAAGCGCCTTCTTTTCATTGACGGTACCCGGGTTAAAGGTTTTGGAAATAGCATGGATGGTAAGCATATCAGCGTCCCCCTTTCCTGGCTTCCGCCTTCCGTTTTTCAAAAGCCGCCCAGTTTTTCAGGGCGGGTGCGGCGATGGCAAGGGCCACGATGATCGCGGTGACCAGCTTCATGGCCTCAATGGGGAACACCTTGGAGCTAAGGGCGACCGCGTAAATCAAGCGGTAAATGATGCTGCCTGCAAACACAGACAGGGCCCCCCGGAGCATGGAGCCGCGCCCCAACACGGTTTCACCAATAATCAGGCAGGCCAGACCAATGACCACCATACCAGTGCCAATGTTTACGTTGGCGCTGCGCTGAGCCTGGCCTACAAGGGCTCCAGACAGGCCAGTGAGGGCATTGGCCACACACAGGCCTACGGTGATGGTAAAGGTGGGGTTGATGGAAGACGCGCGAACCATGTCCCGGTTATCTCCGGTGGCCCGGATCGACAATCCCAGCCGGGTGCCCAAAAAGGCCACCAGCAGCAGGGCCGCAGCCACCGTGATTACTCCGGCCAAAATGATCTCGTACCAGCTGCCTCCCACTCCCAGATCCCGGAACATATGGAAAATGGTCTGCTGTTTAATAAGGCTGGCGTTGGAGGTCCAGCCCATGGCCATCAAGTTGACAGTGTAAAGTCCCGTGTTGGTGATGATGCCAGCCAGAATGGAAGGGACTCCCAACTTCGTCTGCAGCAGAGCGGTAACAAAACCCGCCGCCGCCGTACATAGCATGGCCAACGGCACGGCCAGGATAGGATGACCGGCAGCACAGACTACAACAGACACTGCCGCTCCCAGGGTAAAAGCTCCGTCTGTGGTCAAATCGGCAATGTCCAGAATGCGGTAGCTGAGGAACAGCGCCAGCGCCACCGGAGCATACAGAAAGCCCAGCTCCAGAGCCGTTTGCAAAATGTAGAGCATCGTCCTTCTCCCTTTCAGGCCAAAGCCCCCCGGCTCTCACCGGGGGACTGGCGGAATGTAGTTTAGGTCCCTGAGATCTTAATCCTCGGTAGTGGTCACTTCCACCACCTGACCCATGTCGTTAAACATGGAGTAGTCCAGGCCCATAGCGGAAGCAGTCTCGGTGTTGACGGTGATGATCCCACCCTGGGACAGGTAGTAGTCCTCCTTGTCCGCCATGCCGTTGGTCAGCATCTCGTAGGCCAAGTCGGCAGTCTCCGTGCCAAGGTTGGTGTAGTTCACGCCGCAGGTGGCAAAGGCGCCGTTGCGGACAAAGGAATCGGCCCCCGCGTAGTGGGGAATACCCGCTTCAATGAAATCGGGAGCGATGGCCAGTTCCGCAGACTGGATCTTGTTGTCGGTGGGGGTGAACACCGCGTCCACACCAGCGGCGATCAGCGCGCCGGCAGCAGCTACGACCTCGTCATCACTGTTAGCGGTAAACTCCTCGTAGGCAATGCCCTTGGCATCCAGATACTCCTTGGCCTCTGCAATGGGGGTGGTGGAGTTGGGCTCGGACAGGGAATAGAGCAGGCCAACCTTCTGGGTATCGGGGTTCTGGGCCAGCATCATATCCAGAATGAAGGCCGTATTCAGGGCGTCGCAAGTACCGGTGACGTAGTCGATATCCAACAGATCAGCCTGGGCCGGGTCGCTGACCGCGGCGTAAATGACGGGAGTTTTGGTCTCCTCGGCGGCTACCGTCATCAGCTGAGCCGCGGTAGTGGCAACGGGGATAATGGCGGAGACACCGTCGGCAATGACTTGAGCGCCAATCTGGTTGAGCACTGTCTCATCACCCTGGCCGGAGTAGATCTCATAGTCAATGGCGACCCCGGTCTCCTCTTTGATCTTTTCCAGCCGGGTGGCGATGGCGTTGGTGATCTCGTCCAGCGAGGGGTGGTCCATCTGCTTGACAATGGCGATCTTATACGCACCGGCTTCCCCAGTGGAACCGGACTCCACCGGCTCTCCCGAGGAGCTGCCCGCAGAGGATGCGCTGCTGCCGGAGCTGGAAGTGCTGGAACAGGCACACAGGGACAGGGCCATAGCCAGGGACAGGGCAGCAGAGATGAGCTTCTTCAGAGTGTTCTTTTTCATTGTGGTTACCTCCATAATATTGGCCTGTGGGCCGAAAATTGTTTGGGTGGGTGATGGAGGGGCCGCTGCCAACGGCCTTGTTTCGGAATAAAAAAACGCCCCTGTCCCCCACATGGGACAAGAGCCTTACTCCTGCGATACCACCCAAATTGACGTTAGAAACGTCCGCTCGCTTCACGCGCCATCACGCGTGCCCGGTGGATAACGGGTGGGTCCCCGTCGGCATCTACTTGGTTTCCCGTTCAAGCCGCCCTCGGAAGTCCATTCACTCGGCCGCGCCCCGCCCTGATCCCACCACCCAGGGCTCTCTGAAGGTTTGCCGCACCGGCTACTAATCTTCCTCATAGGTTTTGCTGATTGGATTGTTGGGCTTATTATAGCGAGCTTACCCCTATTTGTCAACCCCCCACTCCCACAAAAAAACAGTGGGCCTCCCAAAGGAGGCCCACTGAAGCACCATCAAGTGGAGTAAGAATTACTCGTTGATGTCGATAACAACGCCGGAACCCACGGTGCGGCCACCCTCACGGATAGCGAAACGCAGGCCCTTCTCAATGGCGATGGGGGTGATCAGCTCCACGTCCATGTCAACGTTGTCGCCGGGCATGCACATCTCAGTGCCCTCGGGCAGGGAGATGATGCCGGTCACGTCGGTGGTCCGGAAGTAGAACTGAGGACGATAGTTGTTGAAGAAGGGGGTGTGACGGCCGCCCTCTTCCTTGGTCAGCACGTAAACCTGGCCCTTGAACTTGGTGTGGGGGTGAATGGAGCCGGGCTTGCACAGAACCTGGCCACGCTCCACGTCGGTCTTAGCAACACCACGCAGCAGAGCGCCGATGTTGTCGCCGGCCTCGGCGAAGTCCAGGGTCTTGCGGAACATCTCCAGACCGGTAACGACGGTGGACTTCTTCTCGTCGGACAGGCCAACGATCTCCACGGTCTCGCCAGTCTTGATCATGCCACGCTCCACACGGCCGGTAGCAACGGTACCACGGCCGGAGATGGTGAACACGTCCTCAACGGGCATCAGGAAGGGCATGTCGTCGTTACGGGCGGGAGTGGGGATATAGTCGTCAACAGCGTCCATCAGCTCCTTGATGCAGGCATACTCAGGAGCATTGGGATCGGTGGACTCGGAAACCAGAGCGTTCAGAGCGGAACCCTTGATGATGGGGATCTCGTCGCCGGGGAACTCGTACTTGTCCAGAGTCTCGCGGACCTCCATCTCAACCAGCTCCAGCAGCTCCTCGTCGTCAACCTGATCGCACTTGTTCAGGAAGACCACGATGGCGGGCACGCCTACCTGACGGGCCAGCAGGATGTGCTCCTTGGTCTGAGCCATGGGGCCGTCGGTAGCAGCGATAACCAGGATAGCACCGTCCATCTGAGCAGCGCCGGTGATCATGTTCTTGATATAGTCGGCGTGGCCCGGGCAGTCAACGTGGGCATAGTGACGCTTGTCGGTCTCGTACTCCACGTGAGCGGTGTTGATGGTGATGCCGCGCTCGCGCTCCTCGGGAGCCTTATCGATGGAGCTGTAGTCGGTGTAGTCAGCCTTGCCCTGCATAGCCAGGTACTTGGTGATAGCAGCGGTCAGGGTGGTCTTGCCGTGGTCAACGTGGCCGATGGTGCCGATGTTGACATGGGGCTTGGTACGCTCAAATTTCTGCTTAGCCATTTGGGATTTCCTCCTTATATTGCAATTATCATGATATTTCGGGGGCTGCTTCGTATCAGGGACATTTTATCCTATTCTGCGTACAAATGCAACCCCATTTTCCAGTACTCCTATGGGACAGGACTTAGTCCTGGCTGCGGCCGCGCTCGGCAATGATCTTGTCGGCGATGCTCTTGGGAATCTCCACATAGCTGTGGGGCTCCATGGAATACTGACCACGGCCCTGGGTGCTGGAACGCAGGTCGGTGGCGTAGCCAAACATGTTGGCCAGAGGCACCAGAGCGTCTACCTGCTGGGCACCGGGACGGCTCTCCTGACCCAGGATCTGGCCACGGCGGCTGTTCAGATCGCCGATGACGTTGCCCAGATAGTCGTCAGGAACAATGACAGAAACCTTCATGATGGGCTCCAGCAGCACGGCATTCGCTTTGCGGCAGGCCTCCTTGAAGGCCATGGAACCGGCAATCTTAAAGGCCATTTCGGAAGAGTCCACCTCGTGGAAGGAGCCATCATACAGGGTGACCTTTACGTCCACCACAGGGTAGCCGGCCAGCACGCCAGCCTGCATGGCACCCTGGATACCGGCGTCAACCGCAGGGATATACTCCTTGGGAATGGCGCCGCCCACGATGGCGTTGACGAACTCGTAGCCCTTGCCGGACTCGTTGGGCTCCACACGGATCTTAACGTGACCGTACTGGCCCTTACCGCCGGACTGACGGGCATACTTGGTGTCCTGCTCCACGCTCTTCTTGATGGTCTCCTTATAGGCGACCTGGGGAGCTCCAACGTTGGCCTCCACCTTGAACTCACGGAGCAGACGGTCCACGATGATCTCCAGGTGCAGCTCGCCCATGCCGGCGATGATGGTCTGACCAGTCTCTTCATCGGTGTAGGTCTTGAAGGTGGGGTCCTCCTCGGCCAGCTTCACCAGGGCCAGGCCCATCTTCTCCTGACCGGCCTTGGTCTTGGGCTCAATGGCCACGCGGATAACCGGCTCGGGGAACTCCATGGACTCCAGGATGATGGGAGCCTTCTCGTCGCAGAGGGTGTCGCCGGTGGTGGAGTTCTTCAGACCCACAACAGCGGCGATGTCGCCGGAGTAAACACACTCGATGTCCTCACGGTGATTGGCGTGCATCTGGAGGATACGGCCAATGCGCTCCTTCTGCTTCTTGGTGGAGTTGAGCACCGTGGTACCGGTGTTCAGCACGCCGGAGTACACACGGATAAAGGACAGACGGCCCACATAGGGGTCGGTGGCGATCTTAAAGGCCAGAGCGGAGAAGGGGGCGTTGTCGTCGGCGGGACGCTCGTCCTCCTCCTCGGTGTCGGGATTCACGCCCTTGATGGCGGGGATATCCAGGGGAGAGGGCATATAATCCACGATGGCGTCCAGCAGCTTCTGCACGCCCTTGTTGCGGTAAGAGGTACCGCAGGTGACGGGGACCAGCAGGTTCTCGATGGTGCCCTTCCGCAGAGCCTTGCGGATCATATCCTGGGGCACGGGCTGCTCCTCCAGGACCAGCATCATGATCTCCTCGTCGATGTCAGCGCAGGCGTCCAGCAGCTTGGTGCGGTACTCCTGAGCCAGCTCCAGCATATCCGCGGGGATCTCCTCCACGCGCATATCCTTGCCCATCTCGTCGTAGTACACGTCGGCGTCCATCTCTACCAGGTCGATGATGCCCTTGAAGGTATCCTCGGAGCCGATGGGCAGCTGAATGGGCACCGCGTTGCACTTCAGACGGTCATGGATCATGTGCAGCACGTTGTAGAAGTCGGCGCCCATGATGTCCATCTTGTTGACGTAGATCATGCGGGGGACCTTGTAGTGGTCAGCCTGGCGCCACACGGTCTCAGACTGGGGCTCCACGCCGCCCTTGGCGCACATGACGGTCACAGAGCCGTCCAGCACGCGCAGGGACCGCTCCACCTCCACGGTGAAGTCCACGTGGCCCGGGGTGTCGATGATGTTGATACGGGTCTGGGGGAACTGATTCTTAGTTCCCTTCCAGTAGCAGGTGGTGGCGGCGGAGGTGATGGTGATGCCGCGCTCCTGCTCCTGCACCATCCAGTCCATGGTGGCGGTACCCTCATGGGTCTCGCCGATCTTGTAGTTGACGCCGGTGTAGTAGAGGATACGCTCGGTGGTGGTCGTCTTGCCCGCGTCGATGTGGGCCATGATGCCGATGTTCCGAGTGTTCTCCAGAGAAACTTTTCTAGGCATACTTTCTCTCCTTTATTACCAGCGGTAATGGGCGAACGCCTTGTTGGACTCAGCCATCTTGTGGGTGTCCTCGCGCTTCTTCACGGCAGAGCCGGTGTTGTTGGCCGCGTCCATCAGCTCGCCGGCCAGCCGCTCCTTCATGGTCTTCTCGCCGCGGTTGCGGGCGTAAGTGGTGAGCCACCGCAGACCCAGGGTCTGACGCCGCTCGGGGCGGACCTCAATGGGCACCTGGTAGGTAGCGCCGCCCACACGGCGGGCCTTGACCTCCAGGGAGGGCATGATGTTCTCAAGAGCCTGGGTGTAGACCTCCATGGGGTCCTTCCCGGTCTTCTCCTTAATGATATCGAAGGCGCCGTAAACCACCTTCTGAGCCACGCCCTTCTTGCCATCCAGCATGATGCTGTTGGTGAGCTTGGTAACCAGGATGGAGTTGTAAAGCGGATCAGGCAGAACCTCCCGCTTGGGTACATTTCCTCTTCTGGGCACTTTGCTTCCCTCCTTCATATAAAAATGATTTCATAGGTACTCGAAGTGTCTTTGTGACAATCCGTGTAATGCCTGTCCGAGGTCTACCCATATATTATATGGAATAAACGCTCGGCAAGGCGGGGCTGCCTTGCGCAAACGCACAATGCAATTTCAGTGGGAACTTACGTTCCGATGGGTCTGGAAGAAGTGATCTTACTTCTTGCCGGCCTTGGGCCGCTTAGCACCGTACTTGGAACGAGCCTGCATACGGCCGTTGACGCCCTGGGTATCCAGAGTGCCGCGGATGATGTGGTAACGAACACCGGGCAGGTCCTTAACACGGCCGCCGCGGATCATGACCACAGAGTGCTCCTGTAGGTTGTGGCCAACACCGGGGATGTAGGCGGTAACCTCATAGCCGTTGGTCAGGCGAACACGGGCGATCTTACGCAGAGCGGAGTTCGGCTTCTTCGGAGTGGAAGTACGAACGGCGGTGCACACACCTCTCTTCTGGGGAGAAGGCAGATCGGTGCTCTTGTTCTTCAGAGTGTTCAGACCGTGCTGCAGAGCGGGAGAAGTGGACTTATCCGTCACCTGCTGACGGCCCTTGCGGACCAGCTGATTAAAAGTAGGCATGATTTTCCTCCTTTCTGAAAAGCTGCCCCTGTGGGGCATGATATATATTTTAACGGAACAGGTGGATTCCTATTCCATTAAAACCAAATTTTTATAGAAGGGCCGCTGCCGCGCTTCCCACGGCGATGCCACAGGCGGCACCCAGCTCCTTCATGGCGGAGATCTCCTCCACCGGGACCCCTTTTTCTTTGGCCAGCCGCTCCAGCGGCTCGGTGACTCGGGGGTCGGCGTCAGCAGCCAAAAACAGCTTTTTGGCCCGTCCGTCATTGAGGGCCCGCTTGGCCTGCTTGGTGCCAACCACCTTTTGTGTGGTCTGCAATTCTGTGATCATCTTCGGCGCCCTCCTCGCCCCCTGAATACCTGGGGTGTTTCATCGGGTAAAAGGGCGCAAGGCCCCTACCACCGCAAGTTGAAATTATACCATGTTGGATTCCGGCCGTCAAGGAGGAATTGGAAAGAAATCCACAAAGTTTTCCACCACTCCCCCGTTTTTTTGCCAAGGAGACACAAGAGACAAATTTTTTCCATTCCAGCGCAACCCTCTTTTCTATTTTCCGTCTGGATAGACAAAGGAAGCTCTCCCCCGTCTTACTGACTGATCAAATAGGAGGTTTTACTATGAAACGGATGCTTGCTCTTTCCCTGACCTGCGCTCTGGCCCTCGCTTCCCTCTCCGGCTGCACCACCCCCTCTACCGCCCAGCCTCTCTCCGCACAGCCAATCCCCCTATCCCAGGAACAGCTGGTGCAGTACGACCCGGAAGCCACCGAAGTCTACGCCGCCCTCTCTTCCTTTGGGATGGAATTGCTGAAAAATGTCCGTCAGGAGGGCACGGACACCCTCATTTCCCCTCTCTCCGTCTCCTTGGCCCTGGCCATGGCGGCAAACGGAGCAGATCACAATACTCTAAGCCAATTTGAACAGGTACTGGGAGGGGATACTAGCCTGGAAGCCATCAACGTGGCCTGCCATGCCCTTCTCTCCATCTACCAAAATCTCCTGGGCGGCTCTACCCAGTGTTCCATTGCCAACAGCGTATGGGCCGACCCGGACGGACAAATCTCTGAGGAATTTATTGGCCGGTGTGCCGGTATCTTTGACGCCCAGATCTTCCAGGAGGACCTGTCTGCCTCCGGTATTGTGCCTGCCCTCAACGGCTGGGTGTCGGAGCACACCAACAACATGATTCCCCAGATCATCTCCCAACCCTTCCAGGAGAGCACCGCCGCCCTGCTGGTCAACGCCCTCTATTTAAAAAACACCTGGGCGCAGAAATTCGACCCCAATAGCACCCATGAACGGACCTTTACCTTTGAGAATGGGCAAACAGAGGACATGGACTTTTTGAACACCGGTTTTTGCACGTTCCCTTACATCCAGGGAGAAGGGGTTCAGGGCGCCGTTCTGCCCTATGATGATGGACGGCTGGGCTTTTTCGCTCTCCTCCCCGATCAGGATTTGGACAGCTGGCTGAGCACGCTGGAGGGAGTAGATTTTGCCGCGCTGCTGTCCCAGCAGACCGACACCCAGTTTTTCCACCTGGGCCTTCCGAAATTCGAGGCTGAATGGGGCGGCGACCTGTGCGACGCTCTCTCCCAGCTGGGGCTGGAAGACGCTTTCCTCCCCGGCGTGGCTGACTTTTCCCGGATGGGAGACCTGGAGGAGGGCTACTACCTGTCTCAGGTGATCCACGCCACCAAAATCAAAGTGAATGAAAAGGGCACTGAGGCGGCCGCCGCCACGGTGGTGGCTGCCAGCGGGTCCGCCGCGCCCGCCGAGGAGGGAATCACCTTGGTCTTTGACCGCCCCTTCCTCTACGGAATTGTTGATCTTCAAAACGGCGCCCCCCTGTTTATCGGCACCTTTGAATAAGGAAAGAAACCAGTGGCATACTACTCCAAAACCAATAGAAGGAGGAGCGTTGTATGACCGCTCATGTCAACGAGAGCTGCGTCGGCTGCGGCCTGTGCGCCGGTATCTGTTCCGGCGTCTTCACCATGACCGATGAAGGTGTGGCCGCTGCCCGGGACGAAATTTTCCCCGAGCAGGAGTCCCAGGTCCGGGAGGCCGCGGAAAGCTGTCCCGCCGCCGCCATTGAAGTGAATCCCTGACAAAAAAGCAGCGGCCGGAACGGTAAGTTCCAGCCGCTGCCGCAATCTTCATGTTGTTTTACCGTCCTCATCCCAGGGAACGAAGGGTGAGAATCAAGATCACCGCTCCCACCAGGATTTGGGCCAGTGCCGTGCGGACATATGCCTCATCCCAGCCCGCAATCAGACAGCATTCCGGCTGACGGGGGGAATAACGAACTTCCACCTGCTGCCCCTGATTCAGCCGCCCCAGGTTGCTGTCGGCATACAGGGTAGCTGTGGTTACCATCCCTCCACTCCCCTCAGGAGAAAAGCAGATAACCGGGACCTTCCGCAGCTGGTCCGGCCAATACAGAAGGCTCCGCTCCTCCAGAACCTCTGCCACATGGCCAATGGTCCGGCTGGTACAAGCGGCCCTTCGTCGCCCGTACCGGATACTGCGCCCCAGTCCCATTCCCATCAGTCCTACCCCTATGGCAAGACCGATCAGGACCAACAGATCCCGCATCTTTCTTCCCTCCCTTAGCCGTTGACAATCAGAGACACTGCCATAATGGGCAGCAAAATATACGCCATCAGTGCGATTTTATCCTTATTGATCTTTTGATAGACCCGCAGGCCGATGATTCCCGCCATGATTGCCGCAACAGCGGAGCAGGTCAGGGCAGGAAGCAGCTCCAGGCGAATATTCCCGTATGAGATATGCATGATCATGGAGTACAGTCCCGCCAACAGAAAGCTAAATTCCAAGCTCGCCTTCATGGTCAGGGTGTCCTCGCACACATTCATATAATAAATCAGCAGGAAGGGGCCCACAATGTTGAACATCCCTGTGGACAGCCCCGTTACCAGCCCGGCGATGGCCGCGCTGTACCAGCGGTTGGGTATGACGATCTGACGCTTGCGGCAATAAAAGAAGATGCCGGTCACCAAAAACAGCAGCCCCGCCAAAATCAGCCGCAGGGTAAACTCATCAAAGTGCATCAGAATATAAAGTCCCACATTGATGGTAAGCATGCAGCACAGGATGGGCAGCAGCACAATTCTCAGTTTCAAATGCTTTCGCAGCGTCAAGCTCATCTGTAGGCCGATGACCACCACTGTCACCGCCGAAATAGCGGAGCAGTCCCGCATGGGCAAAAACTGGGGCATGATGGCCATGGCAATCAGCGCATACCCAAACCCACTGCTAGCCTGGAAAAAGGCCGAGGCGAAATTCACTGCCGTTACTCCTAACAGCATGAGGATCCCTCCCTGTCTCATTTACAGAAAAAGGTGCTGCCGGCCCAAGCCGGCAGCATTCCTTTTTCTTTTGAACGCGGTGATTACCACCACTTAATTTGATCGGTGATGTGATTACGGATCTCGATAAATTCCGGAGAGCTGACGTCACGGGGCCGGGGCAGGTCAATTTTGACCTCCTCCTTAATCTTGGCCGGCTTGTTGGTCAGGATGAGCACCCGCTCTGCCAGATATACGGCCTCCTCGATGTTGTGGGTAATGAACACCACCGTGGTGCCCATCTCACGCCAAAGACGGATGACCTCGTCCTCCAAATAGAAGCGCAGCTTAATGTCCATCTGGCCGTAAGGCTCATCCATCAACAGCAGGTCGGGCTGCATGGCAAAGGCCCGTCCGATGATGATACGCTGGGCTGTACTGATAGACAGCTGGTGGGGATACTGGTTCCGGAACTCCTGCAGGCCCAGCAGGTTGATAATGTTCTCTACCCGCTTGTCAATCTCGTGCTTGGGCAGGTGCTTAATCTCCATTCCAAAACGCAGGTTCTGTTCTACCGTCAGCCAAGGCATGGAGGAGGGCTCCTGGAACACCACTGCCAGGTTGTGCTTCTTGGGATCGGCAGGCTCGTTATCAATGTACAGCTCGCCCTTGGTGGGCATGTAGATCCGGGTCAGCAGGTTCAAAAAGGTGGTCTTTCCGCAGCCGGTCGGACCGACAACACACAGAAATTCGCCCTTTTTGATGTTAAAGGAAACGTCATCCAACACGTGGAGGTCCCCAAAAAACTTGGTTAAGTGCTCGACTCGGACCTTATTCTCGTCCTTGTTTACTGTGTTACTCATAGGGCACCTCCATCACAGCGCCAGGTCGGTATTATCCGAGATCTCGGTACGGATACGCAAGAACTCAGGATCGGTTGTGTTCCGCGGCCGGGCCAGGTTTTTCAGATCATAAATCTCCTTCACCTTGGCCGGACAATTGCTCAGCAGAACAATCCGGTCGCCAAGGTAGACCGCTTCCTCAATGTTGTTGGTCACGAAGATAATGGTCCGCTTCTCCTTCTCCCAGATCCGCAGCACCTCTTCCTCCATGGCATACCGGGTCTGGGCGTCCAACTGACCGAAGGGCTCATCCATCAGGAGGATCTCCGGGTTATTGGTGTAGGCCCGGGCAATGCCCACGCGCTGCTTCATACCGCCGGACAGCTCATGGGGATAGGACTTCTCAAAGCCCTTCAGCCCCACCAGGTCAATGTACTTCTGGGCCGTCTTTCTGCGCTCCTCCTTGGGAACGCCGGCTACCTCCGGTCCAAACTCCACATTGGCCATAACCGTCTTCCAGGGCATGAGGGCCAGGGACTGGAACACCATGCCAATCCGCTTGTCGCTGCCCTCTACCTGCTCGCCGTCCAAATAAACTGCTCCGCCCACCGGCTTCTCCAACCCGGCAATAATATTCATTAAAACCGTCTTTCCGCAGTGGCCGGGGCCCAAAATCACGAGAAACTCGTTGTCATATACTTCCAGCGAGACATCTTCAACTGCGTCCTTCACCTGGCTGTTCACAACATAGCTCTGTGAAATATGTTCCAATTTCAGAATGACTTTTTTCTTCTCGTCCATGGACAAATCAACCTTTCTGCATACTGCGTGATGATGGCCAGGAGGGCTCCCACGATGCCAATGGAGATCATGCTAGTCAGCACCAGGGGCATATCCATGGAGTCCATACCGCGGGAAATGAGGAAACCGACGCCGGAATCCGCGCCCAGCATCTCAGCCGCCAGCACCACCATCCAGGCCGCGCTGGTGGAGGTCCGCACGCCGGCAAAAATGGCATCCAAAGCGGAGGGAATCGCAATTTTAAACAGCTGCTGACGGGAATTGGTGTTAAACACCGTGCCAACATTTAAGTAGATTTGCTCCACGTTGCTCATGCCCGCCTGGACATTCACCACGATAGAGGCCAGAGAGCCAAAAATAACGATCAGCACCTTGGGGAACTCGCCAATGCCGAACCACAGCGTGATCAGAGGAATCCATGCCAGAGGGGGCACCGCACGGAAGGCGTTGAACATGGGGGTGAAGAAGGCCTTTGCCTTTCGGTTCCACCCGATCAGAATACCAAACGCGATGCCGAATGTCCAGTCAAAGAGCAGAGCCAAGCCAATGCGCTGCAGGCTGGCAAAGATATGGCCGAACAGGTTCATCTTTTTTACCGGCTTGGTAAACAGACGAACGGTACGCTCCCACACATCCCCGGGAGAGGGAAATCCAGAGCTAAGGCTGGAAGCAAAAAGCCAGAGCCCGATCAGGAGCAGAATGGAGATAATGGGGAGCACTTTATAGAGGATGTTCAAGCGGTGCTCGCGGATCTCCGCTGCGCTCATATTTTCAATATTGATCTTTTTCTTGCTCATAGCTTCTTCCACCCCAAAATCTTATTTTCCAACAGGTTGATAAGGGCGGTAATAATCACGCCAATCACACCGATGACCACAATGCCCAGGATCACGATATCCACACGGCCGTAAGAGCGGCCCATCAGGATCATGTAGCCCAGACCGCTAGAGGAAGCCAGCATCTCAGCCGCCACCAGAGTAGCCCACGCGTTACCGATGGCCACCTTGATACCAGCAAAGGTCATGGTCATAGAGGAGGGAATGCCCACCTTCCAGAACACAGTGAAATAGGAGGCGCCAAAGGTCTTGCCCACGTTTTTCAGAACTTCTTTCGTCTGCCGAATACCAGTATAGGAGTTAATCAGGCAGGGAACAAAGGCTGCAAAAAACACGATAAACGCCTTGGCCTGCAATCCAATGCCCATCCATACGATGGTCAGAGGAATCCAGGAGACCGGAGGAATGGGGCGGATGATCTCAAAGATGGGGCGCATAAAGCTGTCAAAGCCCCGATACCATCCCATCAGCCAGCCCAGAGGCACACCAATAACTACCGCAAGTCCAAACCCGCACAAGGCCACCTGGAGACTGGACCAGATGTTGACCGCCAGTACCGCTCCATCCGGATTGGGGTCTGAGAGCTTGGTGATAAACAGCTGGAAAATCTGTACCGGCTCACTGATGTACTTGGCGTCCACCAGCTTGGTCACCGACAGCACTTCCCAAATGACAAAAAACAGAACAACGCCCGACACGGCTAGGACCAGATCGCGGTTGCGCAGCTGTCTTCTCTGCCGTTGTACCAGTGCGACGCGTTCTTCATTGGTCAGTGCCTGGGTCTTTTTTTCGCTCAAATTCATCCCTACTTTCCTACCCAAAATACAACTGCCCTCCCGCCCGCCAGGCGGGAGG
Source organism: Flavonifractor sp. An100 (assembly GCF_002161175.1). Lineage (GTDB taxonomy): Bacteria > Bacillota > Clostridia > Oscillospirales > Oscillospiraceae > Lawsonibacter. The sequence goes on along the minus strand of NZ_NFMA01000001.1, from coordinate 201,822 downwards.
GCAGCCGTATCTGTTGTGTCCCTTCAGTTTCTATCGATTTTACTTGCCGAGCATCTCCTGGGCGCGCAGAGCGACGGTAGGATCAATGCGCGCATCGTCCAAATAGCGAGCGCGGTCCTCGTTGGTATACTTGCCCTCGGAGATAAAGAAGTCTACGCTGACCAGAACGTCCTTCTCCGCCTGGAGCAGGTCACGGCTGGTGTACAGGCCCTTGTCGTCGGGAGAAGAGGTGGTGTAGATTTCAATCCACTCGTCCACGGTGGGGCTGCGCCACCACTCCATGGTCCGCTGGGCAATATCCTCATTGCACAGGAAGCCCTCTTCGTCGCAGTTATCCAGGTACCACTGAGCAGCCTGAGCCATGTTCTCCTCGGACTCATAACACCACTCGGCAGCCTTGTGGAAGACGATGCACATAGTGGTCACCAGGTCCAGGTTGTTCTCCAAAAAGTCGGGCTGCACGAAGGTGCCGCAGGGAGCGGTGAAGCCCAGGGTGCCTGCATCGCCCACACGGACGTAGCCGGCGTCTTCCGCGGAGAAGGCAATGGCGTTCCAGCAGCCCAGGCCGTCGCCGGTGCCACCGTTAAAGCCGGTCAGAGCATTCGCGTTGTCCATGTTCACGCTGGTGATATCATTCAGGGTCAGACCCAGCTGCTGCAGAGCGCTGGCCAGTACGGCCTGAGCGGTGGTGCCGGCAGGATAGACCCAAGTGGTGCCCTTCCACACCTCGGGGTTGGTGGGATCCTTGGCAATGGGAGAATCAGGACGCACGAACAGAGCCAGGTTCTCCTCATAGTCGGTGATGTCAATCAGAGGGAAGTCATAGCCGTACAGACCCAGCGCCAGGCCGCCGGCGCCGCAGGAAGCCATATCCCACTCGGCGTTGGCCTCCATCATAGCGGGACCGCCAGTGAAGGGGACATACTCCACCTCAATGTTCAACGCATCGAACACACCCAGGTTATCCGCAAACAGGAAGCCATAGGACAGAGGGGAGCCGGTGAAAAAGCCCAGACGGACTGTCTGTTTCGTCTCAAAGGGGGTCAGGCCCCAGGTGAGGTCTTCGCCGCCGGAGACCTGTGCGGAAGAGGAGCCGCCCGCTTCCTCGCTGGAGGAGGCGCCGCCAGAGCCACAGGAGACCAGAGCAAACATCATGGACAGGGAAAGCAGCAGAGCAATCATCTTTTTCATTTTTGTCTTCCTTCCTTCTTTCTAAAAATTTGCTGGGATTCCTTTCGGGGGAGCGCCGCAGCCTGCCATGACTGCGGCTGCCTGTACCTGGACCCTGATCCCCCGAGAACAAGGATTACACCGTAGACAGATCGTCGTCCTTCATGCACAGATGGACGGCGCCGATCTTGAAGGTCTGCGGCAGGGCCAGAATGTTGGGATTGGGACCGACAAACTTCTTCTTGGCGTCCTCCAGAGCCTCCTCAAAGGTAGCCCGGGTCTTCAGTCCCATGCTGCGGGCAATGCCGGGCTCCTGAGCTCCCACGATGTAGATGGCGCTGGTGTTCATCTCGGCGATGTGACCGCAGGCCATCATGGAGAAGCCGTGGAAGGGATGGAAGGCATTGGCGAAGCGATACTTGCGGATGTACTCCTCATTGGTGGCAAAGTACTCACCGTACCGGTTCATGTCGGGCAGGGTCTGCATGTAGTCGTGCTGGAACATTTCGTACAGCTCCCGCAGATAGGGCCACCGCTCGTCGTGGAAGTAGCCGTTGCAGATGGAGGAGCAGATGATCACACAGTTTTCCTTCATCACCCGCTTGTGACGGATGACCTGAGCAGACAGGGCCTGCATCATCTGAATGGGGTTGGTGCCCATGCCGTTGCCGTAGTGGAAGTCCTGGGGCATACCAAAGACCATCACGTCGTACTTCTTCTCCGCGAAGGGGACGTAGGTGCGCTTGTTGGCGATCTTCCAGGACTCGGGCTGCATCTCCTTGGCATAGCCGGAGTACAGGGCGATCTGGCGGGAGTAGGTGTCCAGCACTGCATCACAGCAGAAGAAAGGATGCCCCATCTTCTTCTCCATGTGCATACCAATTTCGTCGAACTTGGTGCGCATCAGGGAGTGGCCAGAAACGGGGGTGAAGTCGGGGCGGTGCATAACCTGGGGCACATGGTGGCTGGCGATGGAGCGCCAGTGGGTGATGCCGGTGGCGCAGTGCTTGTAGCCGCCGGAGTAGCCGCCATAGGGGTTGCCCTGGGTGTGGCCGATGAGGATGGGCAGATCACAGTCGAAGACGTACTTGTTCATCAGCACGGGGTCGCCCCGGTCGGTGGTTCCCAAGTCCACCATGTGCTCGGGGTCCTCACTGTCGTGGCTGGTGATCTGGTTGGTGTAATAAAACTCGTTGAACAGCTCGTCGCCCAGGATCTTCTTCATCTCCTCCACAGTGGCGCGGGGATGCAGACCGTTGGAGAACAGCAGCAGGATGTCCTTCTTCTCCACACCAGCGGCGTACAGCTCATCCAGGCAGGCCCGGATAGATACCTTCCGGTGGCTGGTGGGCTGCAGGCCACCCTTAACAATATCGGGAATGACGAAGACAACTTTCTTACCCGGGCCGGCCAGCTCCCGCAGAGGCTTCATCCCAATGGGATTGCGGATGCTCTCCAGAGTAGCGGCGTACAGGCTGTCCCAGTCCTGGGGCAGGCAGGGAGGATCGGGAATGGTCTTTCCGGGGATAAATACGTCGGTGTTGTCGGGCAGCTCGGCGCTCATCAAGCCGTTGCCATACTCAAAATCCAGCTTCAAAATTGGTACACTCCTATCTGTTTTTTGCTGTGGGCCAATTAGCCCAGTTCCTGGTAATGCTTGTCAAAGACCTTGTACAGGGCCGCCGTATCCTGGCCGCCCAGGCCATTGGCACTGGCGATCTCGTTATACATCTGAACCGTACCGGCAATGACCGAGGGAGCCTTGGCGTCCTTGGCCATCTGCAGGGCCAGCTTGGTGTCCTTAATCAGCAGGTCCACGGTGAAAGCGGGGCTCTCATAGGCCTCGTCCACAATGCACCGGCCCACCTCTTTGAACAGGCCGCTCACCGTACCGGCAGAGCTGGAAGCCACGGCGTTATAGAACACGGCCTTGTCAATGCCCACGTGGTCACAGATGGCCATGACCTCGGAGCTGATGGCATTGATACAGGTAAACATCATCTGGTTGAGCAGCTTCAGCGCGTTGCCCGAGCCGGGGCCGCCCACAAACACCGCTTTGGACGCGAAGGTCAGCAGCACAGGCTCCACCTTCTTCAGGGCATCCTCGTTACCGCCGGTGGGCAGCAGCCACTTGCCTGCCGCAGAGGGACGGCCCAGGATGGGGCAGTCCAGATAGGCCGCTCCCACCTCAGCTACCCGCTGGGCATTGGTCCGAGTGGTATCGGGGGACACGGTGCTGGTATCCACCACCACGTGGTCGCTGGTCAGACCTTCCATCAGGCCGCCTTCCCCACAGATCACCTCGTCCAGCTGGGCGGGGCCGGGCAGAGACATGATAATGACGGAGCAGGCCTTGGCCAGCTCAGCCGGGGTCTCCACGATCTCGGCTCCCATCTCCTTGGCGCTCTGGGCGGCGGCGGGGAACTTATCATAGGCCACCACCGAGAAGCCGCCCTCCTGCATGCCCTTGAGCATGCACTTGCCCATACGGCCACAGCCTACCAGGCCAACCTTTTCAATGGGCTTATTTGATCCGGTCCAGGATATCATACAAAACTCCTCCTTCAGCATCAGCGGGAACATCAATTCCCAGCAGTTTCGAAATCGTGGGCGCCACATCGATGATCTTTGCGGCGTACTTGCGCTCATACTTGGTCACACCGGGTCCCGCCATCAGCATACAGGCGTGCATGTCATGGAGGGAAGGCAGTGCCAAATGGACACCGGTAAAGTTGCGGCACAGGCCGGCGGCCTCATACAGCTCGGGGTTGGCGATGATTCGCTCGCTGCCATCCCGATACTTGATGGCAGAGCGGTAGATAAAGGGATGAGACATGTAGCCCGGCTTCCAGGCGTAGATTACGTCGCCTACCCGGTCATAGCCCTTGCCTTCATAGATCCCCAGAGTACCGCTCTCCTCTTTCTTGATGGCCAGCGCCACCACCTGAGCTCCGGTCTCCGGGTCCTTCATGTCGTACAGTGCCCGTATGATCTCCTCCTGGACCTTCTCGTAATCCTCGGGCTCCACAATTCCGTGGGGGTCTCGGCCCTTCAGATTGATGAAGATGTGAGCGTGACAGGGCTCCAGAGGATGGCACTTGGTCTGGGACCAATCGATGGACAGGTTGCTGGGATCGTCGGTGGACAGGTCCAGCACATACTTCAGCAGTCCAGCCCGGGACAGATGCTCCTTGACATAGGGGTTCCAGTCCAGGTGAGTCATGCCGTGGTCGGAGATGAGCACCACGTAGGTGTTCTCCAGATCCACGCTCTCCATGATCCGGCCGATGTTCTCATCTACCTGGCGATAGGTCTCACGAATCATGTGCCAACAGAAGGGAGCCTTTTCCGGATCATAGACACGGGCCTTGGGCTCGATGCCAGCATACAGGGCATGCTCAATGTGGTCAATGGTACCCACCCAAGAGAAGGCCATATCCCACTGCTGATGATCCAGCACATACTTGGTGGCCTTGCCCCACCAGTCGGCGTGCATCTGTAGCTGATCTAGGTAGAGCTCCGGAGACATCCAGCCATCCATAAAGGCCCAGGGATCATCCACTTCCATGTAAGTACCGGCCACAGCCTCTACCTCTTTGCTCAGGCTGGCAGGAACCGAGTAAGGCTCGGCCATATTGATGGAGCTCTGATAGAGCTTGAAGTCCTTGCCGTCCTTGGACAGCTCCAAGATCTGGAAACGGAACCGGCCGGCCCGGCGATAATCACGGGCATCGAAGACCTTGGTGATCCAGGGGCCGTAGTCGCCCATGGTGATATCGGTGACCGCCTGGGCAGCGTCCTTGCTCTCCGACACCAGCATCCGGTCATATCCTTCCGCAGTGGAGGCGTAGATCAGCACCTGCATCTTGTACCCCTCCACATAGGTGGGAGGCACGGTGATTTCGAACTCCAGGGGCTCCTTCTCGCTCTTGGGCAGATTGGTCCAGCCCTGAGCGGGCTTGGCTTCTACCTTCACTGCCCGGCCGGGGATCTGGTTGCAGCGCAGCAGCTGGTTGGAGAAACAGGCGCTGGAGGCCACGTCCCACAGGGGCATGAAGAAGTAACGGAAAGGGGGATTCAGAGAACCCGCCAGCTGGCAGCCGTCCTCCACGGAAATGGCTCCCATGGGGAAGGTCACTGGCCAGTTGATGAGGGCCGTCTTCTTCCCCATCCGCTTAGCCACGTCCCACAGGGTCTCACAGAGCACCTCGTTGCGGTCAAAGGAGGTGTGCCAGTGGTCCAGCTCCTCCCCCGCGTGCTTTACCATCAGGCTGGGAACACCGTTGGTCCCCGCCCCGGCGCCGCTGACAATAGCAGTCCAAGCCGCCGCAGTCAGAGGTGGGAACACCGTTTCCAGACGGGAAAATACACCTTGCTCCATCAGCTTGGCCGTATTGGGCATACTGCCCTCAGCAACAAACTTTTTGATCAGATCCGGCATCGCAGCGTCCAGTCCAAGAAACAATATCTTCTTATCCATGCCCGCTTCAAGCTCCTTTCCAAATCCCAACTAGTTGCGTAAAATTTCGTAATTTTTTACACAAACGTTTTCGCATACTTTCTTTTTTTCTCTCATTACCTGTTGAAATAGATAATTTTTTAACAATATTTCCCCTCTTATCGTCTCTGTGCACAAATCTTACCATTGTCCCAAGAAAAAAGCAACCAGTAATTACGCAAACGTTTGTCTGTTTATTTTACTAAAATTCTCCACCTCGGGGAGTTGTCTAACGCCGCCGTGTGTGTTATAATCCCCTTGAAATTAAACGATTTTGGTGGGTTTATTGAATATGACAATAAAAGATGTAGCCCGCGTTGCGGGCGTTTCCCCATCGACGGTCTCTCGGGTGGTAAACGGCAACGAAACCTCCGCTGCCAGTGCAGAAACTCAAAAAAAGATTTGGGCTGCGGTCCGTGAATTGTGCTATACGCCCAATCAAAACGCACGCAGCCTCAAACGTTCCCAGAGCACCTCCCACTCTTCCAGCAAGGAAATCGCTTGCTTTCACGCCCGTATGATCGATGCCCATTTAGACCCCTTTTTCTCCATTTTGATGAATGCTGCCGAGCATGCCATCTTCGATTTAGGTTATATCCTGCGCTACCAGTACAGCGCAGCAAATCTCCAAAGTGCCGGCTGGCAGGCCCTTGATCCTTCTGTGGAATCACTTCTGGTACTGGGCCGCCCGGACGCCAGCACGTTAAACGTTTTGCAGGCCCAATACCGCCATATTGTCTATGTCGGCCTGCAGAATCTCCCCTTCGACATTGACCAGGTAGTTAGCCGGGGCTGCCGGGCGACCGAAAACAGTGTCCACTATCTCTACAACCTGGGTCATCGCCGTATTTGTTATATGGGCGAAACAGCCAACGAGCAGCGTTTCCAGGGCTACTTGCGGGCTGTTCGTGACCTAAATCTCAACCTACCTGATGACTATGTCATTGAGACCATGTTCACTCCCACAGGCGGCTACGATGCCACACAAAAGCTGTTGGCCCAGGGGCTGGATTTTACCGCCATTCTCTGCGCCAATGACATGACGGCTATCGGAGCCCTCAAAGCGCTCAAAGAGCACCGTTTCAAAGTTCCTCAGGGCGTCTCTCTCATTGGCGTCAATGATATGGAGACTGTGCGCTACCTCAGCCCCATGCTCACCAGCAACCACATCCCCATTGAGGAAATGGGACACGCGGCGGCCAAGCTGCTCGTCGACCGCATTGAAGGGGGCCACAAGCAGCCGGTGAAGTTGTTTTTCCCCAGCCAACTGATTTGCCGGGAATCCTGCGCCCCACCCAAAAAATAAAAACGCCCCTGTTTTCCTAACTTCTCAGGAAAACAGGGGTGTTTTTTACCCCGGCAGCAGAGGCTTCCCTCTGCTGCCGGGGTTTTTCAGACATTTATGGCTATTTGCTTAGACCAGAGTGTCCTCGCTGTGCTGCTCCGAAGCGGCTTCCAGCTCCATAGAGCCGGTCTCAAAGAACAGCTCGCCGCTGTCCTCCCCGCCCTCTTCGGGCTCATCCAGGGCATCCGCCACAATGGAACCGCTCTGGGCCCCGACCAGGTTCCCCTCATCATCGATGGGGTCTTCCTTGCGGTACTGGGCCAGGCCGGAACCGGCCGGGATCAGCTTACCAATGATGACGTTCTCCTTCAAGCCAAGCAGGTGGTCCACCTTGCCCTTGATGGCCGCCTCGGTGAGCACCTTGGTGGTCTCTTGGAAGGAAGCGGCAGACAGGAAGGATTCGGTGGCCAGAGAGGCCTTGGTGATACCCATGAGCAGACGGGTACAGGTGGGCAGGCGCAGATCCTCGCCCATCTCGTTCTTCTCCCCGGCCTCGATGCGGGCCTTGACGGCCTCCTCGGCGTCCAGGAACTCGATGATGTCAATGGTGGAGCCGGACAGCAGGTCGGAGTCCCCGGCATCCTCCACACGCACCTTCCGCATCATCTGGCGGACAATAACCTCGATATGCTTATCGTTGGTGTCAACGCCCTGTTGACGGTACACCTTCTGCACCTCACGGATGAGGTAGTTGTGACAGTCAGACAACCCGCGGATGCGCAAAACCTCGTGGGGAGACAGAGCACCCTCGGTGAGCTCCAGGCCCTTGGGCACTACGTCGCCGTCCTTCACCTTGATGCCGGCGGAGTAAGGCAGAGCGTAGGTGACCACCTCGCCGTCGTCAGCGGTGATGGTCAGGTTGCACATGACGTTGCGCTTGGTCTCCTCGATGGTCACCCGGCCGCCGATCTCCGCCAGCTGGGCCATCTTCTTGGGCTTACGGGCCTCGAACAGCTCCTCAACACGGGGAAGACCCTGGGTGATATCGCCGCCGGCCACGCCGCCGGTGTGGAAGGTACGCATGGTCAGCTGGGTACCAGGCTCGCCGATGGACTGGGCGGCGATAATACCAACCGCCTCACCGGCGCCCACAGGCTCACCAATGGCCAGGTTGATGCCGTAGCACTTGGAACACACCCCGCTGCGGGCCCGGCAGGTGAGCACGGAGCGGATTTTTACGGAATGGATACCATGGGCCTCCAGCACCGCGGCGTCGTCCTTGCGCATCATGGTGTCGCGGGTGAAGAGCACCTCGCCGGTGGCGGGGTCCACAATGTCCTCGGCAGGATAGCGGCCATGGACACGCTCGGCGAAGGTCTCGATGACCTGGCCGTGCTCCTCGATCTCCGCCACCTCAATGCCATCGGTGGTACCACAGTCCTCCTCCCGGATGATGACCTCCTGGGACACGTCCACCAGACGGCGGGTCAGGTAACCAGAGTCGGCGGTACGCAGAGCGGTATCGGCCATGCCCTTTCGGGCGCCTCTGGAGGAGATGAAGTACTCCAACACGGACAGACCTTCACGGAAGTTGGCCTTAATAGGAATCTCAATGGTACGGCCAGCGGTATCGGCCATCAAGCCACGCATACCGGCCAGCTGACGGATCTGGGCCATAGAACCACGGGCGCCGGAATCGGCCATCATGAAGATGGGGTTGTAGCGGTCCATGGACTCCTGGAGGGCCTCGGTAACGTCCTTGGTGGTCTGCTCCCAAGCAGACACGGACAGGCGGTAGCGCTCGTCGTTGGTGATAAGACCGCGGCGGTACTGCCGGTCGATCTTCACGATCTCCTTCTCAGTCTCGGCAATCAGTTCATACTTCTTGGCGGGAACGGTCATATCGGCAATGGCCACGGTAAGGGAGCCCCGGGTGGAGTAGTGGTAGCCCAGGTCCTTAATGGCGTCCAGCACCCCGGCGGAGACGGTGAAGCCGTGCTTGGTGATGCACTTGTCGATGATCTTGCCCAGCTGCTTCTTGCCCACCACGAAGTTGATTTCGGGATCGAACATGGTCTCGGGGTTGGTGCGGTCCACAAAGCCCAGGTCCTGGGGAATGGCCTCGTTGTAGATCAAGCGTCCCACAGTGGTCTCCACCAGCTTGTGCTGCATGACCCCATCCACTTCCCGGTACATCCGCACCTTGATGGGAGAGTGGAGGGTGACCACACCAGCGTCGTAGGCCAGCATGGCCTCGTCCTTATCGGCGAAGCAATGGCCGGTGCCCTCCTCATCCCGGGTAAAGGTGAGGTAGTAGGCACCCAGAATCATATCCTGAGAGGGGATGGTAACCGGGCCGCCGTCCTGGGGACGGAGCAGGTTGTTGGCCGAAAGCATGAGCACCCGAGCCTCGGTCTGGGCCTCGGCGGACAGGGGCACATGGACGGCCATCTGGTCGCCGTCGAAGTCGGCGTTAAAGGCGGTACACACCAGGGGGTGCAGCTTGATGGCGCGGCCCTCCACCAGCACCGGCTCGAAAGCCTGGATACCCAGACGGTGCAGAGTAGGCGCACGGTTCAGCATCACGGGGTGGTCCTTGATGACGAACTCCAGGGCGTCCCACACAGCGGCCTCGCCCTTCTCCACCATCTTCTTGGCGGCCTTGATGTTGTTGGCCAGGCCATCGTCCACCAGCTTCTTCATGACGAAGGGCCGGAACAGCTCAATGGCCATCTCCTTGGGCAGGCCGCACTGATAGATCTTCAGGGAGGGGCCTACCACGATAACGGAACGGCCGGAGTAGTCTACACGCTTACCCAGCAGGTTCTGACGGAAACGCCCCTGCTTACCCTTGAGCATGTCGGACAGGGACTTCAGCGCCCGGTTGTTGGCGCCGGTGACGGCGCGGCCCCGGCGGCCGTTGTCGATGAGGGCGTCCACCGCCTCCTGGAGCATCCGCTTCTCATTGCGGACGATGATGTCAGGGGCGTTGAGCTGGATGAGGCGCTTAAGACGGTTGTTGCGGTTGATGACCCGGCGATAGAGATCGTTCAGGTCGGAGGAGGCGTAGCGGCCGCCATCCAGGGGAACCATGGGCCGGATCTCGGGGGGGATGACGGGCAGCACGTCGATGATCATCCACTCGGGCTTGTTGCCGGAGAGGCGGAAGGCGTCCACTACCTCCAGACGCTTAACGATACGGGCCTTCTTCTGGCCGGAGGCGTCCTTCAGCTCGGTGCGCAGCTGCTGGGAGAGCTGCTCCAGGTCGATCTGCTGCAGCAGCTTCTTCACGGCCTCAGCGCCCATGCCGGCGTCAAAGTCGTCCTCATATTTCTCCCGCATGTCCCGGTATTCCTTCTCGGACAGGATCTGGTTCTTGGACAGAGGGGAGAAACCGGGATCGATGACGATATAGGCGGCGAAATACAGCACCTTCTCCAAAATCCGGGGGCTGATGTCCAGCAGCAGGCCCATCCGGGAGGGGATGCCCTTAAAGTACCAGATGTGGGAGACAGGGGCGGCCAGCTCAATGTGGCCCATACGCTCCCGGCGCACCTTGGCTTTGGTGATCTCCACGCCGCAGCGGTCGCACACCTTCCCCTTATAGCGGATCTTCTTGTACTTGCCGCAGTTACACTCCCAGTCCTTGGTTGGGCCAAAGATCTTCTCACAGAACAGGCCGTCCTTCTCGGGCTTCAGGGTGCGGTAGTTGATGGTCTCCGGGCGCTTCACTTCGCCGTAGGACCACTCACGGATCTGCTCAGGGGAGGCGATGCCAATGCGGATGGCGTCGAATTCAGCGTAACTCATATCCTATAATCTCCTCCCGTTCTCAAAAGTCCTCGTCGGAAAGCCCGTCCTCGGAGCCCTCCTCGTCGCTGTCCTCATCGGTGTCCAGGACCAGGTCGTCGTCGTCGCTGTCACCCTTGAAGGTGAAGCCGCCGGCGGAAGCAAAGTCGGCGTCCTTCTGGTAGCCGAAGTCGTCGTCCCGGTCATAGTAGTCATCCCGGACGGGCTGGTAGTTGTCCTCATCGTCATCCTTCAGCTCGATCTCGTTGCCCTCGGCGTCCAGCACCCGCATGTCGAGGCACAGGGACTGCAGCTCCTTGATCAGAACCTTGAAGGACTCAGGTACACCGGGCTTGGGCACGTTCAGGCCCTTGACAATGGCCTCGTAGGTCTTCACACGGCCGGTGACGTCGTCGGACTTGACGGTCAAAATCTCCTGCAGGGTATAGGCGGCGCCGTAGGCCTCCAGGGCCCACACCTCCATCTCGCCGAAGCGCTGGCCGCCGAACTGGGCCTTGCCGCCCAGAGGCTGCTGGGTGACCAGGGAGTAGGGGCCGGTAGCACGGGCGTGGATCTTATCATCCACCAGATGGTGCAGCTTCAGGAAGTAGACGTAGCCCACGGTGACGGGGTTGTCAAACCGCCGGCCGGTACGGCCGTCGTACAGCCAGTTCTTGCCGTCCACCAGGCGCAGCTGTCCGGCCTTCTGCCAAGCCCGGACCTGCCGGTCGTCGGCCATCTCTTCCGGAGTCAGGGCCCGCAGGCCGTCCTCCTGGGTGTCGTCAGCCAGGTAGAGCTGCTTGCCGATGAGGGGCTCTTCGTAGCCCACCTCGCGGGCCAGGCCGGCCATCTTCAAGCACTCCTGGATGTCCTCCTCGGTGGCGCCGTTGAAGATGGGGGTGGCCACCTTCCAGCCCAGGGTCTTGGCGGCGTAGCCCAGGTGGACCTCCAGCACCTGACCGATGTTCATACGGGAAGGCACGCCCAGGGGGTTCAGCACAATGTCCAGGGGGGTGCCGTCGGGCAGGAAGGGCATATCCTCCTGGGGCAGGATGCGGGACACCACGCCCTTGTTGCCGTGGCGGCCGGCCATCTTGTCGCCCACGGAGATCTTACGCTTCTGGGCGATGTAGACGCGAACCACCTGATTGACACCGGGGGACAGCTCGTCGCCGTTCTCCCGAGTAAAGATCTTTACGTCCACCACGATACCGGCCTCGCCGTGGGGCACCTTCAGGGAGGTGTCACGGACCTCACGGGCCTTCTCACCAAAGATGGCCCGGAGCAGCTTCTCCTCCGCGGTGGCCTCGGCCTCGCCCTTGGGGGTGACCTTACCAACCAGGTAATCCCCGGCCCGGATCTCGGCGCCCACGCGGATGATGCCGTGCTCGTCCAGATCCTTCAGGGCATCCTCGCCCACGTTGGGGATGTCGCGGGTGATGGTCTCGGGGCCCAGCTTGGTGTCACGGGCCTCGGTCTCATACTCCTCGATGTGGATGGAGGTGAACACGTCGTCCTTCACCATGCGCTCGTTAAGCAGGATGGCGTCCTCGTAGTTGTAGCCTTCCCAGGTCATAAAGCCCATGAGGATGTTCCGGCCCAGAGCGATCTCACCCCGGTCGGTGGAGGGGCCGTCGGCCAGCACGTCCTGGAACTCCACCCGCTGTCCCGCGTCCACGATGGGCCGCTGGTTGATGCAGGTGGTGTGGTTGGAGCGCAGGTACTTGGTCAAGCGGTACTCCTTGGTCTCGCCGTTGTCGTAGGCCACGGTGATGTACCGGGCGGACACCTTGGTGACGGTGCCAGGACCCTCAGCCAGGATGGCGATCTCGGAGTCGATGCAGTTCTTGTGCTCCTGGCCGGTGGCCACGATGGGGGCCTCGGGGCGGAGCAGAGGCACAGCCTGACGCTGCATGTTGGCGCCCATCAGGGCACGGTTGGCGTCGTCGTTCTGCAGGAAGGGGATCATGGCGGTAGCCACCGACACCATCATCTTGGGGGACACGTCCACGTAGTCCACCTGGTGGCGGTCCACGGAGATGGTCTCATTGCGGTGACGGCAGGTGATACGCTCATTGACGAAGCAGCCGTTCTCGTCCAGAGGCTCGGTGGCCTGGCCGATGGTGTACTCGTCTTCCACGTCGGCGGTCATATACTCGATCTGGTCGGTAACCTTGCCCGTCTCCTTGTCTACCTTGCGGTAGGGGGCCTCGATGAAACCGAAGCGGTTGATGCGGGCATAGGAGGCCAGGTAGGAGATCAGGCCGATGTTGGGACCTTCGGGGGTCTCAATGGGGCACAGACGGCCGTAGTGGCTGTAGTGGACGTCTCGGACGTCGAAGGAGGCCCGGTCACGGGACAGACCGCCGGGGCCCAGAGCGGACAGACGGCGCTTGTGGGTCAGCTCGGCCAGGGGGTTGGTCTGGTCCATGAACTGGCTCAGGGGGCTGGACCCGAAGAACTCCTTGATGGCAGCAGTGACAGGACGGATGTTAATGAGGGACTGGGGGGTGACCACATCCAGGTCCTGGGTGGTCATGCGCTCCCGGATGACGCGCTCCATGCGGCTGAAGCCGATGCGGAACTGGTTCTGGATCAGCTCGCCCACGCAGCGCAGGCGGCGGTTGCCCAGGTGGTCGATGTCATCGGGGGTGCCCAGGTTGTGGGCCAGGCAGTTGAGGTAGTTGATGGAGGCCATGATATCCTCTACAGTGATGTGCTTGGGGATCAGGTCATCCAGGTGCTCCCGGATGGCGTCCTTCAGCTCCTCGCCGGAGAACTGGTCCAGCAACTGGCACAAAGCGGGGAAGAAAACCATCTCGTCCACGCCCACCTCGGCGGGGTCAAAGTCCACAAAGTCCTTCAGGTGGACCATGTTGTTGGAGAAGACCTTGACGTTCTTGCCGTCCATGTCCACGATGACCTCATTGACACCCCGGTCATCCAGCTCGTGGGCCCGCTCCCGGGTGAGGATCTCACCGGCCTCGGCGATGATCTCGCCGGTACGGGGGTCGGCCACGGGCAGGGCCAGCTTCTGGCCGGAAATCCGGGCCCACAGGCCCAGCTTCTTATTAAATTTATAGCGGCCCACGGCGGACAGGTCATAGCGCCGGGGGTCAAAGAAGGTGGCGGACAGGAGAGACTCGGCGGAGTCCACCGTGGGGGGCTCACCGGGACGCAGCTTGCGGTAGATCTCCAGCAGGGCGTCCTCATAGGTCTTACAGGCGTCCTTCTCCAGAGTGGACAGGATGCGCTCGTCCTCACCGAACAGCTCGATGATCTCCGCGTCAGACCGGGGGCCCAGGGCGCGGATCAGACAGGTGATGGGCAGCTTGCGGTTTTTATCGATGCGGACATAGAAGATGTCGGACAGGTCGGTCTCATACTCCAGCCAGGCGCCCCGGTAGGGGATGACCGTGGTGGCAAAGGTCAGGTTATCCGCCTTGTCCGCCGTACGGGTGTAGTACATGCCGGGGGAACGGACGATCTGGGAGACGATGACACGCTCGGCGCCATTGATCACGAAGGTGCCGGAGTTGGTCATGATGGGGAAGTCCCCCATGAAGATCTCCTGCTCATTGATCTGGTTGTTCTGGGTGTTGCGCAGGTGGACCTTTACCTTGATGGGAGCGGCATAGGTGGCGTCCCGGGCCTTACACTCCTCCACATCGTACTTGGGCTTCTCATCCATGGAGTAATCCACGAAGCTCAGCTCCAGGTTGCCCGCGTAGTCGGTGATGGCGCCGACGTCCTTGAACACTTCCCGCAGGCCGGTGTCCAGGAACCACTGATAGGAGGTCTTCTGAACCTCCAACAGGTTGGGCATCTCCAGGATCTCTTTGTACCGGGCAAAGCTCTTGCGCAGGGTCTTGCCGTAATACACGTCCTTGACCATTCTAAAAAATCAACTCGCTTTCTTTTGACTCAACGGTTGGTTCTCACTTGTTTTCCCCCGGATGCAAGGAAAAACAGCCCTTTTCGCCGTCATTCTGCACAAGTTTGGCGTCAGACCGCTTTTCCGCACACCCGGCCGCGTTGTTCGTTTCCTTCCGGACTCTCTTGCCTTTTTTCCCCGTTCATGGTAATCTTTCCATGATGATGGAGGCGTTTGCTTCCCTTTAAACTTGGCTATAAGAGCATTTTATTGTACCATGCGGAGGCAGGGCTGTCAAGCCCTGCCTCCGTTTTTTTCCATCTTTTGTCCTCCTTTTTTGTATAACTACCTAAAAATTCCTTCTGGAAAAAGATTTGACAACTGGTAACAAATATGTTACAATTCGGTTACAAGTTTTGATTTGAGGAGGAATCACATTGGCCAGCGAACACATTCCTCTTTCCTATAAAGGGCATCCCCTGCGTCGGAAAGACAATCTGATCTACTACGGCACCATGGCGGAGAAGTACATCATCATGCTCCAGGTCCTCTCCACCAAAAACATCAATGGTTTGGAGATGGCAGACCGGGTCAGCGTACAGCTTCAGCTCACCGATCCCGAACTGAAAAGCCGGGACCGTGTGGTGAAGAAAAGCGAGAAGGACAGCCTCTATGCCGCCATGGACGTGGCCTCTGTATGGCTGGAACGTGCATTGAGCACCAAGTAACACCAATGATTTTACCGTAAACCAGAATTTATAGATAGAATTAGGGAGGAAACCAGCCATGCACGCCATTCGATCATCCGCCGTTCGTCTTACCGCAGGCCTCCTGGTTATCAGTACTCTTGTCGCCCCTTCTTTTGCTGTGACGGGTGTCGTTGATTCCGGCACCAGCCCTTTGCGGGTCCGCAGTGAAGCCAGCACCCAGGCGGATGTTCTGACTAAACTGAACTCCGGCACCCAGGTTGAGGTCCTCTCCTCCGTGGAAAATGGCTGGTATCAGATTTCTTACCGGGATGTCACTGGTTTCGTCTCCAGCGATTATCTGAAGGTTGACACTTCCGCCGGCGCCGTTTCGGCTGCCGCCGCCCCCTCCCCTGCCGCTGTGGCTGCTGAGGCTCCCACTGTTACGGTTTACGAGGAGATCAAGTATGGCAAGGTTACCGCCTCCTCCCTCAATGTCCGCTCTGGCGCTGGTACCGATTATGACAAGATAGACAGCCTGTCCATGGGCAAGATCGTTGAACTGACCGGTGAGTGCGACGGCTGGTACCAGATTGAAAACGGCTACATCAGCGCGGAGTATGTTGCCATCGTAGACGCCTCTGAGGCCACTAGCTCCAGCAAGGGCCAGGAGATCGCGGATTACGCTCTTACCTTTGTGGGTTACCCCTACGTTTACGGCGGCAGCAGCCCCAAGGGCTTTGACTGCTCCGGCTTTACTACCTACATATACAAACAGTTTGGCTACTCCATCAACCGCACTGCTTCCAATCAGCTGGACAACGGCACTGCCGTCTCCATGAGCGAGCTTCAGCCCGGCGATTTGGTATTCTTCAAGAAGTCTGGCTCCGGCAGCAAGCGGGCCTCCCACGTGGGCATTTACATCGGCAACAACCAGTTTGTCCACGCCTCCACCTCTACCGTGGGCGTGATTATCAGCGGTATGGACGAGGCCTACTACACCTCCGGCTTTGTAGGCGGCCGGCGTTTGGTTTGATCTAAGAAAATTAAACACAAATAAAAAACACCCCGGAGCAATTCTCCGGGGTGTTTTGTTATGTCTGCACCGGATGATGCCCCTCCATCGCAGCAAGGGCACCTCCGCTATTTACACGGGCGTAGGCTCGTTTTCTTACGTATAGGAAAAATACCAGGTGTACGATTCCGGTGATGGTCCAGGTCACCGGGTAGGATGCGTACAGCACCCAGGGACTGGGGAACACATGGAATATGGTCGCCACCCAGAATAGCCGCAGACCACATACCCCAACCAGGGAGACAATCATAGGACCGACGGAATAACCAATTCCCCGCAGCACGCCAACCATAGTGTCCATAAAGCCACAGAGAAAATAGGGGCAGGAAACCAATCCCAGGCGCAGCACCGTCTGCGCAATAACATCCGGCTCTCCTGGGGCATAGATTCCAGCCAATTGATTGCCGAACAGGTATGCCAGATTCCCCAGTACCAGCCCCGTTCCTACAGCAAATGCCTGGCACCAAAGTAGCACCTTATCTACCCGCTTGCACTGCCCCGCTCCATAATTCTGGCCGCTGAAGGTAAGGGCAGTCTGATAAAAGGCGTTCATGCCTGCATACACAAAGCCCTCAATATTGGCCGAGGCCGCCGAACCGGCTACCACAACAGCGTCGTCAAAGGAGTTCAGCGCCGACTGGATAACTACATTGGACAGGGAAAAAATGATTCCTTGGAAACCAGCTGGCAGGCCCACCTGCAAAATTCGCTTGACCACTGACCATTCCAACCCCAGCTTCTTCAATTCTACGTGCAGCGGGCCCTCCTCCCGCATCAGGCACCGCAACACAAGGGCCGCCGAGATATACTGGGAAATAATGGTGGCATAGGCCACGCCATCCACGTCCATCCCCACCACCACAACAAAAAACAGATTCAGCAGGGCGTTTATGACACCGGCAATGGTAAGGAAGTAGAGGGGGCGCTGTGTATCACCCTGGGCACGCAAAATGGCTGCACTAAAATTATACAGCAGATTGGCCGGCATGCCAAAGAAATAGATCCGCAGGTAGATGGTAGACAGGTCGATCACATCGGTGGGAGAGGACATCCATATCAGGAGCTTCCGCACCATAACTTCGCCAAAAATAGTCATTATCACACCGCTGATCAGCGCCAGTGTAATGGAGGTATGGACGCTGCGGCTGACATTGTCGTGCCTGCCCGCCCCCAGATCCCGAGCCACCACCACATTGGTACCAACTGACAGTCCGATAAACAGGTTGACCAACAGGTTAATCAGCGATGTGTTGGAGCCCACTGCCGCCAGAGCCTCTTTCCCGGCAAACCAGCCCACCACTACCACATCCGCCGCGTTAAACAGCAGCTGGAGCATACTGGATGCGATAAGAGGCAGGGCAAACAGCAAGAGCTTGTTCCACAGCGGGCCACTGCACATGTCAATCTGATATTGTCGCTTTCGCATGGATTTTAAACCGCCTTCTGCTTAAATTTATTTCCGTATGCGTCTCATCCCCGCGATGCGGACTTATCCGATTCCTTTATAAATAAAGCCCAAAATAACAACCAAAATGGTCAGGGGAACATAAATATATTTTCCCACGATTCCGAACCAACGGCTCAGCGGCTTCTCTCGGCCGGTCTCCAACTCTGACCTCAGCTTCGGCCAGCCCAGCACGTAATAGACAGACACCGCACCCAAAACCGCGCCGATGGGAACGACTACGATGGTGATGAAATTCATCCAGGCATCCACCCGGTCCTGCCCCTCCATAAACAGACCCACACCCAGAGTCAAAGCTGAGCAGATCAACACTGCCGCCTTACGGTCCAGCCGGAAATGGGTCTGCCAGCTCTCAGTCACCGCCTCAAACATGTTGATCAGCGAAGTAATTCCAGCAAAGGCCACAGACACAAAGAAAAATACGGCAAACAGCTGACCCATGGGCATTTTCTGGAATACGGCGGGCAGGGTAATGAACATCAGAGGAGGTCCACTCTTTACATCCAAACCGTAGGCAAACACAGCAGGCATAATGGCAAACGCGGACAGCAGGGCAGCCATGGTATCAAAAATTGCCGTCCGGATAGAGGCCTTGGGAATATCCTCTTTTTTACTTAAATAAGCACCGTAGACGATCATGCCAGAACCAGTAATGGACAAGGAGAAAAATGCCTGTCCCATCGCCATCACCCAGGTATCGACCCGCAGCAGCTGCTTCCAGTCCGGTACCAGTAGGAAGCGGTAGCCTTCCCAGGCTCCCGGCAGCATGGCCACCCAGACAGCTAACGCCAAGAACAACACATAAAACAGGGGCATGAGCACCTTGCTCACCTTTTCAATGCCCGCCGTCACACCCAGCATCAACACCACGCACACCAAAATGACCAGCACCGAGTGCCACAGAGGATTGCCGAAATTGGTGGCCGCCTGCTCAAAAAATGCAGCGGGCTCCGCTTCCATCAGCACCCCAGTCACCGACCCGGCTAGGCTGCGCAGCACCCAGCCCATAATCACAGCATAGCCAATGGCAATGCCCAGAGAGCCCAGCAGAGGGATCCAGCTCAGTACGCTGCCAACACTCTTTTTCCCCCGGGAGGCAAAGCAATACTCATACGCTCCAATGGTTCCCGTTCCGGCCAGTCGGCCAATTCCAAACTCCGCCGACAGACCGACCCAGCCAAACAGGAATAGAAACAGCAGGTACGGAATCAGGAAAGCCGCACCGCCATACTGTCCCAGCCGGTAGGGAAACAGCCAAATGTTGCCCAGGCCAACGGCTGAGCCCACACACGCAATTACAAACCCAATCGCAGAACTAAAACTGCCATTGCGATGCATCTTATTCTCAGACATAGAACTCCTCTTTTCTTCCTCAAACACAGGATATCATCATTGGCAATTTGCCTCTCGGAATAAGCAGGAATCGGCACACTCAGTTTCCCTTGTTCCGTTCCTCCTCCTTTCCATTTCAGAAAGGCCGTTCGGTTATTATACCATGGATAAGAACAAAAACAAGGCTTCTGAGCAGATCTATGAAAAATTGTACATCTCTTCCACACACAAACCCAGCAGTTCTCTCCACTCCCTCGCTATTTCCGCGGTTCTCTCTATTGTTTAGCCGGAACCGAGCGAATCATACCAGCATACAACCGGAGGTTTGAACCGTTTCTACTCGTGTTCTATCCTTTGACCATCCGCACTACTGTCTCTACATGGGCGCTGCGTGGGAACAAGTCTATCGCCTGCACTCTCTGCACCTGGTAGCCTAGCTCTCCAAACCGCTTGACATCCCGGGCCAGAGTGGCTGGATCACAGGATACATACACAATCCGGCTTGGTCCCATACCCGCCAGGATGGACGGAACCTGGGGGGCCAGGCCCTTCCGTGGCGGATCCACACAGATCACGTCCGGCTGGACCCCTTCTTCCTTCAGCTTTTGTGCCACCGCTCCCGCATCTCCGCAAAAAAATTCTGCGTTGCGTACTTGGTTTCTCACTGCGTTCCCCTTTGCGTCTTCAATGGCCCGGGGCACAATCTCCGCCCCAATCACCTGTCCTGCACGGCTGGCCATAGCCAAAGAGATGGTCCCAATGCCACAGTACAGATCCAGAACGGTCTC
Source organism: Flavonifractor sp. An100 (assembly GCF_002161175.1). Taxonomy (GTDB): domain Bacteria; phylum Bacillota; class Clostridia; order Oscillospirales; family Oscillospiraceae; genus Lawsonibacter. The sequence continues at coordinate 181,860 of NZ_NFMA01000001.1, read as the reverse complement.
CTTCCCGGTCAGCCCCGCAAAGTCCAGCGCAACCTGATACAGCCTCTGGGTCTGGGGCTGGTTAATCTGGAAAAAGGAAGGCACCGACAAGCGGAAGGTAAGGCCGCACAGTTCCTCCTCTAAATAGTCCCGCCCCCAAAGGGTTTCATATTGTTCACCCAAAATCACGTTGGTATCCCGGGTATTTTCGTTTCGCACCACCCCGACCAGACGGGGAAGCGCCTCCCGCAGGGCCTGCACCAATTCCTGACAATAGGGGATTTGCGTGCCGTTTACTACTACACAGCAAAGCCCCTCCCCTGCTCGGTTAGTTCGGACATACAGATGCCGGATCAGCCCCTCTCCCGACCGCTCATCATAGGGCGAAATCCGATACCGCTCCATCCACTCCTTAAAGGCCCGGCGGAGAATCGTCACCTCCCTAGGCTGGAGGAGGCAGTCCTCCGCATCCAATACATCATGGCTCCGGGGGCGATAATAGCCAACCGCCAGTCCCTTCCGGCCCATAGCCACTGGAAACTGCACCTTATTCCGGTAACGGGCGGGCGTCTCCGCCCCCAGGACAGGGGGCACCTCCAACGACACCCCTCCCAACCGCTCCAGGGCATCAGCCACCCGCTGTCTCTTTGCCCGCAGCTCCTCTTCATAGGTCATGTGCCGGAACTGGCACCCGCCGCACCGGCCAAAGAGGGGACAGTCCCCCTCCACCCGTTCCGGCGAAGGGCGCAGCAGCTCCACCCCCCGGCCCCAGGCTACAGTTTTATTCACCTTCTCCAGGCGGACCATCCATCGCTCTCCCACGATGGTATAGGGGACAAAAACTACCCGTCCCTCCAGACGGGCCACTCCCAGCCCCTCCGCCGTGTACCCTGTGATATCCAGGGGATGCACGGTATTCTTTTTCCACTCAGACATTATGATGTCCTCCTTCCTTTTCTCTGGGGACATACCAAACCATGTTAATCATAGCACGCCTTCTCTCTGTCGTAAAGAAAAAAAGCCGGGCCCCGAGGGCCCGGCTGAGACTGTTTTGGGATGGACAAGGTGCACAGTCATACTGGCACGTGCCGCCTTACTTCTTCACCCCAACTCCATGGGTGGACTGTACCACCATCCCGGTCAGGGCAAACAGGGCGATGGCGTTGGGAATGACCATCAGGTTGTTGAACATGTCGGTCAGCTCCCACACAAGGGTATTGGACATCAGTGTACCCAGGAAGATAAACACCAGCGCGATCACCGAATAGACCGCCGCCCCCTTCTTGCCGAACAGATAAATCACATTGATCTTACCAAACAGGTTCCAGCTGAGCACTGTGGAGAAGGCGAAGAAGAACAGACAGATTGCCACAAACATAGCACCCAACTCAGTCCCGAACACCGTTCCAAAGGCGGTCTGGGCCAGATTGGTATTGCTCAAAACATTGGTCACATCCCCCACATAGCCGTTTGCCAGAGGGCCGTCCACCGTATACAGGGTAGAAATGACCACCAGAGCATTGAGGGTGAGAACCACAAAGGTATCCATAAACACACCGATCATGGCCACCACGCCCTGATCGTGAGGATCACTAACATTGGCCTGGGCGTGGGCGTGGGGGGTGGAGCCCATGCCCGCCTCGTTGGAAAACAGCCCACGCTTGGCACCCTGGCTGATTGCTGTCTTAATGGCGTAGCCGAAGCTGCCGCCAATGATGGCCTGAGGCTCAAAGGCATAACGGAAAATCATGCCGAAGGTGGCAGGCAGGTACTGAATCCGGGCAATGAGCACCGCCAGTCCGCCTACCAGGAAAATAACCGCCATCACCGGCACGAGTTTCTCCGTTACGGAGGCCAGGCGCTGGACTCCGCCCAAGAAGATGATGGCACAGATAATCACCAGCACAACGCCTACGATCCAGGAAGGGATACCAAAGGCAGTCTGGAAGGTGGAACCGATGGAGTTGGACTGGACCATACAGCCCATAAAGCCCAGGGCCAAAATGATAGCTATGGCAAAGAAGCCCGCTAGGAACTTTCCAAAGGCGCCCTGGAAGGCGGTGGTGATGTAGTAGACAGGACCGCCGTGGATATTGCCCTCTTCATCCCGCACACGGGTCTTAATGGCCAGAGTAGCCTCAGCGTAGATGGTGGCCATACCGAAAAATGCAATGACCCACATCCAGAAAATGGCGCCCGGGCCGCCGGTAAGGATGGCGCCCGATGCGCCTACAATATTACCAGTGCCCACCTGAGCGGCAATGGCGGTAGCCAGGGCCTGGAAGGAGCTCATTCCGCTCTCCTGCCGGCCGCCGTGAAGGGATAGGTTACCAAAGACCTTCTTCATGCCCTCGCCGAAGCAGCGCACCTGCACAAATCGGGTACGAATGGTATACCAAAGTCCCACGCCGATGAGCAAAAAGACCAAGATGTAGCTGGACAGGTACACGTTGATTTTGGATACAATGGGGTAAAGGGTTGCCTCCAGGGATGCTAACATGTGCTTCTCTCTCCTTTTACGGACAAAAAAGACCGTGGAACAAAGCTCCACGGTCCTTCCGTCAGGCAACACCCAATGCCCGCCTAGAGGCGCTACGCGCCCCAGCAAGCCGGTCTTCCCCTCTGTCCTTTTGCCTGAGAGATTGGCGGGACAATTTGTCCCGTGTTGCACCTTCGGCACTCGTGATCGAGCTTCTCCAGAGTCACATCCGCGCACAGTCCTCGTCCCCCTTGGGACACCTGAGAGTGTTACTCCTTCGGCAAGCCTGCGGCTGTTTTCCTGCGCGCTTCTTCTGTCCGATTCAATTGTAAGCCATACCATACCACACCCCCTCCTATTTGTCAACCCCTGGTGAACATTTATGCGTCCATGGCGGATTCTTACCCCCGGAGCTGGTGTAATTTGGTCAGTTTTGCCCGCAAAGTTTACAATTTACTCTTTTTTATCCATGGTGAGTGTGGTATACTAAGTTGATTTGTGATTGACTTCCATATGTTTCCACAATAAGGAGAAAACTCATAACCAAGGGGTGTTTGAACTGATATGAGTCTGTTAACCAAGCTGTTCGGTACCTCCTCTCAGCGGGAGTTAAAGTCTATCTATCCCATTGCGGACAAGGTAGACGCCCTGGAGGAAGAATATAAGGCCCTCACCGACGCCCAGCTCCAGGCTAAGACGCCGGAGTTTAAGCAGCGTCTGCAAAATGGCGAGACCCTGGACGATATTCTCCCCGAGGCCTTCGCCGCCTGCCGGGAGGCCGCCTGGCGTGTGCTGGGGATGCGTCCCTACCGGGTGCAGGTGGTGGGCGGCATCGTCCTTCACCAGGGCCGGATCGCCGAGATGAAAACCGGCGAAGGTAAGACCCTGGTGGCCACCCTCCCCGCCTACCTCAATGCTCTGGCAGGCAAGGGCGTGCACATCGTCACCGTCAACGACTACCTGGCCAAACGTGACTCGGAGTGGATGGGCAAGGTCTACCGCTTTATGGGCCTGACTGTCGGCCTGGTCATCCACGGCGTCATGGGCCCGGCCAAGAAGGCCGCCTACGCCGCCGATATCACCTACGGCACCAACAACGAGTTCGGCTTTGACTACCTGCGGGACAACATGGCCATTTACTCTCAGGAGCTGGTTCAGCGGGGCCACGCCTTTGCCATCGTAGACGAGGTGGACTCCATCCTCATCGACGAGGCCCGTACCCCTCTGATCATCTCCGGCCAGGGCGAAAAGTCCACCCAGCTCTATACCCTGGTGGACCAGTTTGTCTCCCGCCTCACCTGTCAGCGCATCGCCAAGGTGGACGACAAGGAAGAGGAGGATGTGGATATCGACGCCGACTATATTGTCGACGAGAAGGCCCGCACCGCCACCCTCACCGCCCGGGGTATCAAGAAGGCCGAGCAGGCCTTCAACATTGAAAACCTGGCCGATCCGGAAAACACCACCCTCTCCCACCACATCAACCAGGCCATCAAGGCTCGGGGGGTGATGAAGCGGGACATTGACTATGTGGTGAAGGATGGACAGGTCATCATTGTGGACGAGTTTACCGGACGTCTCATGTTCGGCCGGCGCTACAATGAGGGCCTCCACCAGGCCATTGAGGCTAAGGAGCACGTGGAGGTGGCCAACGAGTCCAAGACTCTGGCGACCATCACCTTCCAGAACTACTTCCGCCTTTACGACAAGCTCTCCGGCATGACCGGTACCGCCATGACCGAGCAGGAGGAGTTCGGCACCATCTACGAGCTGGATATCGTGGAGATTCCCACCAACAAGCCTTTGGCCCGTATCGACGACCCCGATGTGGTGTATAAAAACGTCCCCGGCAAGCTGCGGGCTATTGTTAAGCAAATCGAGGAGTGCCACGCCAAGGGCCAGCCTGTTCTGGTGGGTACCGTATCCATCGAGAAGTCGGAGGAGCTGTCTGAGATCCTCAAGCGCAAGGGCATCCGCCACAACGTGCTGAACGCCAAGAACCACGAGAAGGAAGCGGAGATCGTGGCCCAGGCCGGCAAGTTCGGCGCTGTCACCGTGGCCACCAACATGGCCGGCCGTGGTACCGACATCATGCTGGGCGGTAACGCCGAGTTCTTGGCCAAAGCCGACCTGCGCAAGGCTGGCCTGAGCGACGAGCTCATTGCCGAGGCCACCGGCTTTGCCGAGACGGACAACCAGGACATTCTCAACGCCCGCAAAATGTTCACCGAGGCAGAGGCCAAGTACAAGGACGAGATCCGGGAGGAGGCCGACAAGGTCCGTGCCGTGGGCGGCCTGTTCATCCTGGGCACGGAGCGCCATGAGTCCCGCCGGATCGACAATCAGCTCCGCGGCCGCGCCGGCCGTCAGGGCGACCCCGGTGAGACCCGCTTCTTCCTCTCCTTGGAGGACGACATCATGCGCCTGTTCGGCTCTGAGCGGGTCATGGGCATGATGGAAAAGCTGGGTGTGGATGAGGACACCCCCATCGACGCCAAGATGCTCTCCGGCGCCATTGAAAACGCCCAGAAGCAGGTGGAGTCCCGGAACTTCCAAACCCGTAAAAACGTGCTGCAATACGACGACGTGATGAACACCCAGCGTGAGGTCATCTACAAGCAGCGCCGCCAGGTTCTGGACGGAGAGGACTTGCAAAACTCCATTCAGACCATGCTCCACACCATGGTGGAAAACGCCATTCACGGCCACATGGGAGAGCAGAAGCACATGGACGCTGAGTCTTTCCGGGAGGCTGTGGCCCCCTTCCGTGCCATGTTCCTGGCTCCCGGCGAGCTCACCCTCACCGATGAGGAGCTGCAGCAGTATGACGCAGAGGCCCTGGTGGACCTGGTCAGCGAGAAGGCCAAAGCTGTTTACGCCAAGAAGGAAGAGGAGATCGGCTCTCCCCTGATGCGGGAACTGGAGCGGGTCATTATGCTTCGGGTGGTAGACGAATACTGGATGGACCAGATCGACGCCATGAACGACCTCAAGCAGGGCATTGGCCTGCGTGGCTACGCCCAGACCGACCCGGTGGTGGCCTACAAAAAAGAAGGCTACGAGATGTTTGAGAACATGATCGCCGCCATCCAGGAGGAGACCCTGCGCCGCCTATTCCTGGTCCGTCTGCGTCGCAATGAGGAGGTCAAGCGGGAGCGTGTGGCTAAGGTCACCGCCGAGTCCTCCGGCGGCGACGGAAGCGTGAAAAAGCAGCCGGTCAAGCGCGTGGTTAAGATCGGCCGCAACGACCCCTGCCCCTGCGGTTCTGGTTTGAAGTGGAAAAAGTGCACCTGCAAGGAGTATCACCCTGACCAGCAATAACAAACAAAACAGCCGGCCCGGAACCAGTTAGGTTCCGGGCCGGCTTGATTTATACCCTAGTTTCTGTCACCGGCTGGTCAGGGCCCCTCCCACTCCAGGGATCAGGCCCAGCAGCCATGCAAAGGGGGCAGACAGGGCAAACAGGATCAGGGCGAAGAAGGGTATCCCTACCACAGGAGACATACCCCACAGGGAAATGCCCAGCTTCTGGGCGATCAGAAGCCACAGAGGGTGGATCAGATAAATTCCAAAGGCGTAGCCTCCCAAGGCGTTGACTGCACTGCGGCGGGAGCGCTCCTCGCTGATACCCAGCACATAGCGAAACAGGGTGCAGAAGGCAGCGGCGGTAAGCACCACATTGGGCGAGGTATACGCCCGCCACAGCTCTGCCCCGCCACCCAGCAGTCGGTCACCTGCCAGAGTAAGCACCAGCCCCAGAACCCCCAGAATATATATGGCAAATTCCGACACCCGGCTGATGACATAGTGGCGTAAGTACCACCCGCCCACATAGCACCCTACCCAGCCCAGCACCAGATGGACCTGGAGCCTCTGCAGGAGCTCTCCCAAGAAATTTTCAGGGAAAAAGGTGGACCACACAGGCAGCAGGTTGGCAAAGACAAAGCACAAACCCAGGAAGTACCCCGCCTCTCCCCGGCTGGCCGTGGAGGTAAACCGGCGAAGCACCGGATGGACCAGATACAGACCTATCAGGGGGTAGAGTACCCAGAGGTGAGCATAGGTATTCCCACGGGCGGCCGATACCAAGGCCCCCCATATTCCTCCCCAGCTCAGGGCACCGCCGCCCAGCAGATGGGCAGCTACAGCATACACCGCCCCCCAGAACACCAAAGCTCCGAAGGCGGGCAGGGCCAGGCCGCTCAGGGCAGGCAAAGTCCCCGTTTTGACCTCCTCCAGGGCTGTCATCCCCCACAGCATAAACAGGGCCGGAATCGCCCACAGGGTGAGGCCTTCATAGACCTGTAGCACCTGATTTCCCTGCCCCAGCTGCTCCATTCCCGCCCGGGACAGGAGTAAAATAATGGCGCACAGCACGGTGAAGGCCCGGAAAAATCCGGGCCATCCCACATTTCGATCTCCCTTGGCCATTACTTCTTCTCCGGCACAATTTCAATCCAGTAGCCATCGGGGTCCGAGATAAAATAAATGCCCATTGCCGGGTTTTCAAAGCAGACACAGCCCATGGCCTTGTGCTTCTCATACATGGCCTGATACTGGTCGGTGACAAAGGCCAGGTGGAACTCACATTCCCCCAAATTGTAGGGCTGCTCCCGGTCCCGCAGCCAGGTCAGCTCCAGCTGGAAGGGGCTACCCGCCTCATCCCCCAGATAGACCAGCTTAAACGAACCATCCTCGGCGTTTTTCTCCCGCACAGGGGATAAATTCAGCGCCTCTTTATAAAAGGCCAGGCTCTTCTCCAAATTGAGCACGTTAAAGTTAAAATGATTAAAGGTTGTCATCTTGTTAAGCTCCTTTCCGGTTTTCCTTGTTATTTTGCTTTTTTGTCAATCCACTCTGTTTTGAATTTGGAATATACAATCTTTTGCTCGCTGTACAGTCCGTAATAGCCGGACAGCATATAGGACACTCCACAGCACAGGGCATACAGAGGCAGCCCCCCTCCCCCAAACAGCTCAAAGGCCAGCATCAACGAGGAAAGCAGACAGTTGGTGGCCCCGCAAAACACCGCTGCCATCCCCAGCGCTCCGGAAAAGGAGTGAGGCAGCCCCAGCAGCGGGCCCACCAGGGTTCCAAAGGCACAGCCGGTAAACAGCACCGGCACAATTTCTCCTCCCCGGAATCCCGCCCCCAGGGTCAAGGCTGTAAACAGAATTTTCAGCAAAAATGCCTCCGGGATGGTCTCTCCCGCCAACATACGCCGGATGACCGCATCTCCCGCTCCATTATAGTCCTGATTACCCACAGCCACGGTGAGCGCTAGAACCAGCAGCGCACCCACTGTCACCCGCAGCAGTGTTCCCGGGAAATACTTTTGGTACAGATGAGGGGCGGCATGCATCACCTTACAAAATAGAATGGACACCAGGGCACACAGCAGTCCCAAAGCCGCCGTTTGAACCATGGATACAGGCGAGAGCTCCGCCACCTGTGTGATATCATACCCGTCCTCCATATGGAGTCCGCACAGCTTGGCCAGTTGAAAGGACACCAGCGCCGCCGTGACGCAGGGCACCATGGCCGCATAGTACATCACGCCCACACTGACCACCTCCATGGCGAAGATGGCCGCCGTCAGCGGGGTACCAAACAGGGCCGAGAAGGCCGCCGCCATACCGCACATCACCATCATCCGGCTGTCCTTGGCATCCAGCCGGATCTTACGTCCCACAAAAGCCGCCAGAGAACCGCCCAGCTGCAGCGCAGCCCCTTCCCGTCCGGCCGAGCCGCCCACCAGGTGGGTGATGATGGTGGACAAAAAAATCAGGGGTGCCGTTCGCAGTTTGAGGGGCTCCGCCTCCCGTACCGCCACCAATACCAGGTTGGTTCCACGGTCCCGCTCCATTCCACAGATGCGGTAGAGCAGCACGATGGACACTCCCCCAGCCGGCAGCAGCCACACCACTCGGGGATATTCCCCCCGCAGCTCAGCCGCCCAATCAATACCATAGTGAAAGGCAATGGCCACCGCCCCCACCAGTAATCCGATACTACAGGCATAAAGAACCCATTTCAGAAAGATTAAGCCCTCCTGAACATGGGTGTGCATTTGCTCCCGCTCCATCAGCTGCCTCACACTTTGTCTCTCCCCTGTTAGGCGCCGCCACGCCCCTTCATTTCAGACGGAGTCATTATAGCATATCCCCTTTCAATTTGCACCTGTCTTTTTCCCCTTCCGCAAACCAAAAGCAAAAAAGCGGCCCTTTCCACGCTTCTCCACTCACCCGTTTCCCTCCCCCTCTCCCTGCGGCCCCTTGCACATCAGGGAGTTTTATGCTATGATGCATACTGTATTAGTGTTATGAAACGCTCAGAAATACTAAGGGGGAATTTCCGTGTCTGGGGACCATTTATGGCCCATACTGTTCGGTATCAGCCTGCTGTGTAACATAGTTCTGCTTCTGCGCCGTCCACTGCTCCAGCTGCTCCACCGCAGAGACCGGGTGTCGGAGGACAACATCATGGCAATGGTGGAAGAGGGCGAGGAGTCGGGCACCATTCAGAGCAACGAGAAGGAGCTGATTGAAAACGTATTTGAATTTGACACCATGACCGCCCGGGATGTCATGGTTCACCGCACCGATATGGTCACCCTGGCTGTGGATGAGGAAGACGACGCCATTGTGGAGACCATTCGTCAGTCGGGCCTGTCCCGCTTCCCGGTGTATCAGGACGACGTAGACGATGTAATTGGAATTTTATCCACCAGAGAGTATCTACTTAATTTCCGCCTACCCAATCCCCGTCCCATCAAGGAACTACTTCGTCCGGCCTATTTTGTCCCGGAGACTGTCCCCGCCGATGTTCTCTTCCGAGACATGCAGGGAAAAAAGATCCACATGGCCCTGGTGGTGGACGAATACGGCGGCACCAGTGGCCTGGTCACTCTGGAAGACCTGCTGGAGGAACTGGTGGGCAACATTTACGATGAATTTGATCCCCAGGAGGAGCAGGACATCATTGCTCTGGAGGACAACAAGTGGCGGGTGTCCGGCTCCGCTGATTTGGAGGAGCTGGCCGCTACGGTGGGCATTGAGCTGCCGGAGGATGAGGAGTTGGACTATGACACTCTGGGCGGCTTGGTATTCTCCCAGCTACCCGTCATTCCAGAGGATGGCAGCCGCCCCGTTGTAGAGGCCCTTGGGCTGCGGATTCGGGTGGAAGAGCTGTGCGACCGCCGGGTGGAATGGGCTCTGGTGGAAAAGCTGACCTCGGAAGAAGCGGATCTTTCCCCCCACACAGACGCACTGTCGGAAAAGAATAACCGGACTGTCCAATGACAGTCCGGTTTTTTTCATCCCTCCAGCACACGCCCATCGGAGGACAGGGTGACTACCCGCCAGGGAATGAACTTCCCACTACTCTTCAGGGCCGTGACCGCTGCATGCTCCAGCCCGCCGCAGCAGGGCACCTCCATGCGCACCACCGTCAGGCTCTTAATCTCATTCTGCCGCAAAATCTCAGTGAGCTTTTCGCTGTAATCTACCCCATCCAGCTTGGGACAGCCAATCAGTGTCACCTTGCCTGCCATAAATTCCTGGTGGAAGTTGCCGTAGGCATAGGCGGAGCAATCCGCCGCCACCAGCAGATGGGCTCCCTTAAAATAGGGGGCTTGGAGGGGGACCAGCTTCATTTGTACCGGCCACTGCCGCAGTTGGGAAGAAACGGGGGCCTGGACCGGTGTGGAGACAGGCTCCTGCCGCAGCTGTCTGGCCTGGCTGCCCGGGCAGCAGGGAGCAGCCTCGGCCCCCTTTTTTTGCTGATTGGTCAGGACCGCCGCCTGGTCATAGGCCGCCGCCTCCCGTTCTACAAAGGTAATTGCCCCGGTGGGACAGGCGGGCAGACAATCCCCCAGGCCGTCACAGTAGTCGTCCCGGAGGAGCCTGGCCTTCCCATCCACCATCCCAATGGCCCCCTCATGGCAGGCCTGGGCACACAGACCACAGCCATCACATTTCTCCTGATCGATTTCAATGATTCTGCGAATCATATTCTTCCCGCCTTTCTCTTGGTTTATGGGCCCAGTATACCACAGGTTTTTTCCCGTGTATGTTGTTATACCAACAAAAGTGGGCCGCTCTTTGTAAAAGAGCGGCCCGCTTTGTGGTAAAAACGGAACTTCTTACTTCAGGTTGAAGAAGGCCTTCATGCCGGGGTACTCGGCGATGTCGCCCAGCTCCTCCTCGATGCGGAGCAGCTGGTTGTACTTGGCCACGCGGTCAGTCCGGCTGGGAGCACCGGTCTTGATCTGGCCAGCGTTCAGAGCCACAGCGATGTCGGCGATGGTGGCGTCCTCGGTCTCGCCGGAGCGGTGGGACACGATGGCGGTGTAGCCGGCCCGGTTGGCCATCTGGATGGCGTCCAGGGTCTCGGTCAGGGTGCCGATCTGGTTGACCTTGATCAAAATGGCGTTGCCCACCTTCTTCTCAATGCCAGTGGCCAGACGCTCCACGTTGGTGACAAACAGGTCATCGCCCACCAGCTGGACGCGGTCGCCGATGGCCTTGGTCAGCATAGCCCAGCCTTCCCAGTCGGTCTCGGCCATGCCGTCCTCCAGGGAGATGATGGGGTAGGTGTCGGCGAACTTCTTCCACATATTCACCAGCTGCTGCTGGGTCAGCTTCTTGCCGGACTTGGGCTGGATATAGCACTTCTGCTCCTCGTCCCACCACTCGGAAGAAGCGGCATCGATGGCGATCTTGAAGTCCTCGCCGGGCTTGTAGCCAGCTTTCTCGATGGCAGCCACGATGACCTTCAGGGCGTCCTCGTCCTTCTTCAGGTTGGGAGCGTAGCCGCCCTCATCGCCCACGCCGGCAGCGGGGGTGCCATTCTCCTTCAGGACGGTCTTCAGGGTGTGGAAGACCTCGGCGCAGCGGCGCAGAGCCTCACGGAAGGAGGGAGCGGAGACAGGCATGATCATGAACTCCTGAATCTCCACGTTGTTGGTGGCATGAGCGCCGCCGTTGAGGATGTTCATCATGGGAACGGGCAACTGCTTGGCGTTCACACCGCCGATATAGTTGTACAGAGAGGTGCCCAGGGACTCAGCAGCAGCCTTGGCGCAGGCCAGGGAGGCACCCAGAATGGCGTTGGCGCCCAGACGGCTCTTGTTGGGGGTGCCGTCCAGATCAATGAGCATCTTGTCGATGGCCACCTGGTCCAGAACGTTGGTGCCGATGAGGGCCTCAGCGATCTCGGTGTTCACGTTCTTCACAGCGTTCTCTACGCCCTTGCCCATATAGCGGCTCTTGTCGCCGTCCCGCAGCTCACAGGCCTCATAGATGCCGGTGGAAGCGCCGGAGGGAACAGCGGCACGACCCATGGTGCCGTCTTCCAGGTAAACCTCTACCTCTACGGTAGGATTGCCGCGGCTGTCCAGAATTTCACGGCCCACGACGTCAACAATCTCGATCATCTGCTTCATAGGAATCAATCTCCTTTCATTTGTGGCGGCAGGACGCCTCCCGCCGCAGGGACAATATGGTCCGCGCAGAGGGGCCTGAGGCCCCATTGCGCCAGAACGCGGCATTTAGTTGAGGATCAGAGTCTCCCCGTCCATCTCGGCGGGCTTCTCCAGACCCATCAGGTCCAGCATGGTGGGAGCGATGTCCGCCAGGCGGCCATCCCGCAGCTTCACGCTGGCACCCACGATATAGAAGGGAACCAGATTGGTGGTATGGGCGGTAAAGGGCTCCCCATCGGCGTCCACCATGTGCTCGGCGTTGCCGTGGTCGGCGGTGATCAGACTGATGCCACCCATCTTGGAGGTGGCCTCCACCACCTTGCCCACACACTCGTCCACCGTGGCCACGGCCTTACAGGCCGCCTCATACACACCGGTATGGCCTACCATGTCACAGTTGGCAAAGTTCAGGATAATCACATCATAAGCACCGCTGAGGATTCGCTTGACCGCCTCCTCAGTAACCTGATAGGCAGACATCTCCGGCTGCAGGTCATAGGTAGCTACCTTGGGGGAGGCGATGAGGCACCGGTCCTCCCCGGGGAAGACCTGCTCCACGCCGCCGTTGAAGAAGAAGGTCACATGGGCGTACTTCTCCGTCTCCGCAATGCGCAGCTGGGTGAGCCCCAGCTTGGAGATATACTCGCCAAAGATGTTCTCCAGCTTCTGACGGGGATAGGCAACCGTGACATTGGGCATGGTGGCATCATATTCGGTGGTGCACACGAAGAACACCGGCACAAAGCCCGTCTTGCGCTGGATGTCCTTCATGTCCTCGTCCACCAGGCAGCGGGTGATCTCCCGGGCCCGGTCGGGACGGAAGTTGAAGAAAATCACCGAGTCGTTGTCCTGCACCTGAACGTCCTTCAGGCAGACCACCGGCTCCATGAACTCGTCTGTGACTCCGGCGTCGTAGGACTTCTGAACCGCCTGGGCCGCGTCGGCCTCATAGGGGGCCTGGCCGCAGACAATGGCGTCGTAGGCTCGCTGGACCCGGTCCCAACGCTTATCCCGGTCCATGGCGTAGTACCGGCCCATGACGGTGGCGATCTGTCCGATGCCCAGCTGCTGCATCTTAGCCTGGAGCTGCTCCACAAAGTGCTTGCCAGAGGAGGGGGGCACATCACGGCCGTCCAAGAAGCAGTGGACGTAGACCTTTTTGATTCCCTGGTCCTGGGCCATTTTCAGCAGGGCAAACAGGTGGGTGATATGGCTGTGGACGCCGCCATCCGACAGCAGGCCCATCAGGTGCAGGGCGCTGCCCCACTCCCGGCAGTTGGACATGGCGTCTAGATAGGCGCTGTTCTGGAAAAAGGCCCCGGTGTCGATATCCCGGCTGATATGGGGCAGGTCCTGGAACACCACCCGGCCGGCACCGATATTGGTGTGTCCCACCTCGCTGTTGCCCATCTGGCCCTCCGGCAGGCCCACATCCAGTCCGGAGGCGGACAGCCGGCATCCAGGGCAGTCGGCAAAGATTTTATCCAGGTTGGGCGTGGGCGTATTGGCCACTGCGTTGCCCTTAGAGGGCCCCTCCAGGCCAAAGCCATCCATAATAATCAATGTGGTAGGTGTTTTCATAAGAAACCTTTCTTACATACACAAAATTTGAATGTCTGACTGATACGCCTGCGCGCTTCTTACTCCTGGTTGGCAGCGTTGATGATCTGCACAAAGTCAGCGGGCTTCAAGCTGGCGCCACCGATCAGGCCACCGTCCACGTCAGGCTGAGCCAGCAGCTCGGCGGCGTTCTTGGCATTCATAGAACCGCCGTACTGGATGGTGACGGAACGGGCCACATGAGCACCGTAGAGCTTACGGATCACGGTGCGGATGCCCTGGCAAACCTCGCCGGCCTGCTCAGCAGTAGCGGTCTTGCCGGTGCCGATGGCCCACAGGGGCTCATAGGCGATGACCACATGGCGCATCTTCTCCGCAGGCACATTGGCCAGAGCGCACTTGACCTGGTAGGCAATCAGCTCCATGGTCACCCCCAGCTCCCGCTGCTCCAAGCTCTCGCCCACGCAGATGATGGGGATCAGACCGGCGTTAATGGCGGCATGGACCTTCTTGTTGACGGTAAAGTCGGTCTCATTGTAATACTGGCGGCGCTCGGAATGGCCGATGATCACATACTTGGCTCCGGCATCCTTGATCATCTCCGCAGTGATCTCACCGGTGTAAGCGCCGTGGTCCTCATAGTGGCAGGTCTCCGCGCCAATGGCGATGTGGCAATCCTTAAACAGCCGGACAGCAGCCTGGATATTGGTGGCGGGCACACACAGCACCACGCTGCACCACTTGCCCTTGGGCATGATGGGCTTGATCTCCTCAGCAAAGGCCTTGGTCTGAGTGAGGGTGTTGTTCATCTTCCAGTTTCCAGCGATGATGGTTTTACGGTAACGACGGTTCATTTGGTGATCTCTCCCTAAATTATTTATAATACATGGATCCGTTGCGCTCCCATCTTTCCAGATGAGAAAGGGATTTGTGCGATCGATTATTTATCCAGCAGGCAAGCCACACCAGGTAGCTCCTTGCCTTCCATAAACTCCAGAGAGGCGCCGCCACCAGTGGAGATATGGGTCATCTTATCGGCATAGCCCAGCTGCTGCACCGCAGCTGCGCTGTCGCCGCCGCCGATGATGGTGATGGCGCTGGTCTTGCTCAGGGCCTCAGCCACCGCCTCGGTGCCCTTGGCAAAGGCGGGGAACTCAAACACGCCCATGGGGCCGTTCCAAATCACGGTGCCAGCATCTGCCACAGCATCACAGTACAGCTTGATGGTGGCCGGACCGATATCCAGGCCCTGCCAGCCGTCGGGAATCTCTCCGGCGGCGACCACCTGGCTCTTGGCATCAGGAGCAAAGGCATCTGCGCAGACGGTATCCACCGGGAGCAACAGCTTTACCCCCTTCTCCTGGGCCTTCTTCACCATATCGTTGGCGTACTCCTCCCAGTCGGCCTCCAGCAGGCTGTCGCCCACCTTGCCACCCTGAGCGGCGGAGAAGGTATAGGCCATGCCGCCGCCGATGATGATGGTGTCGGCAATCTCCAGCAGGTTGTTGATCACGCCGATCTTGGAGGACACCTTGGAGCCGCCCAAAATAGCCACCAGAGGACGCTTGGGGTTGGCCAGAGCACCGCCGATGACCTCCAGCTCCTTCTGAATCAGGAAGCCGGACACAGCGGGCAGATAATCGGCTACGCCAGCCGTAGAGGCATGGGCACGGTGCACCGCGCCGAAGGCGTCAGACACATACAGGTCGGCCATGGAAGCCATGGCCTTGGCCAGCTCGGGATCGTTCTTGGTCTCCCCCTTCTCAAAGCGGGTGTTCTCCAGCAGCATGATCTGGCCGGGCTGAAGGGCGGCAGCCTTCGCTTGGGCGTCAGGTCCCACCACATCCTCGGCCATAATGACCTCCTTGCCCAGCAACTGGGCCAAACGAACCGCCACCGGCTTGAGAGACAGCTCCGGCTTCACCTCGCCCTTGGGCTTACCCATGTGAGAGCAGGCAATCACCGCAGCTCCCTGATCCAGCAGATACTGAATCGTGGGCAGTGCGGCACGAATGCGCTTATCATCGGTGATGACTCCGCTGCCATCCTTCGCCATGGGCACGTTGAAGTCGCAGCGCAGTAGCACCTTCTTGCCCTTGACATCCATATCCTTGACGGTCTTCTTGTTGTAATTCATTGCTATAGACTCCTTTCTTCAGTTGCATGTGGAAAGGGAATGCAGTTTCATTTGCTGCTTCAGGGCTCGTCCCCCATCTCTCCTACCCCTGACAGCTCGGGGAAGCCTTGCTGGCGCAGAGCTTCATAAGCAAGAATCGCCACCGAATTGGCCAAATTCAAGCTTCTGGCATCCGGCCGCATGGGGATTCGAATGCATCTTTCGCGATGGGCCTGGCGCAGCCATTCCGGTAATCCCGCCGTCTCCTTGCCGAACATCAGCCAGCAGTCCGGACGAAACTCCGCCTGACTGTAGTCCCGCGGGGCTTTCGTGGTGGCAAGCCACAGATCCGGGTTGGGATTGACCGAAAAGAAGTGGTCCAGATTCTCGTACACCTTTAAATCCACCATCGGCCAATAATCAAGCCCAGCCCGCTTGACCGCCTTATCGCTGATATCAAAGCCCAACGGCTTGACCAGATGCAGCCGGCTGCGGGTCGCCGCACAGGTTCGGGCAATGTTGCCGGTATTCATCGGGATCTCCGGCTCTACCAATACAATATTCAGCACCTTTGGCCCTCCTTATTCGCGCGGCTATCATTGTATTCCAATTTCAGAAGAATTTCAACTGTAAAATGGTCGAAAAATTGCAAAAAAATCAAGATTCAGCCCATTTCAATCACCTGAGGTCTGTTTTTTCGTCACTTCTAACATCTAGTTCCCGTTTAATTTACTATCTTTTGGCATTGCAACCAGCTTAATTGGTTTTTCCTTCTCCCAAGTGTCTATTTAGTTTTATTTTTTCAGACCTCTTTCTTGTTTTTCCCCTCTCTTCTTCGGTGTTTCTTATCCTTCGTGGCAAAAATCTAACGGTTGTTGTCTTCCTTTTCCTTCTTCTGCATGGTATAATATGCACAATCACCAAAAAACGTCCCTTTTATTTCCTATTAGAAAGGAGCGTCCCTATGAAACTCACTTGGAATGGACATTCCTGCTTTACCATCACCACCAACCAGGGCTCCGCTGTACTGGACCCTTATTTGGACGGCTCAGTCCCCGGACTCTCTCCTCTCACCCTCACCGCAGACGCTGTTTTTTGCAGCCATGACCACAAAGATCACGCAGCTCGACAGGTTGTTTCCCTCACCGGCCAATCCTTTGAGGCCCAGGTGGAGACCCTCTCTACCTTTCATGACGACCAGCAAGGTGCCCTTCGCGGCCCCAACCGGATCCACATTCTCTCTGCCGAGGGGATGCGTGTGGCCCATTTGGGCGATTTGGGCTGCCTGCCCACCCCGGAACAGTTAGACCGCCTTCAAAACCTGGACGCCCTTCTCATCCCGGTAGGCGGGTACTATACCATTGACACCCAGCAGGCTCAGGCGCTGATCCAGACCCTCCATCCCAGAGTTGTCATCCCCATGCATTACCGCAGTTCCTCCTTTGGTTATGATGTACTGACCACAGTGGATGATTTTCTTTCGCTGCGAGGCGATGTGGTTCGGTACTCCTCCAACACCATGGAGCTGACTTCACAAACACCTAGTCAAACAGCCGTACTGACCTACCAGCCTTGATCCCGGCAGGTCAGTACAACACCAACAACGATATCAGGAGGTCCTCTCTCATGTCCCATACAGTGGAAATTCTGTCCGTGGGAACCGAACTGCTTCTGGGAAACATCGCAAACACCGATGCTCAAATGCTCTCCCAGGGACTTAGTGAACTCGGTCTGAACGTCTATTACCACACTGTGGTAGGCGACAACCCCCAGCGTGCCAAACAGGCCGTGGAGATCGCCAAAGGCCGGGCCGATATCATTATTACCACTGGAGGTCTTGGGCCCACTTGCGACGATTTGACGAAAAATGTCCTGGCCGAGGCTTTTGGCAAAAAATTAGTCTATGACGAACCGTCCGCTCAGCGCATAAAGAGCTACTTCACCCGCACTGGACGTCCCATGACCGAGAACAATCTCCAGCAAGCCATGCTTCCAGAGGGCTGCACGGTGCTGTCCAACGACTGGGGCTCCGCACCTGGCTGCGCGTTCTTTGCCGACGGCGTGCATGTCATCATGCTACCCGGGCCCCCCAGTGAGTGCCGTCCCATGTTCCGCTACCGGGCTGTTCCCTATCTACAAAGCCTGTCGGAAGGGGTTATCGCTTCCCACACACTGAAGCTGTTTGGCATTGGCGAGTCCTCTATGGAGGCTCAGCTGCGGGACCAAATGAATGCAATGTCCAACCCCACCCTGGCCCCCTACGCCAAGGAAGGGGAGTGCGAACTGCGCGTCACGGCAAAAGCCCCCACTGATGAGGAGGCTCAAGCCCTCCTTCAGCCCACCGTGACCCAGCTCAAGGCTCTGTTTGGCTCCAAAATTTATGGAGTTGATGTCTCTTCTCTAGAGGAGGTAGTGGAACAGCTTCTGAAAGACCAAGGCCTTACCCTCGGCGTGGCAGAAAGCTGCACCGGCGGCCTAATGGCCAAGCGGCTCACCGATGTTCCCGGCTCTTCTCAGGTCTTCCGGGGTGGGGTCGTATCCTACACAAACGAAGTTAAAGCCCGTGTGCTTGGTGTCCCCCAAGAACTGCTGGATCAGTTCGGAGCAGTTTCCGCTCCCGTCGCCCAAGCGATGGCCGAGGGAGCCCGCAAGCTACTCCAGTGTGACATCGCGCTCTCTTCCACTGGAGTAGCCGGGCCGGACCGTGATGACCGCGGAAACGAAGTCGGCACCATGTTTGTGGCCATTGCGACCCCCAAGGGCAGCTATGTGCGCGCACTTAACTTGGGGAATCGCCCCGTCCGTGCCCGGCTGCGCACTCAAACTGCTCACCACGCCTTTGATTTGGCTCGGCGGTATTTATCTGGACTGCCATATGAAAACTAATTTTCTCCACACTTTTTTGCCCGCTTTCTTTTTGCTGCGTCCGAAGCCCCTTCGGGCGCACCATTTTCAGGAAAAAAATTTTTTAACCCTTGATTTCTGTCCCGTTCTCTGGTATGCTTAATCTCGTTTCATCGCCCGTTTTTGTTTTGTTTGTATTCGAGTTTTCTACGCCGACTCGGCTATAGACTTACAAGAGTACCTCATTTCATATGCAGCGGTATCGAAGTGGTCATAACGGGGCTGACTCGAAATCAGTTTGGGAGCAATCCCACGAGGGTTCGAATCCCTCCCGCTGCGCCATTTTCTAAGAAAAGCCGCCCAAAAGGGCGGCTTTTCTGCTTTCAAAGGAGACACAGCTATGATTCGAGACATCTGCTATTACTCCCGTCACCACGGGAACACCCGGAAAGTTTTACAGTCCATGAATGATACGGGCGATATTGATCTAATTGACGTGACCGCCTCCCAGGCCGTGCGTCTGGGGGACTATGACTGCATTGGCTTCGCCTCCGGCATCTATTATGGAAAATTTCACAATGGAGTTCTCCATTTTGCCCAGCAACACCTGCCACAGGGAAAACCGGTGTTTTTTGTCTATACCTATGGAGGAGCAAAAGGAGGTGGCGCAAAGGCAATGGAAGAGATTGCACAAGCAAAGGGCTGTCCCGTGTTGGGGGAGTTCTCCTGCAAGGGTTATGACACCTTCGGCCCCTTCCGGCTGGTGGGAGGCATTGCCAAGGGACACCCAAATCCGCGAGATCTGGAAAAGGCCCGTACATTTTACCGGGAACTGGAAAACCGAAACCATTGCATCTGAAAAACGACTCTTTATGGCAGAATCCGACTGTAACGGGAGGTACTCCATGAAACTTGCCATTCTCTCTGACACCCACGGCCTTCTTCGTCCGGAGGTTGTGGAATATCTTAAAACTGCCGACGCTATTCTCCACGGCGGTGACATCAACCGCCCGGCTATTGTGGAGGAGCTGAAGCAATATGCCCCCCTCTACATTGTCCGGGGCAACAACGATAAGGAGTGGGCGGAGGCAATTCCCCATCACCTTACCTTCACCCTGGAGGGCGTAACCTTTGCCATGGTCCATAACAAAAAGGAGCTGCCCGTAGACCTTACTGGCGTAAAGGTAGTAGTCTTCGGCCACTCCCACAGGTACGTGCAGGAGGAAAAAGGCGGCATTCTTTGGCTCAACCCTGGCTCCTGCGGTCCCAGACGGTTTCACCAGGAGATTACCATGATGATGGCAGAGATCACAGAAGGGACACTCCAAGTGGAGAAAGTCACCATCCCCCACGAGGTGAAGTGATGGAACTGGGACTGACCTTTCCCCTGCAGCGATTCCAAAAGATGAAAACACCGGCCTATGGCACGCAGCCAGACCGGCGTTTCTGCTGGGACCTTCATGTGATTGACCTGCATGGGCGCAAAAGTCTGCTGGCCGTCCACTGCCACAGCCGTTACACCTTCGTCCGCTACGATGTGTCGCCCCTCCAATGGACTGATCTCCCCGGGCTGTTCCGGGAGGGGCTCTGGGCGAGCCTCACCTCTGCCGGGTTTGCCTCGGAACAAGTGGAAGGCTATCTCCGGCAGGCAGGGGACATGGAACTGACCCGCACCCACGGCCGCCGGGAAGTGGCCTTTCTCAATCGGGCATGGGAGGATGTGCTGGCACTGGATCTGTGCATGGACCCATCCAGCCAGGTCCAGCCTCTGCTGGACCACGCCGTCAATACCCGTCCCTGCCGATGCGCAGGCTTTGAAGGACTTGGGATGGGGCTGGACCGGATAGCCGAAACATTAAATGGTGGAGCGGCAACTGCCCCTGATCCACACCCCTGACTCCCCCCGCTCCAAGGCCAACCCTTTACATTCTTTTCCGCAATGCAGTCCGTCCCCGGAGGAATTGTCCGGAAAACGGGCGAAAGTGACTGCTTTCCTTGGTAGATTTTTCCCAACCCAGGCGGTATACTGACCTACAGAAATTTGCCAATCAGGAGGAACTAGTCATGAGTTTGGGAAGCAGCCTATACCACGCCCGCAAAAAAAGCGGCCTATCTCAGGAAAGTGTGGCCGAAAAGCTGGGAGTCAGCCGCCAAACCATCTCCAAATGGGAGACCAACGAGACACTGCCAGACATTCGTCAGTCCAAGGGGCTGGCGATGCTCTACCACATGACCCTGGACGAACTGATTGAGTACGACTTTGATGAGCAGCAGGCCCAGCAGATGATCGAAAGCGTCAGTGATGAGGCTCAGGCCCGAATCGACTGGAACAAGGTGTGGAGCAAGAAGTATCCGGTGCTGGCCTCCTACCACAAAACGGTTCGGATCAGCGACTATGCCCCTGCCCTACAGGAAATGCTCACCCAGCTTCGGGTGGATTATGGCTACAATAACACCGACGCCCTGCTGGTCCTCAAAGATATGTTAGCCCGGGTCTGGAAGGGGCAGTTGTGACATCCCCAGGATACATGCCAGCTCCATCAAATCTTTTTCACAATAAAATCCCCCTATGCTGCGTTGAAAAGTAACAACAGCACAGGGGGATTTTTTCCTTCTTTGGCCGCCTGCAAGTAACAGGTATTTTCTCAATGTCTGTTTCCGGGCTTCTCTCCAATGATATGCGGTGTCCGATCAAAGAGGACCAGGTAGACTATCATATCATGGGAGCGGAGAAACTCTTCGATGGTGTCCGTCGCCACCTTCATGGCCTGGTCCTTGGGGTAGCCATACGCCCCGGCGGAAATCAGCGGAAAGGCCACTGTCTCACACCCGTTGGCCAAGGCCACTTCCAAGGAGGAGCGATAAGCGGAAACCAGCAGGTCCCGCTCCCCATGGCTGCCACCCCGCCAGATGGGACCGACGGTGTGGATCACGAACTTGGCAGGCAGGCGATACCCCTTTGTTATCTTGGCCTGTCCGGTTCTGCAGCCGCCCAAGGTGCGGCACTCCTTCAGCAAATCCGGCCCGGCAGCGCGGTGGATGGCGCCATCCACACCTCCGCCTCCAAGCAAACTCTCGTTGGCAGCATTGACGATGGCATCTACTTTCATCGTAGTAATGTCATTTTTTACGATGGAAAGGGGCATGGGGGACACCTCCTGAACGAAATATTAAAAATTCACGAAACAATTCAGACCCATATGGAAAACGGCACTGCTCTTCACAATGCCGTTTCGTTGGGATTCAAAACTCAAAACGTGATGGTGCGGCTGGGCTCCGTGAAGGAGGAAAATGTAGCAGTGGCCTGGGTCAGAGCAAAAATCATGGTGTTGCCATCTCCAGGTGTATAGGTGGCCCGGAGATTGGGATAGTCATTCAACATGTGCTCCTGGGCCTCCACTTCGGGGACCTCCACGGCCTTGGCCGTCACCCGCAGCCAGTGCTGTCCATCAAAGGCACAGACCTCTACCTTAGGATTTGCAAGCATTTGCTGTGCTACGTCCTTTTTCCGGCCAGTCTGGATGGTGAGCTGTCCTTTATAGCAATCGATGGTTCCGAAGGGGCGCACCCGGGGCTGATCTCCATCCATGGTGGCCAGGTAATAGGTTTTACAGGTTTTCAAAAATTGATACACTTCTTCCACGGGATATCCCTCCTTGTATTTTTCTCTATTTTATACCTGTCGCTCCATAGCGTCAAGATTTTGGAGCAGAGCTTCGATACTGAACGAGCAAGAACTTTTCGCCCCATTCTCTGTTATGGAATGGCCGTCTTATTCAGCAGTTATTGATATTTTTTCCTCGCATTGCCATCTGTGTGTTTTGTGTGATAAAATTTGGAACAGGGAAGCCTGCACGATCATCCACTGAATAACTGGTCCGAACATATTGCGGCAAGAAAATTCCCAGCTTTGTGAGGAGGCACCATGAAATGAACCTTTACAAAATTACCTTCAGCCCCACTGGCGGCACCCAGAGGGCAGCAGATCGATTGGTTGAGGGACTGGGTGGCGAATGCACTGCCATAGACCTGACAGACAGCAGATTTCAATTCTCTTCCCTTGCATTTACCCCGGAGGATATAGCAGTGATTGCCGTTCCCTCTTATGGCGGCCGAGTTCCAGCCCCGGCCATACAGCGTCTGGGCACCATGAACGGCAAGGGCGCTCGGGCTATCCTGGTATGTGTATACGGCAACCGGGCCTATGAGGATACCTTGGCCGAGCTAGAGGACACCGCTGTTCTGGCCGGATTTCATGTTATCGCCGCAGTGGCCGCTCTGGCTGAGCATTCCATCATCCGGCGGTATGCGGCTGGCCGCCCTGACGTGGAGGATGAGAAGCAGCTGCAAACCTTCGCCCAAAAAATCCAGGAAAAGCTGGCTGCTGGAGATGAAACGAAGCCCAATATTCCAGGCAACCGTCCCTATAAAAAGTACGGCGGCGTAGGTATGGTGCCCAAGCCCACCAAAGACTGCACCAGCTGCGGTCTGTGTGCTCAGAAGTGCCCCGTACAGGCCATTGACTTGGCTGATCCCAGACAAACGGACAAGGAGACCTGTATCTCCTGCATGCGCTGTGTATCCATCTGTCCCCAGTCGGCCCGAAAAGTTAGCTCTGTGATGTTAACAGCTGCTGAGCTAGCCCTGAAAAAAGTCTGTTCCGACCGAAAAGAAGGAGAGCTTTTCCTCTAAGAAGAACTTGAAAGCCGGAGGCCATTGTGGCCTCCGGCTTTTTGTTATAGAACCTGCTGTACCTTCTCCTCATGGTACAGCGCCAGATGCTCCTGTAGACACTCCAACAGCAGCTCCGCCGCCCGGGAAAATAGCTGAGACTTTTTCCATACCAGGTACATTCCCAGCTTAAATTCCGGTCGAAGCGGACGGAAGCACAATTCACTGCCGGTGGTGTTCACCAGCTTGTCCAGAGTAAAGGCGTAGCCCATCCCCTCGTCCACCATCAAAGACGCATTATAGATCAGATTATAGGTGGCCACTGTGTGAAGCTCTGATGGCTCCCGCCGCAACCAGCGGTACAATCCACTCTTGTTATCCACCTGCCGCGAGAGAATCAACGGCTTGTCCCACAGGTCCTGGGGAGTGACCGAATCCTGCTGGGCTAAAGGGCTGTCCCGCCGCATCAGTACGCCCCAGGTGTCTTTCATCGGCAGTTCCACATAGTGATACTTGGTTTTATCAATGTCTCCCAGCAGAACACCAAAATCCAACAAACCCTTATCCAAGCGCTCGCACACATCCACCGCGTCCCCGCTGACAATATGAAAATGGATACCGGGGTAGCGCTGCTGAAGCCGGTTGGCCGCCCGAACGATCTGCCGTACCCCATCCGTCTCACCGGTCCCAATGTAAATGTCCCCGCTGACGGCATCGTCTGAACGCATCACCTCTTGTTCCGTCCGGTCCACCAGCTCTAAAATCTCCTCTGCCCGTCTGCGCAGCAGCATGCCGTCCTCAGTAAGGGTCACTTTCCGGCTGCCCCGAATCATCAGCTGCTTCCCCAGCTCCTCCTCCAGCTCCCGCAGCTGCCGGGAGAGCGTGGGCTGGGTGAGGTGCAGGGAGTGAGCCGCCGCCGAGATATTCTGCTCCCGGGCTACCGCCAGGAAATATTGCAGCACGCGCAGCTCCATTGCTCTCACCTCCGTAACACCTCGATCATAGCACAAAGTAACTATAGTTTTCAAGCATAATAAACTATTCTATATAGGTATTTGTTATCTAATTTTTGGGGTGATAAAATGAAGAAAACAATTTGACAGCAGGAGTACAACATGGATTTAGAAGGATTTTTAGAACATCTGAACGGTGGGGAAACCGTGCTGGGAGGCAGTCCGGTCCACTTGTTTATGCACACGGTCAGTCAGGAGGCCCTGCGCCTTACCGCTGAGATCAACGGCAGCTATCATGAGCCGGAACAGCTGCGTTCCCTCTTTTCCCAGCTAATCGGCAAACCGGTGGACGACAGCTTCGCCCTATTCCCTCCCTTTTATACTGACTGCGGAAAGAACATTCACATTGGGAAACGGGTCTTTATCAATATGGGCTGCAAGTTCCAGGACCAGGGCGGCATTTACATTGGAGACGGCACCCTCATCGGCCACAATGTGGTGCTGGCTACCCTAAATCATGCCAAATCACCAAGTGAGCGCAGCAGTATGATCCCCGCCCCCATCCACATTGGCAAAGACGTCTGGATCGGCTCTAACGCCACCGTCCTGCCCGGAGTGACCATCGGCGATGGGGCCATTATAGCGGCCGGGGCAGTGGTAACCAAGAATGTGCCGGAACGCACCATTGTAGGCGGGGTACCTGCCACTGTCATACGAACCATTGAGGAGGAACAATCATGAGCAAAAAAGTTTTGGTGATCTCCACCAGTCCCCGGAAAGGTGGCAACTCCGACGCCCTAGCGGACCAATTTATCCGCGGTGCCCAAGAGGCAGGAAACCAGGTGGAAAAAGTTAGCTTGTACGAGAAAACCATCGGCTTTTGCCGGGGATGCCTCACCTGTCAGAGCACCCAGCACTGTGTGATCCAGGACGACGCAAACACCATTGTCCAGACCATGCTGTCCGCCGATGTAATTGTCTGGGCCACCCCTATCTATTACTATGGGATGTGCGGCCAGATGAAAACCATGCTGGACCGCTCCAACCCTTTGTTCTCCGCTGATTATCAGTTCCGGGACATTTACCTGCTGGCCGCGGCGGCGGAAAATGAGAAGCACACCGTACAGGGGGCGGTCACCGGCCTGCAGGGCTGGATCGACTGTTTTGAGCGGGCCCGCCTGGCTGGAACCGTTTTTGCCGGAGGGGTGACCTCCGTGGGAGAAATCCAGGGACATTCTGCGTTAACACAGGCCTATCAGATGGGCAAACATGTTTAAGGAGGATTGGGTATATGCATTCCAAATACAATGGGTATTCCTTCCCCCTGCGGGACGCCGTGCAGCGTAAGTCGGTACGCTTCCACAACCGCTACGGCATCGAGCTGGCGGGGGATCTGTACCTGCCCAAAGACGCCGCCCAGCCTCTGCCTGCCGTGGCAGTGGCCGGTCCCTTTGGTGCCGTAAAGGAACAATGCGCTGGGCTCTACGCAGAGGAGCTAGCCAGCCGGGGCTTTGCCGCCCTGGCCTTTGACCCCTCCTTTCTTGGTGAGAGCGGAGGCCAGGTGCGAAATGTGGCCTCTCCGGACATCAACACCGAGGATTTTTCCGCCGCGGTAGACTATCTCTCCACCTGTGGCGTGGCAAATCCAGAGCAAATCGGCATCCTGGGCATCTGCGGCTGGGGCGGCATGGCCCTCAACGCCGCCGCAATGGACACCCGAATCAAGGCGACGGTGACCTCCACCATGTATGATATGACCCGGGTAAATGCCAAGGGCTACTTCGATTCCGCCGACAGCGCTGACGCCCGGTATGAGACCAAGCAGGCGCTGAACGCCCAGCGGACGGTAGATTACCAGTCCGGTACCTATGCCCGGGCAGGCGGTGTGGTAGATCCCCTGCCGGAGGATGCGCCGTTTTTTGTGAAGGACTACTATGACTACTACAAAACACAGCGTGGCTACACCGAGCGCTCCCTCAACTCCAACGAGGGCTGGAACACGACCTCCTCCCTGTCCTTTCTCAACATGCCCATTCTGCACTACAGCAATGAGATCCGCAGTGCTGTGCTGATGATCCACGGGGAAAAGGCCCACTCCTGCTACTTCAGCCGGGATGCCTTTGCGCACATGGTGGCAGGCAGCCCCTACGCCGGCAACAAAGAACTGCTGATCATTCCCGGCGCGGTCCACACCGATCTCTATGACCGGAAAGAAATCATCCCCTTCGACAAAATCCAGCAGTTTTTTCAAGAACAATTTAAGTAACACAGACACAAAAGGAGAGCTGCGATGACCAGAATACTCTATCTGCTTCTCGCCGCCCTGGGGCTCTCCGCCTGCGGTACCGGCGAGACTTCCGACGTCCCCACCTCTCCCCAGCCCCAGTCGTCTGTCTCCCAGCCGGAAAACGGCCACCTGACAGAGGGTAATACATCCACTCCGGAGGAACCTATGCTGAAAATCACTGTAGGTGAATATGAACTGCTGGCCACTTTTGAGGACAATCCTTCTGCCCAGGAGTTCCAACAGCTGCTCGCCCAAGGGCCGGTGACCATTGAGATGGAGGACTACGGTGGCTTTGAAAAGGTCGGACCTCTGGGCACCACGCTGACCAGAAGTGATGCCTCCATCACCACACAGCCCGGAGATGTAATTCTCTATCAGGGTAATGGAGGGCAAATGTGTGCTGTTCAAGGCCTTTGGCGATGTAGATGCCATCCCCCTGTGCATTCGCAGCAAGGACCCGGACGCCATCGTGGAGACGGTTCGCCTGCTGGCCGGCAGCTTTGGCGGCGTCAATCTGGAGGATATCTCCGCTCCCCGCTGCTTTGAGATCGAGCGGCGGCTGAAGGAGTGCTGCGACATCCCCATTTTCCACGACGACCAGCACGGCACCGCCGTGGTCACGCTGGCCGGTCTGCTCAACGCCCTGAAATGCGTCCACAAGCGCCTGGAGGACTGCTCGGCAGTGGTGGCAGGCGCGGGGGCGGCGGGCAGCGCCATTGTTAAGCTGTTGCTCTCCACCGGGCTGCGGGAGGTCATCCTCTGCGACCGGAAGGGCGCCATCTGCGCGGGGACACCTGGTCTGACCCCGGCCAAGGAGGAGATGGCCCGCATTACAAATCCCCACCAGAAAACAGGCACCTTGGCCCAGGTTTTGGAGGGAGCCGATATTTTCATCGGTGTGTCCGGGCCGGGGACCCTCACCCAGGAGATGGTGAGCCGCATGGCAAAAGACCCCATCGTCTTTGCCTGTGCCAATCCTACACCGGAAATTTTCCCCGATGAGGCATTGGCCGCCGGAGCGGCGGTGGTGGCCACCGGCCGCAGCGATTATCCCAACCAGATCAACAACGTGCTGGCCTTCCCCGGCATCTTCCGGGGTGCCTTGGATGTGCGGGCCCGGGATATCAACGACGAGATGAAGCTGGCTGCCGCCCAGGCACTGGCCGACCTGGTCTCCCCGGACGAACTCAGTCCCACCTATATCCTGCCCGCCCCCTTTGATCCCAGAATCAAGGACGCCGTCTCTCAGGCGGTGGCCCAGGCCGCCCGCCGCAGCGGTGTGGCCCGGCTGGCAGAATAAGACCGGGACATCAGACCTCTCAAATAAAATATGAGCCAGGGAGCGCTGCTCCCTGGCTCGTTTTTTGTTTTACAATGTACTTATGAATTGGGCCAATTGGTCAGGCAGAGATTTAAATCCACCCGGCCATCAATGCCATCCACAGACCCATTGCTGCTGTACTGCCACATATTGAAAAAGTATTGGAATGAGGTGGGCTGCCAGCCGGTGGTATAGTGGGCCAGCCAGAAGGCATAATCCGTTAGCTCTGACAGATGCAGGTCCTTTCCCACCTTAGAGGGACTGCCATAGGTCATGGGAGTGTAAGCCGCCTCCTCCACAACGGTACAAAACGCCTTGGCACAAGCTGTCACCACAGTTCCCGTAGTATCCTTGGTCCGGGAGGAGTCGGAATCGACTCGCTCCCAGTCAAAGACAACCGGGTATGTAATGTCATAGTCCTCGATCCACTCCAGAGTTTGAAGGGCCTCTTCCCGGGCCTCTGACACCGTAGTGGCCTGGGAAAAGAAATAAATTCCCACCTGTAGCCCCGCATCCAACGCCCCGTTGATGTTTGCTTCAAAATATGCGTCCTGATAAATATTGCCCGCGGTATAGCCCCGGTAGCCCACCCGGATCATGGCAAACTCCACACCGGAAGCCGCTACCCTTTCCCAGTCAATCTCCCCCTGGTGGGCAGATACATCCACCCCGATATGGCTGGCCGCATCCCCCTGGTAGGTCAAAAACCCGTTTTCAACCACAAAGGCCTCCGGGTCATAGGGGTTATGGGCAAGAGGATTGGAGGGCTGCTCCTCCTGTTCTTCCTGTTCTTCCTCCTCCGGCTCCTCTTCCTCTTCCAGGCCGGACTCCGGATCCTCCGCTGCGGCCCACTGACAATACCGGGTCAGGATAACCGCTGTCTCCGCCCGAGTAGCCTGTCCTTGCGGATCAAAAAAATTCCCCAGCTTGCCGCTGACCAGTCCATTGTCCCCGGCCCATCTGACTGCCTGAACCGCCCAGGAGGAAATCATATCCTGATCGTTAAATTCCAATTCCCCGCCGGCCTGTTCGCTTCCGGCAAAGCGCCACAGCATTGTGACCAACTGCTCCCGGGTCACCAGATCATTGGGTCCGAACTGAGTCTGGCTGTAGCCATCTGCAATTCCCTCTGCCCGCGCCCAGTACACACCATCCCGGTACCATGCATCGGGCTGCACATCCAAAAAGGTCTCTTCCCCGGTCTCTTCCCAGCTAGGGGAGCCCGCTGCCCGATACAGCACCGTCACCAGCATCCCCCGTGTCATGGCCATATCTGGGGAAAAGGTGTCCTCCCCAGTCCCGCTCATGAGACCGTTTTCCCATACATAGGCAACCGCTTCTTCAAACCAAGAGCCAACTGGCACATCCCGAAAGGTACCCTCCACCTCGGCTGCATATGCCTTTGTGCCCCCCAGCGCTATAATTAACATAATACTTGTTAATATTTGAAGTAACTCCGTTTTCCGTTTCATGGTGCTCCTTTCTATCCCTGCGGCTTTTGGTGTTGTCCTGCGCTTCACGGGGGCGGTGGTACGTTCTTCTAATGAGAATGAGGCTCCCTACTCTCCCTTTTGATTCGCATAACGACATTATCCGGGTTTTTCTTTGGAATGTCAAGCCATTCTTCCCTACATTCTTTCTTTGCACATCAGGGATTGTCCGTTTTCATTTTTGAGCAACAAACTATACATAACACAGCCCTTTTTCAATGTTTACTTTCTTTTTTATCGCTGTATCCTCTCATGGACATTTCAAATCAGTCATGGTATGGTAATAGAAACAGAGTGGTTTCCCGTTGCGTCCCTCTACAACAGAAACGCATGAGCTGTCTTTGTTTGAGGCATGCTATCTTCCTGCCCAGCGAAAACGAGTGCCCTCTTTCGCAGGTTCAATGTTTTCTCCCCCACCATCTCAAACGGGAAAGGAGCCATTATTTTATGAATGCACCCCCTTCTAACCTCAACCCCTTCCACGCCGGTTGCAGCGCTCTGAGCTGGGAGACCCAGGACCACAAGCACCTGCTGGGCCGCAACTATGATTTCAGCCGCCTAGCCCAGGGCAGCCAGGTCATCTATCTCCCCCAAAACACCGAGTACTATACCTGCGGCTCCCCCATGGAGCACAACGCCCAGCCGGAGCACCGCCGCACCTCCTCCTACGCCTGCGGCGGAATGGGACTGCTCATCCCCTCCTCTCCCATTCTCTATGAGGGCATAAATGAGATGGGCCTGATGGGCGGACAGCTCTACTACCGGGAATTTGCCTGCTACCCCGAGGTGCCCCGTCCCGGCACTGTCCCTCTCCAGCCCCCCTTTCTGGTCTACCATCTGCTGTCTCAATGCGCCACGGTAGACGAGGCCGCGGCCATGCTGGAGGAGGAGACCACCCTGGTGGCCCTCCCCTTTATGGGTACAGTCCCGCCCCTCCACTGGGCCTTTTCCGACCGCACCGGGGAGACGATGATCATCGAGCCCGACCAGGACGGCCTGCACATCTACCGCCGTTCCCTGGGCGTGATGACCAACAGCCCCGGCTACTCCTGGCACCGCCTCAACCTGCTCAACTACGCCGGCATCCGGGACCTGGACTACGCCGAGCTGGATATGGGCAGCGAGACCCTGTCCCAGTGCTTCTCCGGCAGCGGCGCCCAGGGCCTGCCCGGAGACTGGAGCTCCCCCTCCCGCTTTGTCCGTCTGGCCTTTTTGAAAAAGCTGGGGGTAAAGGGCACAGACGAGGCTTCGGGCGTGGCCAATCTCTTCCACCTCCTCCAGAGTGCCGCCTTCCCCCTGGGCATGGTCCGGGTCACCCATCAGGGGCACATCACAGATCTGGATCAGGGGGTCAGCCCCTACGACTACACCGTGTACACCAGCGTGATGTGTGCAGAATCCCTGCGCTTTTACTGGACCAGCTACGAAAACCAGCGGGTACAGTATATCGACCTGCACCACCTGTCCAAGACCAACCAGCCTGCCGCCTTTGAATTGGACCGCGCCCCCGACTTTTTGTGCCGAAGCCAGCCCTGATTTTGCTCGTTTGTCTCCATTTCCCCAGATCCGGACGCTTTTCCTCTTGCAAAGCGTCCCGATCTGTGCTATAAATAACGGTAGCCAAATGTGAAGAACGGGAAAATAGCGCCCTACGGCTCATCAGAGAGAGGCGGTCACCGGCTGAAAGCCGCCTTGGAGCATCGCGCGCTTGGTTCGCCCGGGAGCGGCCCCCGAGAGGGGGACGGGTTTCTCCGCCGTTATCGGAGTACACGAGTGCGCGCCTGCCTGTGGGCGCGAATCCGGGTGGTACCGCGGAAGGGTTGCCTTTCGTCCCAGATTTGTGGGACGGAGGGCTTTTTTCTTTGTCCCTGAAAAGGAGGTTTCTCATGGAAGAACAGCAGGACCGTTGCCCCCATTGCGGCAGCGACGACTTGAAGCGGTACAAGCAGACCGGCTACGGCCAGGTTTACCCGATGAAGGGCATATTGCGGATTGGTGGTCAAACCCTCATCCACCTGATCTGCCGCCGATGCGGAACCGTGGTGCGCTCCTATGTGGAACACCCGGAGACGCTGGAATAAAAAATCCAACTTTTAAAAGGAGTTTTTATCATGAAAGAACAGTTAGCCAAGATCCGCTCCGAGGCCCTGGCGGCCTTTGCCCAGGCCCCGGATTCCGCGGCCCTGGACGCCCTGCGGGTACAGTATCTGGGCAAAAAGGGCGAACTGACCGCCGTGCTCAAGCAGATGGGCAAGCTCTCCGCCGAGGAGCGCCCCGCCATGGGACAGCTGGCCAACGAGGTCCGTGCCGCCCTGGAGCAGGCCCTGGAGGAGCAGGGCAAGCAGCTGGAGGCCAAGGCCCTGGGGGACCGGCTCAAGGCCGAGACCCTGGACATCACCGTCCCCGGCAAGCCGGTGAAGACCGGACACCGCCACCCCATGTATATTGCTCTGGATGAGATCAAGGAGATCTTCATCGGCATGGGCTTCACCGTTCTGGACGGCCCTGAGGTGGAACTGGCCTCCTACAACTTTGACAAGCTCAACGCCGAGGAGGGCCACCCCTCCCGGGATTGGTCGGACACCTTCTACTTCGACGAGGACAGCCGGGTCATGCTCCGCTCCCAGACCAGCCCCATGCAGGTCCGGGCCATGGAGACCATGCCCCTGCCCATCCGCATCATTGCCCCCGGCCGTGTTTACCGCAAGGACGAGGTGGACGCCACCCACTCCCCCATGTTCCACCAGGTGGAGGGTATGGTCATCGACAAGAACGTCACCATGGCCGACCTGAAGGGTACTCTGAACACCGTAGTGGAGAAGCTCTACGGCCAGGGCACCAAGACCCGCTTCCGTCCCCACCACTTCCCCTTCACCGAGCCCTCCTGCGAGATGGACGTGCAGTGCCACAAGTGCGGCGGCGTGGGCTGCCCCACCTGTAAGGGTGAGGGCTGGATCGAGCTGCTGGGCGCCGGAATGATCCATCCCCGGGTGCTGGAGATGAGCGGCATCGACCCCAACGAGTATTCCGGCTGGGCCTTCGGCATCGGCCTGGAGCGTACCGCCATGCGCCGGTTCAAGATCGCCGACCTGCGGCTGATCTTCGAAAACGACGTGCGCTTCCTGGAGCAGTTCTAAGCTCCCGTCAATCTTTGATTCTGCCGGAATGGGGACCGTCCCCTTCCGTGATTCCAATATGAAGGAGTTTTCGATATGAATTTATCTCGTAAATGGCTGGGCGAGTTTGTCACCGTGGATGCGGGAGACAAGGAATTTGCCGAGGCCATGACCCTCTCCGGCTCCAAGGTAGAGGTCACCTATGACCTGGGAGCGGAGATTTCCAACGTAGTGGTAGGCCGCATCCTGTCCATGGAGCGCCACCCCGACTCCGACCACATGTGGGTGTGCCAGCTGGACGTGGGCCAGGCGGAACCCATTCAGATCGTCACCGGCGCCTGGAACATCCACCCCGATGACCTGGTCCCCGTGGCCCTCCACAAGTCCACCCTCCCCGGCGGCAAAAAGATCGAAAAGGGCAAGCTGCGGGGCGTGGTCTCCAACGGCATGATGTGCGGCCTGTACGAGCTGGGCCTGGATGAGCGGGACTTCCCCTACGCCGTCATCACCCCCGCCGCCATTCTGGGGGACTATCACCCCCTGGACAAGGACAAGCCCTCCATCCCCGCCGACATTCAGCCCGGCTACAAGATTTTCGGCAGCGTGGTATGCGCCCGCATCACCGCCGTTACCGCCAATGGACAGGGCGGCTACACCGCCGCCTGCGAGGTAGACAGCGGCTCTGTCTCTGTGTCCACCGTCTGCCCCAACCTCCACGCCGGAGATCTGGTGGCCCTAGACACCAAAAAGAGCCACATCTGCACCCTGGAGGACCTCCACGCCCAGCAGGCCGAGTTCCCCCACTGCATCCCCGACGGCATTTTCATCCTCCACGAGGAATGCAAGCCCGGCGACGACATCAAGCCCATCATTGGTGCGGATGACCACGTGGTAGAGTTTGAGATCACCCCCAACCGTCCCGACTGCCTGTCCGTCATCGGCCTGGCCCGGGAGGCTGCCGCTACCTTCAACGTGCCTCTGACGCTCCACCAGCCCCAGGTGAAGGCGGAGGGCGAGGGCAACCTGATGGAGCTGCTGGATGTGGAGACCCCCGCCGCCGACCTGTGTCCTCGGTACACCGCCCGGATGGTGCGCAATGTGAAGATCGCCCCCTCTCCCAAGTGGATGCGGGAGCGGCTGCGTGCCATGGGGGTGCGACCCATTAACAACATTGTGGACATCACCAACTACGTTATGCTGGAGTATGGCCAGCCCATGCACGCCTTCGACTACCGCTACGTGAAGGGCGGCAAGATCATCGTCCGCCGGGCGGAGGAGGGCGAGGAGCTCACCACCCTGGACGGCCAGGTGCGCAAGCTCACCGCCAACCATCTGGTCATTGCCGACGAGCACCGGGCCGTGGGCCTGGCCGGCATCATGGGCGGACTGAACAGTGAGATTGTCTCCGACACGGTGGACGTGGTCTTTGAGTCCGCCTGCTTTGACGGCACCTGCATCCGCAAGGGCGCTCTGGCTCTGGGTATGCGGACTGAGGCCTCTGCCAAGTTCGAGAAGGGCCTGGACCCCCTGAACACCCTCCCCGCGGTGGACCGGGCCTGTGAACTGGTGGAGCTGCTGGGGGCCGGCGAGGTGCTGCCCGGCACCATTGATATCCTCAACTACGTGCCCCAGCCCCGTACCATCACCATGGATCCCGACCGGATCAATGCCCTGCTGGGCACCGACATCCCGGCGGTGGACCAGTACCAGTATCTGGAGCGGGTGGACATCGTCACCCAGGATAAGAGTTTCCCCAACGGCCCTGCCCCTGTGGTCATCCCCTCTTGGCGGGCTGACGTGGTAGGCATTGCCGACCTGGCGGAAGAGGTGGCCCGGTTCTACGGCTACAACAAGATCCCCACCACCCTTATGCGTGGCCAGACCACCCTGGGCGGTTACTCCCAGGAGGAGCAGCTGGAGCGGCAGATCGGTGCCATGTGCCGTACCATGGGCTATGATGAGATCATCACCTACTCCTTCATCTCCCCCACCTGCTACGACAAGATCCGCTGGCCGGAGAACGATCCCCGGCGGGAGTCCTTTAAAATCCTCAACCCCCTGGGTGAGGACACCTCCATCATGCGCACCACGGTCCTGCCCTCCATGCTGGAAATTCTGACCCGGAACTACAACTTCCGCAACCAGAATGTCCGTCTCTACGAGGTGGGCCGCATCTATCTGCCCGGCGGCAAGGACGGTTTGGCTGTAGAAAACAAGATTCTCTCCATGGGCGCCTACGGGGATGACATGGACTTCTACACCCTGAAGGGCTGTGTGGAGGCCGTGTTGAAGGACCTGCGGATTTCCGACATCTCCTTCGAAGTTCCCTCTCAGGTCAACCCCTCCTACCACCCCGGCCGCTGCGCCGACGTGTACGCCGGGGAACGCCGCATCGGCGTGATCGGCCAGATCCATCCCCTGGTGGCACAGAACTACGGGGTAGACGCCCAGTTCTACTGTGCGGAGCTGGAGCTCAACGAACTTCTGTGCTCCAAGGGCCCCGATCCCGAGTACGTCCCCCTGCCCAAGTTCCCCGCTGTCACCCGGGACATTGCCGTGGTGTGCGACGAGGCTGTCACCGTGGGCCAGCTG
The DNA here is from genome assembly GCF_002161175.1 of Flavonifractor sp. An100. GTDB lineage: Bacteria > Bacillota > Clostridia > Oscillospirales > Oscillospiraceae > Lawsonibacter. The sequence continues at coordinate 146,968 of NZ_NFMA01000001.1, read as the reverse complement.
GAAAAGGCCATCCGCAAGGGGGCCAAGGGGCTGCTGAAGAACTGCGCCCTCTTCGATATCTACCGGGGCAAGGGAGTCCCCGAGGGCAAGAAGAGCGTGGCCTTCAACCTGGTACTCCGGGCGGACGACCGCTCCCTCACCAGTGAGGAGGCCGACCAGGATGTCAAGTCCATCCTGGAGACCCTGGAACAGGAGTGCGGCGCCGTTCTGCGCTAAACAAACAGGTAGGGCCCGCGGCACTGCATTTGCCGCGGGCCCCTTTTTCATTGCTGCGGATTCCATCCGCATTACCCTATGATTGGAGGAGAACCCATGATCCGTTTGGAATGCGACTATGCCACCGGAACCCACCCCAAAATCTTGCAGCGGCTGGCGGCATGGAATCTGGAGGAAAATCCCGGCTACGGTCTGGATCCCCACTGTGACCGGGCCCGGGCTCTGCTCCGGGAGCTATGCCAGGCCCCGGACGCCGACGTCCACTTTTTGGTGGGCGGGACCCAGACCAACACCACGGTGATCGCCGCCGCTCTACGCCCCTGGCAGGGCGTGCTCTGCGCCCAGACCGGCCACATCAACGTCCATGAGAGCGGGGCCATTGAGTCCACCGGTCACAAAGTCCTCCCCATCCCCTCCTCTGACGGCAAACTGACCGCCGGACAGATCGAAGAGGCCTGCCGGTCCTACCAGGAGGACCCCACTGCTGAACACACCGTCCAGCCCGCCATGGTCTACCTCTCCCACCCCACTGAGTTGGGAACAGTATATACAAAAGCGGAGCTGGAGTCCATCCACACCGTAACCCGCCGGTGGGGCCTGACCCTCTTTCTGGATGGGGCCCGGCTGGTCTACGGCCTGGCCGCCTCCGACCTCACCCTTCCAGATCTTGCCCGACTGTGTGACGTCTTTTACCTGGGAGGCACTAAGGCAGGCACCCTCTTTGGCGAGGCGGTTGTCATTACCCTGGACGCCCTCAAGCCCGGCTTCCGCTCCCTGATCAAACAGAGGGGCGGGATGCTGGCCAAGGGATGGCTGCTGGGGGTACAGTTTGAAATGCTGCTGGAGGATGGTCTGTATAAAGAAATCGGGCGCCAGGCCGTGGAGCAGGCAAAACTTCTGTCTAACGCCTTCCAGGCCAAGGGCTGTCCTCTTCTAGTCCCTACCCAATCCAATCTGCTCTTTCCCATTCTTCCTGACCGAGTGCTCCCCACTTTAGGTGAGAAATATTCCTGGAGTTTTTGGTCTAAGCCCGATCCAGACCACACCGCAGTGCGCTTCTGCACCAGCTGGTCCACCCGGGATGAGGACCTACAAGCCCTGATTCAGGACCTGGAGGCTCTGTGAGAGCAAGATGAAAACCGGCCGGACTTGGAGCTCCAAGTCCGGCCGGTTTTTGTTTCTTATTCCTTGTTTCCCTTCATCAGCAGGTACATGACTGCTTTCTGGGCATGGAGACGGTTCTCCGCCTCGTCAAAGATCTCCTGGGCATGGGCCTCGAAAACCTCAGCGGTGATCTCCTCCCCCCGGTGGGCAGGCAGGCAGTGCTGCACCATACATCCGGGGTTGGTGAGGGCCATGAGCTCCTCGTTGACCTGATAGCCCTCGAAGGCCTTGGCCCGCACGGCACGCTCCTCCTCCTGGCCCATGGAGGCCCACACGTCGGTGAACACCGCGTCGGCCCCCACCGCCGCCTCTTGAGGCGTGCGGACCAGAGAGAACCGGAAGTTGGGATCGCTCTTGGCAAATTCCAGTACCTGGGGATCGGGATCATACCCCTCGGGGCAGGCCACCGACACCTCCATGCCGCACTTCAGGCCGCCCACGATGAGGGAGTTGGCCATGTTGTTGCCGTCACCGATGTAGCACAGCTTCAGTCCCTTCAAAATGGCCTTGTGCTCCCGGATGGTCATCAGATCAGCCAGCACCTGGCAGGGGTGGCAGAAGTCGGTTAGACCATTGATGATGGGGATGCGGGCGTACTTGGCCAGCTCCTCCACCTCCTTCTGCGCGAAGGTGCGGATCATGATACCGTCACAGTAGCGCTCCAGCACCCGGGCGGTGTCCTCCACCGGCTCTCCCCGTCCGATCTGACTCTCCTTCCCGGACAGGAACAGGGCGTGGCCTCCCAACTGGAACATTCCGGTCTCGAAGGATACCCGGGTCCGGGTGGAGTTTTTCTCGAAAATCATCGCCAGGGTCTTGCCCTTCAGGTAGTCGTGGGGAATCCCGTGCTTCTGGTTATACTTCAGCTGGTCGGCGGTATTGAGGATCTTGTCGATGTCCTCCCCCGTCAGGTCCAGCAGTTTCAACAGGTCTTTTGTCATTTCCTATACACTTCCTTACACGCCGGACTGTTTACTTCTCAGCCAAGGGTATTCTTCAAAATGGCCAGACCCTTGTCCATCTCCTCCTTGGTCGCCACCAGAGGAGGCAACAGACGCAGGCCGGGGCCGGCGGTGAGGATGAGCAGTCCGCTTTCAATGAGCTTGGTGGCCAACTCCTTGTTGGTCTTGTCTCCCTTGACCTCGATACCGATCATCATACCCATGCCCCGGGTGGCACCCAGGCAGGGCAGGTCCATGGCCTCGATCTGGGAGCGGAGGTACTCCCCCTTCTCCTGAACCTGGGCCAGGAAGGCGTCGTCAATGGTGTCCAGCACATAGTTGGCCGCGGCGGCGGCGATGGGGTTGCCGCCAAAGGTGGTGCCATGGGTGCCGGCCGTGAAGACGTTGCGGCACTTCTCGTTGGCCATGACCCCACCGAAGGGCAGACCGCCGGCAATGCCCTTGGCAAAGGACACCACGTCGGGCTGGATGCCGTACTGCTGGAAGGCAAACAGGGAGCCGGTACGGCCCACACCGGTCTGGACCTCGTCGATGAGGAGCAGCCAGTCCCGCTTGGCGCACAGCTCAGCTACCTTTGTTACAAACTCCTGGTCCAGAGGCAGCACACCGCCCTCACCCTGGATGAGCTCAAACATCACGCCGCACACGTCGTGGCCCGCCACCGCCTCCACGCTGTCCAGATCGTTGGCGTCAGCATAGCGGAACCCCTCGGTGAAGGGGAAGAAGTAGTCATGGAACTTATCCTGGCCGGTAGCCGCCAGGGTGGTGATGGTACGGCCATGGAAGGAGTTGTGGAGGGTGATAATAGTGCCCCGGCCCTTGCCGTACTTGTCGTAGGAATACTTACGGGCCAGCTTGATCATGGCCTCGTTGGCCTCGGCACCGGAGTTGGCAAACATCACGTTGGACATTCCCGTCCGGGTGCACAGCTTCTGGGCCACCTGGGCATAGGGCTGGGAATAAAAGAGGTTGGAGATGTGGCCCAGCTTGGCGGCCTGGTCGGACACCGCCTGGACCCAGCCCTCGTCGGCATAGCCCAGGGAACATACCCCGATACCGGAGGTGAAGTCAATATACTCCTTTCCCTCCCCATCCCACACCGTAGCACCCTTGCCGTGGTCGATGCCCACGGGGAAACGGCCGTAGCACTGCATCACATATTGCTCGTCCAGGGCCTTCAATTCTTCATAGTTCATATGCCTTTCCTCTCTTCTCTACGAAATGGAAGTGGTCCTTCAGCCCACCAGCATGGTGCCGATACCCGCGTCGGACAGCAGCTCGATGAGGATGGAGTGGGCCACCCGGCCGTCCAGAATAGTGGCCGACTTGACGCCGGAGCGCACCGACTCCACACAGCAATCGATCTTGGGGATCATACCACCGGTGATGACCCCCTCCCGGATCAGGGCAGGGACGGAGGAGAGCTGTAGTTCAGAGATGAGGGTGGACTCGTCCTTGGGGTCCCGGAGTAGGCCGCGCACATCGGTGAGAAGGATGAGCTTTTCCGCCTTCAGGGCAGTGGCCAGCTTGGCGGCAGCGGTGTCGGCGTTAATGTTGTAGGAGACCGGCTCATCCACGCCCTGGGCCACCGAGGAGACCACGGGAATATAACCCATGTTCAACGCATCGGTGACCACCGTGGGGTCAGTCTGGGTGATTTCGCCCACCTGGCCGTACTTCTCGTCCAGCTTCACCGCCTTAAACAGGCCGCCGTCCATGCCACTCAGGCCGATGGCCCGGCCACCGGTGCGGTTGATGGTGGCCACCAGGTCCTTGTTCACCCGGCCGCAGAGGATCTGCTGCACCACATCCATGGTCTCCTCGTCGGTGTAGCGCAGACCGTCCACAAACTTGGATTCCTTGCCAATCTTCTTGAGCATCTCGCTGATCTCCGGGCCGCCCCCGTGGGCCACCACCACCCGGATACCTACCAGGCTGAGCAGCACGATATCGGAAATGACGGCGTGGCGCAGCTCCTCAGAAATCATGGCGTTGCCGCCGTACTTCACCACTACGGTTTTCCCGGAATACTTCTGGATGTAGGGCAGGGCCTCTGCCAGCACGTGGGCCCGATCGACTTCATTAAAAGACATATCCATTTCCTCCTGGTCGTAATTTTTTCCTTGGGGATCAGGTGCGGTAGTCTCCGTTGATTTTTACATAGTCATAGGTCAAATCGCAGCCCCAGCACTCGGCGCTCTCGTCTCCCTCATGCAGGTCCACCGCGATGATCACTTCCTCCTGGCTGAGGATCTCCTTGGCCTTCTCCTCGTCGAAGTCCAGGCCGTCCCCCTGCTTGCACACTAGGATCTCCCCCGCCTTGGAGCAGAAGGACACATCCACATGCTCAGGGCGGAAGGGGGCCTTGGAGTAGCCCATGGCGCACAGCACACGGCCCCAGTTGGCGTCGGCGCCGAACATGGCCGCCTTCACTAGGGCGGAGCCCACCACCGCCTTGCTCAGGCGCTCGGCGCTCTCCTCGCTGCGGGCTCCGGTCACCTTGCAGGTGACCAGACGGGTGGCACCCTCGCCGTCCCCGGCGATGGCCCGGGCCAGATAGCGGCAGACATGGTCCAGAGCGGCCTTGAAGGTCTCGTAGTCCTCGTCCTTCCACTCCACCAGGGGGTTGCCCGCCATGCCGTTGGCCAGCAGCAAACAGGTATCGTTGGTAGAGGTGTCTCCGTCCACGGTGACCCGGTTGAAGGTTTTGGACACCACCTCATGGAGGGCATCGGAGAGCATCTCCTGGGTGATGGCGCAGTCGGTGGTAAGGAAGGCCAGCATGGTGCCCATGTTGGGATGGATCATGCCGGAGCCCTTGGCGATGGCCCCGATTTTGACCTCCTTCCCGCCCAGGGTAAAGGAGACGGCGATCTCCTTTTTAGCGGTATCGGTGGTCATAATGGCCTTGGCCGCGGCGTCGGAGCCGTCCTTGGACAGGGCGGCGGCTACCTTGGGCATTCCGGCCTGGATGGCAGAGATGTTGATGGTCTGGCCAATGACTCCGGTGGAGGCTACGGCAAAGTCCCCCGCCTCCCGACCGGTGGCGTCGGCAGCGGCCTGGCACATGGCCAGGGCGTTCTCATGGCTCAGGGGGCAGCAGGCGTTGGCGTTGCCGCTGTTGGCTACGATGCCCCACACCACCCCGTTTTCCAGGTGGTCCATGGTGACATAGATGGGTGCGGCCTTTACCCGGTTGAGGGTGTACACACCGGCGGCGGTACACTCCTTCTCGGACAAAATCAGGGCCAGATCGTTTTTATCCGGGCTGCTGCTGGCCTTGACGCCGCAGTGGATGCCGGCAGCCTGAAAGCCCTGGGCGGCACATACGCCGCCGGAAATCTCTTGCAGCTTCATGGTTTCCACTCCTCTTATTGTTTCGGGCTCTTACAGGCTGAGACCGGTGGTCTCGTCAAAGCCCAGCATGATATTCATATTCTGCACCGCAGCTCCAGAGGCCCCCTTGCCCAGGTTGTCAAACTGGGCAGTGATCATGGTCTGACCCTCGTGGCCGCTGACGGTGAGCTCCAGATAGTCCTTCCCCGCCAGGGCGTTGGTGGCCAACCGGGGAGTGCTCCCGCCGAAGGGAGCCACCTTTACCATCTTCTGGCCGTCATAGTAGGAACAGAGCATGTCGTAGATGTCCTGGGCGGTGGGAGTGCCGTTGAGCATCCCGTTTTGCAGCAGGATGGAAGTGGCCATGCCCTTATACACGTCGCCCAGGATGGGGGCGAAGAGGGGGGGCTGGGTCAGCCCGGCCAGCTTCTGCATCTCAGGCAGGTGCTTATGCTTCAGGCCGGTGGCGTAGATATTGGGGGAGTCCAGCAGGACGCTGCGGCTAGGGTCCTCAAACTCCGCGATCATCTTCTTGCCTCCGCCAGAATAGCCGGTGAGAGAGAAGCAGGTGATGGGGTAGTCCTTGGGCAGCACCCCAAGCTGGGACAGGGGCGCCGCACCAGCCAAAAAGCCGGTGGCATGGCAGCCGGGGTTAGCCACCCGGGCTGCCGTCTGAATGCGCTGGCGCTGGCCGGGCAGCAGCTCGGCAAAGCCGTACACCCATCCATCTGTCGTACGGTGGGCGGTGGAGGCGTCAATGACCCGGGTGTGGTCATTGTCAATGAGGGACACGGCCTCAATGGCCGCCGCGTCGGGCAGGCACAGGAAGACCAGATCGGCGGCATTCAGGAACTTCTTTCGCTCCTGGGTATCCTTGCGCTTATCCTCGTCGATGAGCAGCAGCTCGATATCATCCCGGGAGCCCAGGCGCTCGTAAATCTGCAGGCCGGTGGTGCCTTCCTTGCCGTCGATATATACCTTCGGTTTGTTCATAGTGTCCTCCTGCTCTCTAAAAATTATGGTTGGGCCGTCCCTGGGCGGGACGGCCGTCTTTCTTCCGTTTGCTGCCGGACCGTTTGGGGAAATTATACCCGATGTCCGTCTACAAACTCCTCGATCAATTTAATCTGGGTCTGGACAGAGTCCTTGGAGGGACCGCCGTATACCTTCCGCTCGTTAACGCAGGTCTTCAGGGCCAGGGCGTCATACACATCCTCGTCAAAGAGGGAGGAGATGGCCCTAAAGTCCTTCAGTGTGAGGGTATCCAGGGTGTCCCCCGTCTTGATGCACAGGTTGACCAGACGGCCTACGATCATGTAGGCCTCCCGGAAGGGCAGGCCCTTCTTGGTCAGGTAGTCGGCGCAGTCGGTGGCGTTGATGAAGCCGCCGGCGGCCGCCTTGGCCATGTTCTTGGGCCGCACCGTCAGGGTGTCCACCATGGCGGCAAACACCGGCAGGCACAGCTCCACGGTGTCCACCGCGTCGAACAGGGCCTCCTTGTCCTCCTGCATGTCCTTGTTGTAGGCCAGGGGGAGGGACTTCATCATGGTCAGCAGAGTGACCAGGGAGCCATACACCCGGCCCGTCTTGCCCCGGACCAGCTCGGCCACGTCGGGGTTCTTCTTCTGGGGCATGATGGAGGAACCAGTGGAGTAGGCATCGTCCAGGTCCACATACTTAAACTCCCAGGAGCACCACAGCACGATCTCCTCAGAGAAGCGAGAGAGGTGCATCATCAAGATGGACAGATCGGACAGCAACTCGATGGCATAGTCCCGGTCGGAGACGGAGTCCATGGAGTTGTCGGTGGGCTTGGCAAAGCCCAGGGCCTGGGCGGTGGCGAAGCGGTCCAGGGGGTAGGTGGAGGTGGCCAGGGCGCCGGCGCCCAGAGGGCACTCGTCCAGCCGCTGCAAACAGTCCTCCAGACGGGTAACGTCCCGCTTGAACATGTTGGCGTAGGCCATCATGTAGTGGGCAAAGGTGGTGGGCTGGGCCCGCTGCAGGTGGGTATAGCCCGGCATCACCGTGTCCAGGTTGTCCTTAGCCTTCTTCACCAGCACCTCTTCCAGGTTCAAAATGGCCTTGATGATGGTGGGGATCTCCTGCTTGACGTACAGACGGGTATCCACCGCCACCTGGTCATTTCGGCTGCGGCCGGTGTGCAGGCGCTTGCCCGCGTCCCCGATGCGCTGGGTGAGCAGCGCCTCGATATTCATGTGGATGTCCTCGTTGTCCAGGGAGAACTCCACCTTGTCGTCCTCAATATCCGCCAGAATGGCCTTCAGGCCCTCCACGATCTTCTCCGCCTCGTGCTCCTCGATGATCCCCTGCTTGCCCAGCATCTGGGCGTGGGCAATGGAACCGGCGATGTCCTGCCGGTACAGCCGGGCATCAAAGCCGATGGAGGAGTTGAAGTCATTTACCAGGGTATCGGTCTCCTTCTGGAACCGTCCTGCCCATAGCTTCATATGATCCGCTCCTATTCCGCAACGGGCGGCCAGAGGCCGCCCGTTGATTTTGTATTCAATCTTATTTCAGCTTTCCCTGCTCCCGCAGCGCCTGAACGGTGTCGGGCAGGCCCCAGAGGTTGATGAAGCCGGTGGCATCATCCTGGTTGTAGTCGCTCTCCTCAAAGGTGACCAGATTCTCGGAGTACAGGGTCTCAGGAGAGGTGACGGAGGAGGTGATGATGTTGCCCTTGTAGAGCTTCAGCTTCACCTGTCCGGTGACGTGCTTCTGGGTGTCCACGGCGAAGGCCTGAAGGGCCTCCCGCAGGGGGGTGAACCACTTGCCGTTGTACACCAGGTCGGCAAAGTCCACCGCCAGCTTGCTCTTCATGTGCTTGGTATCCTTGTCGATGGTGATCATCTCCAGCACCTCATGGGCCCGGTAGAGGATGGTGCCGCCCGGAGTCTCGTACACGCCCCGGTCCTTCATGCCCACCAGACGGTTCTCCACGATGTCCAGCAGACCGATGCCGTTCTCCCCGCCCAGCTTATTGAGCTTGCGGATGATGTCGCTGGCCTTCATCTTCTCCCCGTCGATGGCCACGGGCCAGCCCTTCTCAAAGTCCAGGGTCACATAGGTGGCCTTGTCGGGGGCCATGGCCGGAGACACGCCCATCTCCAAAAAGCCGGGCTTATCATACTGGGGCTCGTTGGCCGGGTCCTCCAGGTCCAGGCCCTCGTGGGACAGGTGCCACAGGTTCTTGTCCTTGGAGTAGTTGGTCTCCCGGCTGATCTTCAGGGGGACGTTGTGGGCCTCGGCGTAGTCGATCTCCTCGTCACGGCCCTTGATGTCCCACTCCCGCCAGGGAGCGATGATCTTCATCTCAGGGGCAAAGCGCTTGATGGCCAGCTCAAAACGGACCTGGTCATTGCCCTTGCCGGTGCAGCCGTGGCAGATGGCGTCGGCTCCCTCCTGCTTGGCAATCTCCACCAGCCGCTTGGCAATGATGGGACGGGCAAAGGCGGTGCCCAGCAGGTAGTCCTCGTACTTGGCGCCCATCATCATAGAGGGGATGATAACCTCATCCACCATCTCGTCCGTCAGGTCCTCCACATACAGCTTGGAGGCTCCGGTCTTGATGGCCTTCTCCTCCAGGCCGTCCAGCTCGGTGCCCTGACCCACATCGCCGGAGACGGCGATGATCTCGGGATTATTGTAGTTCTCCTTCAGCCAGGGAATGATGATAGATGTATCCAGGCCGCCAGAGTAGGCCAGCACGACTTTTTTAATCTCAGACATGATCCAATTCCTCCATATGTATCCAGAGCCGCAGTCCAGCACACCGTCCCGGAGGAACCGCGGTTCCTGCCGCCCTTGGTTCAGTGCTGTCAGTCTATCACTCTTCGGCCAGAATTGCAAGCCCTGGTTCGTATTATTATCCACAAAATTTTCAGTTCTTTCCATCTATTTTTGCTTATTTTGAATATTATTCATTTTTTAGTGGAATAAAATGAATATTCATTCTGTTTTACGCATAAAAACGGCCCGTCTATTGGACGGGCCGCAGGGAAACAGGATTGGTTTGTTATACCAAAGAAAATCCGTAGCTATTGGACAGGGCATCAATTTTTCTGCCGGCTGCGCACATGGGGCAGTTCTTGGGATCATGGGTGGCGTAATTGGGGATATCCTCTGGAGTAAACAGGCTATAGACAGGCACCTGGTCTACCTGCTCCTGGGTACTGAAAATAGATGCGATTCCCTGTACCCGTCCGCCGTAATACTCCACACATTCCAAACTGCGCCGGGCGGTTTTGCCAGAGTTGACGGTGGAGATCAGGATCAGAACGTCCTTATCTGCCACCATGGGGGCCAGATTATTCCGGAAGATAAGCTGACCATTGGAATCATATTCCGGCGTAACCACATTGATATTTTTATTGCTGTTCATGGCAAAAATATCATTTTTCGCTAAGTGACGGGCCAGGAACGCTCCAATGACCTCGCTGCCATCTAGGCATACCACGGTGTCCACTCCCTTTTCGTAGGAGTAACGCTGGGCCAGCATCATGGCGGCCTCCCGGGCCATAGTGTGCTCATGCTTCATACGAGTGATATCAATATAGTGACTGTTATGGGAATGGCGGGTTGCGAAATGACCGGAGTATACGGAGATTTCCAGCTTGGTGTTGAGTCTGTGCTGAATGACTGTTACGTTCATGACCATACCTCCTATCTGATACAAACTGCCTCACTTTCCATTTTCATCATACCATACCTGTTCAAACAATACAATATATCTCTCTATCTTTTCTTATTATTCAGACATTTTATCCATAAAAATACCGCTGAGAATAATCTCAGCGGTCATGTTCAGCCCTGCTCAATGGCGGTGGAGATGGCATCGAACACCGTATCCTGGTCCTGGCACATCACCATCAGAATGGTGCCATCCTCTAGGGTCTCCAGCTTGGCGTTTTTTGCCACCTCATATTGATCCTGGAGATACATCTCAAAATTTTGTTGCTGCCGATCAATATAATCCTGTAGGGCCTGCTTCACGGTCTCCGCCTTGTCCTGGGCAGGCATGATAGCGGCGATGCCATAGGCCTGCACATTCATCAGGGACATGCTAATGCCAAATGCCTCCATGTCCTCCGCCGCCAATCCCAGAGACTCCAGAATAATCTGGGATTGGTCCCCTTCCTGAGCCTGGGAGATCACCGGGTTATATTCCACCATCTCGCCGCCATTGTTGGTAATCGCATCGAAATATAGCTGAGTAAGCTCCTCGGGCGTTTTTGTGCTGGCGGTATTTCCTCCGCAGCCTACCAGAAGGCCCATGGTCAGGGCAAGCGCCAAAGTCAGCGTCCAAATCTTTTTCATTGGGTTAATTCTCCTTTTCTCATTTGGCCGTTTCAGACGTGTGTCACAGCCGTCTGATTTCTTTGACGACCATTTAAAAAGAAGGTTCCCCACTTTCCAGCAATTTTATCCAATCAAACAGTCAGGCGGTAGAATCCTCTGCCGCCTGATGACTTTTTCTCCAATCAAGGGAAGATCAGCCGCACTGTGGTGCCCTCTCCCAGGGTACTTTTCAGCTCTACTCTGGCATCATGAAGGGCAGCGCCATGTTTAACAATGGACAGGCCCAGGCCGGTACCGCCAATTTCTTTGGAGTGGCTCTTATCCACCCGATAAAAGCGCTCAAATACCCGCTCCTGATCCTCAGCCGGAATCCCAATGCCGTTGTCGGCCACCGTCACTTCGCCGCCGCTCTCTCCGGGAACCACAGACAGGGTAACGGTCCCTCCCTTGTGGTTATACTTTACAGCGTTGTCGCACAGGTTGTATACCATCTCCTCCAGTACAGAGGGCACCCCCTGCATAACCAGGGACGCCCCTGCCACCGCCAGGGTTACCCCTGCCTGCTTGGCCAGGGGCTGTAGGCGCTGCACGGTCTTCCGGGCCACTTCCAGCAGATCCACCTGTTCCCGCCGCAGATCCGTTCCACCCTCGTCCAGACGGGAGAGGTGAATAATATCCTCCACCAGGGCGATCAACCGCTGGCTCTCCTTGTAGATGTCGCCTGCAAAGCCAGGAACATCCTCCGGCTTTACCATGCCATTGCTGATGATCTCCGCCATACCTGAAATGGCGGTCAAAGGGGTTTTCAGCTCGTGGGAAACATTGGCGGTAAATTCCCGGCGCATCTTCTCCCCCTGCTCCCGCTCGGTAACATCCACCAGCACTAGTACCGCTCCGGCCACCTGATTGTCCCGGAAAACAGGGTCTGCCAACAGCTGGACGCACCGGCCCCCCCGGTCCAGGCGGCACTGATTCCGCACGCCCTGCAGCACCTGCTCTACGCTTTTGCGGAACGCATCTGTGCGGTCCAGCGCCAGCACATTAGCCTCCTCCGCCGGAGGCAGCACGCCCAGCAGACGCAGGGTACCGGTGTTATAGGAGAGAATATGTCCCTTTTGGTCCAGCAGCACAAAGCCCTCTGACATGTTCTCCGTCAGCGCCTCGAACTCCTGTCTGCGCTGGCCCATCAATTCCATCTGTCGGCCAATGGTATCATTCTGCCGGCGAATCCGGGTCAGCAGAGGGGCAAGCTCGTCATAGGTATCACAGTTCTCCGGGTGCTCCAAATCCAGCGCCAAAATGGGCTGGATCATGCGCTTGGACAGCCGGGAGGCCAGCACTGCGGCCAAAATCAGGGTGACCACCAGAATGATCAGTAGAGGCTGCACCATGGACAGCAGCAGCACCACCACGGTGTACTGGGCACTGGCCAGGCGGATCACCGTACCGTCCTCCAGCCGGCGGGCCACATAGAAGGTCTTCTCTGACAAAGTCGCCGACTCCCGGCGGGCCGTCCCCTGGGTCCCCAGCATGGCCTCCTGGATCTCCTCCCGGTCGGCGTGATTTTTCATTGTGGCCGGATCGGCCACGCTATCATATAGGACGGTCCCATCCTGATCAATCCAGGTAATTCGGCTGGAGGACTTCAGTCCATCCAGATAGTCCATTCCCATGGTCTCAACACCCTTGGCCACCAGCCAGGCCTCTGTCTCCAATTCCTCCGTCAGCTGGTTTCCAAAATATTGATACAGCACACCCATAAACAGGGCTACAGACAACAGGAACACCGAAATGCCCACCGCCATGGAATTACGAAAAATTTTCGCTGTCATATCGGACTCCTTATATTTTTAATTGGTCTATCCCGCCGCCTCAGGTTCCGGATATTTTGTAGCCGATGCCCCGCACCGTTTCAATGCAGTTTCCCGACTCCCCCAGCTTCTGCCTCAGCGTGCGGATGTGGACGTCTACCGTGCGGCTGGCGCCGTCAAACTCGTAGCCCCAAATGGTGTTGAGTAGCTGATCCCGGGTAAACACGGTCCCCTGCCGCTCCAGCAGCAGACACAGCAGTTGAAATTCCTTCAGGGTCAGGGTCACTTCCCGGTCTCCATCCCGAACAATGTGCCGGCCCGGGTCCACAAACAGCGCCCCCACCTGATAGGTACTGCCGTTTTCCTGGTTCTGACCGGCATGCCGCAGGGCGGTACGGATTCGAGCCATCAGCTCCATCATCCCAAAGGGTTTCGTTATGTAATCGTCCGCTCCCTCATCCAGCCCCAGCACCTTGTCATACTCGGTTCCCTTTGCTGTCAGCATCAGCACGGGGAGCTTCCGGGTGGAGGGATCGCTCCGCAGCCGCTTGAGCACCTGTAGGCCGTCCTCTTCCGGCAGCATAATATCTAACAGCGCCAAATCCGGTTTTTTCTCTTCCAGGGCAGCCCAAAAGGTGGATGGACGGTCAAAGCCTTCCGCCTCCATCCCCTGGCTGTTTAAGGTGTACACCACCAGCTTCCGGATACTGGCGTCATCCTCCAGAATATAGATCATGGCCTCTCCGGTCCTCCCTATCTCAAAATCCTGCGTTCTGTTGCGCTTTAATCATCCTCATATTGCCCCGTAATGGCATACTCTACCCACTGGGCAATGTTACAGGCGTGATCTCCGATGCGCTCAAAATACTTGGCGATCATCAGCATATCCAGACACACACTGCCATTCTTTCCCGAGGCGATCAGGCCGATCAGCTCCTCCCGAACCTGGAGGAACAGGTGGTCCAGAATGTCATCCTGAACAATGACGCTGTGTGCCAGCGCCAGATCGCCACGCACAAAGGCGTCTACGCTGTCTGTGACCATGGAAATGGCCTGCCGGGCCATCTCCTCCATGGGCACCTGGCTGGCCAGCTGGTTACTCTGGATGTCCCGGGCAATCTCCGCGATATCCGAGGCCTGGTCTCCAATGCGCTCCATGTCCGAAATCATCCGCATGGCCGCAGACACCGAGCGCAGATCCCGGGCCACCGGCTGCTGGCGCAGCAGCAGCTTCATGCACTGTCCTTCGATGTCCCGCTCCTTATGGTCAATTTCCTGCTCCAGCTGGCAGGCACGCTGGCCCAGCTCCCGGTCTGCCTCCAAATAGGCCTTGGTGGCGGCTGAAATGGCCTCCTCGCACAGAGCCCCCATCTTGATCAGCTCCACGTTCAGCTGCTCCAGCTGCTCGTTGAAGGTGTTTCTCATCTTAGCCAAACCTCCCGGTGATATAGTCCTCCGTCCGCTTGTCCTGGGGCATGGAGAAAATCTGTTCGGTATCCCCATACTCCACCAGTTCACCCAGCAGGAAGAAGGCGGTCATATCGGAAATACGGGCGGCCTGCTGCATGTTGTGGGTCACCATGATGATAGTATAGTCATTTTTCAGCTCCACCGCAAGGTCCTCAATTTTGGAGGTGGAGATGGGGTCCAGAGCGGAGGTGGCCTCGTCCATAAGCAGCACATCCGGCTTTACCGCCAGAGCCCGGGCAATACACAGCCGCTGCTGCTGGCCGCCGGACAGGCCCAGAGCGGATTTCTTCAGCCGGTCCTTGACCTCGTTCCAGATGGCAGCCCCCCGCAGGGACTCCTCCACGATCTCGTCCAGCTTCACCTTGTTGCGGATGCCGTGGGTACGGGGTCCGTAGGCCACGTTGTCATAGATGGACATGGGGAAGGGATTGGGCTTCTGGAACACCATGCCGATGCGCTTGCGCAGGTCGGTCACGTCCTGATCCGGAGCATAGATCTCCTGGCCTCGGTAGGTCAGCGAGCCGGTGATCTTGACGCTGGGAATCAGGTCGTTCATCCGGTTAATGGTGCGCAGAAAGGTGGACTTTCCGCAGCCGGAGGGCCCAATGAGGGCGGTAATCTTACGCTCGGGAATGTCGATCATTACATTTTTCAGGGCGTGGTTCTCCCCGTAGTACAGGTTCAGATCCCGGGCGGACAGGATAATATCTTCCATATATGATGAAGGCTCCTTTTCTAATCTCGTTGTGGCAACCAAATTACTTCTGTCTCAGCTTTTTCCCGGCCAGCTTGGCACACAGGTTGATGAGGAAGGTCAGACCCAGCAGCACCACAGCCACCGCGAAGGCGGGGTCCATCATGGCCCGCTCCTTGGCAAAGACGTACAGCTGCACCGTCAGGGTAGCGCCGGAGCTGTGGGCAAACTTGTCCCAGCTGGCAAAGAAGGAGTTCATGGTGCTGTCCATACCGCCCACATAGAGCAAAACCGCCGACTCGCCCACGATCCGGCCCACGGCCAGAATGCAGCCGGTGACAATGCCGTCGATGGAACCGGGCAGGACAATGGTGCGGATCATATGCCACTTCCCGCTGCCCAGGCCCAGTGCTCCCTCCCGGTAGCCCTGGGGCACCGTTTTCAGGGATTCCTGGGTGGTACGAATGATAGTGGGCAAATTCATCATGGCCAGAGTCAGAGAGGCGGCCAAGAGGGAATAGCCCAGGCCCAGCGTCTTGCTGAAGGCCAGGTAGCCAACAAGGGCGTACAAAATGGAGGGGATGCCCGAGAGGGTCTCTGTGGCAAACTCGATTCCGGCCACCAGGCGGTAGTTGGTGGCGTACTCCGTCAGGTAGACGGCGGCGCCCACGCCCAGGGGCAGGGCGATCACCAGTGTCACGCCGATGACGTACAGGGTGTTGCAGATGGCGGGGAGGATACCCATAGTCCCTTTGAGCAGGGATTCCTGGGTGGTCAAGAACTCCCAGGACAGGTTGGGAACCCCTCGGTAGAAGATGTAGCCGATCAAAAACAGCAGCAGCGCGCAGGTCAGACCCGCGCACAGCCATACCAGAGCCCGCAGGCCCCGGTCATAGGCCTTTCGGGAGGCGGACAGACCGCTTCGGGTCGCTCCGACGCCCTGCACTGCGCCGCCAGCTGGCTGTGACATGAGATTCACTCCTTCCATGCTCCTCACTCCTTCTCGTGCTTGAGCACCACGTTGAGCAGCACGTTAATCATCATAATGAAAACAAACAGCACCAGGCCGATGGAAAATAGGGCCATTTTCTGTAGGCTGCCATCGGCAGCATAGGACATTTCACTGGCCACGGCGGTGGTCAGGAACCGCACGCTGCCCAGCAAATTGGGCATGTTGGGGGCGTTGCCCGCCACCATCATAATGGCCATTGCCTCACCGATGGCCCGACCCACACCCAGCACTACGGCAGCAGCGATGCCGCTTTTAGCCGCAGGGGCAGTGACTCGGAAATAGGTCTCGATTTCGGTGGCGCCCAGAGCCAAGCTGGCCTCCTCATACTCCCGGGGAACTGCCCGCAGAGCGGTTTCCGATACCGAGATGATGGAGGGCAAAATCATCACGGCCAGCACAATAATGGCTGCCAGCAGGGTGTCGCCCGCCGGCAGGTGAAACAGCTCCCGGATCCCAGGCAGCAAAATCACCATGCCTACCATGCCGTAGACCACGGAAGGAATACCCGCCAGCAGATCCACCGCCGGACGAATGGCGGCAGCCACCTTGGGGGGCGCCACCTTGGCCAGGAACACGGCTGTCATAAATCCCACCGGCACGCCGATCACAATGGCGCCCGCAGTGCCATAGATGGAGGTAAGAATAAAGGGGAGAATCCCATACTGGGGATTGGTCTGGTTGGTGGAAGCCCAGGTGGTCCCGAATAGGAAGTCCACCAGTCCCACTTCCCGAATGGCTGGGATGCCGGAGATGACCAGATAAATTGTGATGACCAGCACAAAGGCCACCGCCACAAATCCACACAGGAAAAACAGGGTGTGCATCCCCGCCTCCAGCGGATTTAATTTCTTGGTGTGCTTCACAGATGGAAACCGCCTTTCTGTCCGTTCCGAATTTCTTTCATAGGGTTTGAAATCTTCTCTATGCAGGCCAAGACACGCGGCCGACCGGCGCGTGTCTTAAGCCTGTATGAGGGAGTAATCTTACTTCACAGGGGGCACCGCGCCGGCCTGCTTGATGAGATCGCCCACCGCTTCGCTGGTGGCGAAGTCCAGGAAGGCCTGAGCAGCCTCGGAGAGCTGGGTGCCGTCCTTGGTGATCATGATGAAGGGGCGCTGGATGGCATAGGTGCCGTCCTGCACGGTGGCCTCGGAGCACTCCACGCCGCCAACCTTCACGGCCTTAACGGTGTCGCCCACAGCGGACAGGGAGGCATAGCCGATGGCATTGGGATTGGAGGCCACGTTGCCGATCACATCACCAGTGGAGGAATACTCGTTGAGGTACTTGCAGCCGTCTACCACGCCCACGATCTCCTCGAAGGCGCCGCGGGTGCCGGAACCGGCCTCACGGCCATACACAGCGATCTCAGCGTCAGCGCCGCCCAGATCCTTCCAGTTGGTGATCTCGCCAGTGAAGATCTTGGCAATCTGCTCTACAGTCAGGTCCTCCACGGCGTTCTCGGGGTTGACCACAACGGCCACACCGTCCAGAGCCACCACATGGGCCACAGCGCCCTGCTCCTCTTCCTCAGCCTTCAGCTCACGGGAGGCCAGGCCCAGATCAGCGGTGCCCTCGATGGCGGAGGTCACGCCCGCGCCGGAACCGGAGCCGCTGTACTTCACTTCTACTTCAGGATTCTCCTGGCTGAACGCCTCGCTGAGGATCTTGATCACGCTCTCCATGGAGGTGGAACCGTTGGTGTTTACCACACCACTCAGGGTGGTCTCCGCGCTGTTATTCTCGGAGGTGCTAGCGCTCTGGTTGGTGGAGGTGCCGGCGTTGGAGCCGGTGCTCTCGCTAGTGGTGTTGCCGCCGCAGCCGGCCAGCAGGGTCAGGGCCATGGCAATGGTCAGGCCCAGGCAAGTCAGTTTTTTCATTTTAAGTACTCCTTTTGCTGTTTGATTTGTTCTTCTGGATTACGGTGCTCAGTATAAAAAGTCTTTGTAAAATGCAAAACAACTTCTATGTTAACTGTTTGTAAAATCGAACGGAATGTAAAATCAATCAAACAAACGATAGTAAGGAAACAGGGGCTGAATGCAAAATATGCATTCAGCCCCTGTTTTTCCCATGCTATGCTGCCGCTTTCCGGTCAGGTTCTTCCTGTCCCGTCCCGATCTCGGAACAACAGGGAGATACACCACACAGCGGACAGACCAACCAGCGTGTACACCACCCGGCTGATCATGCTCCCGGACCCGCCGCAGGCAAAGGCCACCAGGTCAAATTGAAACAGACCTACGCTGCCCCAGTTCAGCCCGCCGATAATCAGCAGAGTCAAAGCAATTTTGTCCACGATCACGTCAGATTACCTCCTCGGATTGGCTTCCGGGAGTAGCTTACCCAATCTGGACGTAAATATTCCAACTTGAACGGTAAAATTTCCCCGTTACTCTTTTTCTCCCAGCTGCTCTGGTCCAAAGCCGTGGAGCAGCAGCTGGGACAGCTCCACTTCCTGCCAGGCTCCATCCCCTCTCACCGCCAAGATCCGCAGCCGGGGTGCAAACTCATAGAGCATCTGCCGGCAGGCACCGCAGGGCCAGCAGTAGTCCTCGCCCCGGCCTGCTACAGCCAGAGCAGCAAAGTCCGTTCGCCGCCCCTCGCTTACCGCCTTGACCAGAGCAGTGCGCTCGGCGCAGATACTGCTGCCGTAGGCGGCGTTTTCCACATTGCAGCCGGTGAACACCGTCCCGTCCTCACATAGCAGCGCCGCCCCCACTGGGAAATGGGAATAGGGCGCATAGGCCCGCTCCTCCATATCAATGGCCCGCTGCACCAGTTCCTGATCTGTCATTCTCTCGTCTCCTTCCCTTGCCGCTTCCTGCGATTCGCGTTCTTCCTTTCTCTTTCCACTCTAGCATACCCTACGAAAAAAAAACTTGCAATCCTCTTTTTGGGGGGCTATAATAGCATCCATCCAAGCATTTGAAGATAACATTACATATGGAACCAATAACAAGGGAGCTCGCAAACGGGCTGAGAGGAAGCTGTGCGCTTCGACCTGTGACCTGATTTGGGTAATGCCAACGTAGGGAGATAGTTTTGGGAGCTTCCCGCAGGAACGTCTTTCCGCCTTGGCCGGACGTACCCGCGGGTTTTGTTTTATCACAAAGGAGGAATGTTCCTTGTTGGGAACCTGTCTGGATCGGGTGCGCGCCGCAGCCCCCCTCATCCACTGCATCACCAACTATGTCACCGTCAACGATGTGGCCAACGCCCTCTTGGCCTGTGGGGCCAGCCCCATCATGGCCGACGACCCCGGGGAAGCAGCGGATATCTCCAAGCTCTGTGCGGGACTCACCATCAACATCGGCACCCTCAACCAGCGCACTCTCCCCGCCATGGAGCTGGCGGGACAGACCGCTGCCGCCCTGGACCACCCCACCGTACTGGACCCGGTGGGGGCGGGGGCCAGCGCCCTGCGCACCCAGTCGGCCAAACGGCTGCTGGAGCAGATCTCCTTTACCGCCATCCGAGGCAACATCTCGGAATTTCACGCCCTTTTCCATGGAGCGGCAGACACCCAGGGGGTGGACGCCAGCCGTACCGACGCGGTGACGGAAGAAAATCTGGAGACGGGAATCTCCTTTGCCAAGGAGGCCGCTGCCCGGTTTGGGTGCCTTGTCTCCATCACCGGGGCCATTGACCTGGTATCGGACGGGCAGCGGTGCTTTGTCATCCGCAACGGGCGCAGAGAGATGAGCCGCATCACCGGGACAGGCTGCCAGCTCTCCGCCCTCACCGCCGCCTTTCTGGCCGCCAATCCCAACCGAACGCTGGAGGCCGCCGCCGCCGCTGTGGCCTGCATGGGGGTAGCCGGAGAGATCGGCTGGAGCCATTTGGCCCCCTGGGAGGGCAACGCCACCTACCGCAATCGAATCCTAGACGCCATCTACCACATGGACGAGCGGCAATTGGAGGAGGGAGCCAACTATGAAATTCGATAAACATCAGCTACTGCTTTACGCCGTCACCGACCGCTCTTGGCTACCCCAGGGAAAAACCCTGGCCGACCAGGTGGAACAGGCCCTGGAGGGGGGCGCGACCATGATACAGATTCGGGAGAAACACCTCTCCCATGCCGCCTTTCTGGAGGAAGCCCGGCAGCTGCAGCAGCTTTGCCGGCGCTACCAGGTCCCCCTGATCGTCAACGATGATGTGGACCTGGCCCTGGAGATCGGAGCGGACGGGGTCCATGTGGGGCAGGAGGACCTGGAGGCCGGACAGGCCCGGGCCAAGCTGGGTCCCCACCGGATTCTGGGCGTATCCGCCCACAGCGTAGAAGAGGCCCTCCGGGCCCAGGCCGCCGGGGCAGACTACCTGGGTGTGGGGGCTGTCTTTCCCACCGGCACCAAGTCCGACGCCTCCGCCCTCCCCCACGGAGCATTAAAGGAGATCTGCGCCGCAGTGGACATACCCGCCGTAGCCATTGGGGGTATCACCGCCGAAAACATCCTACAGCTCGCCGGCAGCGGCATTGCCGGGGCCGCCGTGGTCTCCGCCCTCTTCGCCCAGCCCGACGTCCGCGCCGCCGCCCGGCAGCTGCGGCAGCTGTGCGGGCAGCTGGTCGAGGCATGAGACCGGCCGGCGCAATTTTTGACCTGGACGGCACCCTCACCGACTCCATGTACATCTGGGACTGGGTCCCCGGGGAGCTGGTGCGCCGCCTGGGCGGAACTCCGCCCCCCGACCTGGCCTACACCATTCGGGAAATGGACCGCCGGGAGGCCGCCGACTACCTGATCCGCACCTTCCGCCTGCCTTTGGATGGGGCGCAGCTGATGGAGAAGGTCAACGCTCTGGTGGACGGAGAGTACCGGGACAAGGTCCCGCTGAAGCCGGGGGCGAGGACCCTTCTCCGCCGTTTGAAGGAGCTGGACATCCCCTGCGCCATCGCCACCGCCAGCGAGACCCGGCAGGCCCAGCAGGCGATGGAGCGGCTGGGGCTATGGGACTGCTTCTCCTTTGCCATTAGTTCCACCCAGTACGGCCCAAAAACCAGCCCCGACCTCTACTGGGAGGCCGCCCGGCGCCTGGGCACCGCCCCAGAGCTCACCCTGGTTTTTGAGGATGCCCTCCACGCCGCCCGCTCCGCCCGGGCGGGTGGGTTTCTGGTGGTGGGCGTCTACGATCCTTCCGCGCAGGGGGATCGGGAACAGATGAAACTTGTATCTAACTGGTACCTGGAAGCTCTGGACGACCCGGAATTTCTGGACCAGCTGAGATAACCGTCCGGTTCACCGCCGGATGGGCCCTATGGGCCGCGGCAGATTGGGGGCACCACCTTCTGTCGCGTAACAAAACTTCAATGCGTGTAGAAAGAAAGGAGTTACTATGAAAACAGCATTGACGATCGCTGGAAGCGATTCCAGCGGAGGCGCCGGGATTCAGGCCGACATCAAGACCATGACCGCCAACGGCGTATACGCCATGAGCGCCATCACGGCCCTGACCGCCCAGAACACCACCGGCGTCTACGGCATTCTGGAATCCACCCCTGACTTTCTGGCTCAACAGCTGGATTGTATCTTCACTGACATCTACCCCGATGCAGTCAAGACCGGGATGGTCTCTTCCACCGCCCTCATTGAGGTGATCGCGGACAAGCTCAAGCAGTACCAGGCCAAAAACATTGTGGTGGACCCGGTGATGGTGGCCACCAGCGGATCCCGGCTCATCTCTGAGGAGGCTGTGGATGCTCTGAAGGAGCGGCTGCTCCCCCTGGCTACCCTCCTCACCCCCAACATTCCGGAGGCCGAAGTGCTCTCGGGACTGACCATCACCGACGCCCAGGGCATGGAACGGGCCGCACAAGCCATCAGCCAGCGGTATGGCTGCGCCGTTTTGTGCAAGGGCGGACACCAGATCCACGACGCCGACGACCTGCTGTGGCGGGACGGAGCAAGCAAATGGTTCCGCGGCCGCCGCATCGACAACCCCAACACCCACGGCACCGGCTGCACCCTATCCTCCGCCATCGCATCTAACCTGGCCAAGGGCTATGGCCTGGACGCCGCTGTGGAGCGGGCGAAGGCCTACATTTCCGGAGCCCTGGGGGCCATGCTGGACCTGGGGGCCGGACGTGGGCCCATGAACCACCTCTTTGATTTAAGAGGTGAGTTCCTCCTATGATGACTTTGACCATCACCACGGTATTTACTGTTGGTTATCTGCTCATAACCCTGTGGCTGTGCCGGGGACTGCGGCTGAACACCCGCTCTTTGTGCTACGGTGGCCTGATGTGCGCCGCCACCCTGGTCCTGGGCTCCTTCTTATTCTACCTGCCCACCGGCTCGGCCATCAGCCCGGGTTCCTGGATTCCCCTGATGCTGCTGGCCCTCACTTACGACTGGCGCCTGGCCTGTGTCACCGGCTGGGTCACCGGCATCCTGGCCATCTTCCTCATCCCTGCCTGGGCTCCCGTCCACTGGGCTCAGATCCCCGTGGAGCACCTGGTGGCCTTCTCCGCCCTGGGTTATGCCGGCGTGCTGGGCAGCGATAAAAAATGGAAGGTACTGTGCGGAGTGCTGTTGGCCATCCTGCTGCGATTCATGGGCCAGATGCTCTCCGGTGTGGTCTTCTTCTCCCAAAACGCCTGGGACGGCTGGGGAGCCTGGGGCTACAGCATCACCTACCACCTGTCCTGCAAGATCCCCGAGGGCATTGCCACCACCCTGATCCTTCTGGCCTTGCCCCTGAACACCATCAAAAAAGCCATTGGAGGAAATCAGCCATGACCTTTCTGGAGGAATGCATTCAGGACAGCCTGCCCATCTGGGAGCGCTGCCTGGACACAGATTTTTTACGGGGGGTAGCCGACGGCACCCTCTCCGAGGAGTGCTTTAAGGGCTACATTGTGGATGACAGCCTGTATCTGCGGGAGTATGCCAAGGTATTTGCCTGGGGCATGCTCCACGCCCAGGATATGGCTGAGATTCGCAACTACTACTCCCTACTCTCCTTTGTCAACGAGAGCGAGGACGCCACCCGCCTGTACTACCTCAAGCGCTACGGTATCACTGACCGGGACATCCAGCCTCTCCCCCTCCGGCCGGAGAATCGGGCCTATGTGGACACCATGCTGAAGGCCGCCCAGGAAGGGGAAGGTGCAGCGGAATGTATGATGGCCTGCCTGCCCTGCATGCTCAGCTATGGCTGGATCTTCGGGGAGCTCATCCGCCGCTCTCCCCAGGTAGAGCACACCCCCTACTGGCCTTTTGTCCGAGACTATGCCGGCAACCGCTATGAGGCCATCTGCTCGTCCTGGTCCTCCTTCACCGATCAGGCCTGTCAGGACCTCTCCCCCCAACGCCAGGCCAAGTGCCGGGAAATTTTCCACGCCTGCTCCCTCCACGAGCTGCACTTTTGGGAAATGAGCGCCCGTCCCAGAACGGACCTGTAAGTTCCCTTTCTCCTCCTTATGCCAAAGCCGGACGGATGTTCCCGTCCGGCTTTGTTTGGTTACAGATCCATGGCCTCTGCCAAATTTTCCACCGCTTCGTTCACCCGTTTGGCCGCCATATGGGCCGCCCGGCGGATCTGGCGGTGGGAGGGTGCCATGGCCATGCCCACAGCGGCGCCAGCCACCATCCCTGTGGCCATGCCCATGATAAATTTGCCATATCCAGCCCCACAACAATTGTTCATGCTGTTCCCTCCTTTTTGCGAAACGGTCTCTTCTGTCCCGCCTCGCTGGGAATTATTCTTCCCCGGAATCGGGAAAAATCC
Organism: Flavonifractor sp. An100; assembly: GCF_002161175.1. GTDB lineage: Bacteria > Bacillota > Clostridia > Oscillospirales > Oscillospiraceae > Lawsonibacter. Next base: position 123,256 of record NZ_NFMA01000001.1, on the reverse strand, counting down.
GTTGCTAAATTCTGCGCATTCCGTTATAATTTATCATGCCATTGGTATGGGCTGCGATCTATCTTATTTTTCCATACCGGGGCAGCGCATTTTTGCGTCTGCCTGTCCCTTATTTTTTAACGGCCTGTGCGCCTTGATCGTTCGGAGGAATCATACACTATGAAATTACTGATTCAAAACGGGCGGGTGGTTCACCCGGTCACCAACGCCGTCCTGCTCCAGGACCTGCTTATCGAAGACGGGAAGATCTCCCTTCTGGAGCGCAAGCTCCCCCCGGAGGCCGACCAGATCATTGACGCCTCCGGAATGGTGGTCTGCCCGGGTCTGGTGGACATGCATGTCCATCTCCGGGACCCCGGTCTCACCTATAAAGAGGACATTTTGACCGGCTGCGCCGCCGCTGCCCGGGGCGGGGTCACCTCCATGGCCTGTATGGCCAACACCGACCCCACCGTGGACTCTCCGGAGCTGGTCTCCTATGTGAAAAACCGCGCCCTGGAGGGCTGCGGAGTCCAGGTCTACCCCATCGCTGCTTTGTCCAAAGGCCTGCGTGGGGAGGAACCCACCGACGCCGAAGCGCTGAAAAAAGCCGGAGCGGTGGCCCTGTCCGACGACGGGAACAATGTGGATAACGCCAATCTCATGCGGGACGTCCTCATCCGGGCCAGCCGCCTGGGGATCCCCGTGCTGTGCCACTGTGAGGACACCACCATGGTGGCCGGCCGGGCCGTCAATGAAGGCAGCGTCTCCCGCCAGCTGTGGCTGGAGGGCCGCCCCGCCATCGCCGAGGAATTGGTGGTCATGCGGGATGCCATGTTAGCCGAGGAGACAGGAGCCCATGTCCACATCTGCCACGTCTCCACCGCCAAAAGTGTGGAAATCATTCGCCGGATGAAAAAGAAGGGAATCGCCATCACCTGCGAGACCTGTCCCCAGTACTTCACCCTCACCGAGGACGAGGTGCTCACCCAGGGCGCCATGGCCCGGGTCAATCCCCCTCTGCGCACCGCCCAGGACGTGAAGGGGATCATCGCCGGCCTGAAGGATGGCACCATTGACGTCATCGCCACCGACCACGCCCCCCACTCCGCCGAGGAGAAGGCCCGCCCCCTCACCCGGGCCCCCAGCGGCATGATCGGCCTGGAGACCTCTCTGGCCATCACCCTCACCCAGCTCTATCACACCAAGAAAATGGAGCTGCCCGCCATCATCCGCCGTATGACCACTAACCCCTCTGACATCCTCCATCTGCCCAAGGGCCGAATGTCCCTGGGGGTGGACGCCGATTTGACCATCTTCGACCCCGATGAGGAGTGGGTCATCGATCCCGAGCAGTTTGCCTCCAAGGCACGCAACACCCCCTTCGCCGGCCACAAGGTGAAGGGCCGGGTCAAGTACACCATTGTGGGCGGCCGCATCATTTACCAGGACGCCTGATTTTATAAGAGGAAAGGGAGCACATTCCATGTCATTTGATATCCTGCAGGACAAGATTCGCGCCATGAAAAACCCCACCGTTGCCGGGCTGGACGCCCGCATCGAGTACGTCCCTGAATATATCCGCCAGGCCGCCTTTGAGGAGCACGGTGTGGGCCTGAAGGGGGCCTGCGAGGCCATCTGGCAGTTCAATGTGGGCCTCATCGACGCGCTGTGCGACATCGTCCCCGCCGTCAAGCCCCAGTCGGCCTACTACGAGAACCTGGGCTGGCAGGGAATGGAGATGCTGGAGCGGACCATCCGCTACGCCAAGAGCAAGGGCCTGTTCGTCATCGCCGACATCAAGCGGGGCGACATCGGCTCCACCGCCTCCGCCTACGCGGAGGGCTGGCTGTCCGGCGCTCCCATCGAGGGCCAGGTGTTCAAGTCCTTCGACGCCGACTGCGTCACCCTCAACGGCTATATGGGCTCCGACTCCATCAAGCCCTTCCTGGAGGCCGCCAAGGGGGAGGACAAGTGCGTGTTCGTGCTGGTGAAGACCTCCAACCCCGGCTCTGGGGAGCTGCAGGACATTGTGGCCGGGGACCGGCTGGTGTACCAGGTAATGGGCGACCTCAACGAGCGCATTGCCAAGGGCACCGAGGGCAAGTACGGCTACACCATGGCCGGAGCCGTCACCGGGGCCACCTACCCCTCCGACATCCGGGCTCTGCGTAAGCGCCTGGAGCACACCTTCTTCCTGGTCCCCGGCTACGGGGCTCAGGGCGGTACCGCCGACGATGTGCAGTACGCCTTTGACAAGTATGGCCACGGCGCCATCGTCAACTCCTCCCGGGGCATCATGTGCGCCTGGAAGAAGACCGGCGGAGACGGCCACGACTTCAAGGAGGCCGCCCGGAATGCCGCCATCGCCATGCGGGATGACATCAAGCAGTTTGTTACCATTGTGTAAGCAGGAAAAGGGGCGTAACTGGCATGAAAGTGGAACGAAAGTGTAAAATTATATCCAAGGAGTGGCTCAATCCCGACGCCGTCTTTCTGGTTTTGGAGGTGGGCGACATGGTCCGCACCTCCTTCCGGGCCCCGGGGCAGTTCGTCCACATCAAGTGCGGGGACGGCCTGCTGCTGCGCCGCCCCATCTCCGTGTGCTCCTGTATGGAGGATAAACCCGACGACCTTTTGTCCATTATCTTTGAGGTGCGGGGCGAGGGCACGGAGTGGCTGGCCAACCGGCCCGTGGGCCACAGCGTGGATGTGCTGGGCCTGGCGGGCAACGGCTTTTCCATGAAGCCCGAGGGGCGCTACCTCCTGGTGGGCGGTGGCATCGGTGTCCCCCCCATGATGGGCTGCGCCCAGTACAGCGGCGGGAAATCCACCGCCATTGTGGGCTTCCGCTCCAAGGACAAGGCCATCCTCCTCCCCCAGCTGGAGGATAGCTGCGCCAAGGTCCTGATCGCCACCGACGACGGCTCTCTGGGCTACCACGGCTTTGTGGACGCCCTGGTCCGCCAGGAGCTGGCGGAGGACTCCCACTACGACGCCGTGCTGGCCTGCGGACCCAAGCTGATGCTCCGCAACGTGGCCAAGGCCGCCGAGGAGTTCGGCGTGCCCTGCCAGGTCTCCATGGAGGAGCGGATGGGCTGCGGCGTCGGAGCCTGCCTGGTGTGCGCCTGCGACATGGCAGACGGAAGCCGGAAGCATGTGTGCAAGGACGGCCCTGTGTTTGACTCCAAGGAGGTGGATTGGGATGTCTGAGAAAAAGACTCTGTTTCTTCCCAAGCACAATGTGGGCGGCGCCCTCACCGGCTCCCGCCCCGACCTCTCGGTCCGGCCCTCCCGGTCCGAGCAGCCCCTGCCCACGGTGGACCAGAGCGTCACCCTGGCGGGAATGACCATGAAAAATCCGGTGGTCGTGGCTTCGGGCACCTTTGGCTTTGGCCGGGAGTACAACCAGTTTTATGATTTGGGCGAGCTGGGCGGTATCTGCGCCAAGGGCCTTACCCTCCACCCCAGAGAGGGCAACCCCGCCCCCCGCATTGCTGAAACTCCCATGGGCATCCTCAACTCCGTGGGCCTGCAGAACCCCGGTGTAGACGCCTTTATTGCCCATGAGCTGCCCTTTCTGCGCCAGTTTGACACCCGGGTCATTGCCAATATCTCGGGCAACACCCCGGAGGAGTACGGCATCATGTGCCAGAAGCTCTCCCAGGCCGGTGTGGATATGATCGAGGTCAACATCTCCTGCCCCAATGTGAAGGCGGGAGGCATGGCCTACGGCACCCGGCCCGAGCTGGCCGCTGAGGTGACCGAGGTGGCCAAGGCCCACGCGGGAGCCGTACCGGTGATGGTAAAGCTCTCCCCCAACGTCACCGACATCACGGTAATCGCCAAGGCGGTGGCGGAGGCTGGGGCGGACGCCCTCTCCCTCATCAACACCATCCGGGGCATGCGCATCGACGTGAACACCCGCCGCCCCATTTTGAAGATGAACACTGGCGGTCTCTCCGGCCCTGCCGTACTGCCTGTGGCCGTCCGGATGGTCTGGGAGGTATCCCAGGCGGTGGACCTGCCCATTCTGGGTATGGGCGGAGTGGCCAAGGGGGAGGACGCCGCCCAACTGATGCTGGCCGGAGCCTCCGCCGTGGCGGTGGGCACCGCCCTGTTCGCTGACCCCTACGCCCCCCTGAAGGTACGGGACGGCCTGACGCAGCTGGCTGCCCGCCAAGGGCTGTCTCAGGTAAGCCAGCTCACCGGAGGCGTGCTCCCCTGGAACTGAACCCCTTCCCATTTGATCGGACTGGAGGCTGAGACTGTGCTGGAAGAACTGGTCAAGCTGATTGTGCCCCCTATTATCTCTCTGTGCGAGCTGATGGGCATTATCGTGGTGGTAATCTCCGCCCTGCGGGCCTTCTGGAGCTACTGCACAGGGCTGGTCACTCACGCCCCACGGGATGTGAAATTTGACCTGGCCAATGGTCTGGCCACCAGTCTGGAATTTAAAATGGCCGCAGAAATTTTGAAAACCGTCCTGGTCCGGGAACTCAATGAGCTGCTGGTGCTGGGGATTGTCATTCTCCTGCGGGCTCTGCTGTCCCTACTCATCCATATCGAAATGCGGGGAGAGATGCGGACACGGCCAAATTCGAAACAATAAGAAGGAATTGTCGTTTTATGACCACCATTTACCTCGTCCGCCACGCGGAAGCCGAGGGCAACCTCTACCGCCGGATTCACGGCTGGTATGACGCTCTGGTTACCGACAACGGATTTCGCCAAATTGAAGCCCTGGAGAACCGTTTTCGGGAGGTTCCCGTAGACGCCGTTTACTCCAGCGACCTCTACCGCACCCAAGCCACCGCCCGTGCTGTCTTTCAGCCCAAGGGGCTCTCCCTCCACACCGACCCCCGTCTGCGGGAGGTCCACATGGGAGACTGGGAGGATCACCCCTGGGGTGAGATTTACCGCACCGACGCAGGAGAGTTGGGCCGGTTTAACCGCAGCGACCCCACCTGGCGCGCCCCCCACGGGGACAGTCTAGGAGATCTGGGAGCCCGGGTGGAACAGGCTGTCCGCGACATTGCCCAGGCCCACCCGGAGCAAACGGTGGCCATCTTCTCCCACGGCACCGCCATCCGGCAATTTTTGGCCAATGCTGCGGGCGTCGCTCCGGAGGATTGGCGCACCCTGCCCCACTTTGAGAACACTGCTGTCACCTGCCTGACCTACCAGGACGGAGTCTTTACCATCCAATTTCAGGGAGACGCCTCCCACCTGACCCCGGAGCTGTCCACCCTGGGCCGGCAGAACTGGTGGAAAAAGGGGGAGAAAAACGCGGACATCAACCTGTGGTACCGCCCCATTCAGTGGACCCAGGAAGAGGAACTGTACCTCTGTGCTCGTAAGGAGGCCTGGACCTCCATCCATGGGGAAAATGTTCCCTTCCAGGCAGAGCCTTTTCTGGAGGGTGCCCGGGAGCACCTGTCCCACTCCCCCTGGGGGATCACCGTGGCCATGGCTGGGGATGAAATTGCCGGTCTGCTTCAGGTAGACCAGCAGCGCTACGCTCAAGACGGGGCGGGATACATCGCCTTTTGTTACTTAACTCCCCCCTTCCGGGGACGGCGGTTGGGTGTCCAGCTCATTGGACAGGCCGTCTCCTTCTTCCGCCCCCTGGGCCGGGACAAGCTGCGCCTGCGCTGCGCTCCCTATAATGCCGGGGCTCAGCACTTCTACCGCACCCACGGCTTCCAAAAAATTGGGGAGGAGCCCGGCAGCCGGGTTCCCCTGGACATTTTGGAAAAGTATATCGGCTACGATCAATAAGGAAGGGCCGCTCCCAGCGGCCCTCCTTCATTCTATCAAGAAAGGGAGAAGCGCCATGAGCTTTGACCGAGATCTGTTTTTGCCCGTCTCAAAGGAGGATATGGACCGCCGGGGGTGGGATGGATATGATTTCCTCCTTATCACCGGTGACGCCTACGTGGATCACCCCTCCTTCGGCCCCACCATCATCGGGCGGGTTCTGGAGGCGGAGGGCTACCGGGTGGCCATCCTGGCTCAGCCTGACTGGCGCTTCCCTGACGCCTTTACCGCTCTGGGCCGTCCTCGGTTAGGGGTACTCATTTCGGCCGGGAACATCGACTCCATGGTGGCCCACTACACCGCCGCCAAAAAGCGCCGCCACGACGACGCCTATTCTCCCGGCCGCCGGGCCGGTCTGCGCCCCGACCACGCCACGGTGGTCTACTCCAACCGGGTGCGGGAGGTCTTTGGGGACATTCCCGTCATCATCGGCGGGCTGGAGGCCTCCCTGCGCCGCTTCGCCCACTACGACTACTGGGAGGACAAGGTGCGCCGCTCCATCCTCTTCGATGCCCAGGCGGATATTCTCACCTACGGTATGGGAGAAAAGGCCTCCTTAGAGATCGCCCGCCGCCTGAATTCAGGCACTCCGGTGTCTGAGATCACCGACGTGCGGGGCACTTGTGTGGCGGTTGGCCACCCTGGAATGTGTGCCTACCCCAAGGTAGAGGTTCCCTCCTTTGAGGAGGTGTCCGCCTCCAAGGAGGCCTATGCCCGGGCCAACATGACGGAGTATCTGGAGCACGATGCCGTGGTGGGGCGGGCTATTCTCCAAAAGCATGGCCGCCAGTTCCTACTGGTCAATCCCCCCGCTCCGCCCTTGTCCACCCCCGAGATGGACTGGGTGGCCGAACTGCCCTACGTCCGGGAGCCCCACCCCATGTACGATAACATGGGAGGCGTGCCCGCCATTGAGGAGGTGCGTTTCTCCGTCACCCACAACCGGGGATGCTTCGGAGCCTGCAATTTCTGCTCCCTGGCCTTCCACCAGGGCCGCACCATCTCCTGCCGCAGCCATGAGAGCGTCATTCGGGAAGTCACCGCCCTCACCCATCACCCCGGCTTTAAAGGCTACATCCACGATGTGGGCGGCCCCTCTGCCACCTTCCGCCGCCCCTCCTGCCAAAAGCAGCTGAAATACGGCATGTGCAAAAACCGGGCCTGTCTGGCTCCCGAGCCCTGTCCCAATCTGGACGCCGACCACACCGACTATATGATGCTCCTGCGGAAGCTGCGTGCCATCCCAGGCGTGAAAAAGGTGTTCATTCGTTCCGGCATCCGCTTTGACTACCTGATGAAAGACCCCAGTGGAGAGTTTTTCACCGATCTCATTCAGCACCACATCTCCGGACAGTTAAAAGTGGCTCCCGAGCACTGCGTGGCCAACACCCTGGACTACATGGGCAAACCCCACATTGAGGTATATGAGAAGTTCCGGGAAAAGTATTTCAAGCTCAATCGCCGCTACGGCAAGGACCAGTACCTGGTCCCCTACCTCATCTCCTCCCACCCCGGCTGCACTCTCTCCGACGCGGTGCAGCTGGCGGAGTGGCTGAATAAGCAGGGGCACATGCCCGAGCAGGTCCAGGACTTTTATCCCACCCCCGGCACCCTGGCCACCTGCATGTGGTACACCGGACTGGACCCCCGGACCATGAAGCCGGTATTTGTGCCCAAGACCCCCCACGACAAGGCCATGCAGCGTGCTCTAATGCAGTGGCGCAAGCCTCAAAACCGTGCCCTGGTGCTGGAAGCCCTCCGTCGCACCGGCCGGGAGGACCTAATTGGCTATGGAAAGCACTGTCTCATCCGGCCGGACAAGACAGGCAGCAGCCAGCCAAAGCAAGACAATGGCCGGAAGGATTCACCCTCCTTCAAGCAGGGCCGCTCCGGGCGCAAAGAAGCCTTTGACGGGCGGCACACTGTGGAAAAACGCTCCGGTTCTGAGGCTTCCCGTCCTAAGCGGAAAGCGGGCTGGGCCAAAGCAAAGCCGGCAGTAAAAAAAGGGACGAAAAAACGGGGTTCCCGTTGAAAAAACCGCGGCAAGCGATGGCTTGCCGCGGTTTTGTGTGTTTGGCTATTCACTCGTGTGAAGGTGGATTACTGCTTGGTCATGTCCCGGGTCGCATCGCGCACGCCGCCGCCAACCCGGTCGATGGCATCGCCTACCGCTTTTCCCGCGTCACCCACCGCATTTCCGGCGTCCCGCATCAGGTCCCGGGCATCCTGTGTGAAATCCCGAGCTGCCGAACTGGTGCCGTTGTCCTTCACCGCTCCGTTGTCCCCCGCGGTGTAGCGCCCTTCATGGAGATAGTCATAGGCTGTGCGCCGCTGCGTGGTATGGTTCTTATCATAAGCCGCCCGGCCCACCGTGGTATTTTGTCCGGTGTAGCCAGCCCGGCCCGCGCTGCCAGTCATATTGGTGTCCATCGTGCTGCCGCTGTCCTTACCGCAGGCAGTCAAGGTAACCGCCAGTCCCAAAGCCAGCGCCGCTGTGATCCATTGCTGCTTCATCTTCCATTTTCCCCCTCGTTTCTCCCAATGGACGTCCCATCCGTGGACTAGTATGCCCTCTTTTTGCTCAATCACAGCCGGCAATCCCTGCCTTTGGTCCCCCATTTTTCCTGTTTCGACTTCCTTTTATCCTTTCTTTGGAAAAAACTTCACCGCCCCCTCTTGCAATCCGTTTTGGGATATGGTATAGTTTTAATGTAATTAAGGTAGTATTGGTAAGAGTGGGGTCGAGGCTCCGCTCTTTTTGATTGACTAAATTTAAAAAAGTGGCCGGAGCTCTGCCGCCGGCCAAGGGAGGTATCCCATGGCAAAAGTAACCGATACGGTGGCCGCCCTGGCCGCCCCCTTTGTGGAAGCGGCGGGCTGCTCCTTGTGGGACGTGGAGTATGTGAAAGAGGCCGGAGAGTGGTTTCTCCGTGTCTATATCGATAAGGAGGGCGGCGTGTCCATTGACGACTGCGAGGCCGTCTCCCGTCCCCTGTCCGACAAACTAGATGAGACTGACCCCATTGAGGGCAGCTACACCTTTGAGGTGTCCTCTGCCGGTGCCGACCGGCCTTTAAAGAAACCGGAGCACTACGCCCAATTTCAGGGCGCTGAGGTGGAGGTCAAACTCTATCGTCCCCGGGATGGGCAAAAAAATGTGGTTGGTCTCCTCACTGCTTATCAGGATGGCGACGTCACCCTGGATATGAAGGGAACCCCCGTAACCTTTGAAAAAAAAGAGATCGCGTTGGTACGGCTGTACCCCCGGTTTTAACATTTAGGAGGAAAGCACCGTGGCTAAGAGAACGACAAAAAATGTCAATAGCAACGAACTGGATGGAAAGGAATTTTTTGCTGCCATCGCCCAGATCGAGCAGGAAAAGGGCATTAAACCCGGCTACATGATGGAGAAAATTACCCAGGCCCTTCTTTCCGCCTATCGCCGCGACCACGAGGGTGTGGGCGATAATCTGGTGATCGAGGCCAATGAGCAGGCTGCCACCGTCCGTCTGTTTTTGAAAAAGGACATTGTGGAAGTGGTGGACAATCCCGCCACCGAAATTGGTCTGGAGGAGGCCCGCTCTGTCCTGCCCCAGGCCCAGCTGGGCGATGTGGTCCGCATTGAGATCAAGCCCAAGAACTTCGGCCGCGTGGCCGCCCAGACGGCCCGCCAGGTTATTATCCAGGGCATCCGGGAGGCCGAGCAGGGCATGGTTTATGACGAGTTCTGTTCCAAGGAGCACGAGCTGCTCACCGGCGTGATCACCCGCATCGACCCCCGCAACGGCTCCGTGGCCTTGCGCATCCACTCCGGCTCTGAGTTTACCGACGCCTACCTAGGCGCCAACGAGCAAGTCAAGGGCGAGCACTATGTGGAGGGCCAGCGGTTAAAGGTCTACGTGGTGGAGGTCCGCCGGGCCACCAAGGGTCCCCAGGTTCTGATCTCCCGCACCCACCCCGGACTGGTCAAGCGCCTGTTTGAGCTGGAGGTGCCCGAAATTTACGACGGCACCGTGGAGATTAAGTCCGTGGCCCGTGAGGCCGGCTCCCGCACCAAGCTGGCTGTCTGGTCCGCCGATCCCAACGTAGACCCCATCGGCGCCTGCGTTGGCCCCAAGGGACAGCGGGTCAACACCATTGTGGAAGAGCTCAAGGGCGAAAAGATGGATATCATCAAGTATTCTGAAAACGCCGCTGAGTACATTGCCGCCGCCCTGTCCCCCGCTGACGTCATCAGTGTGGAGGAACTGCCCGACGGCAAGAGCTGCCGGGTAATCGTTCCCGATGACCAGCTCTCCCTGGCCATCGGCAAGGAGGGCCAGAACGCCCGTCTGGCCGCCAAGCTCACCGGCTATAAAATTGACATCAAGCCCGCTTCCGCCCCTCTGGAGCCCATTGAGGACGCGGATGAGGAGCTGTTTGTTGAGGATGCTGACACCCAACCCCAGGGAGACGACCAGGTATAACCTCCGTTTTCTCCCCTTTGTGGATTTCCGATGATGAGGTGAAGCAAGTGCCCAAAAAAATACCCATGCGCCAGTGTGTTGGCTGCCGGGAAATGAAACCAAAAAAAGAGCTGATCCGGGTGGTCCGCTCCCCCGAGGGTGTGGTCAGCCTGGACTTCAAGGGCAAACTGCCCGGCCGGGGGGCCTATGTGTGTCCCGATCCGGCCTGCCTGGCCAAGGCCCGGAAGTCAAAGGGTCTGGAGCGAGCCTTCTCCGCTCCCCTGCCCAACGAAGTATGGGAGGCCCTGGAGGCCCAGATGAAGGAGGTGCCCCCGGATGCCCAATGATCCCATTCTCCATCTACTGGGTCTGGCCCGAAAGGCCGGGCGATTGGAGATCGGAGAGGAACCGGTGGGCGCGGCATGCCGGGCCCGCCATGCCCGGTTGGTGCTGCTGGCCTCGGACGCTGCGGCCAACACCCGCCGGCGCTGCGCTCATTTCGGTCAGGCCGGCAATGTTCTGTGGCTGGAACTGCCCTACACCAAAGCAGAGCTGGGCTTCCAGCTTGGCCGGGGTTCCTGCGCCATGCTGGCCCTCACCGACGCTGGCTTTGCCGCCTCCCTGACCGAAAAGCTGGCCGCCCGGGACCCGGATCACTATGCCCCCGCCGCCCAGCAGCTTCGCCTCAAGGCCGACCGGGTGCTTCAGCGCCAACAGGAGCGCCGACAGCATGAAAAAAATCTGCGGCAGGGCCAGCGAAAGCCCTGGGCTCCTCCCCCTTCCCAGGCCGAACAGGCACCTGCTCAGCCCCGGAAGGGTTCTTCCAAGCATTCCCACTCCAAGCCGAAGCCTCCCGGACAAGGCACCTCGGCATCTTTTGATCAGGCCGGTACCCGCCGGCCCGGTTCATCCTCCCGTCCCGGCCCCGGCGGCCGTCGCCTGTCCGGCACAATCTCGAAGAAACGAGGTGGCTTTCCCCTATGATGATAAAATACCCCATCCATAAGGTTGCCAAAGACTTTAAAAAGCAATCCAAGGAACTTTCCTCCAAAGAGGTCATGGACATTCTCACCGAATACGGCCATCCCCCAAAGAACCACATGCAGCCTTTGACTGACCAGGAGCTGTCCATTGTGTTTGAGTATCTGACCCAGCACAACCAGATCGATTCTATTGAGTCGGTGTATGCTGACGTTTACCATGACCCTGCCGCAGCCAAGGCTTCCGCTCCCGCTGCCCCCGCCGCTCCCAAGCAGGCGGCCCACAGCGATGAGAAGCCCAAGGCTGCCCCCAAGCAGGAATCCCGTCCCCAAGCTGCTTCTGCCGCTCAGGCGGTTGCCCAGCCTCAGGCCCAGGCTCCCGCTTCTGAGCCTGCCAAGCCTCAGGAGACTCAGCCCATCAGCCGTCCCACCACCCGCGTCCCCGCCAAGAAGGTGGTGGACACCCGTGGCGGCAGCGTCAACCTGGATAAGTATGACGAGCGCCTGGAGTCCTTTACTTCCGAAAAGCAGCAGGACCGGGGCGGCAAGCAGAAGTTCCAGGGCCGCAACGCCCAGCGTCAGCGGGGCGGCAAGCAAGCCGGCAACTTCGGCAATAAACGCCGCCAGGAGGAGCAGGACCGCCTGCGCCGCCTGCAGCTGGAGATTGCCAAAAAGGCCCCGGTTAAGGTTCTGATTCCCGACGAGATCGCCGTGGGTGAGTTGGCATCCCGGATGAAGAAGACCGGTGCTGAGGTGGTCAAGTGCCTCATCAAAAACGGCGTTATGGCCTCGCTGAGCGACATCATCGACTTTGATACCGCCGCCATCATTGCAGAGGAAATGGGCTGCAAGGTGGAAAAAGAGGTTATTGTCACCATTGAGGAGAAGCTCATCGACACCGCCGAGGACAAAGAGGAGGACCTGGTTCCCCGCGCCCCCGTGGTGGTAGTTATGGGCCACGTGGACCACGGCAAGACCTCTCTGCTGGACTATATCCGCCACGCCAACGTGGCCTCCGGCGAGGCAGGCGGCATCACCCAGCACATCGGTGCCTATCAGGTGGACGTCCACGGCAGCGTGGTCACTTTCCTGGACACCCCCGGCCACGAGGCCTTCACCGCCATGCGGGCCCGGGGCGCCATGATCACCGACGTGGCCATCCTGGTGGTGGCCGCTGACGACGGTATCATGCCCCAGACTGTGGAGTCCATCAACCACGCCAAGGCCGCTGAAATTCCCATCATTGTGGCCATCAACAAGATGGATAAACCCACTGCCAACCCCGATCGGATTATGCAGCAGCTCACCGAGTATGAGCTGGTGCCCGAGGAGTGGGGCGGCGACACCATCATCTGCCCCATTTCCGCCAAGACTGGCATGGGCATCGATAACCTGCTGGACATGGTGGTCCTCACCGCTGAGATGCGGGAGCTCAAGGCCAACCCCAACCGCTCCGCCCACGGCGCCGTCATCGAGGCCCGGCTGGACAAGGGCCGCGGACCTGTGGCCACTCTCCTGGTGCAGAACGGTACCCTCCACCAGGGCGATGTGATCATCGCCGGCACTGCGGTGGGCCGTGTCCGCGCCATGACCAACGCCAAGGGACAGAAGGTCACCGAAGCTGGTCCCTCCGTCCCTGTGGAGATCATCGGTATGGGCGAGGTGCCCGGCGCCGGCGACGACTTCCACGCCGTGGCCGACGAGCGCATGGCCCGGGAGCTGGTGGAGCAGCGCAAGCATGAGCAGAAAGCAGCTGCCGCCTCCCCGGTGGGCAAGGTCTCTCTGGAGGATCTGTTCAGCCAGATCCAGGCCGGTGAGATGAAGAATCTGAACGTCATTGTGAAGGCCGACGTCCAGGGCTCCGCTGAGGCGGTGAAAGCCTCCCTGGAAAAGCTGACCAATGAGGAGGTCCGAGTACGGGTCATCCACTGCGCGGTGGGTGCCATCAGCGAGAGCGACGTCATGCTGGCCTCCACCTCCGGCGCCATCATCGTGGGCTTCAACGTCCGCCCCGACGCCAACGCCAAGGAGTCCGCCGCCCGCATGAATGTGGATATGCGGATGTACCGGGTCATCTATGATGCCATCAACGAGATTGAGGCAGCTATGAAGGGCATGCTGGCCCCCAAGTTCAAGGAAGTGGACCTGGGCCGGGCCGAGGTGCGCAATGTGTTCCGCATCACCGGCGTGGGCATGGTGGCCGGCTGCTACGTACTGGACGGCAAAATGCAGCGCGGCGCCCAGATGCGTCTGCTGCGAGACAACATCGTCATTTACGACGGCGCCATCGCTTCTCTGCAGCGCTTTAAGGACAGCGTCAAAGAGGTGGCTGCCGGCTACGAGTGCGGCATCACCTTCGAGAAGTTCCAGGATATCAAAGAGGGCGACATTATCGAAGCCTTCCTTATGGAGCAGATTCAGGTTTAAATCCATCACTCAGAACACCAACCAGCAGGGCGGGCGTTTTCGCCCGTCCTGCTTTCCTTTTTCCGCTGACCGAAGTCCTATAAGCCGCGGCATCTAGCCGCCCTTTGTGACTGCCTTCCCGCCAACATCTGATCTTAATGGGCCTTTATGCCCGGAAAGGAGAACCATTATGGCGAGCAACCGCATCGGCCGCATTAACGAGGAGATCCAACGGGAGCTCTCCTCGCTGATCCCCAACGTGAAAGATCCCCGGGTATCCGGTATGATCTCTGTCACCGCCGTGGACACCACCCCCGACCTGCGCTATGCCAAGGTCTATATCAGTGTCCTGGACAAAAGTGACTGCGCCCAGGTACTCAAGGGGTTGAAATCCGCCTCCGGCTTTCTGCGCCGGGAACTGGGCCACTCCCTCCAACTGCGCTATACCCCGGAGCTCACCTTTGTGCGGGACGACTCCATTGATAAGGGCGCCCACATCCTGGAGATGCTTCGCAATCCCCAGGTGGTCAAGCCCGCCAACCCAGAAAACGAACACATCCACTTGGATGAGGAGGGATGAATATGACCCCTGAGCAGGCTGCCGGCTTCTTGCTGAGCCACGACAACTACCTCATTTTGACCCACCTGCGCCCGGACGGGGACACCATCGGCTGCGCTGCCGGCCTGTGTCTGGCCCTGCGTCAGGCAGGCAAAACCGCCCACGTCCTCCCCAATCCGGAGGTTACCACCCTATTTTCCCCCTACCTGGAGGGACTGCTGGCCCCCGACTCCTATTCCTGCGACACCATAGTCAGCGTGGACATCGCCGCCAGGAGCCTCTTTCCCGCCAATGCCATCCCCTATTTGGAGCGGGTGGATCTGGCCATCGACCACCACCCCTCCCAGGAGTTCTTTGCCAAAGAAACCTGCTTGGATGCCTCCCGGGCAGCCTGCGGGGAATTGGTGTACGAAATCGTCCAATCTTTCTGCCAAATAACCCCAGAAATAGGAACTCCTCTTTATGTGGCCATCTCTACCGACTGCGGCTGTTTCTGCTATGGCAACACCACTGCCGATACCCACCGGGTCGCTGCCGCCCTTATAGAGGCTGGTGTCCCCGTGGCCCGGCTGAACAAGATTCATTTCCGTACCAAGAGCATCCGCCGCATGAAGCTGGAAAGCGCCATCATCGCCGCTATCTCCCTCCACGAAGATGGTACCGTGGCCATCGCCCCTGTCACGCTGGACATGATGGACTCCATCGGCGCAACCGAACGGGACGCGGAGGACATTGCCTCCCTCGTAGGACAGATGGAGGGAGTCAAGACCGGCGTGACAATCCGGGAGCTGGCACCCGGCCGCAGCAAGCTGTCCGTCCGCACCGATCCCAATGACCTCAACGCCAGTAAGGTATGCGCTCTGATGGGAGGAGGCGGCCACGCCGCCGCCGCCGGAGCCACCGTTGATGGAGACGTGGAGCAGGCCAAGGCTATTGTTTTAAAGGCCATTCGGCAGGTGAAGTATGGCGGCTAACGGAATTTTAGTGATTGACAAGCCCCAGGACTGGACCAGCATGGATGTGTGCGCCAAGCTCCGGGGTGCCCTGGGAGAACGGCGTATCGGCCATGCCGGCACTCTAGACCCCATGGCCACCGGAGTGCTGCCCGTCTTTGTGGGGCGGGCCACCCGGGCGGTGGAATTTGCCAGCGAGGGGGACAAGGAATACCTGGCCGGACTGCGTCTGGGCACTGTCACCGATACTCAGGACACCACCGGCCACGTTCTGGAGGAGCATCCGGTCCAGGTGACCCGTCAGGCGCTGGAAGCAGCTCTGGCGCCCTTCCGGGGAGAGATCCAACAGCTGCCCCCCATGTATTCCGCCATCAAGGTAAACGGGAAAAAGCTCTATGAGCTGGCCCGAAAGGGTCGTGAGGTGGAGCGCAAACCCCGGGCTATTACCATATATTCCCTGGACGTTGAGGGACAGGAAAGTCCCACCGATTACTATCTCCGGGTCCGCTGCTCCAAGGGCACCTATATCCGAACCCTCTGCCATGACATTGGCCAGGCTTTGGGCTGTGGGGGAACCATGTTCTCCCTGCGCCGGACTATGGCCTGCGGCTTTACCCTGGCTGATGCTGTACCTCTCGAGCAGGTGCTCCAGACCCCGGACCCCTCCGCCCTGCTGCTGGGAGTGGACACCTTGTTCGCTGACCGTCCTGTTCTGACCCTTGGCCCCGATTCTGAGAAAAAAGTGCGCAATGGCACAACCCTTTTAATGCCTGGCTTGCCAGAGGGGGAATGTCGGGTCTACAGCCGGAATCAGGAATTTTTAGCCCTGTGCCGGGTATCTCAGGGCAAACTTACTACCATCAAGAGCTTTTTTCAGATTTGAAAATAAGGAGAGAATTCAGATTGAGCACCACCAAACGGGTGATTGCCCTGGGCTTTTTCGATGGAGTCCACCGGGGCCACGGTGCCCTGCTTCGGGCCGTGAATGCCGCTGCCGACCGGCTGGAGGCCCGCCCCTGCGCATTCACCTTTGATCGCAGTCCCACCGCCGTCATCACCGGACAGCCTGTCCCCCTTCTCAGCTCCGTGGAGGACCGCATCTGGCTGATGCGCCGCTACTACGGCATCCAGGAGGTCATTGTAGCCTCCTTTGACGGCATGCAGAAGATGGACTGGCAGGACTTTATTACCGAATATCTCATCAAACAGTTGGGCGTTGTCCATGTTGTGGCCGGCCATGACTTCCATTTCGGCTATATGGGCAAGGGAAATCCCGAGCGCCTGAAGGCCAAGTGTACCGAACTGGGCCTGGGCTGTGACATCATCGGACGGGTGGAACAGGATGGCATTACCATTTCCTCCACCTACATCCGCACCCTCATTGCCCAGGGTGAAATGGAACGGGCCACGGAATTTTTAGGCCACCCCCACACTCTGACCAACCGGGTGGCCCACGGCAAACGGATTGGCGGCTCCACTCTGGGCTTCCCCACGGTCAACTTACAGGTACCCCAGGGTGTAATTGTTCCCGCCTTTGGCGTCTACGCCACCCGGGTTTGGTTTGACGGCCAGTGCCGCTGCGCGGTGACCAACGTGGGCGTGCGACCCACCGTCCAGGACAACGATACCCGAGTGACGGTGGAGGGCTTTATTTTGGACTTTGATGGCGATCTGTACGGCCATGAGATCCGCATGGAATTTTTCCGCCACCTCCGTCCGGAGCAAAAGTTTCCCTCCATGCAGGCCCTGTCCGACGAGATTCGCCGCAACGCCCAGCAGACCCGGGACTATTTTCGCACGCTGCCTTGATTTCTCTACGTATTCAAACAGGCACAGTCCTGTCCCCCATATCTGACAGAAAGGAAGGCCACACATATGGACTCCTCCAACCTACATAGCCGTTATGAGATCATGTACCCCATCCTCCTCGGCTATGCTGTCCTTCTTCTCATCGCCGGATTGCTCATGGGAGACCCCAGGCAAGCACTGGATGGATTGAGCAAAATTGTATTAACCGAGGACGCCCTCATCACTGACTACGTCCTGGTAGCGGGTCCGGGTCCTGCTCTCATTAACTCCGGACTGGTCACATTGATCTCCGTTTTTATCCTCCATTCCTCCCGGATCCCCTTTAATGGAATGACGTCGGTGGTCATTGGACTAATGTCCGGCTTTTCCCTCTTTGGAAAAAACTTTGTGAACATCTGGCCTATTCTCTTTGGGACTTGGCTCTACGCCAAAAGCCGCAAAGAACCCTTTGGAAAGTATGCCCCCATCGGCCTGATGGCCACGGCCCTTGCCCCTGTGGTCAGCTATATTGCTCTGGACAATGGTTGGGGCACCCTGGAGGCTGGGATCCTGGTGGGCGTGGTGATCGGATTTCTTATGCCCTCCCTGTCCGCCTATACCTACAAGGTTCAAAACGGTATGAACCTCTATAACGTAGGTTTTGCCTGCGGCTTGGTGGCCTTTATCTGTGTTCCTCTCATCAGCTCCATGGGGGCTGATCCCACCGTCCATTACCGTTGGGCCAAGGGCTATGACATCCTCTTCGCCCCCGCGCTGGCAATTTTCTGCATTGGATTGATTTTCAGCGGCCTGTTTTTATGCCACAAGCCTGTCTGGGCCGCCTGGGCCGGCTACCGCCGCCTCCTTCAGACCAGTGGCCGGGCCCCCAGTGACTACGTCCGTATGTTTGGCGCCGCTCCGGTCCTCATCAACACCGGTGTAAATGGTCTGATTGGCATGACCTTTATCCTGTGTGTAGGGGGCGATTTGAATGGCCCCACCATCGGCGGCATTCTCACCATTATGGGCTTTTCTTCCTTCGGCAAGCATGCCGGCAACATCATTCCCGTAATGGCCGGTGTGTTTTTGGGCGGCGTGGTGATGCACTGGTCCCTGAGCGACTCCGCAGTCCAGCTTGCCTGTCTATTTTGCACCACCCTTGCCCCGATCTCTGGCTATTTCGGCTGGCCCTATGGGATTCTGGCCGGCTTTCTCCACTCCTCTGTGGTGCTCTACACCGGCTCCCCCGTAGCTGGAATGAATCTATACAACAATGGCTTTTCCGGTGGGTTGGTGGCCATTGTGCTGTATCCCACCATTATCGCCGTAGCTCGGCGGCGCAAGCCCACCTTGCAGGATGAGGATTATCTGGATTTGCTGGAAAACGACTCCCCCGTCACTCCCCCCGATCCGGCAGCAATTCAGGAAGAACGGGACGGCTAAACAAAAAACGTGGATGCCGCACAGAAGCGGCATCCACGTTTTTAACTTCCAAACCACAGCCGAACCGCTAAGGCAGCCACCAAAAAGCCGGTCACGTCGGCACACAATGCGGCTGGCACTGCATACCTGGTCTTTGTAATCCCCACCGCCCCAAAATAAACTGCAATGGTATAAAATGTGGTTTCTGTTGACCCTAACATCACCGCTGCGGTTCGGCCCAAGTAAGAATCGGGACCATAAGCGGAAATCAGTTCCGCCCCCACCCCCAGAGCGGCTGACCCACTGATGGGCCGTACCAGCATCAGAGGCAGCAGTTCCCCCGGAAGTCCCAGGTTCTCCAGTACCGGCCCTAGAGCGGCCGCAGCTAAATCCAGCGCCCCGGAGGCCCGCAGCATATAAACCGCTGTCATCAGTCCAATCAGCGCGGGCAGAATCCGAATCACTGTCTCCAGTCCCTCTCCCGCCCCCTTCACAACAGAGGAATATACATCCACCCCCCGTATAGTCCCGTACAGGGCTACCCCACATAGGGTAAGAGGCACAACCATAGTGAAGACTACATCCATTGATATCCTCCCCTGTGCCTACATAGGGACACGCAGGCGCATAACTCCCCGCCCTGCGCCAGGCTCCCACAGCCGAGAAAACACCTTGCAGGCCAGGATTCCCACTCCCACCGAGGCGGTGGAGGCCAACCACACCGCCGGCAAAATATCAAAAGGTGCTGCGCAACCTGCCGCGGCCCGTACAGTCGCCACGGTGGTGGGGATGAGCTGGATGGACGCGGTATTACAGACCACCAGCATACACAGTCCGTCGCTGGCAACTCCCGGACTCCGGCGGCTCATCCGCCGCGCAGCCTGGATTCCCAAAGGGGTGGCCGCATTCCCCAACCCCAGAAGGTTGGCCGACACGTTGGCCGCTATGCTGTCCATTGTCTCCTGGTCCTCCGCCCACTGGGGAAACAGCATCCGCAGCACCGGCCCCAGCAGATGGGACAGCCGATCTGCCAACCCGGACCGGCGCATCACCTCCATCACCCCGCTCCATAAGCACAGCATCCCGCCGATGGACAAACAGAGCTCTACCGCTGCCGATGCCCCTTCTATCGCTGCTGCCGCTACCTCCGCTTCCCGCCCTGTGCCCAGACCGCAGAGCACGGACAGCACAATCATTCCCGTCCAAATGACTGTCATCGTCATCCTACCACTCCCCCTTCTTCCCCTCATTTATACGCCCGGCACGGGGGTTATATGCCCCTGTCAAATTTTAGCGAATAGGAGGGAAATATTGGAAATAAAGTTAAATTTTTTCCAATTTAATGCAAATACAGCGGAAATAGTTGACAGATTTTTTCTTTGTAGTAAAATGGAAACAGTCTTGGTCCAGGAGAAGACGTCACCTTTTCACCTGTATTTGCTTGTCGGCAAATCACGTTTATTTTTTAAGAAGGAGAGAAACTGTTACATGAAATCAACCGGCATCGTTCGCAAAGTAGATGAATTGGGGCGTATCGTTCTTCCCATTGAACTCCGCCGCACATTAGACATCGCCGAGAAAGACTGTCTTGAGATTTATATGGACGGCCCCTCGATTGTGCTAAAAAAATATCAGCCAACCTGTATTTTCTGTGACGAGGCAAAGGACATCCTGGTGTTCCGCGGCAAGAATGTATGCTCCAAATGTATCAAAGCCCTCCAAGATGCGGAAAAGGGATAAGTTTGCGCTCTTCCGCCCATATCAATGAAACGCGCCTGGCTGCCATCATCAGCCGGGCGCGTTCTTTTATTCCTCACTGTCTGAAGGCTCCGCCTGGGGGGATACCGCCAGCTCATACAGCTGGTTGCGGGGAAGGGACAATTCCTTGGCCGCACGCTTCACGCTGTCCCGCAGGGAGGCTCCCTCCTCCTGCAGCCGCTTCACCAGAGCAAGGCCGTCCTCCAAGGTGACCTCTCCCGCCTCCACAGGCTGGGCCCCCTCTACCACCAACACAAACTCCCCCTTGGGGGCGTTTTCCCGGTAATAGGCCGCCGCCTCCCCCAGGGTGGTCCGGCGGACTTCTTCATGGAGCTTCGTCAACTCCCGGCACAGGGACACCGGCCGGTCCGCTCCAAAGGCCGCTGCCAGGTCCTCCAGAGTGGCAATCAGCTTATGGGGCGCCTCATAAAAGATCATGGTCCGCTCCTCCCCCCGGAGAGACTCCAGGTGGGCACGGCGATTTTTCTTGTTCATGGCCAAAAAGCCCTCAAAGGTAAACCGTCCGGTGGGCCGGCCCGACACTGCCAACGCTGTGACCAGGGCGCAGGGACCTGGAATGGCCACAACAGGGATGTCCGCCTGGACACACTGGGCCACCAGCTCCTCCCCTGGGTCAGAGATGGCCGGCATACCCGCATCGGTCACCAAGGCACAGCACTCCCCCGCCAGTAGCCGCTCCATCACCTGCCGCCCACCGCTCTCGGTGTTATGGCGGTGATAGGTCACCATGGACTTTTTAATGCCCAAGTGGTTCAGGAGCTTGACCGTCACCCGGGTATCCTCCGCAGCGATGAAATCCGCCTCCTCCAAGGTCTGTGCCATCCGTCGGGAGATATCCCCCAGGTTTCCAATGGGAGTGGGGACCAAATAGAGCGTGCCTGACATGGTAATTCTCCTTTGTTTTGAGCCCAGGGCCCAATTCGTCCTAAATATTATAGCATAAGCAACCTTTTTATGGTATTCTTTTTTCAGATTGATCTTCAGGAGGTGAAACCATGGGTGGGAAGGAATTTCTGGACCCCTATACCCTATGCTGGCCGGACGGCGTATTCCCCTTGGGTCAGGACGCCCTGGCTTTGGGGAACTTCGCCTCTTTGAAATCGGGCTGGCAGGTGTGTGACCTGGGGACCGGGAGCGGGGTACTGCTGCTGTTGCTGGCCGGTCGACAGCCGAACGTGACTTTATTTGGGGTGGAACGTGACCTCCTTGCCGCCCAAACCGCCCGGGAAAATTTGGAGCGCAACGGCCTAGCTGGCCATATCGTCCCCGAAGACCTGCGCCAGCTCTCCCTTCCGGCCGGCACCTTTG
The DNA here is from genome assembly GCF_002161175.1 of Flavonifractor sp. An100. Classification (GTDB taxonomy): domain Bacteria; phylum Bacillota; class Clostridia; order Oscillospirales; family Oscillospiraceae; genus Lawsonibacter. Next base: position 101,817 of record NZ_NFMA01000001.1, on the reverse strand, counting down.
ATCTGGTGGTTTCCAATCCTCCCTACTTTTCTGTGGGCAGCGGGGACAGCGCAGGGCCGGAGCGGAGCGAAGCGCAATGCACGCTGGAGGAGCTTTGCACCTGCGCCGGACGGCTGCTCCGAAATGGAGGGCGCTTCGCCCTGTGCCACCGGCCCGAACGGCTCACCGACCTTCTCTGTACCCTGCGCACCAACCGCTTAGAGCCCAAACGGCTGGAGCTGGTGTCACATGACCGGGCTCACCCCCCCTCTCTGATTCTAATCGAGTGCATCAAACAGGGGCGGTCGGGCGTGAAGATCACCACCAGCCTGCGCTTTCCTTAGCTTTATGGTACCCAACCTACAACAGACATAAAAAAGCGCGCCCCTCTGTCAAAAGGCAGAGGGGCGCGCACTATTTTTTCCATCAGCGTTGGTACTCAAACTCCAGGTCATAGAGGGAGACGATATCTCCGTCTTTAATGCCCATCTCCTCCAGCTGATCGAACAGGCCGGACTGGCGAAGCATCTTATCAAACCAGTTCCGGGACTCATAGTCGGAGAAGTTGACATTGGCAATGAGCCGTTGCAGCCAGGGGGCCTCCACCACCCAGGTGTCATCGAACTGCTGGATCTCCACCTCACCGGAGGTATCCACCTGGGGAGGCCGCTCCACATAGGTGGGCTCGTACACCGCCACGGGAGGCAGCTGTTGCAGCTCCTGGGCCGCCCGCTTCATTAGCTCCCGGGTGCCCTGGTGGGCAGCAGCGGACATCTCAAACAGCTCCAGTCCCTGGGCCCCCACGTGCTCCCGCAGCCGCTGAAGCAGGGTGGGATCGGTCATAATGTCCACCTTATTGGCCGCTACAATCATTTTCCGGGAAGCAAGCTCCGGGGAATACTGCTTCAGCTCAGCGTTGATGGCCTCAAAGTCCTCCACCGGGTCACGGCCCTCAGAGCCGGACACATCCACCACATGGATGAGCAGACGGCAGCGGTCGATGTGGCGCAGGAAGTCGTGGCCCAGGCCGGCCCCCTCCGCTGCCCCCTCAATGATGCCGGGGATATCGGCCAGGACAAAGGAGACTCCCTCCTCCACGTAGACTACGCCCAGATTAGGGAAGAGCGTGGTAAAGTGATAGTTGGCGATTTTGGGCTGGGCCCGGCTGACCACGCTAAGAAGGGTGGACTTACCCACGTTGGGGAAACCCACCAGTCCCACATCGGCCAACAGCTTCAGCTCCAAAATCACGTCCCGGCTCTCTCCAGGTAGGCCCGCCTTTGCAAACCGGGGCACCTGACGGGTAGGGGTGGCGAAGTGCTTGTTGCCCCAGCCGCCCCGCCCCCCCTTGCACAACACGAAGGGGGTGTCGTCGGACATATCCTTGATGATCTCCCGGGTCTCCGAGTCCCGGATAATGGTTCCCCGGGGCACCCGCAACACCAGGTCTTCTCCGTCCTTGCCGGTGCAGCGCTTGCCCTGGCCGTCCATGCCGTTGCCGGCCACATATTTGCGCTTATAGCGGAAGTCCATAAGGGTGGACATGTGGTCGTTTACCGTCACCACCACATTGCCGCCCCGGCCGCCGTCGCCCCCGTCGGGGCCGCCGGCCGCCACATACTTCTCCCGGTGGAAGGAGACCACACCGTTGCCTCCGTTACCAGAGCGGACGGTGATTCGGGCGGTATCTACAAAAGGTGCAGCCACTGCCGCCACCTCCTCTTCGTTTCGAATTAAAATTCCAGCAGGTTCAGCCCCACTGTATCGCTGAAGGTTCGGTCCACCTGGCCGTCCCACACCTGGAGAAACAGCTCCAGGGTGGCACTGATGGTGGCTTCGCTGAGATGACCAGCATGGACCTCTCCCGTCACCGGATTCCCGATGGTGATATGGAGATGGAGATAGGGTCTCCCCTCCTGCCGGGTCACATTCCCCACCAGGGCAGAAATTTCATACTGGCCCTGATAGCGCTGGGAATGGTACTGCTTTTCCCGGGTGTCAAAGATCCCGATGGTCACGTCGTTGGCTGCTCCCAGGGCAGATACTGTCCCTAAAGCAACGCCCTCCTGGTCTACCAGCTTGGTCAGGCAGGATACAATCTCCTCCCCGGGATCCAGGCGCATCACATAGCCCTGGTTAAACTTTCGATATTCCATTCTAGGACCTCCTTTCAAAAGAGAAGCCGCAAACGACCATCCGTTTGCGGCTTCCTGTCAGCAAATTACTGAGCGATCTCCATCTCCACAATGGAAACCTGCTTGCGATCCTTGCCCAGACGCTCAAACTTCACCTTGCCGGACTTGAGCGCGAACAGAGTATCGTCGCTGCCCTTCCCAACGTTGACGCCGGGATGGATGTGGGTGCCGCGCTGGCGGACCAGGATGTTGCCGGCCAGCACAAACTGACCGTCGCCCCGCTTCACGCCCAGGCGCTTGGCCTCGGAATCGCGGCCGTTACGGGTGGAGCCCACGCCCTTTTTATGGGCGAAAAACTGTAAACCGATGTTCAGCATATCTTACACCTCCAAGACTGAAATATGGTCAGGGTACTCCTCCGCCAGCTGGACAAAATGGACCATCAGCGCCGCCAGAAGGGTCTGGCAGGTGCTCTCGTTGGTCTGTCCCAAGCCGTTGGGGAGTTTTAGGGTGATGGATGCGTCCTTCTCCCGCACCTTCACCGAGGCCTCCAGCCCCAGCACGTCGTTTACGGCGCACTCGGTCAGGCGGACGGCGCTGGTAATGGCTGCGCAGACGATATCCTCACCCTCGGGGGCGTAGCCGCTGTGGCCCTTTACTTCAAAGCCTACAATCCGGCTGCCCTCGGAATGGAAGGTCACGGTGGTCATAATCAGGCCTTGATGGCGCCGATCTGCACCTTAGTGTAGGGCTGACGATGGCCCTGACGCTTGCGGTAGCCCTTCTTGGGGTTGTACTTGAAGATCCGGATCTTCTTGCCCTTCCCATTCTTCACCACGGTGGCGTCCACCACAGCGCCCTCCACGGTGGGAGCGCCGAAGGTGGCCTTGTCCCCGTCCAGGATGGCCAGCACCTGGTCGAAGGTGATGTTAGCTCCGGCCTCGGCCTCCAGCTTCTCGATGAACAGGGTGTCGCCCTCGCTCACCTTATACTGCTTGCCGCCGGTCACGATGATTGCCTGCATTTGTTTCAACTCCTTCATTACGGGCTCGCTCTCCTGGGAGGGAACTCACGTTCCGCTTGGGGCTCCACAGCTCTCCTTTCGGGGCGCTTGGCGCTTCTTCCCCACTCAAAGCGGCTCTGATATTCTATCAATCATTTCTAGCTTTGTCAAGAGAATTGACTTGCTTTTTAAAAATTTTCTCTTAAAACAGGTCGACCCGGGCCCGGGCTACCCGGTCCTGGACCTTGGAGAGAAGTTCTTCCCCCGTCAACCCGTCGCAGATCCACATCCGCTCCATACACTGTAGTGTGCGATTCCAGCCGGGCACTACCCTCCGGCAGCCCCAATTGGTGCTGAACGTCATCCGAACCCCTTGCTCTGCCAGCTCCTCCACTGCCTGGCTGCTGTACAGTCCAAAGGGAAACGCCAGCGCATCCAGCTCTACCCCCAATCCCTGACGCAAACCCTCTCGGGCCTTGATCAAATCTTCCCGCAGGGTCTGAATATACTCCTCCTCCGACTCTCCGGAGATACGGAGCACACCGTCCCGGCCGGAAAGGCCGTACTCCGACCGCTGGTGGAGATCATAGGTGTGGCTTTGGACGCAGATAACTCCCTTCTCCACCCAGGGTCGCACCTGGTCCCAACTGAACCGTGGCGGGTCCAGGGCTTGACCGGTATGGGGATAGACGGTCTGTCCCACGTTAATGCCAATGACAAAAATGGTGGCTTTCATGCCATACCGCTCCAAAATGGGGGCGGCAATCTCCAGATTGGAGGTATAGCCGTCGTCAATGGTGATCATAACCGGCTTTTCCGGCAGCTTTTCCTTCCCATCCACATACCGGATAACCTGCTCCGGTGTGACGGCAGTATAGCCCGCCTCCCGCAGCGCCTTCACCTGTTCCCCAAAACGCTGAGCGGTCACCACCGTGTCTGCCTCCGAGGGGCCCTCCTGGATGAAGTGGTGATACATCAAAACCGGCACCGCGGTTCCCATCCGATGGAGAACTACCAACACAGCCGCTCCCACGATGGCCGCCAACACCAGAGCTGCCAACCCGATGGTCCATTTCCTCTTCATCCCGTTCCCTCCCTCACACAGGTTTGGTAATTAACCCAATGATTTCCTGGTTATGGTGGTTATTATACCGGGATTTTTCCCCTTTACAAGGGACTTTCAAAAATCTTAAGAAGTCAATGCTCTCCTTGCTTGAGCAGCGCCGTCAAATGCCGGGTGATTCGGCCGGTCAGTCCCCATATGGCGTGCCCTTCCCAGGGGTACACCGGCACATTTTCTCCCCCCGGCTGCCAGCGGTAATCCCTGGGGATCCCGATGAGCTCATAGGGAAAGTTTTCCCCGGTATGGGGAATCAGGGTATAGTCATACTCCAAAGGCTTGGTCTGAAGCAGATGCTCCAGAGGGACCAAAAAGGTGGAGTCCACCTCCCCGGGGTTTAGAGTCATCCCCTCCACTGCCTCCCCCTTCACAAGTCCTAAAATGGGATACATGATGAAGTTGGCCCGGTGGGCAATAAAATCCAGTCTGCCCAGCACCCGCACCGCCGAGGGCGGAATGCCCAGCTCCTCCTCCATCTCCCGCAAGGCACAGCACTCCGGGGTCTCTTCCCCCTCCATCCGTCCGCCGGGGAAACACACCTCCCCCGGCTGACGGCGCAGCGTCAGCGCCCGTACCTCGTAGAGCACAAACAGTCCCTCTTCCCGCTCCACCAGGGGGACCAGAACCGCATACCGCCCTGTAGCATCCATCAGGCCGGGGGTTCTGTTTTTCAGCATTTGTTCCAGTTTCTTAACGTCCATGCTCCTGCCTCCCCACCGGGCCGGTCCGCCTTTTCCCGACCCCAATTGACAAAAAACACGCCGGAAGGGCGTGTTTTTTGATTTACATTACATTTTTTCCGGAGCTGTCACGCCCAGCAGACCCAGGCCGTTGGCCAGGACGGAACGGACTGTATCCGCCAGCTTCAGGCGGGCGGCCAGCACCTGGCTCTCCTCCCCCTTGATGCGGCAGGCATTATAGAAGCGGTGGAAGTCTCCGGCCAGAGCCACCAGGTAGCGGTTGATCCGGCTGGGATCATAGTCCCGAGCAGCCAGGTGGATCTCCTCGGGGAACTGGGCCAGGGCCTTCACCAGGGCCAGCTCCTCCGGGGCGGTGAGCAGGCTGGCATCCACCTGTGCGGCGGAACAGACCTGGTCTCCCTCCTCCGCCAGACGGGCGATGAGGGAACAGATGCGGGCGTGGGCGTACTGGACATAGTACACCGGGTTCTCGCTGTCCTGGCGCACCGCCAGGTCCAGGTCAAAGTCCAGAGGAGTGGTAGCGGCCCGGGAGTTGAAGAAGTACCGGGCGGCATCCACGCTGATCTCATCCAGCAGGTCGTGGAGAGCGATGGTCTTGCCCGAGCGCTTGGACATACGCACCGGCTTGCCATCCTGCATCAGATTCACCAGCTGCATGAGCACCACCACCAGGCGGTGGGAGCCGTCCAGTCCCAGTCCGTCCAGAGCGGCCTGGAGCCGGGCCACATGGCCGTGGTGATCAGCGCCCCAGATGTTGATGGCCAGATCGAAGTTACGTACCTCCAGCTTGTTGCGGTGGTAGGCGATGTCGGCGGCAAAGTAGGTGTAGAACCCGTTGGCCCGGCACAGCACGTCGTCCTTCAGGTCCAGCTTATCCAGCTGCTCTTGGGTCTTGCCCTCCCGCATGTACTTTTCCTTCAGCAGGCGGGTGGTATCCAGCCAAAGGGCTCCGTCCTTCTCATAGGTCCAGCCCTTGTCGGTGAGCATCTGCACCGTCTGGGCCACATAGCCGGAGTTATGCAGGGAGGATTCAAAGAACCACTCATCGTAGGTGATACCGTACTTGAGCAGGTCCTCCTTCATCCGGGGGATGTTCATCGACAGACCATACTCGGCCAGCTTCTCCAGCCGCTCCTCCTCGGGCAGGTCCTTCCAGCTCTCCCCATGGGCGGCATAGACCGCCTGGGCCAGGGCCTTGATGTCCTCCCCGTGGTAGCCCTCTTCGGGGAAGGGGAAGTTCTCCTCCCCCACGATCAGCTGCATATATCGGGCGTTGATGGACACGGCAAACTTGTGGATCTGGTTGCCGGCGTCATTGACGTAAAATTCCTTCCAGGTGTCCCAGCCGTCCCGGCGCAGTACGTTGGCCAGGGTGTCCCCCAGCACGCCGCCCCGGGCATTGCCCATATGCATAGGCCCGGTGGGGTTTGCGGAGACGAACTCCACCATCACCTTCCGGCCACGGCCTTCCTCCCCGGCACCGTAGTCGGCCCCCTCCGTCTCTACGGAGGAGAGCACCTCCCCAAACCACTTGGGACCCAGGGTAAAGTTCAGAAAGCCCGGTCCGGCAATCTCCACCTTCTGGAAATAGCTCCCCTCCAGCTCCAAGTGGTCCACAATGGCCTGGGCAATGGCCCGGGGAGCCATGTGCAGAGCCTTGGCCCCCGCCATGGCAAAGGAGGAGGCGTAGTCCCCATGGGCGGTATCCTTGGGGATTTCGATGGTGGCCTTTACTTCCGCTCCGGCAGGCAAAATCCCTTCTGCGGCGCAGCGCTCATAGGCCTGCTGGGTCAGCTGGGCCACCTGCTGACGGGCGGCCTGAATCATGTTTGACACGTCTATCACACCTTATACTATACTTATCGTTTGTTTTCTCTCTTATTGCTTCAGGCTGAAGCCTTCCGCTTCCTTCACCTTGATCTGGAAGACATTGCGCCCGGCGATGGCGTGGTCCACTTCGATGGCATAATCAATCTCGATGTCGCCGCCATGGTCGTTTAGGTCGGCCATCAGGTGACGGGTATTCACCCCGATGGCCATGGCGCCATATGGTGTATTGTACATGGACAGATGGCGCCGTCCCTCCTGGAACACCATCTGGGCATTGAACTCCCCTGCCCGCATCAGGGTCACCTGCTCCCCCTCCACCTGGATGGTGGTCAGGGTCCCCTCCAGGCCGGTGAGCTCACTCTCCTGATAGGTGAGGGTATAGCCCGTCTCGTCCCGGATCAGACGCCCTTCCGTCACCAGCTCAATGGTGTCCGGGGCGGCATCCTCATATTTCTGCATCCCTTTAATGGAGATGACCACATCTTTTTCCATCATTTGCCTCCAACGGCTTTGTTCATATTCCCGGCCCTCTCAGGCCGCAGGTGGAGGTATTATACACGCTTTCCCTCCTATTGTAAAGGAAAGGGCATGAATTTCCAGCAGAGATTATTTTATGTCATTTAGTCTGGAAAGACAAGGGGAAATTTCCACGGAAAATCGGCTGCCGCAGCCCGATCCCCATTTGACAAATGGGGATTGACGGCTATAATGAAAGTGACTCATCCCTCTTGCTTCGGAAAAGGAGGCCTGTGTTTTTATGGAGCTGGAACTGAGCAAAAAGCAATTTCGCCGCCTGCTGGATTTGGTATATATCGGAAACTGGATTTTAAACTCCACCCGTGGGGATCAGCGCTTTGCCGACTACGACGAGGTGGAGAGCCTGGTCTTCGCCCGGGCCGCCCTGGAGGGCATGCCCTCCTTGGCTGAGCTGTACCAGGGAGAGATCGTCCCCTCCCGCGCCTTTGTGGAGGGCGGTATCCATGAGGCCATTGCCGAATATGAGAACAATGTATTTTTTGATATTTTGGCCGAGGACCTGGCCCGCCGGGACATGGACGACGCCCCCATTGACGAGAGCAATTACGCCGAGCTGGCCAGCCGCATTGACGCCTACATCGCCGAATTTGAAGAACACGGCACCGACAACATCCTGGTGGATATTGACCACTGATCCCTTTGCAAGACGGCTAAGCAGTCCTCTGCCCGCCCTTGGCGGACGGAGGGCTGTTTCTTTTTTCCCTTTTCCTGTGTCCCTTTCCGCCTCTTTATGGTACAATATGGATGGACACCGAGCCAAACTTGTTCTGTCCCACAGGAGGCCGCCCATGCTGACACAACTGACCCAAACCTTATATCCCCTTCTGGAGCTCCAGGGCACCCTGGTGCTGATGATGGCTGCCGGCCTGCTGCTGGCCAAGGGTGGGATCATCTCTCACTCCGGACGCCAGGTGCTAACCGACGTGACCATCCACATCTTTATCCCCTGCAACATTCTGAAATCCTTTTTAGGGGAGCTGGATTTAGACATCCTGCGCTCCTGCTCTGTTTTACTGGGCCTGGCTATTGCTCTGGAGCTTTTATATGTGGGACTCAACAAAGTGCTCTATCGCTCCTACTCTCCCGCCCGGCGGAAGATTTTGCAGTACACCACCCTCTCCTCCAACTCCGGATTTCTGGGCACCGCCATCTCCGAAGGGCTGTATGGCGACCTGGGTCTGCTCTATAACTGCATTTTCCTCATCCCCATGCGGGTGTTTATGTGGTCCATCGGCCTATCCTACTTCACCACACCCCCCTCCCGGAAGGAAGTGCTGCGGAAGGTCTTCCTGCACCCCTGTCTGGTGGGGCTCTACCTGGGGCTGTTTTTCATGCTGACCCCCTGCACCCTACCCGGGGTACTGGACTCCACCGTCCGCTCCATGGCCGCCTGCACCACCCCCATGGTCATGGTCATCACCGGCTCCATCCTGGCCGATATGGACCCCAAGCACTTCTTTGACCGGGACGCCCTCTACTTTAGCCTCATCCGCCTGGTGGGGCTGCCCCTTATCACTTATGTGTGCCGCCTCTTCCTCCCTCTGGACCCGGTAGCGGTGGGCATCGCCGTGCTGATGTCCGGTATGCCCGGAGCCAGCACTACCGTCCTCTTTGCCGCCCGGTACGACAGCGACGCCCCCTTTGCCACCAAGTGCGTGGTGGTCACCATCCTCCTGTCCGTCATCACCATCCCCGCCTGGGGACTGGTATTGGGTTAAACCCTTTTTTAACGAATAAAAGACCGCCCCAGAGAGATTCCTCTGGGGCGGCCTTTTTTCTATTCATCCCTTCTTCCGCAGCAGGAAGGTGAGGGCAAACCAGATCGCCAAATACAGGGTGATGGAGGCGCCGGCGGAGGCGCCGATGTAGTAGGAGGTCATCAAGCCGGCAATTCCAGCCACCACCGCTCCGGCCAGGGAAAACAGGTGGTACTGCCACAGGTTCCGGGCCACATTCCGGGCCGCCGCCCCGGGGAGGACCAGAAGGGAGTTGATGACCAGCAGGCCCACCCAGGTCATGGACAGGGTGACCACCACGGCAATGGCCATGGAGAACACCGTCTCCTGCCAGAACACCTTGATTCCCCGGCTGTTGGCCAGGGCGGGATGGACGGCGGAGAGCATGAGCTGGTTGAAGGACAGGCACCACAGTACAATGATCAGCAGTAAAATGAGGGCCAGCAGCCCAATTTTAGAGGGTTCTACCGACAGAATATCGCCGATGAGCAGGTTATTGAATTTGGTAAAGGACCGCCCCCCCAAGGTGGAGAGGAAGATGCCCAGCGCCACCGCAGTGGATGAGAACACGCCGATGACCGTATCGCTGGCCAGGGCAGAGCGGCGGCGGACCAGGTTGAAAAGCAGGGCAAAGACCAGGGCGAAAATCACCGCCGCCCAGGTGGGCTCGTTAAAGCCGCAGATGGCCCCGATGGCCATACCGGTGAAGGCGGAGTGGCCCAGGGCGTCGGAGAAGAAGGACATGCGGCTGTGGACCACCATGGTGGACAGGATGCCAAAGAGGGGAGAGATGACCAGCACCGCCAACAGGGCGTGCTTCATAAACAGCATGGTTCCGGGCTGAGCCCAGTCAAAGGGCAGCAGGGAGACCAGAGCATACCACACTTCCATTACCGCTCCCCTCCTTTCCCCATCCGCAGGTGGAAGGTCTCATAAAACTCCGGAGAGGAGAGGACCTCCTCCGGGGGGCCCGCCCGCAGCACCCGTTTATTGAGCAAGATCACCTTGTCGGCAAACTGGCCCAGGGTGGCAAAGTCGTGGGTGGAGAGGAAGATGGACAGGTCGTACTCGGTGCGCAGTTCGTCCAGCATCTCCAGCAGTTGATGCTCCCCCTCAATATCTACGCCGGACAGGGGCTCATCCAGAATCAAAATATGGGGCACCGGCTCCAGGGCCAGGGCAAGCAGCACCCGCTGTAGCTGGCCACCGGACAGAGCCCCCATGGGCTTATCCAGTAAATCGGAGCCGTGGACCCGGTCCAGGCTGGCCGCCGCCCGCTCCCGGTAGCGCTTGGGCACCGGCAGCCACACCGGCCAACGGGCGGTGGCAGCGGTAAAGAAATCCAGCACACTCACTGGGTCCCCCCGGTCGAAGTTGGGAGACTGGGGGACATAGCCCACCAAAGGCCGGTTTCCGCCGGTGACCGTGCCGTCAGCCAGGCGGATGGCAGGCCCTCCGGCCGGGGCGAAGGTAATGTTCCCCCGGTAGGGCATCTGCCCCAGAATGCTGCGGAACAGCGAGGACTTGCCCGCCCCGTTGGGGCCAATGAGGGCCACGATCTCCCCGCAGTGGAGATGGAAGGACACGTCCTCCAGGATGGAGTCCCCTTCCAAATTGACAGACAGTCCATCCAGCTTTAAGCAGCAGGAGTCGGCACAGCTGCCCGACATCTTGCCGTGCTTGATCTTTCTCATTGAATTTCCTCTCCCGCAAAGCCGTTGACAATGGCCGCCACGTTGTCTTTCAGAGCAAAGTAATAATTATCCTGGAGGGTCCCGTCCTCCGGACCGTCCATGATCATGGTCAGTTGGCCCACGGCACAGCCCGTCTCCCGGGCGATGGCCTGGGCGGTGGCATCAGAACCGTTGACCTCTGTGAAGATAATGGGCAAATGATACTCCTTCACCAGGGCAGTGATCTCCTGGATCTCCTTGGCGCTGGCCTCGCTGCCCGCCTCCTCCTCAATGGCCGCCAGCAGAGGCAGGTCGAAGGCTTTGGCGAAATACTGGAATCCGTCGTGGAAGGTGATCAGGCCGGTGATCTCCGGTCCCTCGTCCCAGTTAAGCAGAGACTGAAGCGTCCCCTTCCAGGAGGCCAGGAAGGTGGTGGTCTTGAGCATATTTTCCCGGTAGACCTGCTGATGGTCTGGGTCGGCGGCCATGAGGCCTGCCGCGATGTTCTCCGCCATGATCCCGACATTGTACGGGTCCATCCAGTAGTGGGGGTCCCAGTGGCCGTGGTCATGGCCGTCCTCATCCCCCTCCTCGTGGTCGTGGGCCAGGTTTTCCAGCAGCTCCACATGTTCCGAGCAGTCGATGACCTGAGCGGTGGTGGTAGCCAGGGCGTCGTCCATAAAGTCCTCCAGCCCGGCTCCGTTCAGGACAAGGATATCCGCCCCCTCAACCTTTTTCATATCGTCTACCGACAGGGTGTAGTCATGTAGACAGCTGGTTTCTCCCGTGTTCAGCCGCTCTACGCTCACTCCTTCCACTCCCTCGGTCACGGAGCGGATCAGAAGATAGACCGGATAGGTGGTGGCAACGATGCGCATCTCCTCCTGACTTTGGGAGGCTGCCGATGAACCGGCGTTGGTCCCGCAGCCGGCAAGCAGACAAGTCAGCGCAATTAAACAGGTCAGAATGCGTTGTTTCATAAATACCTCATTTTTTAAATTATTCCGTTTTTTTACCATTTATCTGGAACTGTTATAGTATAGCTCACTTTTATCCCGTTGTAAATCGCCAATTCCCCTCCGCCACCATTTCGCACCAACCGGAACAGACGCGCATAGTCTGGGGTACAGATTTGTGATACGGAGGGTCGATTATGACTGCTTTACCCCATATTCAATACTTTTTGGGGGCCAATTCCCCCAGCGGATTTTATTCTCTCTACTCGGAATTGATTCGTCCAGAAGATGCCCGGGCCATCTATATTCTGAAAGGTGGACCGGGCTGTGGAAAATCCACCCTGATGCGGCAGGTGGGCCAGTCCATGGAGGAAGCCGGCCTGGCCTGCGAATACATCTTATGCTCGGGAGATCCTGACTCGCTGGACGCCTTGATTTTACCGGAACAAAAAGTGGCCTTGGTGGACGGCACTGCTCCCCATGTTGTGGAACCGAAATACCCCGGAGTGGTGGAACGATATGTCAATCTGGGCCTTGGCTATGATACCCAGGCGCTGGCCCAGGAGCGTGAGAACATCCAGAGGACCATGCTAGGTTATAAGGACTGTTACAAACGTGCATACCGGTGTCTGAAAGCTGCCGGAGAGGTTTACCCGGACCTGCGCGCCACCTTACTCACGGACAGTTTAAAGGAAAAGCTGGCCAAACGGGCCCGCGGCATTTTATCCCGGGAGCTGCGCAGGAAAAAAGGAGCGGAACCTGGCCAGGTGACGCAGCGATTTTTAGGAGCTGTTACCCACAAAGGCTCCATGTGTCTCTTTGATACCGCTATGGTGCAATGTCCCCGCATTTATGAATTGGTGGACCACTACGGCTTAGCTCACGAGCTTCTCCTCCACCTGTTGGCCGGCGCCACTGCCGGAGGCTACAACGTGGTGGCCTGCCCGGATCCTATGGAGCCGGACCGGCTGGCCCACCTGTTGGTCCCCGAGATGGGTCTGGCCTTCCTCACCTCTACCCCGCAGCTGCCCTTCCCGGGCACTCCCTACCGCCGTATCCGTCTCAACGCGGCCGCGGACCAGGAAATCCTGCGGCGCAACAGGCCCCGCCTCCACTTTACCCAAAAAGTTTCTCGGGCTCTACTGGAGGAAGGCATTGAATCCCTATCTCAGGCCAAGGCTATTCACGATCAGCTGGAGGCCTTTTATAACCCCCATGTGGACTTCGGCCTGGTGGGGGAAATGGCTCGCTCCATCACCCAGGAAATCCTCGCCTGATACGATATCAAAAAGTCCCAGCTGTCTCTATTCCTTAGACAGCCGGGACTTTTTCTTACTTTGTCGTCTGAGACAAGCCTCGGAAATCCAAGTTCCAGTCCACACTGCCCTCAATCCCTGCCACCGTTCCGGTGTGGGTATACTGCCAGAGGTCAAAATGGTAATAGAAATCCGGCTTGCTGTCATACTCTGCCAGCCACAAGGGGATACCTGCCATCTGAGCTAAATCATAGGTAAAGTATCCCATCTCCTGGTTAAGATAGACCATGGGCGTATAGCCGGCCTTCTCTACCACCTGACAAAAGGCCAACGCACACTCTGTCAGCTGAAGTCCGTCCATCCCGTCACTGCGAGCGGGACCGCCCGAGGTAATAAATTCCCAGTCGAAGACCACAGGGTAGGCGATGGAATAGGACTCAAGCGCATGCGTCACAAAAGCCGCCTCTTCCTCCGCCTCCTGAGGCGTTATGGCTTGGGAGAAAAAGTAAACTCCTACCTCTAAACCGGCCTCTAGAGCCCCCCTTATGTTTTCTTCAAACCGGCTGTCCAGACGGAGATTGCCCTCGGTGTAACCCCGATAGCCCAGGCGAATGATGGCAAACTCCACTCCGTCCGCCGCCACCTGCTGCCAATCGATCTCTCCCTGGTAAAAGGAGACGTCGATACCCACCTTGGCCTCCTCGTCGCCCTGCCGGTAGCGCACCCGTCCCAACTCGTCCAAGTAAAAACCATCCGGAGCATAAGCATTGACGGGAACCCCTTCTTTGGCTTCCAACGTCATATCCCGATACTGGAACGTAACCGGAGGACGCTCCCACAGCACGAAAAATAATGCTGTGCCAGCCAGAACAAGGGCCAAAATGGAACACACCAATGCCGTTTTTCCCATCCAGCCACTCTTTTTCTGTCGCCGCCCCGGTCCTCGCTGCTCGGGCTGTGGATATTGCTGTACCTGCTCACTCATGGTCTTCCTCCAGGTCGTTTGGGAATTTGCTCGTGCCTTTCATTCGACACTTTTCTTGAGGTTTGATTATAACAGTCCGACTGGACCTATGCAACCAATATTCCCTTTCTTTTTTGCCCCAATCATTTGATAAAGGAACGGCCCCTTATTGTTTTAGTTGTTTTGTATGAAAATGATATGCGATATTTGTGCATTTTTTCTTTTATTTTTGAACCACATTTTGGAAAATGTATCCGGTTTTGTAACGCCCCCATGGTATACTCTACCCAGATACGGAAGAGCAGACCATCCTTGTTTTCAGCCGCAATGAACCTTTAATGGTAAAATGGGGTACCCCATTTTACCCGTCCACATGTGGACGGGTTCACTTCAGCTCATAACCGGATGGGTCCGTATGGGGAATAATGCAAAGGCAAACCGTCTGAAAAGGCGGGACGCAAAGCCTGGGGGCTAAAGCGAAACTGCTTCGCCACGCCAGCCCGGCCGCCATTTATTCCGATCTCAAATTTACTGGTAAAGGAGAACGGAACTATGGCAAAAATGCGAACACGATTAAAAAAGCTGCTGGCCGTTATGCTGGCGGTGAGCATGACCATGAGTCTGCTCAACCTCACTGCCTTCGCCACGGATGGCAGCGACCCCCTCACCGTGGAAGTGGGACAGACTCTGGACCTGTCCGGCCGGGATGACGGCAGCACCTCCACTGAGCCCGTCACCGATCCGGACGAGGCCACGGATGAGTCCTGGAGATCCAGTGATCCTCAGATCGCCTCCGTGGACCCAGCCGGCACCGTGACCGGCGTATACCAGGGCGAGGCTGTGATCACCCACACCAGCTATTTCTACCTCTGGACCAATCCGGACGATGAGTCCCAGCAGGACCCCTATGACTTTGACGAGGTCGACGATCCGGATGAGAACATGACCCTCCAGAGGACCGTGACCACCTGGGAGATCCAGGTCCCCGGTCCCGCGGCTGAGGTGGGCGACACCGCCTATGATACGCTGGACGAGGCTGTGGAGAAGGCCCCGGAGGGTTCCACCATCGTGCTGCTGCGGGACTGCACAACAAAGGGAATTAATCTCAAAAAAGACCTCACGATCAAGAGCGAGGATGGCCAAAAGTATACCATTACCTTCACGGACAATGGTATTGCCCTGTGGGGAAAGAGCCTGACCTTTGAAGAATGTGATGTTGTGCTAGAGGGTATCGGCTCCACTCCCTATACGGCTGAATGGAACTGGATGACCATCTGCGCAAGCAAAGATGCTTCCCTCACTTTAAACAATGCCACTATGTCCTTAGACGGCACGGGTGCAGGAAATGTACATGCTATCTATTTCTGCAGCAATAACCAGTTGAACCTGGATTATTCCACGTTAATCATTAAAAACTATAAACAAGACGCCTTGGAGTGGGATGGCGGCGATGGCGGCTATAACGTAAACATCACCAACTCCACCTACATCTCTGATAACAACCGCTCCGGCTTTACCGGCACATTCTATGCCACGATCAAAAATTCCAATGTTGAAGTCATTAACAGCGCCGGAAACGGCTCCAATGGCTCCCACTTTATCATTGAAGATTCTACCGTCGATTTCAGCGGTAACGGAAGCCGCGGCCTCTCTGCCGGCCTGCTTCACATTAAGAATTCCACCGTTACTGCTAACAGCAACAACGGTATGGGCATTACCGTAAACAATGAACTGCAAATCACCGATAACTCCACGGTAACTGTGATGGATAACGCTTCCAACAGTTCTTATGGCTACGCTGCAGTTCGCCTGTACAATGATTATGCCTGCCTTGTGGATGCTACCAGCAAGCTGTACATCAAAGACAATCATAATACTGGTCTGTATGTGCGTCAGGGCTCCCTCACCGTAGAAGAGGGCGCTACTCTGGAGATTACAGGAAACCAGGTTGGCAACTCTCTTTTGGACGGCTACGGCGGCGGCCTCTATGTCGGCTACGGCGCTAACTACGACCCCACTGTTGTTCTCCCCTCTGACGCTGCTATTTATAACAACCACTCCTCTGTCGGCGGAGATGACATTTACGTCTCCGAAGGCGTAGAGGGTCCAACCCTAACCTTTGGCGCTACGGACTCCGAGTGGGTATTGGACGACTGCAATCACGCCATTGACGGCTGGTATCAGGACGGCCCTGACAACCGCTGGGCCGCTCACAAAAAGCCTCTGCATACAGAGGAATTTACCGGCTACACCGCCAGCCCCGTCGTCGGTCCTCTGGCCCTAAAGGCCGCCCACGGACTGATCCCCCTGGAGCCCGATGACCCAGACCTGCCCGATTGGGACATCTCCAAGTCCAAGAAGGCCACGAATCTGGACGAGGATTATCAGTCTCAGGTGACTCTATCCCTCCCTGCCGCCAGCTACTCCCAGGCGCTGGACGTAGTGTTTGTCTTGGACGGCTCCACCAGCACGGATGAGGATGATTTGGCCACTGCCGCTTCTCAGCTTCTAGGTGAACTTGCTGGCTTTGAGAATCTCAATACCAAGGCTGGCCTCGTGATTTTCGGCGGCTCCGAGCCCGTCCTTTACAGCAGCGGCAGCCTGCTCTCCCTGGAGGATCCTGCCAATTTGGCTGCCCTTCAGACTGAAATGACCGACTCCTCTTATGATGGCATGGATGGCCGTTCCGGAAGCAACCTGCAGGCCGGCGTGGAGGCCGCCCGCGCCATGCTCGGGGCTGACCGCTCTGTCTCTGCAGAGGACAAATATATGATCCTCCTCACTGACTGCGCTGCCCGGATGTGGTATGAGGATGGAGCCGCCATGGCCCAGGCCTATTGGTGCAACGACAGGGTTTACTGGAACAGCAACTGTGACTTTGTGGACTTCCGCTACCCCGGCAACACTCCCTGCCCCTCCTTCTCGGATACCTGGGCGGACGCTCAGATGGGCATCACCATTGGCGCTTATGGCATGACGGAGGCAGAAAAGAATGCTGCCTCCCAGAGCGACGTAGCCAGCACGGACACTGTTATAAATGATCCTGGCTACTATACCACTTATGAGGCCGCTGCCTATTATGCTGCCACCTCTCTGACTGAGGCGGCCAATGAGGCCCACCTGGTCCTGGTCTCCTACCCCTACCACAATGAGACCAACTTCGGCCAGTACATTGAGTCCTTCCGCGCTTGGCTGGACGACGAGGGCTATGTGACCCGCTATGATTCCGGCAGCCTTTCCACCGAGAAGATTTTCGACAACGTGAAGGACGAACTCATCCAGTTGGTGGACACCGGCTCCAAGGTAGTTGACGTCATCGGCAGCGGTGTGGACAACGCCGGCAACGACTACAACTTCGACTTCGTCAACCAGGCCGACAAGCTGTCCCTTACCGTGGGCGGCACCGCTTTGGCTGTTACCACCATCGATGAGAACACCTACGGCTTTGGAACTGCCAAGGACGGTGTCTACCCCTTCCTGCTGCGCTACTATGCCAAGGGCGAGGACGGCTCCTCCCAGGAGTGCTTCGTATGGGAGATCAACCAGCCGGTCACCAAAACAGCTCCTGTCCAACTCACCTATTCTGTTGTCCTTACCAACCCCCAGTCTACCTCCGGCACCTATGGGGTGTATGACGAATACGGCACCAATCATGAAACCAGCCTGCTGACTAACCTGGAGGCAACACTCTACCCTGTGGACTCGACTGGAGCCGCTGGAGTTCCCGAAAACTTTGCTAAGCCCACCGTCTCCTACACGGTGGAGACCTCTGGCGGCGGTGGCGGCGGCGGAACAACCACCTCCTATGACCTGATTGTCCGCTATCTGGAGGAGGGCACCGAAAAGGTGCTGGCTACCGCCTACTCCACCACCAAGGTCTCCGGCTCTTCCTACGACGTAACCGACCGCACCGAAAAGGAAATCGATGGCTATGTGCAAACCGATATCACCGGTGATCCTGTAAAGGGTACTATGAACTCTGACAAGGAGATCATCGTCTGGTACGTAAGCGAGGAGGATATCGAAGAGCCCGAGACTCCTACCACGGAAACGCCCGAGAATCCGGAGGATCCTAAGGATCCCGGCACCGAGCTGCCCGACGGCGAGACTCCCACCTCGGAGCTGCCTGAGGAGGAGGTACCCAAGGCTGACGTCCCCGCCACCGGCGATCCTTCCCTGATCTGGCTGGCCGCCTCCGCCCTGTCCGGCTCCGGCCTTGCCTGGCTGGCCCTCTCCGAGCGTAAGGGTAAGCGGGAAGACTAATCGTTCCCTTTTTGTGATTTCTATCCCTTGACCCCAATCCGGCCTGCTCCACAGTATGGAGCAGGCCGGATTCTTTTTGTGAGTTTTTGCTAAAAACCGCATCTTCTTTTTGTAAAAAATTATGTGTCACTTTTGAAAGAGATTTTTGAAAATGTACCCAGTTTTGTAACCAGTCTATGCTATACTTTTTCCATCCTCAGCAGATGGAGGTGAAGCACACGTGCCCGATTTCGGGTTCCAGCACAACTATAAGATTTTCACAGTCTGCATGGATGACTACCAGGCAGACGTACCAGTGGGAACCTTATACCACCCCAGTCTGCCCCAAGGGGAAGGATTTCTTAGCCTATCCCAGTTGATTTTTAAGATCCAGCAACTCTTAGACTCCTTCCCCAGTTCTCCCTCTGCCGCCTTCTCCCCTTCCCCACCTGCCGTTTCCCCGTCTGATCCCCCGCCGGAAGGAAAGCGCGCTACCTTCTTGATCCGGGTTCTGTTTCAGGAAAACGCCAGTTGGCAGGGCTCAGTTCTATGGCTGGAGGGGCGAAGAGAAGCCAGCTTCCGAAGTGTTTTGGAACTGGTCCTTCTCATCCACAGCGCTTTGTTAGACTTGAATACCCTTTCGAAAAGAGGTACCTCTTTTCGATCGCTCCTACAGGAGCGAGACCCAAATTCGTAATCCCGCGGAGTGCCGCGCAAGGAATTAATGTAAAGGCAAACCGTCTGAAAGGGCGGGACGCAAAGCCAGGGGGCTAAAGCGGAGTTGCTCCGCCACGCCAGCCCGGCCGCCATTTATTCCGATCTCAATTTACTGGTAAAGGAGAACGGAACTATGGCAAAAATGCGAACACGATTAAAAAAGCTGCTGGCCGTTACGCTGGCGGTGAGCATGACTATGAGTCTGCTCAACCTCACCGCCTTCGCTACAGACGAGGGGGAGGGTCCCACTGTACAAGTAGGGAAATACCTCTATATGGAGGATCTCTTAGCCGCTTATCCAGAACCGGAAGAGACTCAGGTACAGCCCGTTAAGAAGACCTCTTCCACCATTTGGACGGTGAGCAACTCCAATCTCTCCCTTTTCTCTGCCTCCTCCGAAAGCAGAGCCCGGGTTCAGGGTAAGGCTGCCGGCACCTCGGAGGTCACCCGGAACACCTATTATTATGTCTATGACTTCCAAAGCAATCCCTCGTACAATGAACACGCTTACTATGACCTTGACCAGGTAGCGGATGTAGAGGACAATGAAGACTTTGACGAGTGCTTCACCCTTGTCAAACGTATGGAGACCTGGACGGTCACGATCCCCCGTTGTGAGGAGTGCAGCTTCAAAGCCTCTGATCTGAACATCAGCTATGACTCTGATGGAGCCGTCACCGGTGGCGTGTTGACTGAAACTTGCTCCAAATGCAAGGCAACTCAGACTACCCCGCTAAGTGCAGATGAAGTACAGGCTTATATCGACAACAAAGCTGCTACTTTAGCTCTGACCAAATATACTGTCAGCAAAGCCAACGCCAGTGCCGGCGAAAAGCTGTCGTATAACCTCCAGCTCAATAATAATGGGCTGCTTCCTCTGGAGAACCTGTCGCTCACCTTCACATTCTCCGAAGGGCTGGAATTTACGAATTATTCCAGCAAGAAAGTTGTTTATTTCAGCGGTAATTATAAGGGGTCTGTTATCCCCGAGTACAGTGTTGCGACCGCCAGTTATGATGAAGAGAATCGTCAGCTGACCATCACCATTCCTGGTATGGTAAAAAGCAGCAATTTGTCCGCTACGCTCTATGCTACTGTTGATGCGGATGTGGAACTCGGCAGCGATCTGATTACCGCATTCTCTGTAACCATGGACGGCGAACCGCTCTCTGAGTTGTCTAGAGATACCTCTGTTCATATCAATAAGTTTAAGGGAACCACCTCTATTTACCTTGCCGGAGCTAAAATGGGCTATTGGTACAATAATGGCACTCCCTCCACCGCTACCATGTCCATCGGCAACAGCAAATCCTCTCTTGATCTGCTGGAAAATACGGTCTTCTCCTTTGAAAATGCGTTTAACAAAACGAATAATCCCAACACCGGTTATGTTTCCAACAGCGATGTGGGCACTTATTACGGTGAGTTTGTCCTCAATCTCAATGACCGGCACACATGGCAGTGTGTAGGCTTTATCCCCTACTACGGTGCCATCGGAAACGGCGATTATGAGGTCCTGGAGCCCAAGGTCTATACTTCGGATGACGACTATTCCTACCCCTCCTATCACAAAGTAAACTTCACTTCCGGTTCCTTAGCAGACGCTCAGCAATATGTAACCGATCAGAACGGAGTACTTTACGGTCAAACTGTCACCCTTGAGCAACTCAGAGCTCTGGAAAATAATATCAGCAACGGCAGAGTCACTATCATGACCGTCTGGTACGTAGCCGATCCTCTTGAGAATCCGAATCCTGATCCCGAGAATCCCAACCCCGAGGGCCCCACTGTCGATAAGATCGACTATGGTTCCCTGTCTATCTCTTCGGTGGATGCGATGACGGAACAGGCTACCAGCGCTGGAGTCACTTTCTCTCATACTCCCGCCACCTACCTCGACCAAGTGTTCCGCTCGGAAATCACGATCACCATTACTGAGGACGCTCCTGACTCGGTACACATTAATCTCAACGATGTGTTACAGCAGGTCATGAAGGAAATGTCCGCTGCTGACGGTCCGAATCAAATCCAGCCCGGTGACAAAATGATCTACACATTCCGCGTGGTCAACAACAGCGGCAGAGCTATGGACTATGTGAACGATTCCGTTCAGGTTGGCACTGTAAACTCCTATACTGGCGGTACTTCTTTGGGCAGCGGCTTTGAAGGCTATGCGATCCCCGCCCCTGTGTTGGAAAACGGCACCTCTTACTCTTTCATTCCCAGAAGAGTGATCAATGAGCCTTTGCGCTACTTGGGCGTTACAAATGACATCTCGGATGATGCCATCGGAGCTCTGCTTGCTCAACTCGGCTATGGTTCAGGGGAAGATTTGAGCAATGCCGAGATCACTCAGACCTATCTCGGCTGCTATTACCTGGACTACTTCAACACCCATTTCCGTTCTCCTAACAACGCTGCCACTTCTTTCCAGGATCTCACCGACCTTGAATTGGCCAGTTTGACCGCAAATGCTTCTGGCGCGAGAATCACGGAAACCTGCCAAGAGGCAGCCGAAGCGCTGTATTATGCTTTTTATGGTTCGGTCTATACCTTTAACGGTTTGACGCTGTACGAGCAGATGGCTGATAATACACAGCTGAATTCCCAATTTGCCCAGGCTTATAATAACGATGAGGTCTTTACTCTTACCACTCGTTTAGAAGCTTTCACTACTAACAATGGATTCCAAAACATGAAGTTCGGATTCGGTATGGCGTTCGATCTGAAGTACGAGCAGCCTCAGACTCCTCCAAGCGGTGGGGATGATGGCGGGGATGACAACTACACCCCCGAGGATACCCCCACTGTGGACGTCCCTGACGAGGAAACTCCCACCACTGAGGCTCCCGTTACGGAGGAACCTGTCACTGAGGAACCCGTTACCGAGCTCCCCGAGGAGGAGATTCCCAAGGCCGATGTCCCCGCCACCGGAGATCCCTCTCTGCTGTGGCTGGCCGCCTCTGCCCTGTCCGGCTCCGGCCTTGCCTGGCTCGCCCTCTCTGAGCGCAAAGGCAAGCGGGAAGACTGATCTTCATCTCCAATTTCTCTGATTCATACCAAAAGCCGCCCGTCTCCACAAGGAGACGGGCGGCTTTTCCTCTGTTTTTTCGGTTTTGAATGTTCTCTTTCCGTGCCGGGCGCCTTTCGACCCGAACCCTTACCCAATAACCTGGCGAGCCACATCCACGCTTTCCTTGGCGTCCCGGGCATAGAAATCTGCTCCAATTTGCTGGGCATACTCCGGGGTGAGCACCGCTCCCCCCACCACCACCTTACAGGGGACGCCATCCTGGCGCAGCAGCTGGATGGTATCCGCCATGCTGCCCAACGTGGTGGTCATCAGGGCGGACAGGCCCACCAGGGGTGCCTTATGCTCCCGCACCGCCTGAAGGACCCGCTTCGGGTCCACGTCCCGGCCCAGGTCAATGACCGGGTATCCATAATTCTCCAGCAGCACTTTTACGATATTCTTGCCGATGTCGTGAATATCTCCCTTTACCGTAGCCAGTACAATGGGAGCCTTCCCTTTCTCTTGCCCCGGCTGTCCGGACAGCTTCTCCCGGATCACCTCGAAGGCCGCCTGGGCCGCCCCCGCCGACTGGATGAGTTGGGGCAAAAATACGCGTCCGGCCTCAAAGTCCGCTCCCACCTTGTCCAGAGCTGGAATGAGCACCTGATCCACAATTTCCATGGGCGAGCGCTGCTCCAGCATCCGCCGCACCGCTTCCCCGGCCTCGCCCTTGAGCCCGGCTTCCACAATCTGGGCCAGGTCCCGCTCTCCGCCGGATGGGGAAACAACCGTCCGCTCCCCCGCCGTCACCACCGTGCCAGACACCTGGGCCCCGGCATAGGCCGCCAAAAAGTCCCGGGCATCCCTGTCAATATTCATCAAAAGGTGATAGCTGCGTACCGCCGCCATCATGGCGTCCACATTGGGGTTGATGATGGGCAGATCCAGCCCCCGGGTCATGGCCATGGTCAGGAAATTCTGGTTGACCAGAGGCCGGGCGGGCAGGCCAAAGGAGATATTGGACACACCCAGCACCGTTTTCAGCCCCAGCTCCGACTTAACCCGACTCAGCGCCTCCAGGGTCTGAGCCGCCCCTGCCTGCTCAGCGGAAACGGTGAGAGTGAGGCAGTCGATATACACATCCTCCCGACGAATCCCATAGGACAGTGCCCGTTTTAAAATCCGCTGGGCAATCTCCACCCGGGCTTGGGCACTTTGGGGGATGCCATTCTGGTCCAGCGTCAACCCGACTACCGCAGCGCCGTACTTCTTTACCAGGGGCAAAATAGCGCTCAGGCTCTCCTCATCCCCGTTCACCGAGTTGACGATGGCCTTGCCGCAGTAGACCCGCAGGGCCCCCTCCAGCACCTCGGGGCGGGTGGAGTCCAGCTGCAGGGGAGCATCTGTCACACCCTGCAGCCCCTTGACCACCCGGACCATCATGGCTGCCTCATCAATTTCAGGCAGACCTACGTTTACATCCAGGATGTCCGCCCCAGCCTCTGTCTGTGCTAGAGCCTGGCCCAGCATATAGTCAATATCCCCCTGAATGAGCGCCTCTTTCATCCGCTTCTTTCCGGTGGGGTTGATGCGCTCACCAATCACCCGCACCCGGTCAATGGCCACGGTCCGGCTGCCGCTGCACACGGCGGCGGGCACATGGCGGGCAATGGTCTGAATTTCCCGCCCCTCCAGGGCCTTTTTCAGCTTGGCGATATACTCCGGGGTTGTCCCGCAACAGCCGCCATACAACTTCACGCCCAACCGGGTGAGCTCGGCCATGCTCTGGGCGAACTCATCGGCGGTGATGTCGTATCCAGCTCCGCCCGGATCAGGAAGGCCCGCATTGGGTTTGATGGCGATGGGCAAGGTGGTCCAGCGGTTCAGCTCCTCCACCAGAGGGGGCATCTCCCGGGGACCTAAGGAGCAGTTCACCCCGATGGCGTCCGCCCCCAGTCCTTCCAGGGTCAGAGCCGCCGATGCCGGATCACAGCCTAGGAAGGTACGTCCCCGCTCCTCATAGGTCATAGTGACCATGACCGGCAGGTCACAGGTCTCTTTGACGGCCAACAGGGCTGCCCGGGCCTCCTGCAGGTCGGCCATGGTCTCAATCATCACCAGATCTGCTCCGGCCTTCACCGCTTCCCGGACTTCTTCTTTAAATAATTCCACCGCATCCTCAAAGGCGAGAATCCCTGTGGGCTCCAGCAGCTGCCCGGACGGCCCCAGGTCCAGGGCCACCAGAGCCCGGCCCGCCGCGGCCTGTTTGGCTACGGCAATGGAGGGACCGATCACCTGCTCCGGCGTCTTCCCCGTCCGGGCCAGCTTTTCCCGGTTGGCTCCAAAGGTATTGGCACACAGGATCTGAGTCCCCGCCTCCACATAGGCCCGATGGATCTCCAGCAGCCGATCCGGGTGCTCCAGCGCCGCCAGCTCCGGCGCCTCCCCCATGGCCAAGCCCTTGGCCTGGAGCATGGTTCCCATGCCTCCATCTAATAAAATGGGGCCTGGCCCCTTGAGCAGTTCACGAAATTCCACAATGTCCACCTGACTTTCGGTATTGGCATGTTTGATAGGCGGGGCAGTTCACGCAGCTGCGCACGCGCCTCTCCACCGGCCGGTCCGCGACCCCCAAAAAGGCGGTCACCGACTTGCGGGGCAGCAATATATGGCTGGAAGTGGCCGTCAAGCCCACCCGGCGGGGCGCATCCAACAGGGCCAGAAGGTCACCCTGGAGGGACAAGGGCAGATCTCCATAGCCGGGACTATACCGGAAGGGAAAATGTCCTTCCGGAAACATCCTCTGCAATTGCCCCTCAATCTGATCGCACACCTGCTCCACCGCTGCGGCCGCAGCGCAGTCCAGGATCAAGGCCTGTAGCATATCCTCGCTCTCTGCCCGGCGAATCAGGGCGTCTACCTGGGCCCCCAGAGTGGCGCAAAACAATACCACCTGGCCGCACCCGGACAAATGAGCCTTCAAATCCTTTCCCGGCAGCAGCAAACCACAGGACAGGCGTACGCCTTCCTCCTCCACCGCCATGGCAAAGACCCGGTAGGCCCAGCGCGGCACCGCCGCCCGCTGCACCTGTTGGGTGCCGCGCTCCACCTGTAGCCGCAGGTCCTCCTTTGCTTGTTCTGGAGGACAGCCCATGTACCGCAGAACCTCATCCGTATCCAGTTTTGTCAGTGCCACCGCCATGCCGGTTCCTCCCGTTTCTTTATTACAGCAGCTCGATGCCAGCCGCCTGACAGGCGGCCAAATTATCCTCATCCCACAGGGAGGACTGCACCTCTCCAATATGAGCCTTGCCCAGCAGCAGCATGGACACCCGGGACTGGCCAATGCCTCCGCCCATGGTCAGAGGAAGCTGGCCAGCCAGCAGCATCTTATGGAAGGGCAGCTCCCGCCGGTTGTCGCAGCCAGCCAAGGTCAGCTGGCGGTCCAGGCTCTCCGGGTCCACCCGGATTCCCATGGAAGACAGCTCCATGGCCTTCCCATTGACGCTGTCCCACACCAGCAGATCGCCGTTCAGGGACCAATCATCATAGTCAGGCGCCCGGCCGTCGTGGGGCTTGCCGGAACGCAGCTTTCCCCCTATGCCAATGAGGAATACCGTTCGGCACTCCTCCGCAATGGCGTTTTCCCGCTCCTTGGGGGTCAAATCCAGATACCGGTCCTCCAGCTCTTGGGCGGTGAGGAAGGTGACCTGGGTGGTCAGGGGGGGCAGCACCGACAGCTGAGGGAATACCGAGCACAAAAATGCCTGGGTATCCGCCAACGCCCCCACGATCGCCCGGACGGTCTCTTTGAGATACTCCACATTCCGCTCTTCCCGGGTAATGATCTTCTCCCAGTCCCACTGGTCCACATAGGCGGAGTGGAGATAGTCCAGCTCCTCATCCCGTCGAATGGCATCCATATCGGTGTACAGGCCCTCTCCCACCTGGAACTGATACCGCTTTAGGGCCAGACGCTTCCACTTGGCCAGGGAGTGTACCACCTGAGCGGTGTCCCGAACTCCGTTGATATCGAAGGCCACCGGCCGCTCCACACCGTTCAAATCGTCATTCAAACCGGAAGAGGCCGCCACGAACAGAGGAGCCGATACCCGGTGCAGCCGCAACGCACCGGACAATTTGTCCTCAAACAGGCGCTTAAGAAGGCCAATGGCCTTTTGTGTTTCATAGACGGAAAGAAGAGACTGATATCCCTTAGGAAGTTGAATCTGCCGCATGGTGAACACTCCTATCCTAACAATTGGCTCTCTCCAAGTTCAATTGGAGCAAAGCTGCCCCCTCTTTTTAACCTATGGCGAGGGGATGACCCATATTTAACAGGCCCTATTATACAAAATTCAAGCCGGAAAAGCAACGGTCCATCTCGCTTCCACCGCCGGGCATCCTTTCCAGACTGAATTGAAGCACATGGACCGTTCCGTTAACAGGGCCTTTTCTCCAGTGCAATCCCACTCTTGCACCCAAAGCTGTCTTCGTTTATAATTTATAAGGACATGCACCCGTCCAACTCATTACCGATATGGGAGGTACCCAGCCCATGAAGCTGATTTCCTGGAACGTAAATGGCCTGCGCGCCTGTTTAAAAAAGGGATTTCTGGACTTTTTCCAGGAGCAGACCCCTGATTTTCTCTGCCTACAGGAGACCAAAATGGAACAAGGACAGGCAGATGTGGATTTGGGTGAAGCCTATTTGGAATACTGGAACTCCGCGGAAAAAAAGGGGTACTCCGGCACCGCGATCTTTACCCCCCACACCCCTATCAGTGTTGCCATGGGTATGGACAAGGATATCCATGATCACGAGGGGCGACTCATTACCTTGGAATATCCCGCCTTTTATCTGGTGTGCTGCTACACGCCCAACTCCCAGGACGGCCTGAAGCGTCTGGACTACCGCATGGAGTGGGAGGAGGATCTGCGGGCATATCTGCTGTCTCTGGACCAGAAGAAGCCGGTAATTTACTGCGGTGACCTGAATGTGGCCCACCAGGAAATTGACCTGAAAAACCCAAAAACCAACCGGCAGAACGCCGGCTTTACCGACCAGGAGCGGGAAAAAATGTCCCTCCTCCTCTCCTCCGGCTTCACCGACACCTTCCGTTACCTCTACCCCGACGTGACGGGCATGTATTCCTGGTGGTCCTACCGCTTCAACGCCAGGAAGAACAACGCCGGGTGGCGGATTGATTATTTCATTGTCTCCGACCGACTGAGGGACCGCATCAAGCAGGCAGAAATTCTCACTCAGGTAGAAGGCAGCGACCACTGTCCGGTCCTTTTGGAACTGGACCTGGAGTGAGCGGCACTCTGTTGGAAAGAAAGGCGATCAAACGATGCGATTTCAATTTTGTCCCCACTGCGGCAGCAAACCTGTTTTAAAGGAGATCGGGGACGAGGGCTTAGTGCCCTGGTGCGAAAACTGTAAGCTGCCCCTGTTTCCTATGTTTGCTACCTGTATTATTGCTCTGGCCGTCAACGAGGATGGAGAAGTGGCCCTGCTGCGCCAGGGCTATCTGTCCCAGCAGTACCATGTGCTGGTCTCCGGTTACATGAAGCCCGGGGAATCTGCCGAGACCTGTGCAGCCCGGGAGATCCGAGAGGAGCTGGGTCTGGAGGTATCCCGCCTGGTACTGACCGGCACCTACTGGCTGGAAAAAAAGGACATGCTGATGATCGGCTTTTTGGCCCGGGTCCACAAGCAGGATTTCCATCTCTCCGGCGAGGTGGACCAGGCGGTATGGGTCACTTCCCAGAAAGCACTCACTCTGCTGCACCCTTACCCAGCCATCTCCTACCTGGTGGCAGACTACTTTGTCCAACACCCCCACGCCTTGGATCTCCCCAATCAGCCTGCTGAGCCCTGCGGCGTAAATTGAACGAAAATGAGGAACCTTATATGAAACTTCACGAATTATTTCAAACAGGAAAAACTGTATTCTCCTGCGAGGTATTCCCCCCAAAAAAGACCAGCCCTGTGGACAGCATTTACAAAACACTGGATGGTCTGAAGGACATTCAGCCCGACTTTATCAGCGTCACCTTTGGCGCGGGCGGCTCCCAGGTCAACCAGACCACCCGGGAAATTGCCGCTATCATTCAAAATCAATACCACATCCCCGCCATGGCTCACCTCACCTGTGTGGCTGCGGGCAGGGAGGAGGTAGACGGACTTTTGGCCGGCTTGAAAGCAGACGGTGTGGAAAACGTACTGGCTCTGCGGGGGGATGTCAACCCCTCCGTCCCTCCCAAAACGGACTTTCTCCATGCCAATGAGCTGGTCTCCTACATCCGCTCCACCAGCGATTTTGGCGTCTCCGCCGCCTGCTATCCGGAGGGTCACCTGGAAAGTCCCGACCTGGTCAGCGACATCCGCTACCTGAAAGCTAAGGTGGACGCCGGAGCCCAGCACCTGGTCAGCCAGCTTTTCTTTGACAATGAGGACTTCTTCCGCTTCTTGGAGCGCTGCCGCATCGCCGGGATTACCGTCCCCATTGAGGCGGGCATTATGCCCGTGCTCAGCGCCTCCTCCATCCAGCGCATGGTATCCCTGTGCGGCGCCAGTCTGCCTCGAAAGCTCACCCGCCTTCTGGGCCGCTACGGCGACCACCCCCAGGCCCTGCGGGAGGCTGGCATCGCCTACGCCATTGACCAGATCTCCGATCTGATCGCTGGCGGGGTAGACGGAATCCATCTGTACACCATGAATAATCCCGATGTGGCCCGCCAGATTGCCGGCAGTTTGTCCTCCATCCGCTCCCTATAAGCAGGAAAATCTTTCGTCTTTTTTCATTCTTTTTTCGTATTATCTTAATATTTTTCTGTTACGATGGGGCTGTGGGCGAAACAGCCGCCCTGAAATCCGACCGGTTCCCGCCGGTCCCCGCAAAGAAGGTATCTCCGATCATGGGCATCCGCTTTCGTTTTGGCAGTCTGATGCTTACCCTCCTGCTCCTCATCGGCGGGCTGGCTTTCCTCTATTACAGCGGTTTTTTTGCCGCCTGTACCTCCCCGGAGGCCCTGCAGGCCTATATTGACCGCTCCGCCCCATATTCCCACCTGCTCTTTTTTCTGGTACAGTTTCTGTCGGTAATTCTGGCTCCCATCCCCAGCAATATTACCGCTGCGGCCGGAGGTGTGCTCTTTGGCACCTGGTCTGCCTTTTTGCTCACCTTCTCCGCCGTCTTCTCTGGCTCCCTGGTGGTATTTCAATTGGCCCGGAGCCTGGGACGCAGCTTTGCCGATCGGGTAGTCAGTCGCCGACTATCAGAGAAATATCAGGACCTCATTCGTTCCAAGACCTCCGTTTTTCTGATCCTGGCTTTCCTGTTTCCCTACTTCCCCGACGATGTATTGTGTATTTTGGCCGGACTGACCGACTTGTCTTTCCGCCGCTTTACCTTAATCGTCCTCTTGACCCGCCCCTGGGGCCTGCTCTTTGCCAGCGCCCTGGGCGGCTCCTCCCTCTCCGTCCCCTTGTGGGCTCTTATTTTGATCGGTCTGTTGGGGATTGCCGTCTTTCTACTGGGGATGGTCTATGGACAGCGGCTGGAGCAGCGGCTACTGGCCTGCCTGCGCAAGCAAAAAGGGAATTAGCATCTCATGTTCAGGATCTTCCTCCAGATCCTGAACTTTTTTTATTTTTTTCATTTTCCCTCTTTACAAAGGCATTCAGGTGTGCTATTATCTTGTTGTAAATAATAACTACTATTGATAAGGAGGGTGACGGTGGAACGCGCAATACGATACAGTAAAAAACGAGAGGCTATCCTTGCCGCGATCCGCGGTACGAAATGCCACCCTTCGGCGGAATGGGTCTATCAGACTCTGAAGCCTGAGCACCCCGATCTGAGTTTGGGGACTGTCTACCGCAACTTAGTTTTTTTCCAGGAGACAGGCGCCATCCAAAGCATCGGTGTGGTCAAAGGGCAAGAGCGGTTTGATGGTGACACCACTCCTCACAGCCATTTCATTTGCAGCGGCTGTGGGGCAGTTCTGGACCTGGATCAGCTCACGCTCAACAAGCAGCTGGACGAAAGGATCAGCGACCAATATGGCATAGCAGTCCAGCGGCACGAACTTATTTTCCATGGCCTATGCCAAACTTGTATGCATCATAATGAGGAGGAAATTAAATCATGAAGAAATTTGTTTGTACGGTTTGCGGTTATGTCCACGAAGGCAACACTCCCCCTGAGTTCTGCCCCATCTGCAAGGCTCCCGCTGAGAAGTTCAAGGAGCAGTCCGGCGAGAAGACCTGGGCTGCCGAGCACGTCGTGGGCGTGGCTCAGGGCGTGGACCAGGAGATCATCAACGGCCTGCGTGAGAACTTCCAGGGCGAGTGCTCTGAGGTAGGTATGTACCTGGCCATGGCCCGTGTGGCTCACCGGGAGGGCTATCCTGAGATCGGCCTGTACTGGGAGAAGGCCGCCTATGAGGAGGCCGAGCACGCCGCCAAGTTCGCTGAGCTGCTGGGCGAGGTGCTGACCGACTCCACCAAGAAGAACCTGGAGATGCGTGTGGATGCTGAGAACGGTGCCACCGCTGGTAAGTTTGAGCTGGCCAAGAAGGCCAAGGAGCTGGGTCTGGACGCCATCCACGACACCGTGCACGAGATGGCCCGCGACGAGGCCCGCCATGGCAAGGCTTTCGAGGGCCTGCTGAAGCGCTACTTCGGTTAATATTCAGATAAAGGAGTACAGCAAGTATGGATAAGTACGTATGCCCCTGTGGCTATGTTTATGACCCCGCAGTTGGTGATCCCGATAACGGTGTAGCTCCTGGCACTCCTTGGGAGCAGGTGCCCTCCGACTGGGTTTGCCCGGTATGTGGCCTGGCCAAGGACTCCTTCGAGAAGGAATAATATCCAAGAGGACGGAGCGATCGCTCCGTCCTCTTTTTTCTTAAATATATGGGCGGCAGGAAGCTGGACTCTTCCTGCCGCCCATTTTATCTTCTTTTTTACTCCACTGTTACACAGGAACCCACGTGATTTTGGAAAAAGCCGGGGAAATTTGCTTCAAAATATGCCCCTGCCCGCTCACCATTACAATGACAGGCCCCCAGCCGTTCCACGCCCCATTCCTTTAAACAGGCACAGGTGCGGCGAATCCGCTCCTCTCCCGCCGCCATGAGGTGTGTTCCTCCCAAAAATGTTGTCACCGGACGCCCAAATATCTCCCGCACCCGGCGGCACATGCTCAGAATCCCTACGTGGGAACAGCCCGAGACCAGGGCCAGCTCCCGGTCTCCTTCCAGCACCACCGCTACCTCATCCTGGAACCGGTCGGGTTCCCGCCCCTCATTTGTGTCCCGCAGCAGAGTGGGGATGGGGCCCTCCAGCTCCTCGGTGGCAGTAAAGCCGGAAAGCAACCACAGACCAGGAGCTAACTGCAATGGCTTTTCCCCTACCTCAAAACTGGGGATACCACTTTGCTCCAGGGCATAGGACGTAAAGGCCGCCCCAATCTCCATGGGTCCGTCCTTCTTTTGGGAATATCGGGGACCAAAAAAGTCTTTTCCCAAATAGATCGCCCCGGGCCGGTTGGGACCGGTCAACACAGCGGTCACCCCTCCCGTGTGGTCATAATGTCCGTGGCTGAGCACCAGAGCATCGATGGGCTGCAGCTGCACGTTTAGGGCCTGGGCATTCTTTAGAAAACGCGGAGAAGCTCCGGTATCATACAGCAAATGGAAGTTTTCTCCTTCAATCCATAAGCTCAGCCCGTGTTCGCTTGCCAGACAATCCTTTGGACTCCCGTTTTCCATTAGAGTAGTAATTTGAAATTTCATATCAAACTCCTTACACCTTTGGTCTCTCATTTTTTTCTAAATAATCCGGATTACTGTCGCTCTCAATGGGAGATAGCACCGAGCGCATATCCTTCATGGAATCGTCATAGAAGCAGTAGCAGTTGCGCCCTTGGCGCTTGGCTTCATACAGCGCCCGGTCCGCCCGACGAAACAATACCTCGTACCCCCCTAAATTAAGATCAGAGCGGGCTACCCCCATGCTGACCGATATGGGAAATTCCTCATAGTGTCCTGACAAGGAGTGGAAAATACGTTCCACCTGATTATAAACCTGATCCGTATACTCCATGAACAGCAGAAATTCATCTCCACCCACCCGGGCAGCCAGATCTGTGCTTCGTATACTCTTTCTCAACTTCTCCGCTACAAATTTAAGTACGTTATCCCCAAATAAATGTCCATACTTATCATTGGCTTCCTTAAAATGGTCCAGGTCGATCACAGCCAACGCATATGTTTTCTCCGGATAGCTTTCCAGCAAGCGGTTCACCTGCTGGCTCACACTGTCTCGGTTTAACAACCCCGTTAGTCCGTCATGAGAGGCAATTCGCTCCAAAACTTTAATCCGGTTATGCTCCTCATGGGTATCCACGAACTTTCCAATTGCCCCGTCATAGGTTGGCGGCTGTCCTTCACTCCATAGAGCCATGGCCAAAAGCTTCCCCCAGCGCTGCTCTCCCTTGACCCGAATGGCACAGGAGTATTCTATCTCCGGCTCCTCAGGAGTGGTCCCACGAAGGAGCTCACACACCCGCTCTACATCTTCCCGGTCCACCACCTGGTACAAGATATCGCCCCGACTGGGGCTCACATCTGCCCGGTCCAGTCCCAAATAATTGGCACTCCAATCGGAAATTTTAAGGGTGTCGGAATCGGGCTCATACTCAAACTGGATTTCCCGGGACAAAGACGCAAAAAAACGGTATTTTGTCCATTCCTTTTCCAACAGGCGCATAGTGCGGTCAGAGGGAGCCTCAATCCATTTTCGCCAAGGACGAATGCAGTTCCACTCCTTCTCCCGGGCATACAGCATCAAATTGCATGCCACACGCTGGCGGATAATCCGGCCATTAAAAGGCGCCTGAATATGATCGTCCGCCCCCATTCGGTAGGCCCGCTCCACCTGGTCCATTCGATTCTCGCCCACCAGCATAACCACCGGAATCCGTTCCAGCCAGCCTTGCTCTTTCATCTGTTCCAGCACCTGATAGCCATTGACATTCGACATTGTTACATCCAGCAGCATCAAATGGATCTGACCGCCCCGTTCCTGCAGCAGATTTAATGCCTGGGCTCCACTGTCTGCCTCCACGATTTGGTAATCCCCACCTAGGATGTCTGCCAGCACAGCACGATCAAGTTCTTTATCATCCACAATCATTATGGTGGGTGTCTGCTGCTTCATCCCCATCCCTCCAGCCTTGGGATTGCTTTCTTATTGTCACTATCCCCCAGATATTTCCTTTTTATTTTAGCACACCCCCCTCCCCTTGTCCACCTTTTCCAACCGCCAAAAGTCCCTAATACCCGCCTCGCAAATCCTCGGGAGGAACACCCAGCAGCAACAGAGCACCCGCCACCGCCAGCGCCGACAGAGCTCCTCCCGCGCCTGGAAGAGGCAGGGGAAATTCTTGTCGCTCTACCACTCGGCCGTCTACTGTCACCAGCTCTCGCTGCAGTGCCGCCCACATCACCCCCTCTTCCCGGCTGGATATGGTCAAACTATCCCGGGGAGAAGCCCCGTAGCTGACTGCACTGGCCGCCCGCAGTCCCTTCAAAAGATTTCCTGCATCGCCAGGGAGCAGTACCGTACGACACGCCGCTGGAAGCTCCAATCCCTTTTGAGCTGCCCCCGGAGACACCACCAGCAGGGCCGGATGCTCCTCACTCACAAGCACCTCTCCCGCACTCCCTGCTGACAATCCTCGCAGAATGGCGCCCTCAATTCCTTCCCCTGACTCTATGACTTGAAACCGCTCCACCCTTTCTCTCCCCTTTCCTCCTGAGTGTGGCAGGCACCATTTTCTTTTATACGTCCCTTCTTCCGCCACAGCCAGGTTTCCTTGACTTTCGACTACAAGATTTGGTATCATTAGTCTGTATTAGTATGTACACAACACCACTTTGACATTGCGAGGAAGATTTATCATGGCTCAGAAAAAAACCAATTATGGCAATGAGTCCATCACCGCCCTCAAAGGAGCTGACCGGGTGCGGAAACGCCCCGGCGTGATTTTCGGCTCTGA
The DNA here is from genome assembly GCF_002161175.1 of Flavonifractor sp. An100. Taxonomy (GTDB): domain Bacteria; phylum Bacillota; class Clostridia; order Oscillospirales; family Oscillospiraceae; genus Lawsonibacter. The sequence continues at coordinate 67,878 of NZ_NFMA01000001.1, read as the reverse complement.
TGGGCTGGAGGGCTGTGAACATGCCGTATTTGAAATTATGTCCAACGCCATCGACGAGGCCCGGGAAGGCCACGGCCAGCTCATCACCGTCACCCGTTTTGAGGACGGCTCCATCCAGGTGGAGGACCAGGGCCGAGGCTGTCCGGTGGACTGGAACGAAAAGGAACAGAAGTATAACTGGGAGCTGGTGTTCTGCGAGCTGTACGCCGGCGGCAAGTACAATAACGACGCCGGGGATAACTATGAGTATTCCCTGGGTCTCAATGGACTGGGCTCCTGCGCTACCCAGTACGCCAGCGAATACTTTGACGCCACCGTCTGGCGGGACGGCTTCAAATACTCCCTCCACTTTGAAAAGGGCGAAAACATCGGCGGGCTGAAGAAGGAACCCACTGACCGTGGAAAAAAGACGGGCTCCACCTTCCACTGGAAGCCCGATCTGGAAGTGTTTACCGACACCAACATCCCCAAGGAATACTTTCTGGACGTGATGAAACGGCAGGCAGTGGTCAACGCGGGCATTACCTTCCGCTTTCGCTTCCAGACGGGAGGAAAGTTTGAGACTACTGACTTCCGCTATGAAAACGGCATCTCCGACTATGTAGCGGAGCTGGTGGGGGAGGACGCCCTCACCCAGCCTGTCTTCTGGCAGACCGAGCGCAAGGGCCGGGACCGGGCGGACAAGCCGGAGTATAAGGTAAAGCTGTCGGTATCCTTCTGCTTCTCCAACAAAATTCAGCTCATGGAGCACTACCACAACTCCTCCTGGCTGGAGCACGGAGGCTCCCCGGAGAAGGCGGTGCGCTCCGCCTTCGTCTCTGCCCTGGACAGCTACCTCAAGCAGCAGAACAAGTACACCAAAAATGAGAGCAAAATCACCTTCCCCGACATCCAGGACGCCCTGGTGCTGGTGAGCAACAACTTCTCCACCCAGACCTCCTATGAGAACCAAACCAAAAAGGCCATTAATAACAAGTTCGTCCAGGAGGCCATGACCGATTTCCTCCGTTCTCAGCTAGAGGTCTACTTTATTGAAAATCCCCAGGACGCCCAGCGCATCGGCGAGCAGGTGCTCATTAACAAGCGGGCCCGGGAGAACGCGGAAAAGACCCGGCTAAACATCAAAAAGAAGCTCACCGGCTCCATGGACGTCTCCAACCGGGTACAGAAGTTTGTCCCCTGTCGCACCAAGGACGTCAGCCGCAGTGAGCTCTACATCGTGGAGGGCGACTCCGCTCTGGGCAGCGTGAAGATGGCCCGGGACGCGGAGTTCCAGGCCATTATGCCTGTGCGGGGCAAGATTTTGAACTGCCTGAAGGCCGACTATGGGAAAATCTTTAAAAGTGAGATCATTACCGACCTTCTCAAGGTACTGGGCTGCGGGGTGGAGGTCCACGACAAGCGGGCCAAGGACATGGCCGCCTTCGATTTGGGCAGCCTGCGGTGGAACAAGATCGTCATCTGTACCGATGCCGATGTGGACGGCTTCCAGATCCGCACCCTCATCCTCACCATGCTCTACCGCCTCACCCCCACCCTCATTCAGGAGGGGTATGTGTATATCGCCGAATCCCCCCTCTACGAGATCACCTGCAAGGAGAAGACCTGGTTTGCCTACTCCGACAAGGAGAAAAACGACATTGTGGCCTCCCTGGAGGGCAAAAAAGTGGATGTCCAGCGCTCCAAGGGTCTGGGCGAGAACGACCCGGAGATGATGGCCCTGACCACTATGTCCCCCGCCACCCGCCGGCTCATCAAGGTGATGCCCGAGGATGTGGAGCGCACCGCCCAGGTCTTCGACCTGCTGTTGGGAGACGACCTCACCGGACGGAAGAACCACATCGCCGATAACGGCTACAAATATCTGGAGCTGGCCGATATCAGCTGATCCCCTGTACGCCTCTCCTCTTCCCCAGGCGCTGTCCATTTCACTTCACAGAAGAAAGGAGCCCAGATCATGAAAAAGAACATCTCAAAGCTGCTGTCTCTGATCCTGTCCCTGGCGCTGACCCTTTCCCTGTCCCTCGCCGACGACGGCAACGCCACGGTGGGTCTGGACTGCTCCGGCTCCAAGAGCAAGCTGTCCCTGGAGCTGAGCGCCAAAAATGTGGAAACTGAGGACTTCTGCCTTGAGCTGGAGCAGAGGATGTCTGCCTCCTCCCAAGATCCTCTGACGCGTCCTCCTGAGGGCGACCTCATCGAATACCCCATGGGCGAGCTGGGTGTGGGTAGTCTGTAAGCCCCCCCTTTCCCATTCCTGATACTCTAACATAGCAAGGACGGATACCAATGCCTAAGAAGAAAACCCCGGAGGGCGCTTCCTCCAAGGGGATCAACCCCAACGTGATGGGGCTGCGCCCAGAGGTGCTGGAGCAGCCCATTACCCAAACCCTAGAACTGAACTATATGCCCTACGCCATGTCCGTCATCGTCTCCCGGGCCATCCCGGAGATCGACGGCTTCAAGCCCTCCCACCGCAAGCTGCTGTATACCATGTACCAGATGAAGCTGTTGGGGGGCGCCCGGACCAAGAGCGCCAACGTGGTGGGGGCTACCATGAAATTGAACCCCCACGGCGACGCCGCCATCTACGACACCATGGTCCGCCTCTCCAAGGGCTACGGTGCCCTCCTCCACCCCTTTGTGGACTCCAAGGGCAACTTCGGTAAGGTCTACTCCCGGGACATGGCCTGGGCCGCCAGCCGGTACACGGAGGTGCGGCTGGACGCCATCTGCGCCGAGCTGTTCCGGGACATTGACCAGGACACAGTGGACTTTGTGGATAACTACGACGGCAAGATGAAGGAGCCCACCCTTCTACCCACCTCCTTCCCCAACGTGCTGGTCTCCGCCAACCAGGGTATCGCCGTGGGCATGGCCAGCAGCCTGTGCGGCTTCAATCTGGGGGAGGTATGCGACACCACCATCGCCTTTTTGAAGAACCCCGACCACGACATTCTCTCCACCTTAAAGGCCCCCGATCTGCCCACCGGCGGCGAACTGCTCTACGACCCCGCTGCTCTGAGCGAAATTTACCGCACTGGCCGGGGGTCCTTCAAGGTGCGCTCCAAGTGGCGCTATGACAAGGCCAACAACCTCATCGAGGTCTACGAGATCCCCTATTCCACCACCACAGAGGCCATTATGGACAAGGTGGTGGAACTCATCAAGGCGGGCAAGCTGAAGGAGATCTCCGATATCCGGGACGAGACCGACCTATCCGGCCTGAAGCTGACCATCGACCTGAAACGGGGCACCGATCCGGACAAGCTCATGGCCAAACTCTTCCGCTCCACCCCCCTCCAGGACAGCCAGTCCTGCAACTTCAACATCCTCATTGCCGGCATGCCCAAGGTGATGGGGGTTCGAGAGATTCTGGACGAGTGGGTGGCCTGGCGCATGGAGTCGGTGCGCCGGCGGGTATACTATGCCATGGGGCGGAAAAAGGAGAAGCTCCACCTGCTCAAGGGTTTGCGGCGCATCCTGCTGGACATTGACCGGGCCATCCAAATCATCCGGGACACCGAGGAGGACGCCGAGGTGGTGCCCAACCTGATGATCGGCTTCGGCATCGATCAGGTCCAGGCGGAATATGTGGCCGACATCCGCCTGCGCAACATCAACAAGGAATACATCCTCAAGCGCACCCAGGAGGTGGACGCCCTAGAGGAGGAAATCGCCGATCTCGAGGATACGGTGAACTCTCCCAAGCGCATCCGATCCATCATCATCGGGGAGCTGGAGGAGGTTAAAAAGAAGTACGCCCTCCCCCGGCGCACCGACATCATCTACGACCACGAAGTGCAGGCGGAGGCCTTTGAGGAGGACGACACCCCTGACTACCCCGTCCATCTCTTCTTCTCCCAGGAGGGTTACCTGAAGAAGATCACCCCCCAGTCTCTGCGCATGGCCAGTGACCAAAAATACAAGGATGGAGACGGTCCCTTCCTGCAATGGGAGGCCAATAACAAGGATGAGCTTCTGGTCTTTACCGACAAGCAGCAGTGCTACAAAACCCGCCTGAGCGAGTTTGACGACACCAAGGCCAGTGCCCTGGGCGACTACCTGCCCTCCAAGCTGACTATGGAGCCGGAGGAGCGGGCTATTTGGGCCTGTATCCCCGGAGACTACTCCGGCAACCTGCTCTTCTTCTTTGACAACGGCAAGGTGGCCCGGGTGGAACTGAGCGCCTATCAGACTCAGACCAAGCGGAAAAAGCTCACCGGGGCCTACTCCGATAAGGCCCCCCTGGTGGCTGCCTTCCTACTCAAGGAGGACTTTGAAATTGCAGTCATCTCCACGGAAGGCCGCTGCATGATCTTCCACACCGCCAGTCTCAATCCCAAGACCACCCGCTCCACCCAGGGGGTCAATGTGATGACCCTGAAGCCCAAGTACCGGGTGGAGAAGGTACTGCCTCTAGACCAGTCCCCCATCGTCAACGCCGCCCGGTACCGGGCCCGCTCCCTCCCCATCGCCGGAGCCCTTATGAAAGAAGAGGACCGGGGTGAGGAACAGATGTCTTTGATGTAACAGAATCTTTCAGGAGGTTCCCGCTATGCCCAATCACAAGCCCCTTGCCGCTGTCCGCTCCTACCTTTGGATTGTCCTGGCCTCCGCCATCTACGCCCTGGGCTTCGACTGGTGCTATGTCCCCAACCAGATCAGCTTAGGGGGGATCACCGGTGTGGGCCAGATTGTCCATCTGGTTATACCCGCCATCCCCGTAGGTGTGGCAGTTATCCTGCTCAATATCCCCATCTTTTTATTGGGCTGGAAATATTTGGGCGGACGCATGCTCATCTCCTCTCTGTTTGCCATGGCGGTCTCCTCCCTGGCGGTGGACCTTCTCGCTGCCGCCTACACCTTTCCCCCTATGGACCCCATGCTGGCCTCTGTATTTGGAGGACTGCTCATAGGCCTCTCCCTGGGCATGGTCTTTTTGCAGCGGGCCACCACCGGCGGCACCGACCTGATCGCCCGTCTGCTGAAAATCCCTTTTGGCCATCTTCCCATGGGTCAGCTGCTTCTGGCGGTAGATCTGGTGGTCATCGCCGCAGTGGCGCTGGCCTTCCGCAGCCTGGACAGTGCCCTGTACGGTCTGATCTCCCTCTACATTTCTACCGTGGTGATGGATGGCGTCCTCTATGGCATGGACACGGCTAAGGTGGCCTATATTATCACCCAGCGCACCGAGGCTGTGCTGGACGTACTGGTCCATCAGCTGGATCGAGGTGTGACCATCCTCCACGGACAGGGGGCCTGGACTGGGGAAGAAAAGCAGGTGCTTATGTGTGCCTTTAAGCAGCGCCAGATTGTAGTGCTCAAGCAGACGGTCAAGGAGATTGACCCGGACGCCTTTTTAATCGTCTGCAACGCCCACGAGGTGCTGGGCAGAGGCTTCCGCCGTTACCGCCAAAATGACATTTAACCGCGAGGAGAGATCACAATGAAACGGGCCATAGTGGCTGTATGGATGGCTGGAACCATTTTGCTCAGCGGCTGTTCCGCTTTGCTGAACCGGGAATATTCTTATGTGGTCCCTCACAATATGACCCCCACCGCCGCTGAAGGCGACCCCTCCATTCTCCGGGCAGAGAATTATCAGGAGCTAGTTAACGCTTTGATTTACTTCGTCTCCCAGGGCATGGAAACAGGCTCTGTGCGGCTGTACAGCGACTGGGAGGACGTGGAGGCGGATTTGGATGCCGCCTGCCTGGAAGTTGACCAGGAGGACCCACTGGGGGCCTACGCGGTGGAGTACATCAAATACAGTGTCGCCTCTGTGGTCACCTATTACGAAGCAGACATTCAGATCACTTACCGCCGCACCAAGGAACAGGTGGCTTCCATCGTCTCCGCCACCGGCACCACTGCCATCCGAAATGAGCTGGAAAGCGCACTGGCCAACTTCTCCACCGAACAGGTGCTGCGGATCAGCTATTTTAACGAGGACGAAGACTACATACACACCTTGTGTCAGGAGGCCTTCTGCGCCAATCCTGCCACCGCTCTGGACATGCCCGACGTAGAAGTTGCCATATACCCGGACAGCGGACAGCAGCGCATCGTAGAGATCCTCTTGTCCTATCATCTGGAGCCTCAGGAGCTGGAGCGCCGCCACACCACCCTCCTTCAGACTGCCGACCATCTGGTCCAGGCCTTGGGGCCTGTGACAGGGGACGAAGCCATTCTGGCTGCGGCAAAAACTGTTTTGGCACAGGGTGGCTATCTTCCTACAGGCGGCTCCACCGCCTACCACGCTCTCCTAGAGGGCGGCGCCGACAGCCAGGGGCTGGCTTTGGCCCAAGCCCTTCTTTGCCAGGAATTGGGTATCCCCTGCCAGGTAGTCCCCGGCAAACTGAATGGCGAGCCCTACTTCTGGACGGTGGTATCCACTCAGTCCGGCTGGCGGCATCTGGATGTGACCCACATGGATCCCGTCCAAAGCTCCTTCCTTGTAGATGAGCAGATGGAGGCGGCCGGCTTTACCTGGGACACCGCTTCTGTTCCCCGGTGCCGTCAGGCCGCTCAGACCGCATCGGGCAGCACCACTTCTCCGTAAATCCATTGCGCTTTAAAAAAACTTGATTTTTTTCAAATTTAGTATTGACATTTTTCGCTGTTCTGCTATAATACCATTTGTCGCTGCGAGTGTAGCTCATCTGGTAGAGCGCCACCTTGCCAAGGTGGAGGTAGCGAGTTCGAGCCTCGTCACTCGCTCCAGTAAAACAAAGGACACACAATTGTGTGTCCTTTGTTTTTTTATTTTTTTCGCAATAAGAGAGGGCTCCATAATAGACGGAGCCCTCTCTTATCTCATGTTACATTAGCTTCACGGTATAGTATACCAGCAGCACAAACATCCATGCTACCATTCCAAAAATCAGGTAATAGGAAATTACACCGCCCAGTAGGACACCTGCAATCAGAGCGACTAACCCTACCAAACAGCTGGCCAACACCAGAGCGTAGGAAGTATTCTTCGCCATGACCTGGACCTCTTCGCCAGCGCCCCGGCGGATCACACCTCCGCTCTTTTTCAGCCAAAGGGCGATGGCAGCCACCAGCAGGATTCCAACCACCGCTAGTCCGGCTTCAAAGCCCATACCTCCATAACGGACAAACCACAGCCCCACAGCTGCCAGTCCACTGGCCGTTGCCGCTAAAAACAGTTCCCGCTGATACAGGTAATACACCAGCGCCAAACCAGCCCAAGCGGGCACCAGCAAAAACAGCATCTGCATTCCAGCCTTATCAAAGGCTAGAACCACATGGGCGCATAAACCTAGAGCCCAGCAGGCCAACCCCACTACAGTAAATAGGGTAAATGCCTTTCCCTTTCGGAACTGGAGGATCGCCCACACCAGACTCACCGTTCCCGCTACAGCCCCCGTAATCCGGACAATCTTCATCACTCCCTGAAGGAAAATGGCAATATCCACTTCGGAGGTCAGGATGTTAATATAATATCGATTGACGAGCAGCAGCAGAGCCTCCAGCACGATGGCTCCGGCTACCCACAGTAAGCCGCGGTTGAGGGCGCGGTCCTCCTGGCGGCGGCGTGCTTCTCTCTGGTTTTTATCCATGCAGTTTCAATCTCCTCGCTGCCCGGTCTCACTGCCGGGGCAGATTTACCTTAATCATTATCTGTTACTCAGACATTTTTATATTGTACCAGATAGCCTTAGTTTTTGCAACACCAAAAAAAATAATCAACAGGCCGGAGCTTTATGGGCTCCGGCCTGTTCACAGCTAACACATCAGGCGTTGCTGCCAAACTCACTGAAAAACCGGTCGTGAATGGCCTGTACTGCCCGGTCTGCCTCCCGCTCATCCACCAGCACCGACACTTTGATCTCACTACTGGAAATCATGTTGATGTTAATCCCGGCAGAGAACAGCGCCTCAAACATCTTGCAAGCCACACCGGCGTTGTTGACCATTCCGGCACCTACAATGGAGACCTTTGCAATACGGTCATTGAGCTCAACGGTCTGGAACCCAATGGCCTCCTTATTCTCCTCCAATACCCGCTTGGCTTCCTCTGCGTCGCTGCGGGCCACGGTGAAGCTGATATCCTTGCTCTCGTTTCGTCCGATGGACTGGAGAATAATGTCCACATTGATTCCCTTCTTGGCCAGAAGAGAGAAAATTTTAAAGGCAATGCCGGGCTGATCGGCCAGGCCCACCAGGGCCAGACGGGCCACGTTCTTATCCTTGGCAACGCCGCTAACATGGGTCTTTTCCATGGTTTTTATAACCTCCTTGACTTTCGTGCCGGGATTTCCACTGAAGCTGGACAATACTTCCATATTTACGTTATATCGCTTGGCCATTTCCACCGAACGGTTATGGAGCACCTGAGCTCCCAAGCTGGCCAGCTCCAACATCTCATCAAAGGTAATCTCTTCCAGCTTCCGGGCTCCCTTTACGGTGCGGGGATCTGCGGTGTAAACTCCGTCTACGTCGGTATAGATCTGACACAGGTCTGCACGCAGCGCAGCAGCCAGCGCCACTGCCGAGGTATCCGAACCGCCCCGCCCCAAAGTGGTCACGTCGTCATACTTATTGATGCCCTGGAATCCGGCCACCAGAACGATCTTTTTCTTATCCAATTCCTTCTGGATGCGCTCGGTACGAATCCGCTTGATCCGGGCGTTGCTGTATCCAGAATCGGTGAGCATGCCTGCTTGCCACCCTGTCAAGGAGATAGCCTGATATCCCATACGCTCAATAGCCATGGCGCACAGAGAAATAGAAATCTGTTCGCCGGTGGACAGGAGCATATCCATCTCCCGCTTGGATGCGTTGGGATTAATTTCCTTCGCCTTTGCGATCAAATCATCGGTGGTATCGCCCTGAGCCGAAAGGACTGCCACTACACTGTGCCCTCTGCGATAGGTCTCTGTGATGATACGGGCCACATTCCGGACTCGATCTGCGTCAGCCACCGAGCTGCCGCCAAATTTTTGTACAATCAGTGCCATGTATGTGTTTCCCCCTAAAGGTCAAATCTTTCTAAACGGAAAGCGACTTGCGCCCCCTCCATACTATGCGCCGGAGTTCCAGACAGCTAACCGACACTCACTCCAACACCCGGAAGCGGGAGTGGACCGGCATCCCCTTCAAGCACTCCATCACCTGGGGCTCCGTCATGGGCTGGGTCAGGAAGGCAACCTCTCCCGCCGGAGCACCGCTCCGGGACAGAAGTTCAATCTCCCCGCAGGCCTGCTTGGCCTGGTCAGCTGTCCCGTCAGCCCGGACATACCAACGGGAGGCCAGGATATCGCTGGATACCACCAGATCGGGCGCACCGGGGCCCCAGCTGTTATGCCGGTCTTTTTTCAGGTCCTTGGCAATGTCGATCACATCGGCCACCACAGCGGAAGCAGTGGGCAGCTTACCCGCACCCCGACCGTAAAACATCACGTCTCCGATGGCGTTTCCGGTCACCGCAATGGCATTAAACACGTCCTCCACTCCGGCCAGAGGATTATCATTGGGCACCAGATGAGGCGCCACAAAGGCACACACCTTGCCCTCCGGCTGACGAATGCCCCGGCCCAGGAGCTTGATTTTATAGCCCTTGGAATCGGCATAGGCCACATCCTCCAGAGAGACATCCCGGATTCCCTGGGTGGGTACCTGCTCGGGATAAACATGCTCCCCAAAGGCAAGGGCAGAGAGAATGCAGATTTTCCGGCAAGCGTCGTGACCGTCCACATCGGCAGTGGGGTCCTGCTCGGCGTAGCCGTTGGCCTGGGCCTCTTTCAGGGCCGCGTCAAAAGTAAGTCCCGCCTTAATCATACGGGTCAAAATATAGTTGGTGGTACCATTGAGGATACCAGTGATCTGGGTCAGCTCATTGGCGGCCAGGCAAGAGGTCAACGGCCGCAGAATGGGGATACCGCCCCCTACGCTGGCCTCAAACAGATAGCTGCATCCGTGCTCCCGGGCCAGCTGAAGCAGCTCATAGCCATGAGTGGCCACCAGCTCCTTGTTGGACGTGACCACGCTCTTTCCGGCCTTCAGAGCCCGGGTAGTGAACTCCAGGGCGATCTTGGCTCCGCCAATGGTCTCCACCACAATATTGACCTCCGGATCATTCTCAATCACCGAGAAGTCCTTGACAAAGCAGTCCTTATAGGGGCTGTCCGGGAACTCCCGCACATCCAGAATGTATTTCAAACGTACCAGGTCATCCACTCGATGGTCGATCAACCCGCCGTTTTTGGTCAACACTTCCGCTACGCCGGAGCCTACGGTACCAAACCCCAAAATCGCTACGTTTACCATTTCCTTTTCACCTCATGCTTCTTTCTCTGCCCGGGCCTATCCCGTGCTCCTATCCTGCCAGAATCTCACACTTTAATACGCCTTGGCTGCCCTTGACCTCTCCCAGCACCTCTTCCAGGGAGCGGCGCAGCGCCGATGTCTCCGCCGTCATGGTCACCACTGCACAGCCGTTGAGAGGAATGCTCTGGTTAATGGTCAAAATATTAACCCCGGTCCCCGCGAACACATTGAGGGTGCCCGATAAGATCCCAGGCTCATCCTTGAGCAGAATTTGAAACGTCACGATCCGGCCATGGAGCATATCGTTAAAGGGACGCACGGAATCCTTATACTTGTAAAACGCACTGCGGCTGATTCCCACCGCTCGCGCCGCACTGTTTACCGTGGTCTCTTCCCCCGTCTCCAACAGACGCTTGGCCTCCGCCACCTTACGGAAAATCTCCGGCATGGCGTCCGCTTCCACAATATAGTACTTTGCCGGAGCGCTCATCGCTTCCTCTCCTCTCGTCTTCTATGTCCATGTTATGCGGCCATTTGTATTTGTGTTGTGGTCTATTTTAACACACCCTCCTACCGGTTGCAACGAGAACTTCCCCGGAGAAAACACGGAATTACGCCAAAATCCCCCTTCATTTTTCGTCAATATATCTAAAAAAATGAAATCCACGTACCCTTGAGCGACAAAAAACCAGCGCCCATACCCACTGGGCATAGGCGCTAGTCTGGCTGGTCAGCAGGTGTTCAGCGAGGGATATCCTGGGAGGGCTGCTCGCTTCCTTCCCCCGAAGATTCTCCCTGGCTGCCGGAAGAACTGCCGTTGGAGGAACTACCAGAGGAGGAGCTGGAGCCTCCCTCCTCTTCTCCCGGATCCCAGGGATTCCAGGGATCCCAGGGATTCTCCGGCTCCTCCGGCTCAGGCTCTACCACCGGTGCCTCTGTATGAACCGTGCAGGTGCCGTAGGACTCCACCACGCTCTTGCGGTACATTTCGTCCTGGGCGGTGGCGGTGCCGATCTTCGTCCGCTCATAGTCCGGCAGACACATCTCCACAATGCTCTCCTCCGGACAGTAGGGGCCAGCAATGTGGTACAACCCCGTCTCCTTCCCATCTCCATCCAAAATGGGACAATCCTTACACATCCGAACCACACTTTCTGCTGTATGGATGGTACACCGTTCAGTGGGTACGTCTCCCTGGAACACATAGTCACTGCTCACCCGGCTGCCCCGGGGATCCATGGCACAGTATTCGTTGGGCAACAGTCCGCTGTCCAGACAAAATTCCACACTCTTCAATCCACTGGGCACAGTAAACTTCTTGTTCTCCAGGCCGTCGTGGATCTCCCCCATCACCTGGTGCCACAGCTTCAGGGCCGGGTTGCCGCTGGTGCGCATCTTCTCATTTTGGGGATAGCCCGTCCAGACGGCGGCGGTGTAATAGGGCGTGTAGCCCACAAACCACCGGTCGTAGTTCTCACTGGTGGTACCCGTCTTACCGGCGGCGGTCATCCCGCTAATTCCGTAACCGGCGGCGGTACCGCTGGTGACCACGTTGGTGAGCATGGAGTTGATATAATAGGCAGTGGTATCCTTAATCACCGGCTCTTGTGTCAGCTCATTTTCCAGAATGATGTTGCCTTCGCTGTCCTCCACCTTGGTGTAGGTTCTGGACTCGGTATAGACTCCTCCGTTGGGGAAGGTGGCATAGGCCTCCGCCATATCTCGAGAACTGACACCCTTTGTCAAACCGCCCATGGCCAGAGGAGCTACATCAATGTCGCTTTTAATCTGGTCGCCCACTTCCAGAGCCTCTACCAGGTCGATCTTAAACTTCTGTTCCACAAAGTTAAAGCTCTGCTGAGGGGTCACCAGGTCGGCCAGGATGCGCACGGCAATGGTATTCACCGAGTTCGTCAGGCCCTGGCGCACCGTAGTCAGGCCCTTATACCGGGCATTACCCGAGTTCAGAGGCCAGCCGCTGCCGTTGCTGTCATTATAGGGGTAGTCGTCGATAATCGTAATCGGGGAAATCGCTCCCATCTCCAGAGCCGGAGCATAAACAGACAGGGGCTTGATGGAGGAACCTGGCTGGCGCTTGGCCGTATTGGCGTAGTTGGTCCACAGGTTGCCCGTCTTCTCCCCGAACTGGCCTACGATGGCTACCACATTTCCAGTCAGGTTATCTAAGATGGTAATGGAGGACTGCATGGGAGTGTCGCTGGCAGACGTATAATTCAAATTCTCCCGATTGGTATAGATCTCCTCCGCAATCGCCTGAATTTCCGGGTCCACGCAGGTGTAGATCCGCAGACCACCGCTGGCCAGCAGCTGCTCGGCCCGCTTCTCGGAGATCTTATACTCCTCCATCAGGTCCGCTTTTACGTCAGAGATGACCGTCTCTTCATACCAGGAGTAGATCTGGGCAGGTGCTTCCTCGTTCTCGCCCCGGACAAAGACCAGCTCCTCGGCCACCGCCTGGTCATACTCCTCCTGGGTGATCATTCCCTGGTCCAGCATCTCAAAGAGCACATTTTCCTGACGCCACTTGTTCCACTGCCGGGCAGTCCACACCTCTCCCTCACTGTTCACTACCTCCGCCTGGGAATAAGGGCCATACTTAGAAGGGTTATTGGTGATGGAAATTAGGCTGGCACATTCCGCCAGGGATAGTTCACTGACCGACTTGCCAAAATAGGTATACGCCGCAGATCCCACACCCTCACAGCCACTGCCCAAGGGAATGACGTTGAGGTAGTAGGTAATGGTATCCTCTTTGGAGTTATTTTGGGTGAAGCGAAGGGCACGGAAAATCTCAATGATCTTTCGCTTTACCGTAGTCTCGTTGTAGCCAGTGAGGTTTTTGATCAGCTGCTGGGTAATGGTGGAGCCGCCGGAGATATCCCCTCCGGTAAACATATCCAGCACCGCTTTGGTTGTACGCTTCCAGTCCACGCCCGGGTGGGTCCAGAATCGTTTGTCCTCAATGGCTATGGCGGCATTAATCAGATTTTCCGGCATATCCTCATAGTCCACCCAAATCGAGCTGGTGGTATTGAGGAGGGTGACCAGTTCCTTATACTCTCCCGTTTCCTTATCCTGGTAGAGCATAATGCTGTTTTCCCCCAGCTGGAAATCATCCAGACTCAGATCCACCTGGGGCATAATTACCGTCTTGATGTACACGGCCGCAAAGCAACACATGATTGCCTCGGTACAAATTCCCACCAGAAGCAGGGTCCCCAGAACCTTCCATACGGTGGACATGCGGTCTTTCCGGCGCCCTTTTCGACTCCTGCGCTCCTTCCGCTGTCCCTCCGGGGTCCTGGACCGCTGGCTGCGGGGGGGATACTCGCTGTTTTCGTATAAAGAATTTCGATTCTGATCTGACACGTTGTTACCTCCACTCAGAGAGCCGTTGCAATGATTCTTGCGCTCCGATGGTCCTTGTTTCTTTCCTAACTTCTGCCCGAATGGGCCAAAAATTTCCTTTTTTGCCCACAGGCTGCAAAAAGACAAATATCATTATAGCAGATTCTTCCCATTTGTCCACTATAAACCGCCTATACTTATCCTTCGCCGAAAATTTACCGGTCATCCCCCTTGCATTTTCCCCGCCTCCGGGGTAAAATAGACCCAACAAAGGACCTGGAGGTACACCCAATGAGTGAAGAGTTCGGCCCCGATTTTATTTCCGTCACCGATGAGGACGGAAACGAATTTGAACTGGAGCTGGTAGATTCCCTGGAACATAAGGGTGTCACCTACTACGCCATGTTCCCCGCGGTGGAAGAGAACGAGGAGACCGGTGAACCGGTGGACGTGGACGCCGATGACGAGGAATACGGCCTGGTCATTATGAAGGTCATCGAAGAAAATGGGGAGGAAATTCTCTCCACCCTTGATTCCGATGAGGAACTGGACACCATTTACAATCTCTTTATGGAGCGCTTCTTCCAGGAGGAAGAAGAATAAACCGTTGCCATCTTGTGTTTTATTTTCCTGCTCGGTGCGTGATGGGTTCTTTTAAACCCACATCTCTTAAACGGGACGCCCCCTCACGGCGCGGCTTGCAGGCCTCCCGGCCCCCTTTGAGGTCAGCTGGAAGTTGGAAGCAGATAAACGTCGTGGAGGCGACCCACCTGCCATCACGTGCAGGTTTTAAACGGGCCCACACGGCCAGAGCGGGGGAGAAATAAGACACCGGAACTGGGCCGCAGTGCTATGCACTGCGGCTTTTTTATGCTCTTTTTCCCCCTCCAGTTCGTGAATAAACTGTAAAACCATCTCTTTTCTCCCCCGCCGCCCCTTGCAAGTGGAGTGGGTTTTGAGTATAATACTACGGTACGGCATTCTTGCGTTTTTCCTTGCAAGACTGCCAATGGAGGGGCGTTCACTCCACGCCCGGCGCCCCCAGCGCGAGCCGTCCTGCCTGGACGTGCCCTGCGTGGATCATGATGAGAGGACTGAAACGAACCGTGAGTGCATCCAATGAAAAGAAGACCCGCCAGACTTCCGACTCCCAGGGCCTGTCGGAACGTGAGCGGAAGCGGCAGCAGGAGGCAAAAGAGGCCCGCCGCAGCAGCATCCTGTACGGCACGATAGGTGCCATCTGCGTACTGGTTGCCGCCTTCCTGGTAATCTGGAACACCGGCCTGATTCAGCGCAACGCCACCGCTGTGACCATCCACGGCGTTAAGTATACGGCCGCTGACACCCAGTATTACTTCAACACCACCCGGTTGGGCATTTTAAATTTCTATTACTCCAACCTGGGTATGCTTCCCTTTGATACCTCCACCTCCACCAAGGACCAAGTCTACGACTCTTCCAGCGGTCAGACCTGGTACGACTACCTGATGGAGCAGACCTTGAACACCATGTCCCTCTATGCCTCCGCCCTGGACAAGGTTCAGGAGGAGGGCTACACCATATCCGAGAGCTCCCAGGAGGAGTTGGACGCCGCCCTGGCCTCTCTGGATACTGCCTGGGAGAGCACCACTTACACCAGCCGGGACGCCTATATCCGCGCCAATTATGGCCCCTATATGACCTATGACCGTCTGGTTGATCTGTATAGTGACGCTTATCTGGCTCAGGATTACCTGAATCATGTCCAGGACAGCTTCACTTACACCGACGAGGATTACGAGGCCTACTACCAGGAGAATGCTGACGCTCTGGACACCTTTACCATCACCCAGTTTACCCTCCAGGCCAAGGTGAATACCACCGATGAGGAGGGCAACACCATTGAGATGACGGATGAGGAAAAGGCCGCCGCTCTGGAGGAGGCCAAGACCTCCGCAAAGGCTCTGGCGGAAGAGATTCAGGGCAAGCTGCAGGCCGGAGAGGACGCCCAGACTCTGGCGGACACCTACGACGAGCAGCTCTACAGCTCCTCCGTTTCCCAGTCCCAGACCGGCAGCTCTGTGAACAGCTCCTACTCCGAATGGGTCTATGACTCCGCCCGTCAGAGCGGCGATCTGACTATCCAGGAGTATGACGCGGGCTCCGACTCCTACTACTATTACGTGCTCCGCTTTGAGGGCCGGGAGCGGGACGACACTCCCACAAACGATGTCCGCCACATCCTCATCGCCCCGGAAACTGACGAGGGCTCCACCGAGGCCACCGAGGAGCAGAAGGCTGCCGCCAAGGCCAAAGCGGAAGAGCTGCTGGAGCAGTGGAAGTCCGGTGAGGCCACCGAGGACTCCTTTGCCGCCCTGGCTGAGACCGAAAGCGCCGACACCTCCTCCGCTGTAAATGGCGGTCTGATCTCCGGCATCACCCCCACTTCCAGCTACGTGGAATCCTTCCGGGATTGGGCTGTGGATCCCGCCCGGACAGCTGGAGATACCGGCATCGTAGAGAGCGATTACGGCTACCACATCATGTATTATGTGGGCCAGGGTCTGCCTGTGTGGCAGTCCACTGCCCAGTCCGCTTTGCTCTCTCAGGATTACAGCGACTGGAAGACCGCCGCAACGGAGGACTACACCCCCTCCACCGGCTTCGGCCTGGCCTTCCTGCAGGTCTGAGTGTAACCAACCAAAAGCTCCCCACTCCAAATGGAGTGGGGAGCTTTTTTCGTTTCTCTTTGAGATTACTGTCCCTTATCCTGCCGGGCCAGAGCCACCAGGGCGCTGGCTCCAATCCGATCCGCGCCCGCCTCCAGCATGGCCTGCGCCTGCTGGAAGGTACGAATCCCACCTGCCGCCTTGATGCGCACGTCAGGGCCGATGTTGGCCCGGAAAAGGGCCACATCTTCCACCGTGGCTCCCCCCGTGGAGAAGCCCGTGGAGGTTTTAATATAGTCAGCCCCCGACATGGACACCACCCGGCACACAGCCACCTTTTCCTCCTGGGTGAGCTGGCATGCCTCCACAATGACCTTCAGAATCCGGCCCTTGCAGGAGGCCTTCACCGCCTTGATCTCCTCCAGCACGCCTTCCCAGTCCCCAGCCTTGGCCAGGCCCAGGTTGATGACCATGTCGATCTCATCGGCGCCGTTCCGGATGGCATCTTCAGTCTCAAATACCTTTACCTCGGGGGTATTGTATCCATTGGGAAAGCCAATTACGGTACAAACTTTCAGCCGGTTGCCCACATATTCCGCCGCCCGCTTCACATAGCGGGGCGGGATACACACCGATGCGGTCCCAAATTCCATGCCCTCGTCACAGATGGCCTTCACCTGCTCCCAAGTGGCGGTGGTCGTCAGCAAGGTATGGTCCACTCGGCTTAAAATCTCCTGCTTGTTCATTGTTTCCACGCTCCTTCATCACGCCGGTTTCATCCCAGCACTCTGATCTAGGATAATTTATTCTACCCCATATTCCTGTCCTTTGTCCACCCCCGGCACGAAAAAAGACAGGCGGTGTTCCCGCCTGTCTTTTTCCAGCTCGATTCTCAATTCTGTCCCAGATTGGCCTTCAGCGCCTCCACCTTATCGGTGCGCTCCCAGCTCAGGTCCAGGTCATCCCGGCCGAAATGGCCGTAGGCCGCCAGCTGGCGGTAGATGGGCCGACGCAGGTCCAGATCCCGGATAATGGCGGCCGGACGCAGATCAAAGGTCTTTTCCACGGCCTCTTCCAGGCGGTCATCGGATACAGTACCGGTACCGAAGGTGTCCACCCGCACAGAAACGGGCTTAGCCACTCCAATGGCGTAGGCCAGCTGCACTTGGCACCGCTTGGCCAGGCCAGCGGCCACCACGTTCTTGGACACCCAGCGGGCCGCGTAGGCCGCGGAGCGGTCCACCTTGGTGGGGTCCTTTCCGGAGAAGGCACCGCCGCCGTGGGGCGCGCTGCCGCCGTAGGTGTCCACAATGATCTTCCGGCCCGTCAGCCCGGAATCCCCCTGGGGACCGCCCACCACAAAACGTCCGGTGGGGTTGACGTAAATCTTGGTCTCCTCGTCCAGCAGCTGGGCCGGAATCACCGGGGTAATGACCAGCTGAATCATATCCTTACGAATTTGCTCCAGCTCCACGTCGGGGCTGTGCTGGGTGGAAACCACCACTGCATCCACCCGCTTGGGGGTGTTGTCCTCGTTGTACTCGATAGTGACCTGGGTCTTGCCGTCGGGGCGGAGGTAATTCACCAGCCCCTCCTTGCGCACCTGAGTCAGCCGCTTGGCCAGCTTATGGGCCAGGGAGATGGGCAGAGGCATTTTCTCCGGAGTCTCATCGCAGGCGTAGCCGAACATCATGCCCTGGTCGCCAGCGCCGTTGTCCAGCCCGTCGTCCTGCTCCCCTTCCTTAGCCTCCAGGCACTTGTCCACGCCCAGAGCGATGTCCGGAGACTGCTCGTCAATGGAGGTGAGCACTGCGCAGGTGTCGCAGTCGAAGCCGAACTTGGCCCGGTCATAGCCGATCTCCCGCACCACGTCCCGGGCGATTTTGGGGATGTCCACATAGCAGGAGGTGGTGATTTCTCCCATTACGTGGACCAGACCGGTGGTCACCGTGGTCTCACAGGCCACCCGCGCCGTGGGGTCCTTGGCCAGGATGGCATCCAGAACCGCGTCAGAGATCTGGTCGCAGATCTTGTCCGGATGCCCTTCCGTTACCGATTCAGAAGTAAACAGTCGTTTTGCCATGTTAAAATTCCTTTCTTTTCTGGGGAGGATGAAAAAAACGCCCCGCCTTCGCGGCGGAGCGTTGTGTGCGGAACCATCCTCATCTTGCGATACACTACCGCCGGATTTGGCACCTTGCCCGCCTGGGCAGGTTGCCGTGACTTCATAGGGCCGGTCCCTCAGTCACTCTTGATAAGGTTATTCAATTGTACTTGCACGATTATAGCAGTTTTTTTTCGTTTGTCAACCCGTTTATTCTTGTTTTTTCTCTGGCAAAAAGACTTTTGACGCACGCACCATCACTGCTGGTCAAACAGGCTGTGTTCCCGGGTCAGAACGGGGTTCACCGCCAGCTTTTTCCCGTTTTCATACAGGTAGAAGCCGCTGCCTGTCTTCCGGCCCAGATAGTGGGCGGTGACCATCTTGCGCAGCAGGTGGGCAGGGCGGTACTTGGTGTCGCCCAGATCCTCGTAGAACACCTGCATCACCTCCAGCAGAATGTCCAGGCCAATCATATCCGCCAATTCCAGGGGGCCCATGGGGTGGTTGCAGCCCAGCTTCATGCCGTTATCCACGTCCTCCACGGTGCCTACGCCCTCATCCAGGATCTGAACCGCCTCATTCAGCATGGGCAGCAGGGCACGGTTGACAATGAAGCCGGGCTTATCCTTGGCCAGGATGAGCCACTTGCCCATCTTCTTGCCCACTTCCTTCACCGCGTCCAGCACCTCCTGAGAGGTACGAAGGCCGAAGACGATCTCCAAAAGGCGCATCACCGGCACCGGGGAGAAGAAGTGCATACCCACCACCTTCTCCGGACGGTTGGTGGCCGCTCCAAGGGCAGTCAAGGAAATGGAGGATGTATTGGAGGCAAAGATGGTGCTGGCCGGGCAGATGGCGTCCAGGCTCTGGAAAATCTCCCGCTTAGCGCTCAGCTCCTCAAAAATAGCCTCGATGACCAGATCGGCCTTGGCCGCCGCGTTCAGCCGGGTATCCGTGGTCAGACGGGACATGCAGTCCGCCTTCTCCTCCTCGGTCATCTTTCCCTTCTCCACCAACCGCTCCAGCCGGTTGTTAATGCCGGCCTTCGCCCGGTCCAGGGCCTCTTCCCGCTGGTCGTTCAGGGTAACTGTATACCCGCTTTGCAGAGCGGTCTGGGCAATGCCGCTGCCCATCAAACCGGCGCCTACCACGAAAATGTTCTGGATCTCCACTGTAGTATCCTCTTTTCTCATCCAAAAATTCACGTGGGAAGGTCCGCTCCGGCCTCCGCCCTTCCAGCTGCGGCGGCCGTCCTCCCCTACGCGCCGCCTATCTTAGCACAGCAACCTCCGCATGTCTCAGCATAAATTTGCTTAAAATTGTCATATCTTGACATTCCGGCTTTTTCTCCGGTTTTTCACCCCGTCAATAGCGATTCAAGGCCACAGAACCGTCATCCTGTCCCTTTTCAATAGCTCGAACCTGGGCATAATATCCGTATTCTTTATTGACCTGCACCCAAAACCGGTCCCCTACCCGCTTGCCCAGCAGGGCGCTGCCCATGGGGGATTCCTTACTGATCAGACCGTGGAGGACGTCCTGACGCACGGTGGTCACCACCTGCCAGGTCTCCTCCTCCTCGTCCTCCTCCAGGTAGACGGTCACCTTGTCATACAGGCCCACCGCATCCGCCCCGGAGTGATCTTCAATCACCACGGCGGTTTTAATCATGTTTTCCAGAAAACGGATCCGGCTCTCATTTCGGTTTTTCTCCTGCTTAGCCGCTTTGTACTCAAAGTTTTCGCTCAGATCGCCGAAGGAACGGGCCACCTTGACCTCCTCCAGCAGCTGCGGGCGCAGGGTGATTCTCCGGTAATCCAGCTCCTGGCGCATTTTTTCCAGATCCATCTGGGTCAGTTCGTTGTGCATACTCCTTACGCCTCCCAGCCGGCCAGATAGGCCTTCTGCTCAGGGGTCAGCTCATCAATGGACAGTCCCATGGCGGCCAGCTTCACCCGGCCAATCTGGTCGTCAATCTCCTCAGGCACCTCATATACCCGCTTTTCCAGGCTATCCCAGTGCTGGGCCATCCACTCCAGGGACAGAGCCTGAACTGCAAAGGACATGTCCATGATCTCCGCCGGGTGGCCGTTGCCCGCCGCCAAATTCACCAGCCGGCCCTCCGCCAGCACATTGAGCACCCGGCCGTCCTTCAGACGGAAGCCCTCGATATTCGCCCGGCGGGAGAACCGCTCCTCCGACATGGCAGCCAACGCGGCCACATCCACCTCGCAGTCAAAGTGGCCGGAATTACACAGGATGGCGTTGTCCTTCATCACCTGGAAGTGCCGCTCCACGATCACGTTCTTGCAGCCGGTGGCGGTGACAAAGATATCGCCCACCTTAGCCGCCTCATCCATGGGCATGACCCGGAAGTTCTCCATGGTGGCCTCCAGAGCCTTGAAGGGGTCCACCTCGGTGACGATCACATCGGCGCCCATTCCCTTGGCCCGCATGGCAATTCCCTTGCCGCACCAGCCGTAGCCGGCCACCACCACGGTTTTGCCCGCCACCATCAGATTGGTGGTATGCATGATGGCATCCCAGGAGGACTGGCCGGTGCCGTATTTATTGTCGTAATAATGCTTGGCCTTGGCGTCGTTCACCGCCATCATGGGACAGGGCAAAATCCTCGCCCGCTCCCGGGCCCGCAGGCGGTGGATCCCGGTGGTAGTTTCCTCACAGCCACCCATCAGGCGCTCCCCATATTGGACGCACCGTCCGCCCAACAGAGAGATCAGATCTCCTCCGTCATCTACGATCAGGTGGGGCTTACACTTCAGGGTCTCCACCAGCAGGTCCTCATACCCCTGCATATCCACCCCATGGATCCCGTAGGTGTCCACGCCCAGCTGGGCCATGGCCGCCGCCACATCATCCTGGGTGGACAGGGGGTTACAGCCAGTGAGGTGGACGTCCGCCCCTCCCTCCCGAAGCACCAGACCCAAATTGGCTGTCTTGGCCTCCAGGTGCACGGACACCGCAATGGTCAGCCCCGAAAAGGGCTTCTCCCGCCGAAACCGCTCCTCGATCCCGGACAGAGCGGGCATAAAGTCCCGCACCCACTGAATTTTTTGCAGGCCCGAGGGGGCCAGCGACATATCCTTGACGATACTCATACTTGATCGGCTCCTTTTTTCTTCCTGTTTGCTTTAGCCCCTATTGTACCACAGCCCTTCCCCCGAAAAAAGTCCCGTCTGAAATGTTTACAGTTTTGTCATGGACTTTTTGCCCAAAACCGGGTACAATGAATTTTACGTCAAGATATTACCATCATAAGGAGGGCTGTCCATGAAGGCCATCACCCGTTGGCTGGACCGCTTTTGTTACCGCCACCCTAAACTAGGGATACCCAACCTCATGAAATACATCGCCCTGGGCAATGTGATCGTCTTTGTAGGCGACATGGTCACCATGGGCGGCTTCACCTGGCTCACCAGCTTCTACCCGGAGCTCATCCTCAAGGGCCAAGTATGGCGGCTGATCACCTTTATTTTTACCCCTGTGGCCACGGGTGGCACCAATGTCTTTACCCAAACTCTTTTCTTTGCCCTGACTACGTTTTTCTATTACTGGATCGGCACCGCATTGGAACGGCAGTGGGGCACCACCCGTTTTACCGTCTTTTATGGTTTGGGCGTTATTCTCAATCTAATCGTGGGAGCCATCACCTACGCCATGCTCCCCATTACCTCCAACATGCTGGGGGGCATCTATTTTGAGACCACCAACATGTATTATGTGAACATGTCCATGTTCTTCTCCTTTGCCACCCTTTATCCCGACATGCAGGTCCTCTTCTGGGGCATCATCCCTTTGAAGGTAAAGTGGCTGGCCTGGCTGGACGCGGCCCTGTTTGCCTTTGACATCAGCTACTCGATTTCAGCGGGCGACTGGCGGGGCGCGCTGCTGCCCATCATCGCCATCCTCAACTACCTGATTTTCTTCTGGGGCGATCTGGCCGGTATGCTTCACCGGGGCCAGAGCCGGGTGGCCCACCGCATGGACCGGCAAACCATCAACTTTAAAAAGGCACAAAAGGAGGTCCAGCAGCGCAAGGGCTACCTCCACAAATGCGCCGTGTGCGGCATCACCGACGCCGACGACCCAAATATGGAGTTCCGCTACTGCTCTAAATGCAACGGCTACTACTGCTACTGCATGAACCACATCAACAACCACACCCACGT
The DNA here is from genome assembly GCF_002161175.1 of Flavonifractor sp. An100. Taxonomy (GTDB): domain Bacteria; phylum Bacillota; class Clostridia; order Oscillospirales; family Oscillospiraceae; genus Lawsonibacter. The sequence continues at coordinate 45,268 of NZ_NFMA01000001.1, read as the reverse complement.
GCAATAAACCAAAGAGACCCGGGAGGACAGCACCGTCCTCCCGGGTCCTTTTTATTCCTCAACAGGGACACAAAATTCTTCCAGCGCCTGGGCCACCGTGGTCATCTCCGTCACCCGGTCCACCCCGGAGCCGCAGAAAAACAGGCCGTTCTCCCAATCCCCCTTGACCCCTTGGATCAAGGCGTTGGTAATGCAGTACCGGGTGGTGGAGGGATCACAGGTTTTGATACAGCCCGCACACCACTCCGGTGCAATCCGCTCCCCTGCCTCCACCCGCTGGATCAGCGGCGAGGCCACCGCCCGGCCGGGCATCCCCACCGGGCTGTGAATGATATGGACATCCTCACTTCTAGCCTTGAGAATAACATCCTTGAATCCCTGGGACGCGTCGCACTCATGGGTAGCGATCAGGCGGGTGGCAATCTGTACCCCCGAGGCGCCCATAGACCGGAAACGCACCATGTCCTTCCCCGTCAGCCCTCCTCCGGCCACAAACACCGGGATTTTTCTCCCGTATTTCTCCTCATAGGGGGCCAGTTCCTCCAGCACCTGGGGCAGAATTTCTTCCAGGGGTTGGGCGCTTCCCGCCTGCAGCTCCTCCTCTTTAAAGCCCAGATGGCCTCCCGCTCCGCAGCCTTCGATCACTACAAAGTCCGCCGTTGTCTGGTAGCGCTTATCCCAGGTCTTTAGAATGAGCTTTGCTGCCCGGCCGCTGGAAACAATGGGGGCAATGGCCGTCTTTGATCCCTTTGTGAACGAGGGCAATTCCAGGGGCAGTCCCGCCCCGGAGATAATGGCATCGGCCCCGGCTTCCACTGCCGCCCGTGCCAGCTCCGCATACTGACGCATGGCCACCATCAGGTTGACCGCCACCATACCTAATCCCCGGGAGAGTTCCTTTGCCCGGCCAATTTCCTCTTTCAGAGCCCGGAGATTGGCCCCCTTGGGGTCCTGACGAAAATCCGCCTCCCGATAGCCCGGATGGGCCGCACTGATGCATCCCATACCGCCGCAGGCTGCCACCGCTCCCGCTAATCCGCTCAGGGAAACCCCCACTCCCATTCCTCCTTGTATCACCGGGAGTGACAGCTTTTTTGCTCCAATTTGGATCATTGTTCCACCCTCCTGATGCAAAGCATCCTATGATGTCATCTAAATCATTGGACTTCATCATATCACAAAATATATTTTTGTCAATGAAAAGCCCTGGAAGAATCCTCCAGGGCTTCTTTTTTATTCCGCCAGGGCCACGGCCTCAGCTACACGGATGCCGTCTACCGCCGCGCTGACAATTCCTCCGGCATAGCCAGCCCCCTCTCCGCAGGGGTACAGCCCCCGCAATGGGGACTGGAAGCTCTCGTCCCGGACAATCCGCACCGGAGACGAGGACCGGGTTTCCACTCCGGTGAGCACTGCGTCGGGGTGGCCGAACCCCCTCAGCTTTCGATCCATAAGAGGAATGGCCTGCCGCAGCGTGCCAATCACCTCGCCCGGCAGGCAGGAGTCCAAGGCAGTCCAGGTCACCCCCGGGCGGTAGGTGGGCTGAATCTCTCCCGCCCCCTGGGAGGGGCATCCGGCCAAAAAATCCTCCACGCGCTGGGCGGGAGCCCGAAAGTCCCCTCCCCCCAGTTGGAAGGCCGCCTGTTCCCACCGGCGCTGAAACCGGACTCCAGCTAACACGTCCCCCTCTGGAAAGTCCTCCGGCCCCACGCCCACCAGCAGTCCGCCGTTGATATTCGCCCCGTCCCGGGCGCGCAGGCTCATGCCGTTGGTGACCACTCCGCCCTGCTCCGAGGCTGCAGCCACCACCTGCCCGCCCGGACACACACAAAAGGTAAACGCGGAGCGGCCATTGGGCAGATGGCAGGCCAGCTTATAATCGGAGGGGGGCAGCTGTTCAAACACCGGGCCGTACTGCTGTTTGCTGATCGCCCGCTGACTCTGCTCAATCCGCACTCCGATGGCAAAGCTCTTCCGCTCCATAGGCACCCCAGCTTCCAGCAGCAGCTCAAAGGTGTCCCGGGCAGAGTGGCCGGGGGCCAGCACCAGGGCGTCACAGGGCAGGCGGTATCTCCCCTCCGGCCCCTCCACTTCCACAGCGGATATGTGATCTCCGTCCCGCTCCAGACCCACCATCTGGTGGCCAAAACGGACCTCGCTTCCCAGGCCAATCAGTTCCTGGCGAATGGTCTTGACCACCTGGCGCAGCACGTCAGTCCCCACGTGGGGCTTGTGGGAATACTTCACGTCGGCCGGCGCTCCGGCTTCCACCAAAGTCTCCATAACTGCCCCGATCCGCCCGTCATGGGTACCGGTGGTCAGCTTGCCGTCTGAAAAGGTTCCGGCCCCACCCTCCCCAAACTGCACGTTGGAGGTTTCATTTAAAACTCCACTCTTCCAAAACCGTTCCACATCCGCTGTCCGGGTGTCCACATCCTGCCCCCGTTCCAGCACAATGGGTGCCAGCCCATTTCGGGCCAAAAACAAAGCGGCAAACAGACCAGCCGGTCCCATCCCCACCACCACAGGAGGCAGGGCAGAGCGGCGTTTCACCTTTGGAAAGCGGTATTCGGTTCGCTCCACCAGCGTGACGTTTCGTCCCGGAGCTCGGCCCACCACTGTCCGTTCCTCCGGCAGGGATACATCCACCGTATATACATAATGCACGCCGCTCCGTCCCCGGGCATCAATGGACTGGCGGACAATTTCCATGGTATCCAGCTGGCCCGGTCTCACGCCCAGGGCCTGAGCGGCCCGCTTCTTTAATTCTTCCATTCCGCCGCCGATGGGCAGATTCAGATTTGCTACTCGGATCATTTTCATCACCATGGTACAGTCTATCACATCTGTATGAAAAGGAAAAGTCCTTCCTTTTTCTTACACTTTTCTTCTATATTATTCCATTTAAGCCAAATCTTAGTCTGTATTTTTACTTTTTCGACCTTTATCCTCTTTTTATGCGGGAAAAAAGGTGGAGCACCATCTCCTCCTTTTCCGCAGGAAATAAAAAGGAGGAACTAGCATGGCACGAAAAACGGTAGAGAGAAACATCGCCTTTGACGATGTCCGGCAGCTGTATTATGTCAGCATGGATTTGGGTCGAGACGATTCAGGGAAACGGATCAAGCAGTACCGCACCTTTCCCACCCTCACCGCCGCCCGAAACGGGCTGCGGGAGTTCCTGGCTCACCGGGAACAGGAGCGGCAATCCCCCCACCATCAGCTCACCTTAGATGATTGGCTGGAATACTGGATGGACACCATCGTCCGACCCAATCGGGCGGAGACCACCGTATATGCCTACCAAAAGATCATTGACAACCACCTCTCCCCTGCCTTGGGCCGCACCCCTCTTCTCAAACTCTCGCCCCGGGACATTCAGCAATACTATTCCCAGGTTCAGCGGGATGCGGGCCTGTCCTCCAATACCCTCCGGCGGCATCACGACCTGCTCTCCTCCTCTCTGCGCTCAGCTGTGCGCCAGGAGATGCTCCTCGTTTCCCCTATGGACCGGGTGGAGCCCCCTCGTTCCAAGCTCTACGAGGCTGACTTCTACAACCCCGAGGAGCTCAAACGCCTGTACCATCTGCTGGAAGGCCTTCCGCTGGAGCTGCCGGTGAAGCTGGCGGGCAGCTTGGGACTGCGGCGGGAAGAGATCTGCGGTCTGAAATGGGAAAACGTCAACTTCCCCCGCCGGGTGCTCTACATCCGCCAGGCCCGCACCGCCTTTGGCGCCACCATTATTCAAAAGGAAACCAAAAACCGCTCCTCGGTCCGCACCCTATATCTGCCCGAGGAGGTCTTCACGCTCCTCTCCGCCGAACTGGACCGGCAGCAGCGGGAGGTCCCCTCCCCTTCCGGACACGTGGTGTTGGATCACAAAGGGCTTCCCTACTCCCCCAACGCCCTCTCCCTGGCCTTTACCCGGTTTGTCCGAAATAATCAGCTCCCCCGGGTGACCCTCCATGGCCTGCGCCACTCCTTTGCCACCATCGCCTCCTTCCAGGGGGCCTCCCTCTTTGACATTGGAAAGGCCCTGGGCCATTCCACCCCGGCCACCACCGGGCGGATCTACACCCATCTCATTGACCGCACCCATGAGGAGACTCTCATGCGGGTCTCTGACGCTCTAAAATAACAAAAGGGCCCCGGATCTCACTGATCTGGGGCTCTTTTCTTTATTCCAGATGATCCAAATATCCTTCCACATCAAATTCCTCCAGCACACTGTCCTTGCGCAGGTACAGCGGATGGTGGGGGTGTCCCTTCTTGGAGCGTTTTCCGGCGGAATACCAGCAGGCTCCGTATTCCCGGCCCAGGGCAATCATGTCCCGAACACATTGGGGCAGATAGTCCCGCTTTTCAATGATCGTTCCCCAGGCCGCCCACACAGCGGGCTGCCCCCCCTTGTCCAGAGACAGGGCGTAGGCAAAGGCCTTCATGTTTTGGCTGTGGAGATAGTCGTTGCATTCTGGCTCCATATCATCCGGGTCGGTGGCCCGCTGGGCATAGACATTAAACATCAAAAAGCTGTCATAGCCGTTATGAAGCGCCACCCGTTCCACCGATTTCAACGTGTTATCCAGGTGATCGGGAGCCGCTGTGGAAGGGTTAATTCCCACACAAATCAGAGGTCTATCCCCCCGAGTCCCTAAAATGTACCGGTACTCCGAATAATAATTGGGTACATAGAGCCACTTCTTCACGTCATAGTCGTCGTTGGGACAGCTGGAGCACTCCAGGGCCCGCTGGAAATCGGCCAATTCCAGCTCGCTGGTCCGACAGGATGGAATATGCATGGGGATTCGCCTCCTCTTTTTCTTACCCCCACTATACCAGTCCCATCCCCCTGGCGCAAGTCGTCCTCTCTCACCCCGCTCTTCCTTTTTCCAACTTTTTTCATTGCTTATCCCCCATTTTTTATGCTAAAATGATGCCGATTCTCATAAAAAGGAGCTTTATCCCATGTATCACTCTTGGAAATATTTTTTATCCCGCGCCCTGCCCCTCACGCTGGCTGGCGCCATATCCATTTCTCCCATATGGGCTGCCCGCCAGCCCTCCATCCCCGAGGGCTGGACCTCCCCCTTTGCTGACGTGGCGGAGGAGGATTGGTTCTACTCCTTTGTGGCTTCCCTGAATGCCCAGGACGTGGTCCACGGCTACGATGACGGCCGCTTCGGTCCCAACGACACCACCCGGGCCGGCGACTCCATGATTATGGTCCTGAAGGCGGCTGGAAGCGGTACCATCTCTCCCAATCCCGGAGAGCACTACGCCGCTGGCTATGTCCGCTATGCTCTGGAAAAGGGCTGGCTGTCTCAGGAGGAGGTGCCGGCTGATCTGAACGGCCCTGTCTCCCGGCTGTTTATCGCCCATCTGGCCGCCAAGGCTCTGGGAGTGGTCCCCATTGCTGACGCCACTCCCTTTGCCGATGTGGATGACAGCTCGGTGACCGCCCTCAACCGGCTGGGTATTCTGGTGGGCAATCTGGTGGATGGGCAGCGCCTGTTCCACCCGGAGGATTCCATCACACGGGCAGAGCTGAGCACCATTGTTTGGCAGATTCAGCGGTATGCTGGACGGACTTCGGAAGAGGAGGAGTATTTTCCCTTCTACTCCTTTACCCTCCAGGTTCTGGACAACGTCCCGGCCAATTCCTATGACAACAGCGCTTTCCAGCTCAAGGACGGGCGGATGGAATATACCGGAGACGCACAAGCCACAGTGGGGATTGACATATCCTACCATCAGGGAGAGATTGACTGGGAAAAGGTGGCCGCTGACGGCATTGATTTTGCCATGATCCGGGGCGCCGGCCGCTACTATGGCAGCGGCAAAGTCTTTGAAGACACCCAGTTCCGCCGTAACCTCCAGGGGGCCATGGACGCCGGACTGGATGTGGGCGTATACTTTTTCTCCCAGGCCACCACGGTCCAGGAGGCCCGGGAGGAAGCCCAGTTTCTGTTGCAGCTGCTGGAGAAGTTTTCCGCCTTTGACGGCCCCGTAGTCTTTGACTGGGAAAACATTGACTATGACACCGCCCGCACCGACGGCGTAGACAGCAACACCATCACCGCAGCCGCCAACGCCTTCTGCCAGGAGGTAGAACAGGCCGGCTACCAGCCCATGATCTATTTCAACCGCTACATCGCCTACCTCCACTACAATCTGGAGGATGTGGCCCAATACCCCTTCTGGATCGCGGAATACGGTTCTTCTCCCAATTTCCGCTATGACTTTCAGATCTGGCAGTACACCGACTCTGGAACGGTGGACGGAATCCAGGGTCCGGTGGACATGAACATCGCCTTTCGTCCCTGATGGGAGAGGAACTTTTTCTCTGCCCCTTGTTCCCGGACGTGGTTTATGCTTTAATAAAAGCAGCTGAACTACTATGGAGAAAGGACGGAATTTCATGATTACTCTTCAGGATGTCCAACAGGCTCGGGAACGGATTGCCCCTTACATCGTTCGCACCCCGCTGCTTCGGATCCCCGCTTTGGATCAGGCTCTAGGGTGCCAGGTCTATCTGAAATTTGAAGGCTTCCAGCCCATCGGTGCTTTCAAGATCCGGGGCGCTATGAACAGGGCCCTGTCCCTGACCGACGAGGAGCGGGCACGGGGGCTGGTGTGCGCCTCCTCCGGCAACCACGCCCAGGGAGTGGCCTGCGCAGCCCAGCGTCTGGGCACCAGAGCAGTCATTGTGATGCCCACCAACGCCAATCCCGTCAAGCTCGCCGGAGTAAAATCCTTCGGTGGACAGGTGGAGCTGACGGGAACCCTCAGCTCCCAGCGTGAGGCCAGAGCTGCCCAGCTGGTGGCAGAGGCAGGAATGGTCAACGTCCACCCTTACGCCGACCCCTACGTGGCAGCGGGACAGGGCACCATCGGTCTGGAGGTGTTGGAAGACCTGCCCCAGTTGGATGCCATTGCCGTTCCCATTGGAGGCGGGGGACTGATCTCCGGTGTGGCCACGGCGGTCAAAGGCCTGGCTCCTCACGTAAAGACCATCGGAGTAGAGCCTGCCGGTGCCCCCCGGTACTCCAAAAGCCGGATAGCCGGTCACCCGATCCAACTGGATGGGGTGGACACCATTGCTGACGGCACCCGCTCCGACCACGCAAACCCGGACAACTTCGCCCTCATTGAGCAGCGGGTGGACGATCTTTGCACCGTAGAGGACCCCTTCATCCGGCAGGCGATGGTCCTGCTCATGTCCAAGGCCAAGCTCATGGTGGAGCCCTCGGGCGCACTTCCCGTGGCCGCCGCTTTGGCTGGCACTCTCCCGGTGAACAAAGGGGATAAGGTGGTATTCGTCCTCTCTGGAGGCAATGTGGACCCCGCTCTGGCGGCAGAGTTGCTCTCCCAACTCTCTAAATAAAAAATAAGTGTGCGAAATACTGCACTCCATAAAGAGCAACAATAAAGCTGTACCCCATTTACTAGACAGTATCATTTACTGAATAGCAAATGGGGTACAGCTCAATTTTGTTAATGTACGTTTGATCGAATGGTATGGCCCAAAAGAAAGGTCATGGCTATATTTTAATTACTTACTCGATCAATTCCGCTACGTAACTCCCAGCACACGGGGCAGGAACAACGCCAATTCCGGAACAAACGATACAATGACCACCGCAGAGATTAGGGCAATCAAATAGGGAACCATGCCTTTCACAACCTCCATAAAACCTTGACCAGTCGTGGCACAGGCAGTGAACAAGTTTAATCCGAAGGGCGGTGTCACCATGCCGACGATTAGAGCCAGGCAGAAGATCATAGACAAGTGCAGTTCATTGACCCCTAGCTCCAAGCCAATGGGGACTAAAATGGGGCCCAGAATCAGCATGCTGGCAACGGTTTCCATCAAGCAGCCAATCACAAACAGGATAATCAGAAGCACGATAATATATACGTATTTACTGCCTAGGAACGGAACAACCTGCGCCGCAATTTGTGCTGGAATACCAGTGGCGGACAAAATCCAGGACAAAATGGCCGACATGCCCACAATAACAATAACCATGGCAGAGGTTTCTACGGTCTTGATCAGGGATTCCAGCAGGTTCTTAAAGGTCAGTTCCCGATAGCAGAAACCCAACACCAGTGCAAAAACGACACAGACCGCGGATGCTTCGGTGGGAGTGAAGATTCCCCCATAAATCCCTCCTAAAACAACTATGGGGAGAAGCAGTACGCCCCAAGACTGTGTAAACGCTTCCCAGATCTCCCGCAAGGAATAACGTGTCCTGGTCTGGGCAATACCCTGCCGTTTGCAGATAAAAATATTGGTAACAATCAAGAAAAGTGACATCAGCAGCCCAGGAACTACGGCCGCCATAAACATAGCAGGGACAGACACGCCAAACGTGGTACCATAAACGATCATACAGATGCTGGGCGGGATAACTGGGCCTAATGCACCACCACAGGCTAGGAGTCCAGCTGCCGAGTTTTTATGGTACCCTGCCTTCATCATAGCTGGATAGGTGATGGCGCCAATTGCCGCCACTGTAGCTGGACCAGAGCCAGTTAGTGCTGCAAACACAGCGCAGCACAGCACCGTAATCGTTCCGATCCCACCAGGAATCCAGAAAAACGCCTTATCTAAAAAATTGACTAACCGCTTTGAGAGGCCGCCCTTGTCCATCATATAACCCGCTAAGGTAAATAGCGGAATGGCAAGAAGCGTGTAGTTATCCATGCCGTTGAGTGAGCGCTGTGCAATCAAAATCAGCGGCTGCATTTGAGCGTGGAGAATGTACCCGATGCCAGAATAGGCAATACTGAAACAGACAGGGACTCCCAAGAAAATAAACCCAATTAGAATCCCAAAAATAACAAGTGCACTCACTGGGCCACCTCCATCTCATGACCAGTCAGTGTGTTGACCAGCCGCTGCACCGCTCCTATGATGATCCCAAAGGCCCCTACAGGGATCGCAGTGTAGACGTAACACATCGGGATCCGCAGCATACTGCTCAGTTGCCGGGAGGTGGCATCCACACATTTGATCCCCTGCACCAAAAGGATTACAGCACAGATGATCACCATAATATCCAGAAAAATTTCATGCCACTTTCTTGCACGCCCTCTCAACAGATCGTGTAAGATTGATATCCATGCATTTGACCACCGCTGGGTACATACCGCACTGCCTACAAAGCCCAACCATACAAAACAGTATCGACTGATCTCCTCCGTTCCGGAAATGGCATTTCCCAGAACATAACGTGTAAATATTTGGGCGGAGCAGGCAATTACGATAACGCACAGCAACACAACACCCAGATAAGTATAAATCCTGATAATTGCGTTGCACACCTTATTGAAGAGCCCCATGTATTGCTTCCTCGCTTTCCATTCAGCCGCTTATTCGTTTTGGAGTTTATTCCAATTTCATTTATCAGATAATGATCTGTTCTTAAACCAAAAAGATCCCGATGGAAATTGTTTTAACAATTTCCATCGGGATCTTTTTTATTCTTTCGTTCTCCCGCTCTGGGACAACTAACGTGGGTGGGACACGTTTTATTTTTCTTTAACTAAGCGGGAGCGCAGGCCAGAATAACGGCGGGTCTGCCGGTCGTTGGCCACCATCCGCTCCACGGTCTGTTCGTCTCCCACCACAATAAACAGCTCCTTTGCCCTGGTTATGGCGGTATACAGCACCCCCCGGGTCATCAGCATGGGAGCCCCCTCCAGGGCGGCTAAAATCACCGCCCGGTACTCGCTGCCCTGGGCCTTATGCACCGTCACGGCAAAGGCAGGCTCCAGCTCTCCCAGCATATCGGGGGAATACTCCACCGCCTTGCCATCAAAGTCCACCGTGATAACCTCTCCATCGATGGAGCGGATCACTCCGATGTCTCCGTTGAACATCCCCATGCCGGAGCGGAGTCCGCCCTCCTCCCGCCAGAGGATATCGTAGTTGTTCCGCACCTGCATCACCCGGTCCCCCGCCCGGAAGACCCAGTCGCCAAAGCGGCGCTCCCCCTTTCCCTCAAGAGGAGGATTGAGGGCAGCCTGGAGAGCTTGATTCAGCGCTCCCGTCCCGGTCCCCCGCCGCCGGGTGGGGGAGAGCACTTGGATTTGATCGGCGGGAATCCCCAGCCGCTCCGGCAGACGGCGCCGGCACAGATCCACAATGGTCTCCACCGCCCCTCTGGGGTCCCGGCGGTAGAGGAAAAAGAAGTCGTTGTCATTCTTGCGCAGATTGGGCACTTCTCCCCGGTTTACCAGGTGGGCATTGCGCACAATGGCGCTCTGGGCCGCCTGGCGGAAGATCTCAGTCAGACGGATAGTGGGCACCACTTGGCTGCGAATCAGGTCCCCGAAGAGATTGCCCGGCCCCACGGATGGCAGCTGATCCGGGTCTCCCACCAGCACCAGCCGGCAGTCCCCCTCCAAGGCATCCAGCAGAGCGGCCATCAAAGGCACATCCACCATGGAGGTCTCGTCCACAATCACCGCATCGGCTTTGATGGGATCATAAGAGTTATGGGTAAACACCAGACGGCCGGTCTGGGGGTCAAATCCTGTCTCCAACAGCCGGTGGATGGTGGAGGCCTCGGTCCCGCACAGCTCCCCCAGCCGCTTGGCTGCCCGCCCGGTAGGGGCTGACAGGGCCGTCTCCAGCCCCATGGTCTCAAAGAGGGCCAGTACCCCCCTCAGGCAGGTGGTTTTACCAGTGCCTGGTCCACCAGTCAGCAGCATGACTTGGCGCTGGGCCGCCAGCTCCACCGCCCTCCTCTGCTCAGGGGCGTAGGTGATGTGCTGCCGGCTTTGGATCTGCCCCAGCACCCGGTCCAGATCCTCCGGGGGACACAGCTCCGCCCGGCTCATCTCCCCGATCCGCCGGGCGATAAAACACTCCGCCTCATACAGCGCGGGCAGATAGATCCCGTCCTGCCCCGCCACCGGCTCCTCCTCCAGCTCGCCCCGCTGAATGAGACTCTCCAGGCACTCCTCCAGCAGCTCGCCGGACACCTCCAAGAGTGCCGACGTGGCCTCCACCAGCTTTCGGTGGGGCAGGAAGGTGTGGCCGTTATTTACATTGTTGTGGGCCATTTCAAAGATCAGGCCCGCCTCCAGCCGCTGGGGGTCCTCCGGCCCTACCCCCAGAGACAGGGCCAGAGCGTCCGCCTGGGAAAACTCCACCTCGTACTCTTCGTTTACCAACAGGTAGGGGTTGGCCTTCAACACCTCCAGCGCTACGTCTCCGTAGCTGCGCCGCAGAGATACCGCCAATTCCAAGGGTAACTGGTGGGCCCCCAGAAATTCAATGAGGCGGCGCATGCCCATCTGCTGCCGAAAGGCCTCGCTCATCTGCCTGGCCCGCTTGGGGGTGATCCCCCGGATCTTGGACAGCTGCTCCGGGTGCTCCTCCAGCACGGTCAAGGCCTCCTCCCCAAACTCCTCCAGCAGCAGCCGGGCAGTGGCCTTTCCCACCCCCTTCACTGCTCCCGAAGCCAGGTAGTGGTAAATTTCCTTCAAGCCCTGGGGCAAGCGGCGCTCCACCGTCTCCGCCTTGAACTGCACCCCATAGGTGGCATGGCGCACCCAGCCGCCCTCCACGGCCAAATATTCTCCGGGAGAGACACCGGGCATGGTGCCTACTACGGTAATCTCCTCCCCCTTCACGTCCAGGCGGAGGATGGTATATCCGTTCTCTTCATTCTGGAAAATTAACGAGGAGACGGTCCCCTCCACCTGGTTGGTCTGTTCCAACGCTTCCAATGGGTTCCGCCTCCTCTCTTCTATGATCGTATCATGTAATCTGCCAAATCAGACATGGGCCACAGCACGACCCCGGGCCAGCGCTGGGCCAGGCGCAGGGCCATCTCCCAGCCCTCCGCGGTCAGGTCCACATTGGCAATGACCACAGGACAGTTGAGAAGCCCCAGGCCACGCAGCCATATGATGGCCCGCACCGTCTGCTCCAGCCCTTCTCCCTCTCCCCGGCCGGGGATCACCACCCGAAAGCTCTCCTCGGGGATGGGCCGCAGCAGCCGTCCAAACAACCACCAGGACAAAAAGGCCAGCCCCAATGCCCCTATTCCGGCCATCAGAACATCCAACAACAGCTCCACAGGGCAACACCTCCGGGCCATCCTATGCCGGAACAGGGATAAACGTTTCTGTTCTCCGCCCCAAACAAACTTTTAAACGGTGCTGGAAAACAGATTGATGCCCACATGGGTGAGGGCCAGCATGATGCATCCGGCTGTGAGCACGCCCAGCACAACAGCGGGCAGGGCCTTTTTCAGCCGCATATCCAAGAAGGCGGCCGCCAGAGAGCCTGTCCAGGCTCCCGTCCCGGGCAAGGGAATGGCTACAAACAGCCACAGGCCCAGATACTGGTAGCGCTGGACCTTCTGTCCCTTGAGGTGGGCCTTCCGCTCCAGCTTGTCCACCAGGCCGTTGAGCCGTGGCAGATACCGGCGCATAAGCAGGAACACTCGCCGGATATAGACGATGATGAAGGGGGCGGGGATAATGTTTCCCAGCACTGCTGCCGGGAAGGCCAGATGATAGGGCAGGCCAAGAGCCACCCCAAAGGGCAATCCTCCCCGCAGCTCAATAATGGGGACCATGGACACCAGCATGGTGAATACCATTTTCCCAAGGGTCGTATCGGTCAGCCACTGAATAATTTCCATGGATTACCTCGCCTTTTATCTGTTTCTATCCCGGCAGTCGGCCATTACCGTGTCTGCCAAATAGGAGGCAAAGGCCTCATACTTCTCTTTTTCCCAGGGTTTAGGGTAGGTCATGACCACCAAATCATGCCCCTGAAAGCCGGGCCGATAGGGGGGATGGATATGGGAAAAAGGATTTTCCCAAAAATTCAGCTTTTCATAAAAATGCTTCCGCCGCACCGACACCGCTTCCACGGGAGGGTCGATCTCCAGCACAATGGGCCGTCCCCGCTCTCCCAGGGCCCGCAACGCCTGGGAGCCGTAGCTTTGTCCCCGCAGGGCCGGATCAATGGCAAAGTGCTCCACATAGCGCCCGTCCCGGTACTCCCAATAGAGGAGGATGCCCACAAAGGAGCTCCCCTCCAAAATTACCTCATAGCGGTAATCGGGATGGGAGAGCACCTTCTCCTGCTTCTCCCGGGTACGCTGCTCGTGGATGGGAAAGCTCTCCTCATACAGGGCAAAGGCCCGGGGAAACAGGGGGTGGTCCGGGGCGGTAATACGCGTAAATTCCAGCATCGCTTCTCCTTCCCTCCCCAATTCCAGCTTATTCCAGCATCCGCTTTAAATACTGGCCCGTATAGCTTTCCGGGCAGGCCGCCACGTCCTCTGGGGTTCCGGTACACACCACAGTGCCCCCTCCCGTTCCCCCTTCGGGGCCCAGGTCGATGATGTGGTCGGCGGTTTTGATCACATCCAGGTTGTGCTCGATGACCACCACGGTGTTTCCGCTCTCCACCAGGCGCTGGAGCACCTCGATAAGCTTGTGGACGTCGGCGCTGTGGAGGCCGGTGGTGGGCTCGTCCAGAATATAGATGGTCTTGCCCGTGGAGCGCTTCGAGAGCTCCGTGGCCAGCTTCACCCGCTGGGCCTCGCCGCCGGACAGCTCCGTGGAGGGCTGGCCCAGCTTCACATAGCCCAGGCCCACCTCCTCCAGAGTTTTCAGCCGGTTATAGATCCGGGGCAGATTCTCGAAGAAGGGCAGGGCCTCGTCCACCGTCATTTCCAGCACTTCGTAGATGTTCTTCCCCTTGTAGCGCACCTCCAGGGTCTCCCGGTTGTAGCGCTTGCCCTTACACACCTCACAGGGGACATAGATGTCGGGCAAAAAGTGCATTTCGATTTTGATAAGGCCGTCGCCGGTACAGGCCTCACACCGGCCTCCCCGGGTGTTGAAGGAGAACCGGCCCGGGCCGTAACCCCGGCTCTTGGCATCGGGGGTGGAGGCAAACAGGTCCCGGATATCGTTAAAAAGGCCGGTGTAGGTGGCAGGATTGGACCGGGGGGTGCGGCCGATGGGAGATTGGTCGATATTGATGACCTTGTCCAGGTACTCCTCCCCCTCGATGTGGTCATGCTTTCCCGCCCGGACCTTTACCCGGTTCAGGTCGGCTCCCAGCTTTTTATAGAGGATCTCGTTGACCAGGGAGGACTTGCCGCTCCCCGACACCCCGGTGACGCAGGTAAAGGTGCCCAGGGGGAAGGCCACGTCCACCCCCCGCAGGTTGTTTTCCGCCGCCCCAAAGATTTTCAGGTACTTGCCATTCCCCTTCCGCCGCTCCTTGGGGACGGGGATTTTCTTTCTTCCGGCCAGGTAGTCTCCCGTGATGGAGCCAGGCGTGTTCATGACCTCCTCCGGGGTACCAGCGGCCACCACCCGGCCTCCGTTCACTCCGGCTCCAGGGCCGATATCCACGATATAGTCGGCCTGGCGCATGGTGTCCTCGTCGTGCTCCACTACCAGCAGGGTGTTGCCCAGGTCCCGCAGCTCCTGGAGGGTGGCCAACAGCTTGTCGTTGTCCCGCTGGTGCAGGCCGATGGAGGGCTCGTCCAGAATATACAGTACCCCCATGAGGGAGGAACCGATCTGGGTGGCCAGACGGATGCGCTGGCTCTCCCCGCCGGACAGGGTGCCCGCCTCCCGGGACAAGGTGAGGTATTGCAGACCCACCGAACGCAAAAAGCCCAGGCGGTTTTTGATCTCCTTTAAAATCTGGGCGGCGATCATGGTTTGAGTGGGGGTGAGCTCCAGGTGCTCCATAAAGTCCAGGGCGTCGGTGACGCTCTTGCGGCAGTAGCTGTCAATGTCCAGTCCCCCCACGGTGACCGCCAGGGACTCCTTCTTCAGCCGCCGCCCCTGACAGGTGGGGCAGGGACACTGGGACATGCACTCCTCCAGCTCCCGCTTTACCCCGTCGGACTGGGTCTCCCGGTACCGCCGCTCCAAATTGTTGACGATTCCCTCAAAGGGCTGGTACAGGGTGCCCTGTCCCCGGGGCTGGTCATAGTGGAGGGTGAGCTTCTCCCCACCGGTGCCGTAGAGAATCACATCCAGCACCTCACGGGGCAGATCCTTGATGGGGGTATTCAGCTTGAATTTGTACCGCTTGGCCAGAGCGTCAAAGTACATCCGGGCAATGCCGTCGGATTTAATGTTGTTCCACCCCGAGGCGGTGATGGCCCCCTCAATAATGGACAGATTTTTATTGGGGATGATAAGGTCAGGGTCGATCTTCATCTGGGACCCCAGACCCATACAGGTGGGACAGGCGCCGAAGGGGTTGTTGAAAGAGAACATCCGGGGGGTGAGCTCCTCGATGGACACCCCACAGTCCTCACAGGCGTAGTTCTGGGAGAAGAGGATATCCCGGTCCTCCCCCACCACATTGATGACCACCAGCCCCCCGGCCAGATTGGAGGCCACCTCCACCGAGTCGGTGAGGCGGCGGGTGATGTCCTCCCGGATGACCAGGCGGTCCACCACGATCTCAATGTCATGCTTTTTGTTCTTCTCCAGCTTGATCTCCTCGCTGAGATCGTAGGCGATGCCGTCCACCCGGCAGCGGACATATCCCGACTTCCGGGCGTCCTCAAAAATCTTGGCGTGCTCGCCCTTCTTTCCCCGGATCACCGGGGCCATGACCTGGATCCGGGTGGCCTCAGGCAGGGCCAGGACCTGGTCGATGATCTGGTCGATGGTCTGCTGCTTGATCTCCTTGCCGCAGATGGGGCAGTGGGGGGTGCCCACCCGGGCCCAGAGCAGACGGAGGTAGTCATAGATCTCCGTAACAGTGCCTACGGTGGAGCGTGGGTTTTTGGAGGTGGTCTTCTGGTCGATGGAGATGGCGGGGGACAGGCCGTCGATATAGTCCACATCCGGCTTCTCCATCTGGCCCAAAAACATCCGGGCATAGGAGCTCAGGGACTCCACATACCGCCGCTGACCCTCGGCGTAAATGGTGTCAAAGGCCAGGGAGGACTTGCCGCTTCCCGACAGGCCGGTGAGCACCACCAGCTTGTCCCGGGGGATGGACACGTCGATATTTTTTAAATTGTTGACCCGGGCGCCTTTGACGACGATATGAGTATGCATTGCGCTTCTCCTTTAGATATGAGGTAATGACGAAATGAGGGGGCAGCGGTCATTCCTGGGTAGTTAAATCTGCCGTGGAGCCTCCCACCAGGGCGATGAGGTCGGCAGGCTTCAGCTCCACCTGGTAGCCGATCTTGCCCGCGGAGACCATAATGGTGTCAATGATCTCCGCTGTCTCGTGGAATACCGTGGGATACTGCTTTTTCATGCCCACCGGGGAGCAGCCCCCGTGGACATAGCCGGTGAGGGGGAGCAGCTCCTTTTGATGGAGCATGGCGATGGACTTCTCCCCCACCGCCTTGGCTGCCTTTTTCAGGTCCAGGGTGTACTCCACCGGGATATCAAAAACGTAGAGTCCTCCGGAGACCCCCCGGGCCACCAGGGTCTTGAACACCGTCTCCGGGTCCTGGCCCAGGGACCGGGCCACTGTGGCCCCGTCCACCGGCACCCCCTCCTCGTGGTCGTAGGTATGAGGGGTGTAGGGGATCCTCTTTTGCTCCAGCACCCGCATAACGTTGGTTTTTTCTTCTTTTTGCTTGGCCATGGTCTTACTTTCCTCTCAGCTCGATAATCTGATCCCGCAGGGCGGCGGCCAGCTCGAACTCCAGCATCTTGGCCGCCTCCTTCATCTCCTTCTCCAGCCGGGCGATACGCTCGGCCTTCTGCTGCTTGGTGAGGGCGGGCTGTTCTCCCTTCCGCTCGGCGTCGGTGCTCTCGGACACCCCGATCTCCAGTAGGTCCCGCACCGACTTAATGACCGTCTTGGGGACAATGCCGTGGGCCTTGTTGAAGGCGTCCTGCTTCTCCCGGCGGCGCTCGGTCTCGTCAATAGCCCGGCGCATGGAGGGAGTGATGGTATCGGCGTACATGATGACCATGCCGTCGGCGTTTCGGGCCGCCCGTCCGATGGTTTGGATGAGGGAGGTCTCGGAGCGGAGGAAGCCCTCCTTGTCCGCGTCCAGGATGGCCACCAGGGATACCTCGGGCAGGTCCAGGCCCTCCCGGAGGAGGTTGATACCCACCAGCACATCGAAGGTGCCCAGTCGCAGATCCCGGATGATCTCCATACGCTCCATGGCGTCGATGTCGTGGTGCATATACCGCACCTTGATCCCTGCCCCCTGGAGGTAGGCGGTGAGGTCCTCGGCCATCTTCTTGGTCAGGGTGGTCACCAGCACCCGCTCGGAGCGGGCGGTGCGGGTATGAATCTCCCCGATGAGGTCGTCGATCTGCCCCTCCACCGGGCGCACCTGGATGCGGGGATCCAGCAGGCCGGTGGGCCGGATGACCTGCTCCACAATTTGTCCCGACCGGGTCCGCTCGTACTCCCCAGGGGTGGCGGAGACGTAGACCACCTGGTTGACCCGCTTTTCAAACTCCTCAAACTTCAAGGGCCGGTTATCAAAGGCACAGGGCAGGCGGAAGCCGTAGTCCACCAGGGTGGTCTTTCGGGCCCGGTCTCCGTTGTACATGGCCCGGACCTGGGGCAAGGTGACGTGGCTCTCGTCGATAAAGAGCACAAAATCCTTGGGGAAATAGTCCAGCAGGGTATGGGGGGGCGAGCCCACCGGACGCCCCTCAATGACCCGGGAGTAGTTCTCAATACCGGAGCAGTAGCCCAGCTCCTGCATCATCTCCACGTCGTACATGGTGCGCTGCTTGATACGCTGGGCCTCGATGAGCTTGTTCTCCCCCTCAAAAAAGGCCACCCGCTCTTCCAGCTCCTTATAGATCTCCTGGATGGCGGCGTCCATCTTCTCCTTGGGGGTGACATAGTGGGTGGCGGGCCAGATGGGGATGTTGGTCAGGCGGCGGATGGGGGTGCCGGTGACCACATTGATCTCACTGATGCGGTCAATCTCGTCCCCAAAAAATTCCACCCGGATGGCGGTGTCCTTCCAGTAGGCGGGCCACACCTCCACGGTATCCCCCCGGACCCGGAACATATTACGCTCAAAGGCAATGTCGTTGCGTTCATAGCGGATGGACACCAGCTTTTTCAGCAGCTCGTCCCGCTCCAGAACGGCTCCCACCCGGAGGGAGACCATCATTTTCTCAAAATCCTCCGGCTCGCCCAAGCCGTAGATGCAGGACACGGAGGACACCACAATCACGTCCCGCCGCTCCAGCAGAGAGGCCGTGGCGGACAGGCGCAGGCGGTCAATTTCCTCGTTGATGGCCGAGTCCTTCTCGATAAAGGTATCGGTGTGAGGAATGTAGGCCTCGGGCTGATAATAGTCATAGTAGGAGACAAAGTATTCCACCGCGTTGTTGGGGAAAAACTCCTTAAACTCCGCGCACAGCTGGGCGGCCAGAGTTTTGTTATGGGCCAGCACCAGGGTGGGCCGCTGCACCGCCTCGATCACCTTGGCCATGGTGTAGGTCTTGCCCGAGCCGGTAACGCCCAGCAACGTCTGCTCGTCCAGTCCCATCTCAATTCCCTTGGCTAGGGCCTCAATGGCCTGGGGCTGGTCGCCGCTGGGGGTATACTCCGAAACCACTTCAAACCGGTCCATATTTCTCGCCTCCTTACCGCTAGTCTCTCCGTTCTCGGCCCATTATATCAGAACGAATGTTCCAATACAAGCAGTTTTCGCTCCTTCTCCGAACTTTTTCTTTGGGAGAAGGAGCGAAGAAATTTATAACAGCTGATAGAAGGGACGGTGGCCGTCCCGCTGGGACTGCTCCAGAGAGATGGCATCTCCATCCACAAACACCAGGTGGTCGATGAGATTCAGGCCCACTCCGGCCAGGGCTGCCCGGATAGTGTCGGTGGCCTGCCAATCCGCCTGGGAGGGAAAGGCCAGGTTATCCACATGGTTGTGGGCCAGATACACGCCGGATGCCCGCAGGCCCATGGCCTCTTCCACAATACGGCGGATGTTGATATCTGCGGCATAGATGCTGCCCTCCGACACCTTCCGTACGCCCAGTGCCTTACGTTTGCTGTCCAGGCACAGGATATAGACCATCTCATTCCGGGCCCCGTAATAGTAGGGGGAGAGCTGTTCCACCGCCCGCTCCGGACAATCAATGATCTCCCCCGGGCCGCTGCGCTGGTCCAGATAGCAGCCACCCAGGGCTGGGACCAGCTTCAGAAGGGTAATGGTATGCTCCCCCACGCCCGGCACTTTACTTAGCTCATCCACCGAAGCATCCAGCACCCCAGACAGGGAACCAAACCGCTCCACCAGTTCGTGGGCCAGACTGTTCACGTCCCCCTGGGGGATGGCGTAAAACAACAACAGTTCCAGGATGCGGTGATCTGGCCACCCCTCCAGTCCCCGGACCAGAAACTCCTGCTTCATCCGCTTGCGATGGCCCATATGAACGGACATGGCTACCTCACCCTCTCCCTTTAATATTTTGTAATGTTTATTGCTTGGCTCCGTACTGCTCCAAATAGGCCTCCATTTTGGCCTTCATGTCGTCATCAATGTAGACCTTCCCATCCACCGGACGGTTGTGGAGGAAGTCAATGACCTCCCGCACGGTGACGATGGGGAAGACCTGGATACCGTAGTCCTGGCGCAGCTCGTCCAAGGTGGAGCACTCCCGGGTCCCCCGCTCCATCCGGTCCACAGAGACAAACAGAGCCTTCATATTTACCTTAGCCACATGCTTGAACAGCTCAATGGACTCCCGCACCGCAGTTCCGGCGGTGACCACATCCTCGATGATGGCTACGTCGTCCCCGTCCTGGGGCTTATAGCCCACCATGGAGCCTCCCTCGCCGTGGTCCTTGACCTCCTTGCGGTTGAAGCAGTAAGGCAGGTCCCGGTCATAGTTGCGGTACAGAGAGGCAGCGGCAGACACCGCCAGGGGGATACCCTTGTAGGCCGGTCCAAACAAACAGGTGATTCCCTGGGGCATGTGCTCCTGAATACAGGCCGCATAGTAATCACCCAGCTTGGCCGCCTGGGCTCCGGTTTTGTAGTTTCCGGTGTTTACGAAATAGGGGGTCTTACGCCCGCTCTTTGTAGTAAAGTCCCCAAAGGTCAAAACGCCGGAACGCACCATAAAGGTAATAAATTCCTCTTTATAGGTCATGATACTCAAACCTCACTTTTTCAATCTGGCTGCCCAGGTATAGGCGAAATGGAAATCGAATTATTATACCACTCCTTTCTTGGTCATACAAGGAAATCCCCTTCTTTTTTCTACAAAAACTTTCTTAATCCTACCTTTACTTTACGTTCCTTCCCTTCTCTGCTATAATAGTTTAGAAATGCAACTTTCTTTTCTCTTTGCCTCATTCATGAAAGGAGACGATCCTGTGCCCGTGCGAAAAACCTTTCGCTTGTGCTATAATTGGTTTCGTGATCAATTTATCCGCATTCCGGAATTTCCACGAAATATATTGGTCACAGTCCTCTTTCTTTGCGCCGCCTATCTGATCAGTGGGCTGCTGATTGGCCATACCGGGGGAGAAAACAATTCTGCCCTTGTCTTTGTTCTGGCCGTCGTCTTTATCTCCCTTTTGACTACCGGCTACTGGTATGGCATTTTAGCCTCATTGGTCAGTGGCTTCTGTATCAATTATTTTTTCATGGTTCCCTATGCCGCCTTCTCCCTGAGCTACAGCGGCTATCCGGTAGCCATGCTGTCTATGGTGGCCATCTCCTGCGTGGTATGCGCCCTCACCGCCCGGGTTAAACTCCAGGCCGCCGAGGCCGTTCGCCGGGAGAAAAACACCAAGGCCCTCTATGAGCTCAACGAGCGGTTGAATCAGGAGAAAAGTGCCATCCAACTGGAATCGGCCCGGGAAACCATCCGCAGCAACATTTTACGGGCTGTCTCCCACGACCTGCGCACTCCCCTCACCTCTATCTCCGGCGCTGCCTCCGTCTTGCTCAGCAGCCCGGAGACCTCTGAAAAAAATATAGCTATGCTCAACGACATCAAAAGCGATGCCGATACCCTTATTATCATGGTGGAAAATCTCCTCTCTGTTACCCGAATCCAAGACGGCACTATCCCCTTGAAAAAACATGAGGAGATGTTGGAGGAGGTAGCTGGCGACGCTGTCCTCACCACCCGCCGCCGCTTCCCCAGCTGCAAGGTGGGGTTAGACTTGTCCGATGATATTTTGTTCCTCCCTATGGACCCTATGCTGATTAAACAGGTTATGGTCAACCTGTTGGAAAATGCCATCCGTCACTCCGGTGACACCGAACACATCACTCTTCACCTCTTCCGGCAGGATCAGTGGGCTGTCGTAGAGGTACGGGACCGCGGCAAGGGACTATCTGCTGAGGTGTGTCAGGCTGTCCAAAGCGGCAAACCTTTGCCCCGCAGTCTTTCCGGCGACTCCACCCGTGGAATGGGTATTGGGTTGTCCGTTTGTCAGAGCATCATTAAAGCCCATGGCGGCTTCTTTGCCGCCGGTAATAATCCGGAGGGCGGAGCGGTGTTCCGCTTCGGCCTCCCCATGGAGGAAGCCCCGCATGACTGAAAAACGTGTGATCCTGGTGGTGGAAGATGAACACGCCATCAGTAACTTTATCTGCCGCGCCCTAAGCGCCAACGACTACAAGCCCATTCCCGCTACCAGCGGAAAAGAGGGGCTGTCTTTATTTTTCTCCCATTCCCCTGACTTGGTACTGCTAGATTTAGGGTTGCCTGATATGGATGGACTGGATGTGCTGTCCCAACTCAGCTCTCTTCCCAACGAGGTTCCTGTTATCATCATCTCTGCCCGAGACCGGGAATCGGAAAAGGTGAAGGCCCTGGATATGGGAGCGGACGACTATGTGGTAAAACCTTTTGGTGTCTCTGAGCTGCTAGCCCGGATCCGCACCACCCTGCGACGGGCAGACCGCATGAAGGTCAGCCAGGGCATTCAGCGCGACGTCTATCAGGTCAAGGACCTGACCATAGATATCTCGAAACACCAGGTCATTCAGGGGGACGAAATCATCCACT
This sequence comes from Flavonifractor sp. An100, assembly GCF_002161175.1. Lineage (GTDB taxonomy): Bacteria > Bacillota > Clostridia > Oscillospirales > Oscillospiraceae > Lawsonibacter. The sequence goes on along the minus strand of NZ_NFMA01000001.1, from coordinate 23,266 downwards.
TTACCCAAAACGAGTTTAAAATTCTGGAGCTGCTTGCCATTCACGCCGGTAAGGTCCTTACTTACGACTTCATTTTAGAGCATGTCTGGGGGCCCTATGGAGGTAACAGCAGCAACCAGATTCTCCGCGTTAACATGGCCAATATCCGCCGAAAGCTGAAAGAAAACCCCTCCGAGCCCAAGTACATCTACACTGAGCTGGGCATCGGCTACCGCATGCTGGAGGATTGACAAATTCCGCCCGTCTTTAAACGAGACGGGCGGAATTTTCTTGCAAATCCTTTGCACTTTTTTAACGGAAGCCTCTCAGTCGTTAACACCCATTTTATTTTCTTGCTGCTATAATGAGGGCACAAAGTGAGACAAGGAGGCAATCATCATGGAAACGCGTTTGAAGGAAGCACTTTGGGAAGGGGAAGAGGTCCGCTGGTCTGGACGTCCTAAGCCCTTTGAATTGATGGAACAGAGCTTTAAATCCTCTATCTTACTTACTTGGGCTGTATCTGCCTGTGTATTGGCTGCCGTACTGTATCTGCTGGTGACTTCCCTGGCCTCCGGCACTCGTACCATTGGCGATGCCTTTATCTTAGCTATTATCACCCTGTTTCTGCCCGCCATTCTCTCCGCCCGCCCTATCATGGACAAAAAGTGCCTGGAGGAAAAGACCATCTACGCCATCACCAACTTCCGTATCATCGCCATTGTGAAGGACGAGGTTATGTACCTCCCCATCGGCAAGGGCATGAAGGTGGCTGTGGAACAGCAAGCAGATGGCTGCGGCAATCTCCGCTTTGGAGAACTGGTTGGTAAGCCCTCCAAAAAGAGTCGTGCCCACGCAGTCCTGGGTCTTCGTTCTTCCGATGAAAGTCGGGACGTGCAGGGTCTTCTCTTCTACCATGTGGACCAGCCCGATCAATTGATGCGCTACCTGGCTTGACTGTTGGGTTCCCTCACTTCTCCCAGCAGTCCTCTGACGGCTGCCGACCACCAGTTTTCTCTCCTGACTGGCCCCTCCGGCATCCGGTATACATGACGGCTCCCTTCCGCCAAGGGGAGCCGTCTTCTATTTGATTCTGAACTAAAAGGACTCTTCCACAGCTCTTGTGTGGAAGAGTCCTTATTGTGTCATGTCCTTTCGAAGCTGTTCCAAGGCACGGCGTTCCAACCGGGATACCTGCACCTGTGACACGCCGATAATCCGGGCTGTCTGTACCTGGGTCATTCCCCGGTAATAGCGCAACAGAAGCACCTGCTGCTCCCGCTGGGGCAATTGGGCCATTGCTGCCCGAAGGGCCAGCCGCTCTACCAGCCCCTCTTCTTCTCCCCCTGCCGTGAGCATCCCCTCCAGGGTCAGACCACTGTCCCCCGTCTCTGTCTGGAGGGAAACCACCGGCTCAGAGGCTGTTTCTGCTGCGGCAATCTCCTCTGGGGTGAGGCCAGTCTCCTGGGCCAGCTCGGACAGGGAGGGCTCCCGTCCCAGCTCTGACGCCAGGCGGCTGCGAGCACTGCGAATGGAGACTCCCCGCTCCTTTAACCCTCGGCTTACCTTCATGGGACCATCATCCCGTAGGAAGCGTCGAATTTCCCCCGCAATTTTGGGCACTGCATAAGTAGAAAACTGAGTCCCAAAATCCGGGTCATAGCCCTGTACTGCCTTCAAAAAGCCCAGACATCCCAGCTGATACAGGTCATCCGGCTCTACGCCCCGTCCATAATACCGGCGAACCACACTCCAAATCAGCCCATTATTCTCCTGTAGCACCTGCTCACAGGCCTGATTATCTCCCCGCCGGGCCGCTTCCAACCGATCCGACGAGGATATTGTACCGCTCATCGGCCGGAGCGGCGGGCAATCTTCCGCCGCATGGTCACCGTGGTGCCTTTCCCCGGTGTGGAGCGAACCCGAAGCACATCCATAAAGCTCTCCATAATGGTGAAGCCCATTCCGGAACGCTCCTCACTCCCTGTGGTAAACAATGGCGTTCGCGCCTGCTCCACATCTGCAATCCCCACACCCCAGTCCCGAACAACAATTTCCAGTGAGTGGTCCTCCCGAAGGCGCAGCTTCATTACAATTTTTCCCAAGGTATCTGGGTAGGCATGGACGATAGCATTGGTCACCGCCTCGCTCACCGCGGTTTTGACATCGTTGATCTCCTCCAACGTGGGGTCCAGCTGGGCGGCAAAGCAGGCGGCAGCCGCTCGGGCAAACCCCTCATTGGATGAACTGCTGGGAAATTCCAAAGACACGTAGTTTTCTACTTTCATTATGTAGGTCCTCCTCTGTGTTGGACCGGCTGCCGTCCGGTCCCTCCTCATTCAAAGCGGATCATGCGCTGTAGCCCCGCCGCCTGAAACACTTTACTGGCCTGGGCCGGCGTGTGGATGACCCGAAATGCCCCTCCTAATTGACTCATTCGTTTCCACGTCCGCAACAGTACCGCAATGCCCGAGCTGTCCGTAAAGGTCAGCCCCTGCAAATCTAACGTTAGCTCCCGGGGCAGCAGGGTATCGATCTGCCGGTCCAGCTCCTCCATGATCTTTTTGGCCCCATGGTGGTCCAGCTCCCCTGACACCTCTGCAACCAACCTGCGGTCCTCCTGTGTACACGACACTGGCATCGTCGCTTCTCCTTTCCGGGCGGACACGTATGTACGCGCCTCCCACATTCCTCTTCCGACCCATTATAGGACAGCCCCCCAGTCGGATTTTGCCTCTTTTCCTGTCTGCGTTCATCTTTTCCCTCCTAATATACAAAGATTTATTTTACAAACCGGCCCAATTGGCTTATAGTGTACATGTAGATCGGGAACTGCACGCGTGGCCAGACAGGAGGTTCATCCATGTCCAATCAACTCCATCTAACTTATGGAAGCATCACCCCTCAGCTTATCCGCCTATGTATCCCTCTGCTGTGCGCCAATGTGCTACAGCAGCTATACAATATTATTAACTCCCTGGTTGTCACCTACTACATCGGGGACAACGCCTTTGCTGCTCTGGGCGTGGCCGAGAGCGTGATGAATCTCTTTATTTACGTCATTACCGGGGCCTGTATGGGTGCCTCCGTTTTAATTGCCCAGTTTTATGGGGAAAAGAATTTCCCTCGTCTGCGGCAGCAGCTGTATGTATCTGCGGTCCTGATGGGCAGCTGCACTCTCATCGCTGTTCTGCTGGGACAGATCTTTTTGCCTCAGCTCCTGGCCATCATTCAAACCCCGGAAAGCCTATTGGAGGATGTATCCATATATCTGCGCATCATCCTCCTCGGCATGCTCTTTACCTTTACCTATAACTATCTGGCCTCCACCCTCCGCGCTGTTGGAGATACCAAGGCTGCTCTATGCTTTTTATTTATTTCCCTTCTCTACAACCTGGCCGCTGCCTGGCTGTTTGTGGCTGTGATGGATCTGGGCATCACCGGCACCGCTCTGGCTACCGCCTCCGCCCAGATGCTCTCCTCCCTGCTTTGCTACCTCTATATCCGCAAGCGCCGACCCTTCCTCCGGGTGGAGCGGGCCGATATGAAGATGGAAAAAAGTCTGGTCCATTTGACCAGCAGCTACGCCGCTGTGGCCGCTCTGCAGCAGTCCAGCCTCTATTTGGGGAAGCTGATGATCCAGAGTGCCGTCAATGGCATCAGCCTCATCAGCACTGCCCCCATCTCCGCCTTTACCGCTGCCAACCGCGTCGAGAATTTTATTCAGGCTTTTGGCTCCAGCGGCTGCGAGGCCACCGCCATTTTCATTGCCCAAAACCGGGGCGCCGGAGAGGAACAACGAACCTTACAGGGCTTCCTCCGGGGATTTTCCCTCCTGACGGCCATGGGTCTGCTGTTCTCCCTTCTAATGCACCTACAAGCTCGACCGCTCTCCGTTTTGTTCCTGGGAAATGACCTTGAGAGTGTCGCCCTTTGTATCTCCTATCTCCAGGTCATCAGTTGGTTCTACTACCTCTCTTTCCTGGGGCACGCCTTTGTGGGCTGGTTCCGGGGTAATGGCCGGATGAACATCACCTTCTGGGGCACCACCATTCAAATCGCCGCTCGAGTGGTAGGCACCTACTTACTCGTCGATGCCATGGGGCTGGACGCCGTAGCTCTAGCCACCGGCTTGGGCTGGGTCTTGATCGTCGCCTTTCACTCCACCGTCTTTTACCTGGGCTGGAAGGGAATTTGGCCCAAGGACCTCAACCTCCACCATGACATACCCGACACGTAACAAACAAAAACGGAGCGATTCCAATTGGAATCGCTCCGTTTTTTCTTTTCTACTCCGCTCTGCCAATCTACATTCCTACCTGGAGGGCACGATGTCTAAGCGCCTGCTGGGTCACCCAGCCACGCCGGTTCCAATACACTGCGATGCTCACCAGCGGTGGAAACAGGTCGGATACCGCCTCGGCATAAAAGGCGCCTGTGGCTCCCATCAGCATGGGCAGCACAAACAAAGAGACAAAGTATACGCTCTTTCGGAATATCGACAGGGGCAGGGAATATTGAACCATTCCCATTCCGGTAAAGCCGTCGATGATCACATACTGCACCGCCAGAGGGATCACGCCCAGGGTAAAGATCCGAATGGCCTGCACCGCCAAAGCAGACACTTGAGCATCCGGCGTAAAAATACGGGTAAAGGGGGCACTGAAAAACTGGCCCACCACAAACAAAACACTGGCAAAAATCAGGCACAGGGTCAAGATATATTTTTGGGCCTCCACAATCCGCTCCGGCTTTCCAGCCCCAAAATTGTAGCCCAAAATAGAACCGGTTCCTCCCGTAATACCCGCCATAGGCATGGTGATGATCAACATAAAGGACTGGGCAATGGTGGCACCCGCTACCAGCATATCGCCCTTGGTGGGGCCACCGTAGCTCTGTAGGATGGCGTTGAGGGCAATGATCATCAGGTTATCCAGGGCAATGATGAGGAAAGGGGACAGCCCCAGCAGCAGTACCCGACGCATGAGCTTGAGCTCATAGCCTCCAAAGGTAATCCGCACCGGAGGCACCGGCCCGAAGAGGAACCGCAGCACAAACAGGCAGCTGCCCAACTGGCTGAGTACGGTAGCAATGGCAGCTCCCCGCACTCCCAACCCAAAGGCAAAAATAAAAACAGGGTCTAGCAGAATGTTCAGGGAAGCGCCCAGCATCACCGACTGCATGCCCTTTTTGGCAAAGCCCTGGCAGATAACAAACTGGTTCAGACCACTGGACAGCAGAGCAAACAGCGTCCCGGACAGATACCAGGTGTAATAATCCAGAGCATAGGGCAGGGTAGTGGGGCTGGCGCCGAACAATAACAATAGGGGACGACGTACCGCCAGAGCCCCAGCTGCCAACACCGCCGAGAGCAAACACAGCATCAAAAAGCAGTTGGCCAAAATCTTTCGTGCCGCAGGCAGGTTCCCCTCGCCCATGCGGATGCTCATCAATGGCGAACCACCAATTCCCACCAAAAAAGCCACGGAACCGATCATGGTCACCACCGGACCGCACACACCTGCTCCCGCCAAAGCCAGATTTCCCACCTCGGGAATGTTTCCGATATAGATCCGGTCCACGATACTATACAATACGCTCACAAACTGCGCCAGCATGCTGGGAATAGCCGTGCGCAGCACCAGCTGCCGGATCGGGTCTCGGCCCAGATCGTTTTCCAACTTCATCGCTTCTCCGCCCTCTTTACAATCCAGATCGCTCCATTGCGCAGGCCATTATAGCATCCCCTATATTCCTTGTAAATTGGGCAAAAGTATGGGTTTTCTCCTGTTTTTTTAGGAAAAGTGGCAAAACTGCTCAAACTGCCCCGTTTCCTTTCTCCTCTGACTCCTCTTTTTTTCCTCTCCCCCTTGACAGTCTATAAAAGTGTGTTATACTGTGTATATAGTATATATACAATATTTAGGCTGGTTTAGGAGATCCGGCGTCCGACCCCCGCGCAGGCGGACAGCTCTCTCCCCTTTGCCCGCTTAGAAAGGGAAGCAAATGGACATCATTCTCAGTAACTCCAGCGGCAAACCCATCTATGAACAGATTGCCGACCAGGTGAAGGAGCAGATCATGACCGGCGCTCTGGTAGCAGGGGACGCCCTGCCCTCCATGCGTCTGCTGGCCAAAGAGCTGCGGATTTCCGTAATCACCACCAAACGGGCCTACGAGGAGTTGGAACGGGACGGTTTTTTGGAGAACGTACCAGGCAAGGGCTGCTTTGTAGCCCCGCAGAACAAGGAGCTGCTTCGGGAAGCACAGCTGCGAAAGGTGGAAGACAAGTTGGCCCAGGCAGTGGAGGAGGCCCGGAAGGGCGCGTTTTCTCTGGAGGAGCTCCATGACATGCTGGATATTTTATATAAAGGTGACGAATTATGATAAACAGTATTGAGGTACATGGACTTTGCAAGTCCTACGGTGACTTCGCGTTACAAAATGTGGACCTGACCCTTCCGGCCGGCTCCATCATGGGTCTCATCGGAGAAAACGGAGCGGGCAAAACCACCACGATTAAGTGTATTCTGAACCTGATTGCCCGGGACAAGGGTGAAATCACCCTTATGGGCTATGACAACATCCGCCAGGAACGGCTGGCCAAGGCCGACGTGGGTGTGGTGCTGGACGAGTGCTTTTTCCATGACCCTCTCCGTCCTCAGGACATTGGGACTATTTTAAAGCCTGTCTTTTCCACCTGGGACGAAGCCTGCTTTCACCATTATCTAGATCAGTTCGCTCTCCCGGCCAGAAAACCCATCAAAGGTTTTTCCCGGGGAATGAAGATGAAGCTCTCTCTGGCTGCTGCTCTGGCCCACCACCCCAAACTACTCATTCTGGATGAGGCCACAGCTGGACTGGACCCGGTGGTGCGGGACGAAATTCTAGAGGAGTTTTTGAGTTTCATTCAGCAGGAGGACCACGCGGTCCTTCTCTCCAGCCACATTACCTCTGATCTGGAGAAGGTGGCAGACTACATTACCTACCTCCACCAGGGCCAGGTGGTCCTCTCCGACAGCAAGGACTCCATTTTGGAGCACTATGGCCGGGTGGGCTGTACCGCCCAGCAGCTCAGTGAGGTGGAACCGGGGGATCTGCTCCGAGTACGCCGGGGGACCTTCGGCTGCGAGGGCCTCACCTGCAACCGGGGACGTTTCCAGCGCAAATACCCCCATTTGATGGTGGAGCCCACCTCTTTGGAGGACATCATGCTCTTTGTGGGAAAGGGGGAGGACCTATGATTGGCCTCATGTTCAAGGATATTTTAGTGCTGCGGAAAACCCTGCGCTCCTATTTGCTGTTCCTGCTGTTCTACGTGGGGATGGCGGCGATGGGCTTGTTCTCCGTCTCCTTTATCACAGCCTTTGTGCAGATCATTGTGATGGTTCTGCCCATGTCCGCCTTTGCCTTTGATGAACAGGCCAAGTGGGACCGCTATGCATTGACCCTCCCAGTGGGCCGCCGGGCGGTGGTCACCGCCCGATACCTCTTTGTGCTGCTAATGATCTTCACAGCCGCCCTCTTTGCCCTGGTGTCCTGCCTGTTCCTCTCCCTGTTTCAGCAGGGCGATATGCTGGAAAATCTGGGCACCTCCGCCGTGGCCCTGGCTCTGGGCCTGCTGGCCGCTGACCTCAATCTGCCCATGAGCTACGCCGTAGGGCCGGAACGGGCCCGTCCCTATCTCTACGCTACCGTCTTCCTTCCCGTGGTTGCCATCATTGGGGCAGCCAACCTGGGATGGTTGGACGGATTGGACCAACTCTCCCCTTCTGTGCTGACCACCCTCTTCCTCTTTATCCCCCTGCTGCCTCTGGTTGGACTGCCCATCTCCTACCTAATCTCCTGCCGAATTTTGGAACAAAAGGAGGTTTAAGATGAAAACAGGCGTTCTCGTGCTTTGGAGTGGCTGCCTGTTGTCCATCTCCCTGTCCCTGGTCCACTTCGCCTGGGTCGCCACCCCTTCAGAACGGCTGATGACCCTGGCTGTCCTGGCTCTGGCTGCCGGGAGCCTTCATCGAAAATAACGCAACCGGTCCGGGGGAGCGCTTAACGCGCTCCCCCCTTCTTGTGGATATTTGGTGTAATTAGGGGAAATTTTTGGTACAATAAACTTGGGACTGCCCCCTAGGCTCTGTCCCCCATCCTTATATTAGGAGGAAATAACATGATCCATCTCTATTACGGCGATGGAAAGGGAAAAACCACTGCCGCCATGGGTTTAGCCCTGCGCATGGCCGGACGGCAGCGAGGAGTCGTGATCGCCCAATTTCTCAAGGGCGAAGACAGCGGGGAGCGGCGCGCGCTAGAACAGTTGCCCCAGGTTACCCTTCTTCCCCTCCCCCAGCAGGTGAAATTTACCTTCCAGCTGTCGGAGTCGGAATTTCAGGAGGAGGCTCTGCGCAACCAGAATCTGCTCCGCCAGTCCGCCGCTTTGGCCCAGTCTCCTCAGTGCGGACTGCTAGTGCTGGACGAAATCTGCTCCGCCTGTGCGTTGGGTCTGCTCCCCCTCTCCCACCTTTTAGCCGTGCTGGACCAGGCTCAAGTGGAGATGGTCCTCACCGGCCGTGATCCCGCCCCTGAGCTATGCCAGAGGGCGGACTATATCACTCTCTTTCAAAAGCTCCGCCATCCCTATGATTCCGGCATCCCCGCCCGCCTGGGCATCGAATATTAGCTTTACTACTCCCTTAATTTATTTTTTCTCCGGCCATTTTATTTTTGTCTCTTATTTGTCTCTCCTTATTGTGCATTAAGTCAGCTTTTACTTTCCTTTTCCTTCCTGCTTTGTTCTCTTTTTCTCTTTTTTCTTATTTTTCATTCTTTTAAATAAAAAATTGAACTTTTACCCCTTTTTATCTCCTTTCCTAAAGATTCTGACAAAAATTTTACAAAATGCATTGCAATATTTCCTGCAGATGGTATAATAGTTCGCGCGGTACTCCCCGGCTGACAGGACCGGGAGGTGCTTTGGGAATTGGTGACGGCTTTGCAGAAGGTCCGTTGGATCTGCCCCCGGCGGACAGCAGGTTGCCGTCGCAACAGAAGAAAGGAATGAAGTAAATGGCAACTAAATTTGTGTACCTCTTTTCTGAGGGCAACGGCAACATGCGCGAGCTTCTTGGCGGCAAGGGTGCGAACCTGGCCGAGATGACCAACCTGGGTATGCCCGTACCCCAGGGCTTCACCATCACCACCGAAGCCTGTACTCAATATTACGAAGACGGCGAGAAGATCAACGACGAGATCCAGGCCCAGATCATGGAGTACATCTCCAAGATGGAGGAGATCACTGGCAAGAAGTTCGGTGATCTGGAGAACCCCCTGCTGGTCTCCGTCCGTTCCGGCGCCCGCGCCTCCATGCCCGGCATGATGGACACCATCCTGAATCTGGGCCTGAACGAGGACGTGGTGGACGTCATCGCCAAGAAGTCCAACAACCCCCGCTGGGCTTGGGACTGCTACCGCCGCTTTATCCAGATGTACTCCGACGTGGTCATGGAAGTGGGCAAGAAGTACTTCGAGGAGCTCATTGACCAGATGAAGGCCAAGCGCGGCGTGACCCAGGACGTGGAGCTCACCGCCGAGGATCTGAAGGAGCTGGCTGGCCAGTTCAAGGCCGAGTACAAGGAGAAGATCGGTTCTGACTTCCCCTCCGACCCCAAGGAGCAGCTCATGGGCGCCATCAAGGCCGTGTTCCGCTCCTGGAACAACCCCCGCGCCATTGTTTACCGCCGCATGAACGATATCCCCGGCTCCTGGGGCACTGCCGTCAACGTGCAGTCCATGGCCTTCGGCAACATGGGCGACGACTGCGGCACCGGCGTGGCCTTTACTCGTAACCCCGCCACCGGCGAGAAGAAGCTGATGGGCGAGTTCCTGACCAACGCCCAGGGCGAGGACGTGGTGGCCGGCGTACGTACCCCCATGCCCATTCAGGAGATGGCCGAGAAGTTCCCCGAGGCCTTTAAGCAGTTTGAAGAGGTTTGCCAGATTCTGGAGAACCACTACCATGATATGCAGGACATGGAGTTCACCGTGGAGAACGGCAAGCTCTACATGCTGCAGACCCGTAACGGCAAGCGCACCGCCGCCGCCGCTTTGAAGATCGCCTGCGACCTGGTGGACGAGGGCCAGATCACTGAGCAGAAGGCTGTGGCCATGATCGACCCCCGCAACCTGGACACCCTGCTCCATCCCCAGTTCGATCCCGCCGCTCTGAAGGCTGCCACCCCCGTGGCCACCGCTCTGCCCGCCTCTCCCGGCGCCGCCTGCGGCAAGATCGTCTTCACTGCTGACGACGCCAAGGAGTGGGCTGCCCGCGGTGAGAAGGTGGTTCTGGTCCGTCTGGAGACCTCTCCCGAGGACATCGAAGGCATGGTCGCCTCCCAGGGCATCCTCACCGTTCGCGGCGGCATGACCTCCCACGCTGCCGTCGTGGCCCGCGGCATGGGCACCTGCTGTGTCTCCGGCTGCGGCGCCATCAAGATGGACGAGGCCAACAAGCAGTTTGAGCTGGCCGGCAAGGTCTATCACGAGGGCGACTGGCTCAGCCTGGACGGCTCCACCGGCAACATCTACGGCGAGGCTATCCCCACCGTGGACGCCTCCATCGGCGGCGAGTTCGGCCGGATCATGGCTTGGGCTGACAAGTACCGCCAGCTGAAGGTCCGCACCAACGCTGATAACCCCCGGGACACCAAGCAGGCGGTCAAGTTCGGCGCCGAGGGCATCGGTCTGTGCCGTACCGAGCACATGTTCTTTGAAGAGGACCGTATCCCCGCCATCCGCGAGATGATCTGCTCCGACACCGTGGAGCAGCGTGAGAAGGCTCTGGAGAAGCTGGAGCCCATGCAGCAGGGCGACTTCGAGGCCATGTACGAGGCTCTGGAAGGCCGTCCCATGACCGTCCGCTTCCTGGATCCCCCCCTGCACGAGTTCGTTCCCACCGAGGACGCCGACATCCAGCAGCTGGCTAAGGATATGAACAAGTCCGTGGAGGACATCAAGGCCATCATCGCCTCTCTGCATGAGTTCAACCCCATGATGGGTCACCGCGGCTGCCGTCTGGCTGTCACCTATCCAGAGATCGCCGCTATGCAGACCCGTGCCGTCATTAAGGCCGCCCTCAATGTCCAGGCCCGTCACCCCGACTGGGAGATGGTCCCCGAGATCATGATTCCTCTGGTTGGCGAGGTGAAGGAGCTGGCCTTCGTAAAGAAGACCGTGGTGGAGACCGCTGACGCCATCATCAAGGCCGCCGGCTCCAACATGACCTACAAGGTGGGCACCATGATCGAGATCCCCCGTGCCGCCCTCACCGCTGATGAGATCGCCAAGGAGGCCGACTTCTTCTCCTTCGGCACCAACGACCTGACTCAGATGACCTTCGGCTTCAGCCGCGACGATGCCGGCAAGTTCCTAGAGGCCTACTACTCCAACAAGATCTACGAGAGCGATCCCTTCGCCCGTCTGGACCAGAACGGCGTTGGCCGTCTGGTGGAGATGGCCTGCCGTCTGGGCCGTCAGACCCGCCCCGACCTGAAGCTGGGCATCTGCGGCGAGCACGGCGGCGACCCCTCCTCCGTGGAGTTCTGCCACAACACCGGGCTGGATTACGTCTCCTGCTCCCCCTTCCGTGTGCCCATCGCCCGTCTGGCTGCCGCTCAGGCCGCTATTAAGAACCCTAGAGCTTAAATATTCCAGTAACAGCAGCCCCCCCGAATCAATTTTGATTCGGGGGGGCTGCTGTCGTACTGTGTCTCTTTCTATAGAATATAAGAGTTATTGATCCACTTTCCGGCCGGCCATCAGCCCTATGATCAGGCCCAGCACTGCCGGGCAGACCCATCCAAATCCCCGGTCAGCCAGAGGGATCGTCCCCTCAGCCCACTGCACCAGACCGTCCAGCTGCATCAACTGACGAGTTGCTTCCGGCAGGGCTTTGAAAAAGTCGAACACCGCTGCCACAGCGGTCAATCCAATCGTCCACCGAAGCACCACCTTGCTGTGGTGAAAGGCCTGTCCAAACAGGGTGAGCAAAATCAGTACGATTGCCAGAGGATACAGGAACATCAAAACCGGCAGGGAGTAGCTGGTAATAGCTTCCAGCCCCAGGTTGGCGATGAGAAAGGAGAGCACGCAAAAGCCCACCGCCCAGACGGAATAGGAGGGGCCAGAGGGGATGATTTTCACGAAAGTCTCGCTGCAGCTAGTAATGAGTCCAACCGCCGTCTTCAGGCAGGCCACGGTCACAATAACCGCTAAAATGACCGCGCCTACCCCGCCGAAATAGTGCTGGGCGATCTGGGCCAATACCTCTCCGCCGTTTCCGCTGACCTCATACACCCCCCGGCTCTGGGCACTGACCACCGTTACCAACACGTAAATCAGGCCCATCAGCAAAGAGCTGAACACACCGGCGCGCACCGTACTTTTTGCCACTTCCGCCGGCTCCTGCACCCCCAGGCGACGGATCGCGTCTACCACCACAATCCCAAAGGCCAGACCAGCTAAGGCGTCCATGGTATTGTAGCCCTCCAGAAGGCCGGAAGAAAAGGCGTCCGCACTGTACTTCCCCACCGGCTCGATCTCTGAGATAACCCCCATGGGCGTAGTGAGTGCCCGGATAATCAAAATGGCCAGCACCACCAAAAACAGGGGATTGAGTACCTTTCCAATCCAGGTCAGCAGCTCCCCGGGGCGCAGGGAAAAGAACAACACCGCTGCGAAAAAGACAAAGGAGAAAACCGCCAGACCAATTCGTTCGCCTGTCCCCGACAAAATCCGTTCAATCCCCACCGTATAGGAGACCGTGGCGCAGCGGGGAATGGCAAAAAATGGGCCAATAGTGAGGTAGAGCGCACAGGTAAAGAACAGTCCGTATGGCCTTCCTACCCGGCTGCTCAGCTCCAGCACGCCCTCCTCCCGGCTGATTCCAAGGGCGGCCACCCCAAGCAGCGGAAGCCCCACCCCGGTCAGTAAAAGGCCGGCAGAGGCCAGCCAGATGCTGCGTCCCGCCATCTGTCCCATGGAGGCTGGGAAAATTAAGTTTCCCGCTCCAAAGAACATTCCAAACAGCATACTGGCTACCACCATAAGTTCCCGGAATGTTAATTTTTTCATGCTTTGAATCCTCACCTATCTCTTATTTTCTCCATTATATCGCACTTATTCATCCGGGTAAACCCCAGTTCTCCTTACTGAGGTCTTATCCTTTCTCCTCCGACTGCTCCTCCACTCCCGTCCAATTGGGCCGGCTCCGGGCCCCCGGCTTTTGCCGCTTCAGAGTCCAATCCATACCAATCTCGTCCAGCAGCCGTTTTCTCCGGGCGGTCATATGGAAGTTGGGATTTCCCCGATACGCCTGCCTCTGACTGGAAACCCACATACCCAGCTTTGTCCCCTCCTCTGTAACATAATCAGTGGAAATCCGCAAATGTCCATACCGCTCATAGAAGGCCCGGGCGGCCCGGTAACGGGACATCCACTTTTCCTCATAGGGGTCCCAGACCATCCCAATGCTGTCCAACTGGCTACGCTGCTGTTGGGTCAGGGAGTGCTCCTTTCTCCTCTGCCGTGCCACCCACTGTCCCAGCCGGCAGCCATCCTCCTCCACGTAGTTGGGCGTGAACCAAAGGGTCCCGTGTTTCAAAAAGTAGGCCTTTGCCCGCTCAAACATCCTGTCCCACTGACTCTGAAAGACCGTCCACTCCATTCCAAGCCGCTCTAGCTTCTCAATTCGCTCCGGCTCCAGTGTCCCCGCCCGGTAGCGGTCCCGCTGCCCGCTGAGCCATTCCGACAGGCACCTCACCTCCCGCCCCCCACTGTCTCTGGGAATCCGCATATGACCATGCTTGCGAACAAAGGCCTCCACCTGGTGAAAATGCTTCTCCCACTCCACGCCCAGGGGGTCCCACACCATCCCAATCCGCTCCAGCTTGGTCACTCGGTCCCGGCTGAGTTTTTTCGTCCGATAAAGCTCCCGCTGATGATAAATCCAAGCTCCCAGCCGCAGCCCTTCTCCTGTCACATATTGACTGGGGACCAGCAAATCTCCCTTCCCCTGCCGATACGCCTGGGCCGCCTCATACATCTGCCGCCAGCGCTCCTCAAAGGGTGACCACTGGATTCCCAACCCTTCCAGTTTTTTAATCTGCAAGGCTGTGAGCGAGTTGTTCCGATAGGCTTCCCGCTGCAGGTTGATCCAGACTGCCATCCGGCCTGTCTCATCCACCTGCGCTTCTTTCTCCCGTCCCCCTCGTTCTACCGCCCGTTTTACCTTTTGGTACATGCGTTCCCAGGCCCGGGCCGTATCATTGCGGTAGGTCTCCAAAATCTTTGGGCGGTCCCGCTTCAGGTCCACATCCAAATCCGTTAGGCCCAGCACATCTGCCAGCTGACGGATGCCCTTCTCTAAGCTCTTATCCCCCCAATCCTCCAGCTGAATCATTAAGTCCTCTCCCCCCAGCCGGGGAAGCCGGGGTTCCCGCACCCGAATCAGCCGGATACCCGCCCGCCTGCACACCTCTCCCTTTTCCCGGTCCTGCTTCTCCTTTTCCTGGTGCCACCTCCAGCCGTCGTACTCAATGGCAGTCTGGATGGAGGGGAGATACACGTCCAGCTCCACCCCCAGGCTCTGCCACTGTCCCAGCTTTCCAGCGTCAGGAAACTGTTTCTTCAGATAAAACAGCAGCGCTTTTTCCGGAAAGGACGTGCTTTGGGCGCGCTCCCCATCCCAGACCATATTCAACGCATTGAGCTGTTCCATCCGCTGGGGTGTGATTCCTCCCGGCTCTCCCTTCTGCCACTTACGATAGCACTTCCTCTGCCGTGCCAACCAGCTTCCCAAACGTATGCCGTCCTCCGTCACATAGTCCACAGGAGCATTGAGCCTTTCATGGACTCGGACGTACTCCTTGGCGCACTGGTACATTCTCCTCCAGTTTTCCTCACACACGTCCCAGGCCATTCCAATCTGGTCCAGACGCGCAATTTGGTCCTGGGTGAGCGATCCCCGCTTTCCCTTCCGTGCCGCCCGCTGGGCCAGCAGCCAGGTACGCAGCTCTCCCTGCCCAGGCTGCAAGTGGCCGTTGGCCTGGTAATAGGCCCGGGCCTTCTGATACCAGTTTTCCCACCGCTGGGCCGGGTCTATCTCTACATCCCACACCATCCCAATTGCCTCCAAGCGCTTTACCCGCTCTGGAGTAAAGCACCGGTTACTCCCCCTGTGGTATACCTGCCGCTGTGTTTTCAGCCACTGCCTCAGTGGAGCATAAGCCCCCTCCCCCGTCGGAAGCTGGAGATGGCCATAGGTCTGGTAAAACTCCTTTGCCTGCTGGTACATCCTCTCCCAGAGCTCCTCCCGGACATCCCACACCATTCCAATCTCTTCTAGCCTCTGAATCCGCTCCTTCTCCAACTTCCCCACCTGATATGCTTTTCTCTGCCGGGATAGCCAATTGGCCAGCGGCCCGGAAATCCGTCCCTGTGTCCCCCGGCTCCAACCCAGGCTGCCGTATTGGAGAAAATGGGCCTTAGCCAGTTCAAATTGGGTGTCCCAGCACTGCTGATTGTGATCGGCGGGAATATTCAGCTGGTCCAGCTTCTCTTTCCGTTCCCGGCTCACAGTTCCCTTCCAGATGTTCTGCTTCTGATTGCTCAACCACATCCCCAGCTTAATCCCCTCTTCGGTCACATAACTGGCGGGAGGAAGGGAGCGGTGGGCGGCAACATACTCCTTTACCAATTTAAAATAAACGGCCCACTTATCCTGTCTCTGCTGTTGCGGTTCCCAGACCATTCCCATCTCGTTAAAAACCTTCTCCCGCTCTGGGGACAGTGTCCCCTGCCGACGGCTCAACCGGATTCGGTTGACCCAGATGCCCAGCTTCCTTCCCTCTGGTGTCACATAGGACTGGGGCACCCGGACGCTCCCAAAGGTCTGTCGGTACTCCTCCAATGCCTGCACCATGGTCTGAAACTCCCACTCCCTGACATCCCAGATCATCCCTATAGCCTGCAAACGCTCCACCCGCTCCTTGGTAAAACAGGGATTTGTTTTTAGCTTGTAATCTCCCCGCTGGGTCCCAATCCACGCCCCCAGACGTTTTCCCCCCACCTGGTAATCCCCAGGGACCGCCAAATTCCCATGGGTCTGGGCGTACTGTTTAGCTAACTCATACATCTCTTCCCATCTGGTCTTCTCAACATGAGTTCCTTTGTTCACCGTTTTCCCTCCTAAAAACGCACCGGCCTGTCTTAATAAAACCAGTATACCAGCCTGTTTTCCAAGCCGGAACCCCCTTCTTGCTCCTCTGAAGTTTCCAATGTGCTGGTCTGTTTGACCAACAAGTCTTCTCTACTCCTCTCTTGGCTTGTGACTTTCCTCAAAAAATACGAGGCACCCCTATTGACAAACCAGCCGCTTGCCTGTATCATAAAAACACGTTTGTAGGAAGCAAACACGTTGGATCTCAAGGATCTGCCGCGCATTACCCTCTCCCCGCTGGCCAGGGGCCCTGGAATGGTATGTCAAAAGGCATACGACTTCTCAGAAGAGAAGCCGTATGCCTTTTTGTTATGTATTACATTCCCCTTGATACATCTTTAGGAAAGGAATTATGCCCATGAGAATCCCCCTCCCTCTGCTACTTGCGGCAGCCATCTCGTTCTCTTTGACCGCCTGCGCCCCCTCCACCAGTTTCTCTTCTTCCTCTCAGACCCCCTCCACCCGCACGGTGGTGGATGTATGGAACCGAGAGGTTGAGGTCCCAGAACAGGTAGACACCATCCTCTGCCTGGGCTCCATGGCCCCCCGATTTGCCGCCTACCTGGACGTTGTGGACCGGATGGTGGGGGCAGAGGACTCCGATCTGGTCCAGATGTCCGTTCGGTATGACTATAGCCCCGTCTACTATGACCAGCTTAAGCAGCTCCCCAGTGTGGGTGCGGGCGGAGGCAGCGGGGAAAACAACGCCTACCCCGAGGAGATCATTAAGCTCCAACCCGATGTGATTTTAGCCGGATTTAACCAGGACGCCGCCGACGAATTACAGCGGCAGACCGGCATCCCGGTGGTCAGCGTCCGCTACCGCACCCAGGGCTTTCTGGACGAGGGCTTCTACCGCACCCTGCGCCTGTTTGCAGAGGTTGTAGGGGCGGAGGATCGCTGTGAGGAAATTTTAACCTATTTGGACGCCTGCAAGGCCGATCTGGACGACCGGACCAAGGACATCCCCGACAGCGAAAAGCAGAAGGCCTATACAGGAGCGGTCACCTTTAATGGCCGGCACGGGTTTGCGTTTACCTATGTGAATTTTCCTCCCTTTACCGCCATTCACGCCAACAATGTTGCCGATGAATTTCTCCAGGAGCAGACCGGTCAGGCCGCCAGCGAAGCTGCTCAGGCCGGCACTGCCTATGTAGGAAACGACGGATTTGAGGTGGATTTGGAGCAGATTCTCCTGTGGGACCCGGATGTGATTTTCCTGGACCCAGGCAACCTGGACCTGGTCAACGAGGAGTATGCCAATAACCCTAGGTATTTCCAATCCCTTCGGGCTGTGCAGGAGGGAAACGTCTACACCATGCCCTCCTCCAACGCGGCCGGTCCTAATATCACCTATCTGCTCATCAACGCCTACTACGCCGGAACCGTTCTCTTCCCTGAGCAGTTCCAGGATATTCAGCTGGAGGAAAAGGCGGGAGAGATTATGGAGCAGCTGTTGGGACGAGACTTCTTTTCCGAGATGGAGGCAGGGGGACTCTATTACGGAACCGTCACCCTGGGCGGGTGATCTGCCATGGAACATCTTTCCTCCCCTCCCACCAGCCAGGCCTATCGCCACTACATCGCCGGGAAATGGTATGTCCTTTTGGCCATGCTCCTGGTCACTTTAGCTGCCGCTCTCGCCTCCCTGATGGCAGGTTCCTCCGGCCTGCCACTGACCCAGGTAATCGGTGCCCTTCTGGGGCTGGGCGATCCCCAATCCCTCACCATTGTCTGGAATGTGCGGATGCCTCGGGTTGCCACCGCTATCGTGGTGGGGATCGCCCTGTCCATGTGCGGCTGCATCATGCAAAATGTACTGCGCAATCCCTTGGCCTCCGCCTCCACCCTGGGTGTCTCCCAGGGGGCATCCTTTGGAGCGGCGGTATCCATCATCTGTCTGGGAGCCGGCTCCCAAATCAACTCCGGCAGCGGCTCAGCCGCCGCCCTGACCATCACCCAGCCCTATCTGGTGACCCTGTGCGCCTTTCTAGGGGGAATGATAACCACGGTGGTCATCCTGGCCCTGTCCCGGCTGCGGGGCATGACTCCCTCCACCATGGTCCTGGCCGGTGTGGCCATCAGTGCCGCCTTCAGCGGAGGCACCACTTTGGTACAGTACTTTGCCGACGATGTGATGGTGGCCACCGTGGTCTACTGGACCTTCGGCAGCCTGGGCCGGGCCGGCTGGAGTGAAATCGCCCTGATCGGCCTTCTGTGCCTGCTGGCCTTTCTCTTCTTTTTCTTCCACCGATGGAACTACAACGCTTTGGAAAGCGGCATCCACACCGCCAAGAGCTTGGGTGTTCCGGTGGAGGTTCTGGTGCCCTCCAGCTTGGTGGTGTGCGCCCTCATCTCCTCGGTTTCGGTGGCCTTTGTGGGGTGCATCAACTTCATCGGTCTCATCGCTTGCCACATGATGCGCCGTCTGGTGGGCAACGATGTACGTTTCCTGCTGCCGTGCACCGCCCTGTGCGGGGCCGCCCTGCTGCTGGTTTCCGACATCATCTGCCGGACTCTGGTTCCACCTACGGTGCTTCCCATCGGCGCCCTGACCTCCTTCCTGGGAGCGCCGCTGTTTCTCTATCTCATTATAAGGGGTGGACGTACTGCATGATTGAGATTCAACACATCGCCTTTTCCTATGGCGATCATGCCATCCTCCACGATGTGTCCTTTACCGCCCAGGCCGGGGAGTGCGTGGGCATTCTGGGCAACAACGGAGCGGGTAAAAGCACCTTTATCACCTGCCTCAACCGCATCCGCATCCCCGCCGCCGGGGAGATCTGGGTGGACGGCAAGTCGGTGCAGTCCATGAGCCGGCGGGAGCTGGCCCAGACCATCGCCTACGTGGCACAGGCCAACGAAATGAGCCAAGCCACCGTATTTGACTGCGTGCTGCTGGGCCGGAAGCCCTATCTAAAATGGGGCGTCAGCCCCAAGGACCTGGAGCTGTGCGCCGCCATGATCCGGAAAGTGGGACTGGAAAAGCTCCAGCTGCGCAACCTGGATGAACTCTCCGGGGGAGAGCTGCAAAAGGTCATGCTGGCCCGCGCCCTGGTGCAGCAACCCAAGGTACTGCTTCTGGATGAGCCCACCAGCAGTCTGGACCCCCGCAACCAATATGAGATGTTGGCCCTGGTCCGCCAGATCGCCAAGGAGCAGGGCATCACCGTTTTGATCGTCCTCCATGACCTGAATTTAGCCCTGCGCTACTGTGACCGCTTCTATTTCCTGAAGGACGGCACCGGATACCGCTACGGCGGCGAGGAGACGGTGGACGCCCAGACCATTGAATCGGTCTACGGCATTCCCGCCCAGGTGATGCGGGTGGAGAATCGAAAATTTGTGATGATTGGATAAGGAGAATGTTACCATGACTGACTTGGAACGCTGTGTGGCCTTCCACGGCCACGCCTGCGGCGGCCTGACCATCGGCTATCAGGCTGCCACATACGCCGCAAAGCTCCTGGACTTGTCCGCTCAGCCCGACGACGAGCAGGTGGTCTGCATTACGGAAAATGACGCCTGTGGCGTGGACGCTATCCAGGTACTGCTGGGATGCAGCGAGGGAAAGGGAAATCTGCTGTTTCACATGACCGGAAAGCAGGCCTTCTCCTTCTACCTCCGCTCGGCCCACACCTCTGTGCGACTGGTGCTTCGTCCCCTCCCCCACCCCATGAGCCGGGAGGAATCCTTTGCCTACTACCAAAGCGCCCGCCCAGAAGACCTGTTTGACGTCAAGCCCGCCACCCTGCCCTTGCCGGAGCGGGCCCAGCTCTTTGAAAGCTACGTCTGCGAATGCTGCGGAGAGACTGTGGGCAGCAACTGGATCCGCCTGCGGAACGGGAAAAAGCTGTGTCTGGACTGCTGTCCCTCCTATGACCGCTTCCATGTATAACGGTGTCCAAGGAGAAAAAGCGCTATGACTTTAGAGGAATTTTTTCATCAGCAGCCCCGGGTTGCACTGGCCTTTTCCGGTGGTGTAGACTCCGCTTACCTACTCTATGAGGCCGCCCGGCTGGCCCAATCCGTCCAGGCCTATTACGTCAACTCCCCCTTTCAGCCCCAATTTGAATTGGAGGATGCCCAGCGTCTGGCCCAACAGCTCCAGGTTCCCCTGACCGTACTGCCCCTGGATGTGCTCTCCGATCCCCAGGTGGCCGCCAATCCTCCCGACCGCTGCTACTTCTGCAAGCGGAAGATTTTTACCGCTCTTTGCTCCGCGGCCGCTGCCGACGGCTTTTCCACCGTGCTGGACGGGACCAACGCCTCCGACCAGGCAGGTGACCGGCCGGGGATGCGGGCCTTGGCGGAGCTGTCCGTCCGGTCCCCCCTAAGGGAGTGCGGCCTGACTAAGGAGGAAATTCGCAGCCGCTCCCGCCAGGCCGGGCTGTTTACCTGGGACAAGCCCGCCTACGCCTGTCTGGCCACCCGGATTCCCACCGGTCAGGCCATCACCCTCCAGGATCTTCAGCGCACCGAGCAGGCGGAGGGCATCTTGTTTTCCATGGGATTTACCGACTTTCGCATCCGGCTTTTGGGCAACTGCGCCAGGCTGCAGCTGCCCAGTCACCAGCTTTCCTTGCTGCTAGACAAGCGGGAGCAGCTACTCAGCCGGCTCAAACCCTATTACAGCGCAGTGCTACTGGATCTGGAGGTACGGAGATGAACAACGAAATCAAACGTATCCTGGAAGCGGTCCACTCCGGCGATCTGTCGGTGGAGGACGCTCTGGTAAAAATCAAGGCCGAGCCCTTTGCCGACATCGGCTACGCCAAGGTGGACCTCCACCGAAAAATCCGCCAGGGGGTGGCGGAGGTCATTTACGGGGCAGGGAAAACCCCGGAACAGATTGCCGGTATCCTGGATGTGCTGCTGTCCCACGGTCAGAAGACCATTCTGATCACCCGCATGTCCCCCCAGGCCGCCCAGGAAGTAGGCCGTACCCACCAGTTGGATTACCACCCTGACGCTAAAATCGGCATCATTGGACCCATGCCGTCTCCCAACGGCATTGGGAAAATCGTGGTGGCCACCGGCGGAACCAGCGACATCCCGGTGGCGGAGGAGGCCGCCCTCACCGCTCAGATCCTGGGCAACGAGGTGGTGCGGCTCTACGACGTGGGTGTAGCCGGCCTGCACCGGACGCTGGCCCACCTGGATGATATTTTCAGCGCCAGTGTCATCATCGCCATTGCCGGGATGGAGGGGGCGCTGGCCAGCGTCATTGGCGGACTGGCCGACTGCCCCGTCATCGCAGTACCCACCAGTGTGGGCTATGGGGCATCCTTCCACGGCCTGGCCGCCCTGCTGTCCATGCTCAACTCCTGCGCCAGCGGCGTCAGTGTGGTGAACATTGACAACGGCTTTGGCGCTGGCTACTTAGCCAGCATGATCAACCATATGGATGCAACAAAGGAGCAGTAAGCCATGAACATTCTTTATTTGGATTGCAGCATGGGCGCGGCCGGCGATATGCTTACCGCCGCTCTCCTGGAGCTTCTCCCCAATCCGGAGGACGTGCTCCAGCAGCTTAACTCCCTGGGCCTGCCCGGCGTTCATTTTACCCGGGAAACCAGCGTCAAGTGCGGCATCACCGGCACCCATATGTCGGTGACCATTCATGGCCAGGAGGAGGAGAGTCTAGACCACTCCCACCAGCACCACCACGACCACTGCCATGCTCCCGACCAGGAGCACAGCCACGGGGAACACCACCACGACCACGCCCCGCACCATGACCACGACACCCCCCACACCCACTCCCACGGCTCCCACACGCATACCAGCCTGGAGGACATTCGCCACATTGTGCTGGGCCTACCCAACCTACCGCCCCAAGTAAAGGAAAACGCCATGGCCGTCTATGAGCTGCTGGCTCAGGCAGAGGGCCACGCCCACGGCATGCCGGTCACCCAGATTCATTTCCACGAGGTAGGCACTATGGACGCCATTGCCGATATTGTGGCGGTCTGTCTCCTCATGGACCGTCTCGCCCCTGACCAGGTGGTAGTCTCCCCCATCCACGTAGGCAGCGGCCAGGTACGGTGCGCCCACGGGATCCTCCCCGTGCCCGCCCCCGCTACCGCTTTTCTGCTGACCGACGTGCCCATCTACGGAGGTGAGATTGCCGGAGAGCTCTGCACCCCCACCGGGGCCGCTCTGCTCAAGCACTTTGCTACCCGCTTCGGCTCCATGCCGGTAATGCGTCCTCGGGCAGTGGGATATGGAATGGGCAAGAAAGACTTCCCTGCCGCCAACTGCATCCGCGCCATGCTGGGTGATGCCCAGGAGGAGACCGACGGCGTGCTGGAGCTATCCTGCAATGTGGACGATATGACCCCCGAGCAAATCGGATTTGCCATGGAGCACCTGCTGGGTCAGGGCGCTCTGGACGTGTACACCGTTCCCATTGGCATGAAAAAATCACGCCCCGGTACCCTGATCTGTGTACTGTGCCGGAGTGAGGACCGCCAGAAGATGGTGGAGCAGCTGTTTCAGCATACCACGACCCTTGGGATTCGGGAGGCACGCTACCAGCGCTATGTGCTCCACCGTACCTTCACCACCCTGGACACTCCTTATGGACCCGTCCGCCGCAAGGACTCCTCCGGTTACGGAGTCTCCCGGTCCAAGTATGAATATGAGGACCTGGCCCGCATAGCAGGGGACCAGAACCTGAGTCTGGAGGTCCTGCTGGCTCTGTTGAGAAAAGATTGATACCTGACCAAGAGAAGCTCTGTCCCTGATGCACTCCTCTGACAAACAAAAGGGATGCCGGCGAAGTATCGTCGGCATCCCTTTTCTTATGAAATTCCTGCTTGACCACAAGGTTTTTTAGTTGATCTTCTCCATGGTTACGATGACCGGTGCATTCTCCTCGTCGTCCAGGGACCCTGTGTATGTGATTTTGACCTGGTCGCCCTCCTCAAACCCGTCCTGGCTGACCCCCTGGCCAAAATCCATCACCTGATACTCTCCGTCGCCCACCAGCAGGATCAGGTAAGTGCCCAT